>NZ_SRTH01000003.1:0-798908 GCF_004792065.1 Mesorhizobium sp. M8A.F.Ca.ET.165.01.1.1 | reverse complement strand
TTTGGATTGGCAGCGGAACAATACCGTTCGCGGCCAAGACCTGATTTTGATCGGTTGCAGCCGCGATCTGTTTGGAGCGCAGATCGAACTGCTTTTCCTTCATCGTCATGTCGTGCTGCTCGCGGGCAAACTGCATATTTTGCGCGGCCTGATCGCCTTTGATCTTCGCGTCAGCAGCTTTTGCCGCCGTGTCCGCCTCTCGCGCCTTTGCGTCCGCTTCCGCTTTTTGGTGTTCGGGGTTTGGTGGCGGAGGCTGATCGGCCGCTTCCTTGGCATCGGTCACCATCTTCTCAAGCGTGTCCTCAACCGACTTGCCGAGGTTGAACAGCCGCGAGTTCGCCGCAAAGATTTCGACGGCGACCTCTTTCGACAGAGCGCCCTGCTGCACCAGCGGACCGACTGCCGCCCAATAGGCGCCGGCCGCCTGCATGAATTCGGCCGTTTCGGATTTCTGCCTGGTCAGGTCCGCCTTGATGGTCGAATCGCTCTCGACATCGACCCGGTAGGACATGGCAAGGGGCTGGCTCAGAAGCCGCTGGATATCGGCGAGCTTCGCCAGCTTGGCCTGGCGCGACTTCTCCGCCTCCTGAGCGGCCTGCATGGCTTGCTGTAGCTGCTTCTGCTGCTCGGGCGGTATCTGCGCGCCTTGGGGCGGTGCTGGCGGCGGTGTGACCGGCTGCAGATCCTGTTGCGCGGGGATGATCTGCACCCCGGTCATCTGCTGAAGCGTCTCGTGCGTAAACTTCGAGGGGATGATTTCGGACATCATGACGAACAGGTCGCGCGCGCTGCGCTCCATCATCCGCTGCATCTTCTGGATGCGCAGAGAGCCCCATTGGCTCTTGATCTGCTGTGCACCCAGGGTCTCCTGCGCCTTGCTCGCGCCTCGCACGATGTCGGAAATGCCGGTGATTTCGTAGATGGCCTGCTTCGTCTGGTCCCGGGATGCGTACAGCTCGCGGAGCACCAGGATGAACTTCTCGACCGGCCAGAACGCCACCGCGCCCTGAAGGCCGCCATTCGCTGCCCAGATGTCAGCATTGGCGATCGGTACGAAGTCGTCGTCATCGGCGTCGACCATGGCTTTGATGTCGCCGGCATCGCCGGGATACCAGCCCTTCACGCGCATCTTGTTCGTGATGAGGTTGATGCGCTTGGTGGTCAGGTCGAGTTCGTCGGCGAGCTTTCTGTAGATCGCGAACGGATTGACCGGCATCAGCCGGCCGGTGACCTCGATCGGCTGGACCGGCGTGGCGATCGGGAAGAAATTGCTCAGGCCCAGCGGGTCATCGACCTTCTTCAGAATGACGCCGTTGTCCTCGATGAAAATGACCTTGCGGCTGCTCTTGTCCCAGATTTCCCAGCCGGTCAGGTCATCGTCGCTTTCACCGCGGGCTTTTTTCTCGACGTCATCGGTCTGTGTGCTGATCAGGCCGGCATCGAATACCGAGCCCTCGTCTTCGCGCTGCACTATGAACCGGAATGCGTCCCACGGCCTGGCTGCCCAGCGCTTGGCCGGTCCGTGCCTATAGTCGCGCCAGCTTACCGCCTCGAACTCGATGCACTCGTTTGCGAGGCGTTCGCTTGTCGAGCCGTCCGCAGCAGATGCGCCAGATGGTGCTGAATATTCGTCCCCGCTTTCAACATCGTCGCCAGCCGTCGCAGTGCGAACAGTTGTTCCACCGTCGGCGTTGGCGCTCGCCTGCTCAAGTTCGGCATTGGTCGTTTCATCCTTCACGATGTCACTCTTGAAGCGAAGGCGCACGATGCCACGACCGGCCAGGAACCCGTCTTGCGCCTGTGCCTCCAGTTCGACCTGAAGCTTCGAATCGTCGACTTGCTTGCGAATGGCCCGCTCGATGATCTCGGCGACGTCGGCAGCGGCCGGGTCTTCATCGGCGAAGCGGCGGCGAATGTCCGGCGCGGGCGGGCTGTTGATGATCGCCGGCACGATGGTTTCGGTGTTGGCGAAAAGGATGTTGAAATCGTAGGTGCCGCCGAGCGCGGTCGACGACGTCAGGTCTTGCGATCGGGTCTCGCCAGTGTAGGCCTTCACCGCCTTTTCGGCGTCGTCCATCCAGTTCTTTTCGAGCTTGCCGGCGGCCTCGACGCGCGCAAGCCACTTCGATCCTTCCTCACGAAGGGCCGCGCCCTGCTTCTGCTGATCTGGGGTGCGCTTGTCCGACTTTGCCATGCCTAGCAGCATGGAGGGCATGACAGCGAAAATCTAAGATGCTTGGAATATGATCCTGCTTAAGATGCTCGCGGTGGGGCGCTTTACCCTGCCCGCGCCGCTTCCTATCGGTTGTCTTCCGCGTCAAGAGCCCGGAAGGGCCATCTATTTGCAAGGATGATCAAGACGGTATTCGATCAGGAGGCTCTGCACGGTTTCCTTCCGCGACTCTAGAATGGTTTTTGCAGTGGCGGCCTTATCCTCATTGGTCATAGACGTGATCAGAAACGCCAGCGTCCGAAGTTGCTCACTACAACCCTCGACGACAGCCGCGGCAACTTGGTCCGCCGGCTCGCATGAGTTTTTGAACTTTCCTATCCGTTCAACCAGGCACGTATCGTAGGCTTTTACATAGTCGGATAAGTCTGCCGATGCCGGAGAGCTGAAAAAAAGGAGCAGACTAATAAATAGGCATTTTCGCATCCACTTTGCCCCTGGTCCCCTGGTCGATTTATGTGAGACCACAAGGGCGAGTCAATGGGCTCGGTTCCAAGGAGCTTATTCCCGCCCCAAAACGCAAATAGCGCCCCACCAACCCTCTTGGGCCAAGGCAGTGGGCTTTCTTCACTTGCGTGCAAGGTTCTGCTCAGCAATGCTATCTGTCGGGCATGGGGGTAAGAATGCTGAGACATACCGAATCGCGCATGCGGCGCATTGTCTTGATTGGATTGATGTCGCTCAGCTTTATCGCTTCTAAAGCGGCCTTCGGCTCGGAGAACTTTGTAGCCGTGGCGGCGTCTCTTCCTTGCGCTTCATTGAGCCACGAAGCGCTCGGTATGATGCAAGGGGCAGTTGGTCGAGGAGAGGCCTTTGGCATCCCAAAAGACGATTGGACGAATGATGTAGCGGATGCCTTCAGGCTTCGGCTCGACACATGTGATGGTGCTGCTGCGAAACTAGACTGGTCTCTGAGGCAGCACTTCGATTATATTTGGGCAGATCTGGGGCCTGACCTACTTGCACAGCGGACGCCTGCCGTGCAGCCGGCACAAAGCGCAACACTCTCACTGACCGACGCAGACAAAAGGGCATTAGAGGCAAAGGCTGCCGAGAGAATACGGTTGAGGGCTGAGGACGAAGCGGCCAAAGCAGTGGAAGAGGAGCAACAAAAAAAGGAAGCTGCGGCTCGCCTAAACAATTCGGCATGTGTGAAAGCAGATGAGATTCGGCAAACCATAAACAAGCGCTCTGGAGGCGATATCGCCAACGTGCTCGGCGTCATCTTGATGGCCAATCAAAACGGAGACACAAAGAGCGGTTGCAAACTCGCGGACGCCCTTTATGAGGACCTGGACAAACTGAAATCTGTTTTGGTCGATTGCAGTTCCGCCGAGGCGGCGCAGATTGGTGGCGTCAAACAATCGCTATATGCCATGCGGAAGGAAATGAGCTGCCTTGGCTGGTTCGAATAAACACTCGGCCCGAGAGCGTCATTTCTCTGCAGCAGGCCTTAACTTCCGCACGATCATCTCAAACAGGATATCCGAGATCCACATTGCTGAGACGCCGATTAGGAACGCGGCCGCCAGCGTTGTGGTGTCATTTGTCGGATCAGGCATCGGCAGTCCGGTTGCCTGGAAATAGGCCACGGCAGGCAGCGTGAGATAAGCCGCCGCCAGCGCTCCACAGATCGGCGAGGCAACCATTTCGCGCAGCTTGTACCGGTGGCGCGACAATGCCCTGAGAACGCCGCCAGCTAGTCCGGCCGCTACCACGGGGCCTTTGATCCCGAGAAGATCGAAGAGGTCATGCATTAGGGCCTCCATCCGCACAGGCGCTGCCCCTTGAGATTGTGGGCCAGCGCGTCTCGGGCCTCGACAATCGTCATGTCCTCGGCGGGGTTTCGGTTTGGCTTCTCGATGTCGCAAAACGATCCGCCAGCATGCTGGCAGGCAGCGAGCGCGACGAAAGCAGCAACAGCTAGGATTTTGGGCGCGACCATCTGGCCTGTCCTTTCAGCACTTCGGCATCAGACATGCCGGCAACAGCCTGGTCGATCTTGTCGGATTCGGTGCGAGCTTCGAGCCGTTCAGCAGCACCCTTGGCGCGCTCTGCACTGGCGCCGGCCAGGCGCTGGTGGAACCCCCAGCCGATTGCCGCGATGAATGCCGCGCCAAAGCCCACAATCGTCGGGTTGCCCAGAAAGAAGGCGACGATTGCGCTCATCACTGATCCTTTCCGAGATCAGGTGCCCTGCGACGCCGCGCATACTCCGTCAGCACGCCCATCCCAAGCAGATAAAGCGGGACGTAGTGTGTCGGCACATATGCCTGGAAAAGCGATGGATCGAGCGCCATGAACGCGCCGAACACGATGGCGGCGAACATCTGGACGCGGGCCAGGAGGATGGTTTCGCTGTACGAGAAGAAGGCCTTGAGTTTTGCCCACATGGTCAGTTCCCCTTGAAGATGGCTCGGAGCGCCGCGTACAGCAGCCGCCAGAACCAATTGGTTTCAACATCGACAGGCGGAGAGGTAGGCGTCGGGTCGGGATAGGTGATCGGCTTGACGACGGGTGGCTCAGGAGCAGCAGGAGGCGCTGCGGGCGCCACAGAAGCCGAGGCGGGCTGATTTGGCGCTGGCGGGGCTGGAATGGCCGGCTGGATCGTCAGGGACAGCGAGGCACGGCGCACGCTCTCGACCCGGCCTGCCCATCCCTTGCCGAAGCTGCCCCAGGTTGGAAGGCGTTTCAGGAACGCCAGCCGAGCATCACACAGCGCATCGATCACAACGCCAGAAGGCTTAGCCGTGACTGCCGCAAGAGTGACCGGGCCAATGCGTCCGTCCTGCGGAACACCGACAACAGCCTGAAGGTATTTCACGGCGCGGCTCGGGCCTGAGTTCACGCCGAAATCCATGGTCGCGTAGTCGACGCCGTCGGGCAACTCGGCCCCGGAGACCGCGTCCCAATAGAAACGGCGATAGACCGTCGCCACCTGATCATCGCTGATCGCCCTAAGATCGGCCTTCGTAGCATCGGCTTTCACGTAGCGGCGGAAGTTGGCGAGGGTGACGCCGCGCATGGTGGCGCCGCCAGGATCGGCAGGATTGTCCGACCAGCCGCCTTCGGATTTGAGAACGAGAGCAAGCGCCCGCGCGAAATTGCGATCCATCACGAAAACCCGCTTCCAATGGCGTTTGGAGCAGGGTGAGGCATGCGCATGCGAAAACCATAGCCGCTTGAATTAGGCGGGCTCGGCTTCGCTGGCGAGAATGATGGCTGGATCCAGGTTCAGAGCCGTGACGAAGGCCGTCGCGTCGGCGTCATCGCAGTAAACGGCAGGATGGTCGGGCGCGAACCAGCGAGCAAAGAACTTCGGTTGCGACGACAACATCGCGTAGGCCTGATCCATCTTGTTCCTGTCGATCAGCCGCTGCATGACGAGCGACTTCGGCACCTTGGGCCGGTCAACGGGCGGCGCATACCCGGGGAAGGTCTCGGCCAACTGGTCAAGGGTCGCGTAATCCGCAAAAAGCTTCTCGCCAGGTGCTGCCTGGTAGTCATCGTCCACCGCGTGGAAGCTGTGACCGTCGTTGCTGTAGACGAACATGAGGCCTCTCAGATGTTGTCGTCCCAGCCGTTCAGAAGCACGTTGGTGCTGCCGTTACTGGAGGCATAGTGAAGGTTGGTGCTTTCGAGGATGAAGTCGAACTGCACGTTGACCACAATGAAGCTGCCGGTGATGCCGTTGTTGCCGTTTGCGACCGGCGCTGCGTTGGCCGCGCTCCAAACGCCATAGGTGTTGTTCGGGGCGATCATGGCGCGGGTGCTGTCGCTCTGCGCCATCAGCATCGTGCCGCGAATGGCGACTGCGGTCGGCGGCACAAAGCTTCCGATTGCAACAGCGGTCCAGGTCGGCGTAGTCGGGCTTCCGCTTGTGCCGCTGGCGATGATCGGTGGCGCGGTCGGATTGGTGCCGTTCACGACATGAGTGCGGCGGCCATATTGCAGAGTGCGCCACAGATTTGCCGACGCGTCGTTGCGCACCGCGCCCATGCGCGCCTTGAACGTGTAGCCGCCCGGCATAGTCGGTGCGGTCGAACTGGCGGAGAGGATGGCCCTGACGTTGGTCCCGTCAAATATGACCCATGGATAATACCAGGTGTTTGCCGCCTCGGCGCCGGTATCGAGGCCGCTCAAGCCGGCGACCGTGAGGTCGGCGGAGACGTTGACGGCGGTCAGCCGAACTGCGCCGCCAGTGGCGTCCTCGACTGTGAGGCCGTCGGCTGTGATGGTCACTGCGCTTGCGCTGGTGGCCTGAACTTTAAGATTGCGGAAGCCGGCGACGAGCTGCTGCCTGGTGCTGAGCAACATCGTTCCGTCGACGTCCGGCACGGTGACGGTGCGCGTTGTGCCCGTGGTGATCCCTGACGCCTGAAACTTCAGCTTCTTGGTGTTGTCGGCGTCATCGACAATCGCAGTGGTGGCGTCTTCCAGGGATTTGTTCTTGAGAACTTCTGCCCCCGCCGCTGAGTAAGGGGCCGTGCCCGCTCGCGTGTAGCTGACGCACCGCCAGTTGCCACCACCGAGCGACCGCATACGCGCCACATCGCCAGCCGCCGTCGTGATGTTCGCTGCGCCCGGCAGAATGAGGCTGGTGGCGTTGTGCGTGAACGTTAGGATGCCCGCGAACACCAGATCCCGCTCGGCACCGGCGCCGACCGTGCCAAGCGCGGTGATGGTGACCGTGCCGGTGATGTTGACGAGAGTGCCGGTGGCATTGGCCAGGTTGACCGTGGCGGCAGAGGCCATGTCGGTACTGGCGGTGCTGAAATTGTCGTTGCCGCCGACGGCAGTAGCTGAGCCTGATCCGCCCGCCGTTACAGGTCGCGCCGCGTTGGCGTCCGCCACCAGATCATCGACGAGCGCGTTGTACTTCGCGCTTTCGATTGTCGTGTTAGGCGCTCCCTTGGTGCCCGGAGGGGCTGAATACACTCCACCAGCGCGGGACATAGCTGCTCCAATCTTATCGATTGGGGCGATGATCGTGGCGCAGTCGCGAAAATCTAAGCCGCTTGATAAGCACCAAACAAATGGACTCGTAAAACGCAGCTAAAAAAAATATAAACCTTTGTTTTTAAATAGGAATTCCGGTTTGGATAAAGCGCGTACATTGACTAAAATGGTTCGGACACCCTAATTTAAGTGCATCGGGGGAGCCGTGGATCAGACGGCTCCCCCGACAACCAGGAAAGGAGGTGATAATAAATGGCTGTGTGGGCCTACTTTGCGCTTAGCTTGCTTCATGTCGCAAACGGCGTCGTCTACTTCATCCTCGCCTTCCTCGGATAATCTAATTATCTGAATTTGGTGAGCCCGACCATAGACGGCAACCCCCTGTGCCGCAACATCTGTGGAATCCTGCGGTTCAAGAGCCGGCGCTTGCGCTGGTGCCCGCCGCTGCGCAAACGCGTCAGCGGCGGGCGCTTAGCCACGCCCCTGTCGGCGCCTCACCATAGCGTCGACCGCTTCCTTGACCGTTTGACCGCTGCGGATGGATCCATCGGGCATGGCGACATAGGCGCCCTTGTTGCCAGCCGGCTTGGCTGTGGGCACGACGGCCTCGCGCCACGCCAGGCCGAGATATCGCCAACTCGAGCCGATGTGTTCTGCCCAATCCTTCACCGGGTTGTCGCGGAACCGCTTCAGATCATCGTCCCACTCGCGCCGGTAGGACTTCAGGCCGTCGCGCCCGTCAGCGGTGCGCTCGTCGTCGAACACCGCCAGCTTGATCGCCTCTCGTCCGGCGGTGATGCCTTCTGCCACGCTGACCATGCCGACCATCTTCGGCTTACGCCCCATCGCTTTGAGCATGTCGAAACGAGTGTGCTTCGTGCCCCAGACTGGTTGCATGACGTCGTGCGGCACGTAGTCGGTGCCGTTGTAGCCCTTGTCGTTGAGCCACTTGCACCACAGTTCCAGGTCTTCCGTGTCGGGCCGGTAGAAATCGACAATGCGGAGTTCCGAGCGCTGATAGATCGGGTTGCCCGTTGCCAACATGACGAAGATCGGGACGACCTGGAAGCACCAGATCGGATTGTTGACCGCTTTGCCAAGATCCCATGCCGTATGCACCGGATAGGCAGGATCAACCGGCACGACGCGCACGCGGCCCTGCGTTTCAGCAGAGGCCATCTCGGCGCCCCAATAAGCGCCGACCATCGCTCCCGCGAATGAGCAGTAATATTCCTGCTCAATCAGCAGATCGGCGATGTCCTTGCCGAACAGGCCCGTATACTCCCGGCGCTGCCGTTCGATCGCATCAAGGCTGATGGCATTGGTGACGCTGACGGACAGGACTTCAGTAAACCAGCCCAGTCGATTGGTAACACGGTCGAACACGTCTTTCCTCACCGCGTCCAGCATGCCCTTGGCATGATTATTGCCGCGTGGCGTGGTGATGAACGAAGCCCAACCGCCGTTTTCAGCCAGGATCGGCGACAGGTAGGCCCATGCCGACGGATTGGCCAAGGCCCATTCTGAAAAGGTGATGCCGACCGGCGGAGAACCGACCAGACTGTTGAAGTTGTCCGACCCGACAACCTGAAAGGTGGAATCGACGTCCTTGAAACGAAGGAACATCTCATTGTCGTTCATGTTGGCTATCAGAGCTTCAGGGAAGGCCTCGAACAGCCGCCGCTTGCCGGTGTGAGGGTTGACCGCGTTCCAGATCGCCTTACGCGCCTGCGCAGCCTCCGGCAGCATGTGCCAGTAGGTGCCTGGCCTCTCATAGGCCGACACGGCATGCATATTCAGGTTGACGTCGTCCTTGCCGGCGCGGCGGTGCCAGAACAGGAGCTGGCGTTTGCACCCCTGCTCCCATGTGTTCCATGCCTTCTGCTGATACCAGCGAGGCCGCCAGTTATTCGCCGGAAGTCTGACTGTCGGCATCAGCGGTTTCCGAGAATTTCACGATCTGCACCGTCAGCGGTCCGCCGTCAGGATCGGTGAGCGCGACCCTGGTGCCGTACTTCTTTGGCTGCATGCGCTCGGCGACCCATTTCCGGGTATCGATGCGCAGCCGCGAACGCTGTATGTGCTCGCTGTTGACCTGGTCGTAAGTCGAGCCATCCGCATTGGTCTTTGTGACGTAGTCGTTGCTGCCATCGTCGGCGATGTCTTGCATTTCGTCGACATGGGTGTCGGCCTGCATCGCGCGCGCACGCGTGTATTGGTTGCAAAAGGCTTCGTGCGCGGGATCAAGCAACCAGCGATGGACAGTCACCCTATCCGGCATATCGTCATCCAGGCAGATCGACCGCAGGCTCTTTCCGTCTGCAATCCGCTCGCAGATGGTGATCGCCAGTTCGTCGGTGAATATGGTTGGCCTACCCGTCATCCTACTGCCTTTGCGTTGCCTTCCTTCATCCTGATTAGGACAAGGCGCTTGGAAACTCCTAGACGTGGCAATCTCGCGTGGTCGAAAGCCGTCATCGAGCAAACGCGTGATCTCGCGGCGGCGCTTGTCCGCGATCAGAAGTTTCCGGTGCCGGTATGGTCGATCCGCCCGGGGATCCTTGAGGCGCTTGGCCCTCGCGATGCACTCCACCACCGTCGAAATCGAAACGTCGAGTTCTTCAGCGATGGTCGCGTAGGAAGCCATCTCGGACCACATGTCGAGAACGCGGTTGCGGGTGCGGGCTACCTTGGGATGCGTCCTGCCGCCCTTCTTGTTGAAGGATGAGAAGGCGTAGAATGGAAGGGATGACCGCTGTTGGCGCTCTTGTGTCTTCTGGCCGCCCACTAGGACCTCGCGCTGTAATCGAGTTGCTGGCGGATAAGGTCGAGCGGCGTTGCCAACTGTTCAACGATCATTCCCCGACCGATCAGCGAAAGCTCGTCGGCGCGTTCATTGCCGATGATGCCGGCATGTCCCCTCACCCATTCCAGCCTAATTGGAACGACAGTCAGCGCGGCGTCGAGTGCTTTCCACAGATCGAGGTTCGCAAGGGTATCAGCGCCGCCCTGCTTTCGGCGCCAGCCGCGCGCCTTCCACTTGTGCCGCCAGTCGTTGGAGCCGTTGACAACATACGCGCTGTCGGAGAACAGCCTAACGTTTGCAGCCCCACTGCCAACGTTTGCGGCGACCCAGCGTAACGCTTCGCGCGCTGCAGTCATTTCCATTCGCTGATTTGTCGCTTCGAGGTCGCCGCCGCTGGAATAGTGGATCTCGTCGCCATCACGGTAGACGACGAAGCCCCTGCCACCGGCGCCGGGGTTCGGCTCGCAACAGCCGTCTGCGTAGACCGCCAGACCAAGGGGAACCTCGGTGTCCTCGACAAGTCGTTTCGCAACGTCTGGTAACGTTACATCGCGTGACACGATGGCGGTCACGTGACACTTAGGACTGTTGTCGGTCATAGGTGGAAATCCCTCAGTTCATCCAGAATGTCGAAGCGCTCGCTTTTCAGGCGGACCTTGACTGTGGGGTTGGTTTCTAGGCGGCGTTCGCGAGCAATGCGGTTCAGCCTCTCGCCTTCCGTCTCGAATCGCCGAACCGGGATGCCCTTCGCGCGGATCGCCGCGAGCACGGTACCCAGGTCCGCGTCGCTCAGGCTTGCCTTGAACGTTTGCCGCATCCCGTTTTCCAACAGGTCGACCTGCCAGCCCCAGGCGGCGCGGTAGTATTCGATTTCGTGAACGGGCCGCCGGTATTTGAACCGCCGCCCGCTCCCACTGTGGGCCAGCCGCTCGGTGTTCGACCGCCCGAGCAGATTTTGCGCCATCCGCAATTCGGTGGGGTCCAGCCCGGTCAGCGCCGACGCTGGCTTCCAGCCGGCCAGCAGCTGTTCAGCCATCCGCTGCAACTGTTCGTCGGTCAGTTCCTCGCTACCGTCCATCATGAGGCATCGCCTTTTTTCTCGGCCTTCAAGTCGTCCAGTTCTCTCTTGATGGCGTCGATCAGACGGTACGCCGCGCCTGCTGTGGTCAGGACAATGAACATGTCCCCGTCCTCATCCCACCCGCCCTGCTCTCGAATTACGATGCCTTCGTTTGGGTTGCGGTAGACCGCGATTGCCCGCTGCTCTCGGATAACAACCTCCTCTCCGCCGTTCCAATCGAACTTGTCTCCGGCGATGCTCATGCCGCGTCACCGTCCTGTTGAGCCGCCGACGAGCGCAGCGCGTCGAAGACGACCAAGGCGAACCTTTCGATCTGATCGTTGATAACGCTGCGGTCATGGATGCCGCTTATCTGCAAGCGACCGATTTGCTGGCGAACCGTCGAACGCCAGTAACGGTCCGCCGCTAAGCCGTGCCGCTTTTCAAGAATGCTGATCGTTTCGCGCACCAGCCGCGCCTGGCGGTGCAGGGGAAAGGGAACGATCGATGCCTTTTTGTCTCGGTTCTGTTCCATTTAACTCGCAACTCCCATCTGGCGGAGTGCTTCGTCACCGTCGCACTGTTCGGTGCCGCCGCTGGCGCCTACCGCACCTTGTCTGCTTTGGAGGGAAGGAAGGGCCTTTGACGGCAGTGCCAAGACGACACCCGCCGAGCCCGAGGACGCCGCCGTATTCCGCCCTACGGGCGGGCCTTTGACCCCGATGGATCGAGATTTTTTTTCGAGCGTGAGCGAGCTTGGACCCCGTGAGGGGGCCTCTTGCGGCGGATCGACCGGCTCAGATGAGACAAGTGTGTCGCTTTTGGTAGACATACCTACTAGCGACGGACCTGTCTCACGAAAGCGCCTGTACCATTGGGCGCGCGAGATCCCTTCGGCATCCCAAGGGCGACCTTTGGACAGGGAATTTTTGGCCAGCCAGCTTTCCCGAGGTTCGACACCACGAGCGCGCCGCTTTGCCGTCTGCCTTGCCCGGTCACTCGTCCGCTTAACGTCTTTCGCGATGCCCTTTCGAACCCGGGCAGAAAAATCGCAGGCGCCAATAGTTTTGATTTCGAGCGCCGTCCTCTCCAACAAGGTCAGGCAGATTTTGCGCGCCGCTTCGTCGGCCTTCATCTGATAGCGGCGGCCGACGAGCTTGTTGAGGATCGGACGGATGATAGTGCCCGCCCGCAGCAGCGCCCAAGGAGCCCATCTATGGCACCAGTTGGCCAAGACCTCATCCAGATCGAGCACATTGCTCAGGCAGTGTGCGTTAAGCGAATAGGCGGCGACCTCGATGAAAAGGTCCGCATCGTCGGTTTCGGGAAGAACGGCCCCGTAACGGCTCGTGATGACCCGTTCCAGCTCGCGCAGTCTGGCATTGGTGATTTGAAATGGCGCGGTTGGCTTTGGCTTGTCGGCCAGGATGCACCGGCCGACTTTCATTTTGCCAGTCCGGCTTGCGCGGAGCCGCGCAAGGGCTACTGCATTGGCGCCGCCCATCTAGTGAGCCCTCGCCCGGATCAGGTTCGCCTCACGCTCCGCTGCAATGGCTTCGGCGACCGACAGGTTGAAACGCTTGCGAATCTGAGGAAGGACGGCATGGGCCTTGTCGGCGCCGCCTGTGGCCAACCATTGGGCGGCTTCAGTAACCGGGGCAGTGGCGCCCCCCGGTTCGCCGTTAGCGACGCCGCTCAAGCCGCCACCGTCACATTGTCAACTACGGTAACTGCCGTCGCCAAAGAATAGCGAGAATGAGTACCCGGAAAAGGGCCGCCGTGACTCTCGCGCGGAGACGAGATGATGAATCCGGCTCGGCGCAGCAAAAAAACGCAGTGGCCAACTCTGATGCCGGCCGGCAGGTCAAGCGTAGTAAGCCCGCGCTTCCCCGCACTGATCAACTGCTTCATCATCCATGCAGCCCGCCCGTCGAGCTTGACGGTGCGGCCATCTGGCTCGATCTTGACCGTAATGGCGAATTTTCTGTTCGCTGTTTTTGAATGTGAATTAACGGACGCCTTCGCGCCTGCTACAGGCTGCATTGTCTGTTTCCTTTTTCGGAACATCCCTGGGAGGGGTTGTGAAATTTAGGGGCAGATTGCTTGAGCGGTCTGCAAACCGCTCAAGCTTCCCCTGCCGATACCGGTTCGGGGTTTCCCTTCGGCAGACTGTCGAGCCACTTGTCAGCGTCGACTTTGCGGATGAGCGTCTTGCGGCCGGCCTTCCGATACTCCAGGCGACCCGCCTTCATTTCCAAATATGCAGAGTTTCGGCGGATGCCGTACGCGTCGCAAAAATCGGCGACCGTAAACGCGTTTGGTGCGGCAGACATTTCCTTCCTTTCGTTCCGTTGAGACGAGTACAAATCAATGCGGACATATTAGCAGAATCACGACTCGGCGACGACCCCCAAATCCAGCAATACCCGGTTTCCACAGGCTTGAATTTTGCCATTAAAGATCAGTCGGTTAGCCAAATCGCTGGCCACGTTTTTCACAGGTTATCACCACCCATGTTCGCTTTTGGTTCTCGGGATTGCGTACGGCAAAATGACTCGATGCCAAATCGCCTTTAATGCCCCACCAGGCTAATGTACGGAATAAGGCGAACCACTGCGTTCCACGCAGCATCGCGGCCACCTCAGAATCAAGCCGCGAACACACAGGTCCGGTCCCTCAGATAGCAGTATTGGCTTCCAGGATTCGCCCGTCAAGAGTCCACGGACGGCAGGTGGAGCTAAATCTGGTTTCCCCCAACAAGGCATAGGTTTCCTCGCACGGCGGGTGCTTTCAGATAATTTGCCCAAGCCGCCATCAGCTTGCGACGCTTCTCCAAGGCATCCTTTCGCCGGTACGCGTTTTCGACCGAATCGCCGACCCTGTGAGCGAGAGCTGCTTCGGCGACTTCGCGAGGGAACGAGGTTTGATCCCCGCACCAGTCGCGGAACGCTGAGCGGAAACCGTGCGGTGTAAACTCGCCAACCTCCATGCGCCGCATCTGCATTGTCATCGCCATGACTGAAAGCGGCACATGTTCACGGCGCTTGCTTTCCCCTGGGAAGACATAATCGTTGATGCGGGCTTCGTAGAGCGGCTTAAGGATGCTCAATGCCGCATCGGTGAGCGGCACGCGATGGACGATGCCCGCCTTCATCCGTTCCGCTGGCACAGTCCAGAGCTTTTCAACGAAGTCGATTTCCGGCCAAGCGGCGCCGAGAACTTCACCCGATCGAGCAGCCGTCAGGATGAGGAAGTCCATCGCCTTCGCCGACATGGCTTCAGATGCGCGAAGACGCTGCACGAAAGCCGGCACGTCGACATATGGCATCGCCGCGTGATGGCCGCGAGACAGCTTCTTGCGCTTCGGCAGCAGGTGTTGAAGATGCCCGCGCCACAGAGCTGGATTCTCGCCAGACCTATGACCAGCCGCCTTAGCCGCGTCAAGAACGCGCTCAATGCGTCCGCGCAGACGTTGTGCCGTCTCGGGCTTCTCTAGCCAGATGGGTTTAAGGATCTCCAAGATGTCGGCTGTGTCGACGGTATCTACCTGCTTTGGGCGGATCCGCTTGCAGTAAGCGTCGCCGAGCGTCATTTCCCATTGGGCTTTGTGCTTAGCGTTGCGCCAGCCCTTCCCGACCGCCGCTATCAAATCGTCGGCGCTCTTCCCGAAGGTCGGCTTTTCCGCTTTGACTTCTGTGTCGATCGGTTCGAGGCCACGGCGCAGACGGTCGCGGCAATTGGTGGCGGCGATGCGCGCGTCTTTCAGCGAGACGGAGGGATAGGAGCCTAAGCCGGCTTCCTTCCACTCACGACCTTTTCCAGAGCCTTTGAAGTGCACGAAGGTCCAGGACTTGGTGCCTCCCCTCTTCACCATCAGGTAAAGCCCGCCGCCGTCGCTGTAGCGGCCAGGTTTCATTTCCTTTGCCCGGATGGTCGTTTCAGCAAGAAGGTTGAGCGAGCGGACCAAATCAGCAACTCCGTTCCTAACTTCGGAGCATGATGTTAGCGGACTGGCACGGATAATGCCAAACAAAGAACCGCGAAAACCCTTATGATTCAACAGGTTTCTGGTGCGGCGGCAAACGTTAACGGACGTGGGTTTAAATGACACTCCCTCCGCCAGAACGACGGCAATGTACGCCTGTGACCCCTGCCCGGAAAATCGGTTTCGACCAGGTGACGTGGGGGAGCAAAATGCCCGAAATAACGTGGGACGCCGCCGCAAGATGGGCGGTTGAAGTAAGAAAGCCCCCAAAGCGGCCCGACTAACTGGAACGTTGTAGCAGGTAGGCGCGTTGTCGCGCATGCTCAAAAATATCGCCTTCGCCGCGCTTCTCATACAAGTCGCTGCCGTCTCGGCATTGACCACCCAAACGCTGCTTTTTTCATCAGCGTCCACGCAGGCATCGAGCGTTCCGCTGAATGAACCTGTCGCCACCGCGAAAGACTGCGCGAAGGCCACCCGGCCGGATTTTCCTGTTCACTGCGTAGAGTACGTCCAGGTCCGAAAGCTCATCGCCATGACGGCGGCTCAATAAGGGCCAGATGCAGAAGCCGCCAGCGGTCGCGGTACCACTTTATTTCGTGTGGCCGCGGACAAGCTGGCGCTCGTCGCCGCGCAGGCATCGCGATGGGATTTACCAGGGGACGGTGCGTCCGAGATAGTCGACATAGTGCAATCCCTGGCTTCCCTTCCTGGCAAGCAGAACGTTGACGAGGCTCGGCACGCTTTCCTCGATGCTCAGCCTTCCATCCGGCCCTCCCAGCTCCGTACGGACCCAGCCGGGCGCCATCAGCACCATGGCACGCGATGTTGCGGCATGGCGGGCGGCGAAGCTTCGCATGAACATGTTCAGCGCCGCCTTGCTGCCCCGGTAGACCTCACGTTGACCTGTCTCGTTGTTGGAGATGCTCCCCTGCCCGGACGACATCACGCCGATCAGGCCGGCAGCTGGAACAAATGGCGCCAGGCTCTCGAGAACACGCATCGGGCTGAGTGCATTTGTGATCATCACGCGCACGAACTCGTCGGTCGTCACATCGGCGATCGTCTCAGCGGGGTTGTTGCTCACGCCGGCATTGACGAACACCATGTCCAACACCCTGCCCGACAGCCGGTCGCGCAAGGCCGTGACCTGATCGGGTTCGCAGATGTCGACTGTCTCGATTTCGAGCCGGCCTTCGAACGCGTCCGCGAGGTCGTGCAGCTTGGTCCGGCCGCCTTCCCGGACCGTGCCGATGACGTTCCAGCCTTTCCCGAGGAACTCGGCCGCCATTGCATGGCCGAGGCCGCGCGACGCGCCGATGATGAGGACTGTACCTGACGGGGTGTTCAAAACGCTTGCGGGCATTGGGCGATCTCTTTCGTTGGTTGGTGACCGCAGATATGGGCAAGCGGAAGCCATGCGCCAGGCGCGCCAGATTCAAACTATGGTTGCATCCGACGCTATGTCTGGCAAAACACCTGCGATAAGGCTGTGTGCCATGGACAATGTGGACTTGAACCTTCTCGTAGCGCTCGACGTCTTGCTCGCCGAAGGCAGCGTGACGGGGGCGGCCCGCCGGCTCGGCTTGAGCACCTCGGCGATGAGCCGGACACTCGCACGACTTCGCGCTGCCACCGGCGACCCGCTGCTCGTGCGAGCCGGACGCGAACTTGTGCCCACGCCGCACGCTACGGAATTGCGCGATCGCGTCCATGAGTTACCCGGGATGTAAGATCAGTCCTGCGGCCGCAAAACATGCGCGTGGACCTGGCCGGGCTCGAATTGACGTTCACCATTCGCGCCAGCGAAGCGTTCCTGGAATTCCTTGCCGGCCCGGTCGTGAATGCGGTCACCCGTGCGGCGCCTCGTGTCCGCCTACGCTTCGCACCCAAGCCCGACAAGGACGCGCGCCCGCTTCGGGAAGGCCTCATCGATCTGGAGATCGGTTTGCTTGGAACGTCCGCGCCCGAGATACGCACCCAGTTCCTGTTCCACGACAAATATGTCGGCGTGGCCCGGGCTGGACATCCGCTTCTGACAGACGCCGGCGTTACGCCCGAACGCTATGCCGCCTGCAAGCATGTCGTGGCGTCACGGGAAGGCAATGTCGCCGAGCCGATCGATGGCGCCTTGCAGAAGCTCGGCCTTGGACGCACCGTCGTGGTTGTCGTGCCCGGCTACCCCGATGCGATACGGATTGTGCGACAGTCGGATCTGGTCGCGACCGTGCCGGGCTCGTGTTTCGGCAGCACAAGTGCAGGCGACCACGCCATCACGGCAGGTCTCGAGAGTTTCGAGCTCCCGCTTCCCATTCCTCAGTTCAAGATATCGGCGATGTGGCATCCTCGCATGGACGCCGACCCGGCCCATCGTTGGCTGCGCGATACCGTGATGTCGGCCTGCCGGGCGGCATATGCGCGGCGATGAAGGCGTGATCACGCAACGACGGCAAGCCCACGCCATGCCAAGCGGCGACCTGCTCAGTCCGACTGCTGTGTGCGCTCCGCGATGGCAAATGCCTGCAGGTTCCTGGCCTTGCCGATGTCCTGATCCGCGTTTGCGATGATCGAGAAGAAGGCTGCTCTGGCAATATCCTTCTTCGAGGCCTTGGGGTGGGCCTTCCGGGCGGCTTTGACAAGCTGCTTGGGAGACATGCCGGGCGTGACGATCCTCATGAGGGTGTCGCCGATCGCACTCATTTCACTCGCGTCCGTCATGGGCGTCCCTGTGCTGACCGTAATGCCATAATAGCAAGGACAACTCGCGACCGACAATATGGTTCTGGAAATGAAAAACCCCGCCGGCAGGGACCGGAGGGGTTAGTCCTGGGAGGACGCGCGTTGCGCTGCGTTCGACAAGCGCGCGCCGACCAGGTAGCGCCAGCTTGCGACACGGATGTGACACCCGGCGAGCGCGTTTGTCACATGACAAGCGAGGAACGATGCAAGCGGTCGGCATCAAGCCTTTGGAAAGGAGAAATGTGGTTCTGTTCGGGAGCTGAAGCGCCGGGTGCGCTGACCAAAGGCAAGGCGATAGCGGTCGAATGGATATCTTTGGCATCAAGGGGCTGTTGATCTGCGCGCTGATCTTCATTCCGTTCGAGCATCTGTTTGCCGAGCGACCGCAGAAGATCCTGCGCAAGGGCCTGGGTGTCGACCTGATCTACGTGCTGTTCAACGGCCTCGTGGTAAAGGCAGTAATAATTCTGATAGCGGCCAACGCACTCGAAGCCGCTGCGATGCTGATCCCGCGATCGGTAACGCTTGCGGTCGGCGGCCAGCCCATCTGGCTGCAGGTCGCCGAAATCATCGTGATTTCCGATATAGGCGTCTATTGGGCACACCGTGCGTTTCACGAAATCCCCGCGCTGTGGAAGTTCCATGCGGTTCATCACGGCATTGAGGAACTGGATTGGCTCGGCGCATTCCACTCTCATCCCGTCGACGCCATCGTCACGAAGGCAATTTCGCTGACACCGATCTTTTTTCTCGGATTCTCCGAAGCCTCGATCGCTGTCTTTTCCATCATCTACTTCTGGCACACGCTGCTTGTTCATTCGAACTTGCGGATTCCGTTCGGCCCCTTGAAGTGGCTCATCGCCAGCCCGCAGTTCCATCGCTGGCACCATGCCAACCAGCGCGAAGCCTACGACAAGAACTTCGCCGGACAGTTGCCCTTCCTCGACGTGGTGTTCGGCACGTACAATGCGACTGGCAACAAAGTGCCTGAGAAATATGGCGTCGACGATCCAGTCCCCTCCAGCTACTTCGGACAGATCGGCTATCCGCTGCGGCGCCGCAGGACACGATCGGATCGGGCAGTGCGTGACGGCGAAGCCCTCCACGAAAATCAGCCGGCGCGAAACAAGCAGGATCGAACGGCAACAGGTGCGGTCAATATCGGCCCTTAGGCAATGCAATCTCCCCTGTCGTGTCGCCTGATGGCAGCAGAAATTGCCTTGCGGGTTGGTCTCGGTGGGGGCCGGCGATAAACATAAGCCCTGCGCATTTGCCAAGAGGCTGTTTCGGCATGGACTATCGCGATGACGACCTCACCAAATTCGAAGCGCATGGTGCCGCTCCTTTGCCGGCCGCGGCGGACGAAGGCCATGTGGAGCATGAGGGTGCGAGAATCTGGTACGCCACCTTTGGGGCGGGGTTTCCCGTGATCTTGTTGCATGGCGGCCTTGGCCATAGCGGCAATTGGGGATTTCAGGTCCCATCATTGGTCGAGCGCGGCTATCAGGTCGTCACCATCGACAGCCGTGGCCATGGACGCAGCACCCGCGACGAACGGCCATGCAAATACGAGCTGATGGCCTCGGATGTCCTGGCCGTGATGGATCGCCTGCAATTGAACAAGGCCATCGCTGTAGGTTGGAGCGATGGCGCCTGCGTTGCGCTGATCCTTGGCATGAAGGCCGCCGATCGCATCGCCGGTGTGTTCTTCTTCGGCTGCAATATGGATCCCAGCGGCACGAAGGACTTCGAGGCCAGTCCGGTCATCGAGCGGTGTTTCAGCCGGCACAAAAAGGACTATGCCGAGCTGTCGGCCACGCCAGATCAATTCGATGCATTTGTCAAAGCTGTCGGCCTGATGATGAAGAGCGAACCCAATTATGGCGCCACCGAGCTGGGAGAGATCCGCGTGCCCGTTGCGGTCGTCCAAAGCGAGCACGACGAGTTTATCAAGGACGAGCACGCCACCTATCTGGCCAGCAGCATACCGGGATCGGAATTGGTGATGCTGCCCGAGGTCAGTCACTTCGCGCCCTTGCAGCGTCCCGACCAGTTCAACCGCGTGCTGTTGGCTTTCCTCGCAGAACTTCATTCCTGAGCCCTGCCTCGCCGCTTCCGGAATCCCCGCTCTGGCCCAGGCACGCGACACACCATTTCGCCTGCGAGGCTTTTCATGTCGAATCGGCTAGACCTTGCGGTATGAACGAGACCTCACTCTATGCGCCGGTGAAGCGTTTCCTGGAAAATCTCGACTTCGTCGTGAAAGGGGAAATCGGCGGCTGCGATATCGTCGCGTTGCGCGAGGGGGAGCCGCCGATTGTCGTCATCTGCGAGTTGAAGCTGCAGTTCAATCTCGAACTGGTTCTGCAGGGCGTCGACCGTGCGGCTGCTTGCGATGAAGTGTGGCTGGCGGCGCGCATGTCGGCGCGGGGCAAGGGGCGCGAAAGCGACGCCAGGTTCCGCAACCTTTGCCGCCGGCTCGGCTTCGGCCTGATTGGCGTAACCGCCCATGATCGGGTCGAACTGCTTCTCAGTCCGATCGCCGTGGCGCCACGCAAGAATGCGCGACGGCGTTCTCGCCTTGTCGACGAGCACCAGCGCCGCCGCGGCGATCCTGTCGCCGGCGGCGGATCGCGCACCCCGATCATGACCGCCTACCGGCAGAGCGCCCTCGCCTGCGCCGCCGCGCTTGCGGACGGCCCCAAGCGGCCGCGCGATCTGAAAGGCCTGACGCCGATCGCGCCGAAGATTCTGCTGCACAATGTCTATGGCTGGTTCGCAAGGGTCGAGCGTGGTCTTTACGATCTCACGGATGCCGGCCGCGCCTCGCTGGTTCGTTGGCCGCAGGTCCCGCATGATGAAGCCCGACACGAGATTTTGATTGCGCCGGGCCTCTGAATACCGGGGTTTGCCGAGCATGAACCGCCCCTGTTGGTTGATTTTTCAGACAAAACATGCTGCTTGTCCCGCCCATGAAGACACTATGCATGATGGCCATTGCGTCCCTGACGCTGGCTTTTCCGGCCAGTGCGATGGACAACGCCTTGCGCTCCGGACTGATGAAACTTGATCCGCAGACCCGCCTCGAGCAGCGTTGCGATGCCGAAGTCCTGGACCGGATCACCCATGATGATCGCAAGTTCAAGGCCGACCGCGTCGTCGCCTACGCCTTCGCGACGCCAGAGATGAGCGCCGACGCCATCCGGAGCCCCGGTGCGGCGTTCCGCAGCAAGGGACAGTGGTATCGGCTGAAGTTCAAATGCCAGACGGGGCCGGATCATATGGAAGTTCTCCAGCTCCGCTATCGGATCGGGGATGAGATCCCTGAAGCCGACTGGCCGAAGTACAATCTCTACGATTAGTTCTCGCGGGCTTGCCCGCATTGGCTTGCCGCCGGCGCATGTTGAGAATCTTCCGTAATTCCACCACCACGAAAATGGTTTTCCAGCGTTGTCCGGTGCTGCGGCTTGACGCCAGCAGACCATGCCTTTAGGCCCGTTCGGACGATCGACGACGAACACTCGACGAAGGGCTTCCAGGTCGATGGAAATATTTACCGCCGCCGGCTTTTCGGCTCTCCTTCAGGTCATCGCCATCGACCTTGCGCTCGCGGGCGACAATGCCATCGTCATCGGCCTCGCCGCTGCAGGCTTGCCGGCCAGCCAACGCCAGCGAGCCATTCTGGTCGGCATCGCGGCGGCCACCGTTCTTCGCATTTTCTTCGCCCTGATCACGCAATGGCTGCTGACCATTGGTCCCATGCTGCTTATCGGTGGCGGCCTGCTTTTGCTGTGGGTTTGCTGGAAGATGTGGCGCGAATTGCGGGTCACCCACGACGAGGAGCGCGACGCCACCGAAGCGCTGTCGAACGGCGACTTCAACAAGGATGGCGTCATTGGCGGCAAGGGGCCGAGCAAAACCTTCTCGCAGGCCGCCTGGCAGATCGTCATCGCCGACGTCTCTATGTCGCTCGACAATGTCCTGGCCGTGGCGGGCGCGGCCATGAACCATCCGACGGTGCTGATTGTCGGGCTGGCGCTGTCGATCGCTTTGATGGGCTTTGCTGCGTCGTTCGTCGCGCGCCTGCTGCACAAATACCGCTGGATTGCCTATATCGGCCTGGTCATCATCCTCTATGTCGCGGTCAAGATGCTGCTTGATGGGGCTGTGCAGCAATTCCCCGATCATTTCGCCTTCCTGTCACCCTGGTTCGGGTCAAGCGGGCACTGACGCCCAGGCGGAGCCGCAGGGCTCCGTTTGCCTGATTGAGGAAGCCGTGCTATTGCGCCGCCCGAATTGAGCTCCTGCTAGGAGCCATGCAAACCGTTATATGTCGAGACTGCGGGCCGGATCGATGTTTCCGGTTCGCGTCCATTGGAAAATTGCCCATGTCCGCCCCACGCGTCAGCTTCGTCAGTCTCGGCTGTCCCAAAGCCCTTGTCGATTCCGAGCGCATCATCACGCGTCTGCGGGCCGAGGGCTACGAGATCGCCCGCAAGCATGACGGCGCCGATCTCGTTGTCGTCAACACCTGTGGTTTCCTGGATTCCGCCCGCGACGAGTCACTCAACGCCATCGGCTCCGCGCTTTCGGAAAACGGCAGGGTCATCGTCACCGGCTGTCTGGGCGCCGAGCCGGACGTGATCCGCGAGAAGCACCCCAACGTGCTGGCGATCACCGGACCGCAGGCCTATGAGAGCGTGATGGCCGCCGTCCATGAGGCGGCCCCTCCCTCGCACGATCCCTACATCGACCTCCTGCCGCCGCAGGGCGTCAAGCTAACGCCGCGCCACTACGCCTATTTGAAGATCTCGGAAGGCTGCAACAACCGTTGCACCTTCTGCATCATTCCAGCCCTTCGCGGCGATCTCGTCTCGCGGCCGGCGGCCGATGTGCTGCGTGAAGCCGAAAAACTGGCCAAGGCCGGCGTCAAGGAACTGCTCGTCATCTCGCAGGATACCAGCGCCTACGGCATCGACATCAAATACCGGACGTCCATGTTCGGCGATCGCGAAGTGCGGGCGAAGTTCCTCGATCTCTCGGAGGAACTGGGCAAGCTCGGCATCTGGGTGCGCATGCATTATGTCTACCCCTACCCGCATGTCGCCGACGTCATCCCGCTGATGGCCGATGGAAAAATCCTCCCCTATCTGGATATCCCCTTCCAGCACGCCTCGCCGCAGGTGCTGAAGAACATGCGCCGGCCCGCCCACGGCGAGAAGACGCTCGAGCGCATTCGCGGCTGGCGCGATGTGTGCCCGGATCTCGCCATCCGCTCGACCTTCATCGTCGGCTTTCCCGGCGAAACGGACGATGATTTCGAGATGCTGCTCGATTGGCTGGATGAAGCGAAAATCGATCGCGCCGGCTGCTTCAAATACGAGCCGGTCAGAGGCGCCCGTTCCAACGATCTCGGCCTCGAGCAGGTACCGCAGGAGGTCAAGGAAGCGCGCTGGCATCGCTTCATGCAGCGCCAGCAGAAGATCTCGGCGACGCAGCTGGCCAGGAAGGTCGGCAAGCGTCTGCCGGTGCTGATCGACGAGGCGCACGGCACCTCTGCGAAGGGCCGCACCAAATATGACGCGCCCGAGATCGATGGTTCGGTCCACATCCAGTCGCGCCGCCCGATGCGTGCCGGCGACATCGTCACCGTCAAGATCGAGCGCGCCGATGCTTACGACCTCTACGGCTCGGCCGTCTGAGCCTCCCGTCAGCTTCTCCATCCAAATGAAAAGGGCGCCTCGCGGCGCCCTCTCCATATCGAAATATGTTCTGCCGTCTATTGCGGCAGCTTGTCGTCGACGCCCTTGACGTAGAAATTCATGCCGAGCAGCGTGCCGTCGTCGGCGACCTCGCCGTCCTTGAGCCACGCCGAGCCGTCCTGCTTGGCGATCGGTCCGGTGAAGGGGTTCCAGCCGCCGGCGATCTTCTTTTCGCTCGCTTCGGCCATCGCCTTCACGTCGTCGGGCATGTTGGTGTAGGGCGCGAGCTTGACCGCGCCGTCCTTGATGCCGAGCCAGACATTGTCCGGCTTCCAGCTGCCGTCGATGGCTGCCTGTACGCGGCTGATATAATACGGGCCCCATTCGTCGGTCAGCGACGTCAACTGCGCGTTCGGCGCGAACTTGATCATGTCGGACGACTGGCCGAAGCCGTGCAGCTTGCGCTCTTCGGCCACCTGCAGGGCAGCGGTCGAGTCGGTGTGCTGGACGATGATGTCGGCGCCCTGGTCGAACAGTGCCTTGGCGGCGTCGGCTTCCTTGCCCGGATCGAACCACGAGTTCACCCAGACGATCTTGGCCTTGAAGTTCGGGTTGATCGATTGTGCGCCGAGCATGAAGGAGTTGATGCCCATCACCACTTCCGGGATCGGGAAGGAGACGATGTAACCGGCGACGCCGGACTTCGATTCCTTGGCGGCGATCTGGCCGAGCACGTAGCGGCCTTCATAGAAGCGCGCATTGTAGATGCCGAGATTATCCCCGGTCTTGTAGCCGGTGGCGTGCTCGAACATCACCTTGGGAAACTTCTTGGCGACCTTCACTTCGGCGTCCATGAAACCGAACGAGGTGCCGAAGATGATCTTGCAGCCTTCGCGCGCCAGACGCTCGAAAGCACGGTCGGCGTCTGGGCCTTCGGAGACGTTCTCCAGATAGGCGGTCTCGACCTTGTCGCCGAGCGCCTTCTCGACCTCGAGGCGGCCCTGGTCGTGCTGGTAGGAATAGCCGAAATCGCCGATCGGGCCGGTGTAGACCCAGCACGCCTTCAACTTGTCGGCGGCCTGCGCGGACGCCGCCAGCGACATTGCGGCGGTCGTGGTCATCAGGGCAATAAGCAGTTTTTTCATTGTGTTACCTCTCTGAGTTAAGCCTTGGAGCTTCCCGTCTTGTTCTTGTTGTCAACGATCCGGAACGAATGGCTGCCCCAGGGATGCCGGCGTGTTCATCATCGTCAGACGCTTGTTGCGCGAGATTAGAACGAGAACCACGACGGTTGCCAGATAGGGCAGAGAAGAAAGCATCTGCGAGGGCACCGGAATGCCAAAAGCCTGTGCATGAAGCTGGCCGATCCACACCGCGCCGAAGATGTAGGCGCCGGCCAGCACCCGCCACGGCCGCCAGGATGCGAACACCACCAGTGCGAGCGCGATCCAGCCGCGGCCCGCGGACATGTTCTCGACCCACTGCGGCGTATAGACGAGCGACAGATGCCCGCCAGCAAGACCGGCGCAGGCGCCGCCGAAGATGACCGCGAGGTAGCGGTAGCGGATGACCTTGATGCCAAGCGCATGCGCTGACGTGTGGCTGTCGCCGATCGAGCGCAGCGTCAGCCCGGTACGCGTCTTGAACAGGAACCACATCACCGCGGCCGTCAGCGCGATCGAAATATAGAACACAGGGTCCTGGCCAAACAGCAGTTTGCCCACGATCGGAAGCGAACTGAGGCCGGGAATATCAAGGTTGGGGAGCCGGACTCCAGGCTGGCCGACGAAGCGCGTTCCGATCATGCCGGAGAGGCCGAGGCCGAGCAGCGTCAGTGACAATCCGGTCGCCACCTGGTTGGTGGCCAGCGACAGCGTCATGACGGCGAACAGCAGCGAGAAAAGCGCTCCCATGATGATTGCCGCCAGGAGGCCGATCCAGGGCGAGCCGGTCAGGTAGCCGGCCCCGAAGCCGCCGACGGCACCCATGATCATCATGCCTTCGACGCCGAGATTGAGCACGCCGGAACGTTCGACCACCAGTTCGCCGATCGCAGCGATCAAGAGCGGCGTCGCCGCCGTGGCAATGGTCAGGAGGATGTTGACGGTAATGTCCATCAGCGGGCTTCCTTCAACTTTGGCGCGGCCTCGAGCTTAGCGGGGACTTCCTGTTTGGTCAGCGCCAGGCCGATCAATCGGATGCGGTAATGAATGAGCGTGTCGCAGCCGAGCACGAAGAACAGCAACATGCCCTGGAACACCCTCGCCACCTTGTCGGAAATGCCGAGCGCGCTTTGCACCGCCTCGCCGCCGAGATAGGTCAGCGCCAGCACCAGGCCTGCGGCGACGATGCCGAGCGGATTGAGGCGACCGAGGAAGGCCACGATGATAGCGGTGAAGCCATAGCCGGGCGAAATCACGGGCTGCAATTGCCCGATGGCGCCTGAGACTTCCGAGATGCCGGCAAGGCCGGCCAGTGCTCCCGACAGCAGGAAGGCAAAGAACACCATGCGGTTGAGGCCAAAGCCGGCGAAACGCCCTGCCCTCGGGCTGGAGCCCAGCACGCGGACCTCGAAACCCTTGAGCATGCGGCCCATCAGGATCCAGATCAGCACCGCGGCAACCAGCGCGAAGATGAAGCCCCAATTGGCGCGCCCGGCATCGGGCATCAGTTCCGGCAGCACCGCCGAGTCGCCGAACTGGATCGTTTGTGGAAAGCCGTGTCCCTGCGGATCGCGCCACGGCCCGCGCACCAGCCAGTCGAGGAAGAGTTGCGCGACATAGACCAGCATCAGGCTGGTGAGGATTTCGTTGGTGGAGAACCGGGTCTTCAGCAAGGCCGGGATCGCAGCATAGGCCGCACCGCCGACCATGCCGAGTAGAAGCATCAGCGGCAGCACCAGCGGGCCTTCGAATTGCGGAAACAGCACCGGAATGATGGAGCCGAAGATGGCACCGAAAATGAATTGGCCTTCGGCGCCGATGTTCCAGATGTTGGCCTTGTAGCAGACCGACAGGCCGACCGCGATCAGGATCAGGGGGGCTGCCTTGATCGCCAGCTCGTGCAATTGCCAGACCTGGCTGATCGGCTCGATGAAGTAGATATGGAACGCGTTGAGCGGGTTGACGCCGAGCAGCGCGAACATAATGGCGCCGGCAATGATGGTCAGCGCGAAGGCGATGAACGGCGACAGCATCGAAAACAGCGCCGAGCGCTGCGGGCGTTTGACGAGTTCGAGGCGCATCATGCCGTCTCCAGCGTATGTTCGGCGTGGCCGGGTTCGGCGCCGCCCATCAGCAAGCCGACCTTCTCGAAAGTCGCTTCGGCTATCGGCATCGGCTTCGAGAGCTCGCCATTGTGCATGACCGCGATCGCGTCCGATATCTCGAACAGCTCGTCCAGATCCTGGCTGATCACCAGTACGGCCGATCCGCTGCGAGAGAGCTCGATCAAGGCCTGGCGGATGTGCGCCGCGGCTCCGGCGTCGACGCCCCATGTCGGCTGGTTCACCACCATCACGCTTGGGCGGCGGTCGAGCTCGCGGCCGACGATGAATTTCTGCAGATTGCCGCCCGAAAGTGCCGCCGCTTCGGGATCCGGCGCGCTCTTGCGCACATCCATCGCTTCGATGATGCGTTGCGATGCGGCGTAGACGGCGCCGCTCTTGACCATGCCGCCGGTGCCGACAAAAGCCTTGCCGTCGGTGGCATGGCGCGACAGCAGCAGGTTTTCCGAGAGTTTCATGCGCGGTGCCGCTCCATGGCCAAGGCGCTCTTCCGGCACGAACGCCGCTCCCAGCAGGCGCCGCCCGGTGATGGTGAGGCCGCCGGCGTCCTTGTCGCGGATGCGCACCGAGGCGGCATCCTGCTGCAAAACCTCGCCGGAGACGGATTCGAAGAACTCGCCCTGGCCATTGCCGGCGACGCCGGCAATGCCGATCACCTCGCCGGCGCGGACATTGAGGCTGATGTTCTTGAGCGGAATGGAAAACGGCGTTGCCGGCTTGCGGCTGAGGCCGCGGATTTCGAGCAGCGGCTGCGCGGTCTCGATCCCCTCGACCGGCGCCCGCACCACGGCCTGCACCTCGCTGCCAACCATCATGCGGGCGAGCGATGAGGCGGTCTCCTCGCGCGGGTTGCAGTGGCCGACCACCTTGCCGTGCCGCAGCACGGTGGCGCGGTCGCAGATGCGTTTGACCTCTTCGAGCCGGTGCGAAATGTAGAGGATCGATTTGCCTTCCGCGCGTAGCCGCTCCAGCGTCTCGAACAGCTTGTCGGCTTCCTGTGGCGTCAGCACCGATGTCGGCTCGTCCAGGATGATGAGTTGCGGCGTCTGGAGCAGGCAACGGATGATCTCAATGCGCTGGCGCTCGCCGACCGAAAGGTCGCCGACCAGCGATTCCGGATCGAGCGGCAGGCCATAGCTGTAGGAAAGCGCCCTCGCCTTGGCCGCGATGCTGCTGATCGGCGAGCCGTCATCCAGCGACAGCGCGATGTTCTCGGCGGCCGTCAACGCCTCGAACAGCGAAAAATGCTGGAACACCATACCGATGCCGAGCTTCTTGGCAGCCCCCGGGCTGGTGATCCGCACCGCCTGGCCGTTCCAGAAAATCTCGCCGGAATTGGGCTCGAGCGAGCCGAACAGCATCTTGACCAGCGTCGACTTGCCGGCGCCGTTCTCGCCGAGCAAAGCGTGGATCTCACCTTTGGCGATGTTGAGGTCGATATGGTCGCACGCCGTCAGCGTGCCGAATATCTTGGTCAGGCCACGAACCTCGAGCAGGTTCGCTCCATCATGATTTGCACTCACAGTGCCTCCCATCCGGATTGCCGGACATGTTCTGTGTTCCCGCAAGCATCGTATGCGCGGCCGGCTCTCGTGCGAAAGCAGCACCCGACTTGAAAGAGCTTCAAGAATTTCAGCGGAAACTCAAGGGCAAAGATCAGCCTGCCTCGCACAAGCATGTGGCTGGCCGACTTTTCGTGCAAACCAAGCCCGCGGCTGCGGCGGGACGCTGAAAACCAAGGCAGACTATCGTCAGGGAACCAGGATGGTCGTGCCTGTCGTTCTGCGTCCCTCAAGATCCTGATGCGCCTTGCCCGCGTCTTTCAGCGCATAGCGCTGATTGATCTTGATCGCGACGGCACCACTGAGCACGACCTCGAACAATGCGGCGGCGGAGGCATCGAGGTCCTCGCGTTTTGCATTGTAGACGAACAGTGTCGGCCGCGTTGCGAACAGCGAGCCCTTCTGCGCCAGCAGCGACATCGAGAACGGCGGGATGGGTCCCGAGGACTGGCCGAAGCTGACGAACATGCCGAGCGGCTTCAGGCAGTCGAGCGAGGCCGGGAATGTGTCGTTACCCACGGAATCGTAGACGACGTCGCATTTCCTGCCGCCGGTGATGGCGGCGACGCCGGCGACGAAATCCTGCTCCTTGTAGTTGATGACATGGTCGAAGCCGTGTGCCTTGGCCAGTTCGATCTTGTCGGCGGAGCTGGCGGTGCCGATGACCGTTGCGCCGAGGTGTTTTGCCCATTGGCCTAGAATGAGCCCGACGCCACCGGCCGCGGCATGAAACAGGATCGTGTCGCCTGCCTTGACCTTGAAGGTCCGGCGCAGGAGATATTCCGCGGTCATGCCCTTCAGCATCATGGCGGCGGCCTGTTCGTCGCTGATGCCGTCCGGCACCTTGACGACCTTTCTGGCATCGATGACGCGCTCTTGCGCATAAGCACCCGTCGTCACGGCGTAGGCAATCCGGTCGCCCGGCTTCAACCAGTCGACGCCCTGGCCGACTTCCAGCACCACGCCGGCGGCTTCGCTGCCGGGAATGAGCGGAAATCCGCCGGGCGGCGGATAGAGGCCCGAGCGATGATAGACATCGATGAAGTTGAGACCGATCGCGGTATGCCTGATCAGGATCTGCCCCGAACCGGGCTGGCCGGGATCGGTGTCCTCGTAAGTCAGGACTTCGGGGCCGCCATTGGCGTGGATTCGGATGGCTTTGGACATGGACAGGATTCCTTGAAGAGCGGCTGATCAGGCCTTTTTGGCGCCGAGTTTTGGAAAGAACTGCATAATGCCGCCAATGCAGGCCAGGTAGAGCCCCGTGATGGTAATACCGATCTTGGTAAAAGTGCTGACCTGCTCACCCAGCACGCCGATCTCGTCGTAGAAGGCGGCGAGCGCCGCCTGCGCAAGCGCAAGCGCGCCGAAGGCGCACCACAACAGCGTCATGCCGAGATTGATCGGCCGCAGCCGCTTCACCCGCACCGGATGGATGAAGTTTATCGGCACAAAAGTCAGAATGCCGGCCACCACCACCACGGCGAACGAAACCCATTGTCCCGGCTCGATGACGAACAGCGTGAACACCACCATGTTCCAGACCACCGGGAATCCCTTGAAGAAATTCTCCTTCGTCTTCATGCCGGTGTCGGCGTAGTAGATCGCGCTTGAGACCACGATGATCGCCGCCGACAGGAACGACAGGCCTTCGCCCATGAAACCGCGCTGATAGAGCGCGAAGGCCGGGATCAGCACGTAGGTCACATAGTCGATAATGTTGTCGAGGAGTTCGCCCGACCAGGTCGGCAGGATTTCCTTGACCTCCAGCTTTCGGGCGATCGGCCCATCGATGCCGTCAACGAACAGCGCCAGCCCCAGCCACCAGAACATGGCCGTCCAGCGCTCCTCGCTCGCCGCCACCAGCGACAGGAAAGCCAGGAACGAACCGGAAGCGGTCAGCAAATGCACCGAAAACGCGCGCGCCTGCGGCCAGGTGACCTTCTTCTTCGGTCGCGGAATCCGTTCCGTGATCTTCTCGGCGATCTTGCGGGCCTTTGTGTTCTTCCTCACGGGCCCCGCCAATCCAGCTTGCATATCTCGGCCGAGCGGCCGGCGAAATTCCAGTTGCGGCCAAAGGCCCGCATCTTGCTCTTGTCGGACCTGGCCACGATGATCTCCGGCGCGATCCAGTATTCGGAATTCGTGATCACCGTATCCTTCTCGCGGTCCTTGCCCCCGATTGGCGTGACCGCCCCGTCGATGATCTTCGGTATCTGGAAAATACGCGTCTTGTCGCGCGTCTCGTAGGTGATCGGCACCTGTTCGATGCCCAGGAATTTGCCGACCAGGATCGAGAGCAGCGACGTGGTCCCGCCGGCTTTGCCAGTGAAGATCTTGGTCAAGGCCTTGACCGCGTAGACCGAGGCCCTGACGTCGATGAACAGGCCCGCGGTCCAGTTGCCACGGCTCATGTAACCGGGGATTTCCATGATCAGCCCAAGATTGAGCCCGGAGAGGTCGACCTCGCCGAAATGGCCGGCGTCGATACGAAAACCCGCCCAGGTCTGGCAGTAGCCCTCAGTCGGAGGATGGCTGCCAAGCGACAGCACGCAAGGGCAAAAAACCGTGCAATTGCAGGAGAGTACGAGCTCTCCTTTCATTGCCCAGCTCTGATCTGCCATCGAATTTCCCCCACTCATAGCGAGACTACTAGCAGCGCGGCTGCCCAGACAAGCAGTATCGCACCAGCCAGCCGGGTTGGAAGACTGCCCGTCGTCTGTTTTTCAATCAGGGTGAACACGCCGATCAGCGCCATCCAGAAGACGTTCATCACGCCGACTGCGAACATTACCAGCATCAATGCCCAGCAGCAGCCGAGGCACCAGATGCCTTGCGCGACGCCGAGCCGGAAGACGCGGACGGTTCTCGCGCTCCAGTTCGAAAACAGGATCGAGAACGGATTCCGGCATTTCTTCAGGCAGGCCTCCTTGAGGCCGCTGAACTGGTAGAGGCCGGCAACCAGCAAGGCGAGCCCACCGGCAGCGCCAAGCAGCGGATCGAATATCCCTCCGGAGGCGGCGAATGCGTGGACGGCAAGTGTCAGTGCCGCAAACAGCATCGAGGCGGCAAGCCAGACGCTGAGGTAGCCGGCAACCAGCACCAGCGGATGGACGACTGGCTCCCCCTTGATCCGCGCCGTATCGGCGATCTCGCAATAGGTGCGGATCATTGGCGCCGCGGATGGCAGCATCGCGCCGATCGCCATGAGAAACCACATGAGGATGAGCGCTAGGGTACGCGGGCCGATGCTAGCGTCCAGCGGCGCAGGTGAAAGGCAGAGTACGAAGAACCGTTCGAGCGCGGCCGGTAACGGCAGTTGCGGCAAGTTACGCAACAAAGTGTCGCCTGGCGCGCCGATCTGGGCCTCGGCGCCGCGAATCGCCATCGCGGCAAGCAGCAGCCAGGCCAGTGCGATGCTTGCACCGACGACGACGTTGACCGTCCAGCGCGGCTTGCGCGCGACGTTTGCCGTGGCGCGGCCGGCGCGGTCGAGGTGGCTGAAATCGTCCTGTTGGCCGGTCATGACACTCGAATGGGCCGAATCGCCGCGTTGATCAAGCCGCATGATCTGCCCTATATGCGTCTCTCGACTGGGCAGGCCTGATGGCCGCCTCGCACAGCAAGCCGGAAGCCGATCTTGGAGCATCAGGAAACAGCGCGGATACTGATCGCAGGCACCGGGCCGGCGGGATTGATCGCCGCGCTTGCCTTCGCTGATGCCGGCTTTCCGGTGACGATTGCCGGGCCTGAGGTTTCGGCTCTCGACGGTCGCACCACGGCGCTCATGACGCCTGCCCTGAAAGTACTCGAACGGCTGGGCGTGCTCCAGGACATCGAGCCCAAGGCCGCACCCCTGAAGGTGATGCGTATTGTCGATGCGACCGGGAGGCTGATCCGCAGTCCCGTCGTCACGTTCCGCGCCAGCGAGATCGACGAGGAACGGTTCGGCCTGAACCTGCCCAACGGCATCCTTGGACCCGCGCTTGCCGGCAAGGTGGCCGCGCATTCCGGGATCGAATGGCGCAGATCGATGGTGAAGGCCTGGCATCTCGGCGCCGCCAAAGCTCACGCCGCGCTGGTTGACGGCAGCGAGATCGATGCGTCGCTTGCGGTCGCTGCCGATGGCCGCCTGTCGCCGGCCCGCGAGGCCGCCGGCATCTCGACGGCGGCGCGCGCCTACCCTCAGGCGGCGCTCGTCCTCAATTTCGGCCACAGCCACGAACATGGCTTCACCTCGACGGAGTTCCATACCGAGACTGGCCCCTTCACGCAGGTTCCGCTGCCGGGCAATCGCTCCAGCCTTGTCTGGGTGGTCAAGCCTGAGACCGCGAAGGAGCTTGCCGCGTTGGACGACGCAACGCTCTCGCTGCGGGTCGAACGGCAGATGCAGTCGATGCTAGGCCGGGTAACCGTGGAGCCGGGCCGCCAGATCTATCCGTTGTCGACGGTGACCCCCCTGCGTTTCGCGGCGCAGCGGGTGGCGCTTGTCGGCGAAGCGGCGCACGTGTTCCCGCCGATCGGCGCGCAAGGCCTCAACCTGGGTATCAGGGATATCGACGATCTGGTTGGAATCGCGCGGGAAAATCGTGAGGATCCGGGGGCTGCCGCTACCCTTGCTGTATACGATCTCAAGCGCCGGCCCGATATTCTGGCGCGCAGCAGCGCGGTCAATCTGCTCAACATATCGCTGCTTTCGGACATGTTGCCCGCACAGGTGGCGCGCGGCGCCGGTCTCGGCATGCTCGGCGGCTTTGCACCGCTGCGCGCTTTCTTCATGCGCGAAGGGCTTCGTCCCGGCAGCGGCTTTGCGGCGCTTGCAGGTGGCCTTCGGAAGCCGACGCGGCAGCGGTAGCGATTCTGCGGATTTTGCCGCGGTATCGCGACGTTCACCAAAAACCTTTGCTGCACATTCCGCGTATTTTGAAGGCGCTCAGACGCTTGGGATTGAATTGATGCGGAGTCTGCGCCAAATAAAGTCAAGGAATTCAGTGGTGAGTGCGATGAAAACGGCCAAATTCGCGATCGGACAGGTGGTTCGCCACCGGCTGTTCCCGTTCCGAGGCATCATTTTCGACGTCGATCCGCAATTCGCCAACACCGACGAATGGTACGAAGCCATCCCCGCCGACGTACGGCCGCGCAAGGACCAGCCGTTCTACCACCTGCTCGCCGAGAATTCGGAAACCGAATACATCGCCTATGTGTCCGAGCAGAATCTGCTCGAGGATCAGTCGGGAGAACCCGTCCGCCATCCGCAGATCAAGGAAATGTTCGACAAGAAGCCGGACGGGCGCTACGCGCCGAAACGGCAGTCCAAGCACTGACTTCCGGCATGCCGGGTACAGCCAGAAATGAAAAAAGCGGGGCATGACCCCGCTTTTTTTGACACGATAATGAGTCGACGCCGGATCAGTTGGCGGTCTTCGCCTTATCCTGCTCTTCCTTGAGCTTCTTGGCGAAGTCCTGGTTGTTCTTGGCGACGAAATCCTGGAGCTTCTTCTGCCGGTCCTCGATGTCCGACTGCTGCAGCGGGGGGCCGTCATAGGCGCCGCTGAAGCCCTGCAGCGCGATCTTAATCGGGTTGGCCTGGTTCTGGAAATTGATCGAGGTCAGCGTGATCCCCTGACCCTTCTTGAACGAGGCGACGAGCTGGTCGGTCAGCGGCACTTCCGCCACGCAACGATCCGGGAAGCAGATGACATAGTCGAGCTTCTGCGCCTTGCCGGTGTCGATCTGCAAGCCGATGCCGGGAGGCACGAGGCGACCGGTCGGGACCGTCACCTGGAACACCTTGCGGTTCACCTTGCCCTTGAGCTCGATCAGGCTGACGCCGGTGACAAGCTGGCCATTGCCAGCGGTGACGATGTTCTGGACGTTGCAGATGTCGACGTCTTCCTGCTTGGTGCAGGCCTTGAACCAGCCCTGCGGTATCTGCTGCTGCTGCTGGGCGGAAGCAGAGGGAAGTCCTGCGCCGAGAAAGCCAACCACGCCTGCGGCCATGACCGACAGGCGGTACGCGTTGCTGTTCAGGCTCGTCATGTCGTGCACTTCCTCTCAATGATCCCGGGACCGGCTTTTTCGTGCCGTGTGGTCCAGCTACCTGTTGCCAAAATGAGGCAACAGAATGACTTCGGACGGCGTGTTACACTGCAAGCGGCGTCGAATCCAGCCCGCTCACTTGTAATTCTTGACGACGCCATTGGCCGCCACGCAGTTGCCCCATGCTAGGGTGCGGATCGAATCATCAAGCCGACCTGTTAAGGAGACGGTCATGGGCCGCGTTCTTGTTTGGCTGGTCACCGCACTATCGTTTTTCACCCTGTCGTCGCCACCGGCGTTGTCGGAGCCGAAATACGCGATTGCGATGCAGGGCGAACCGGCCCTGCCGCCGGACTACACCCATTTCAGCTACGTCAATCCCAACGCGCCGAAGGGTGGCAGCATCACCTATTGCGTCGTCGGCAGCTTCGACAATCTCAACCCCTTCATCCTCAAAAGCCTGCGCACGACGGCGCGCGGCATGATGGACACGATCTTCGGCAATCTGGTGTTCGAGCCGCTGCTGCAGCGCAGTGCCGATGAGGCTTTTACTCTCTACGGACTTCTGGCTGACACCGCCGACATGGATGCCGAGCGCAGAAGCATCGAGTTCCACCTCAACCCGAATGCCAAATGGTCGGATGGTCAGCCGGTAACGCCGGAAGACGTGCTGTTCACTTACGATGCCTATACGCAGAAGGGCCGGCCACCCTACAGCGACCGCATGGCCAGGATCGCCAAGCTCGAAAAGACCGGCGACCATAGCGTGCGCTTCACCTTCAACGACAAGGCCGATCGTGAGTTTCCCCTGATCATCGCGCTGACGCCGATCATCCCCAAGCACGCTTTCGACATCGATACTTTCGACAAGACGACACTGAAGCCGTTGATCGGCAGCGGTCCCTACAGGATCGCACAGGTGACGCCCGGCCAGCGCATCGTCTTCAAGCGCAACCCCGACTACTGGGGCAAGGACGTTCCCGCCAAGCGCGGTTTCGACAACTACGACCAGATCACCATCGAGTATTTTCTCAACGCCAACGCCAAGCTCGAAGCCTTCAAGAAGGGGCTTTGCGCCATCGACGACGACGGCGACCCGGTGAAACGCGAGCGCGATCTCGACTTTCCCGCCTTCCATAGAGGCGACGTGATCTCTGAAACCTTCGACACCGGCATCCCGCCCGTCGTGACCGGGTTCCTGTTCAACACGAGACTGCCGAAATTTTCCAACCCGGTGGTTCGGCGCGCACTCGGCATGCTCTATGATTTCGAATGGGCCAACAAGAATCTGTTCGGCGGCAAGTACACCCGCACGATGAGCTATTGGCAGAATTCCGAGCTTTCAGCGCTCGGCCATCCGGCTGACGACAGGGAAAAGGCGCTTCTGGCCCCCTACCCCGGCCGCGTGCCGGCCGACGTCATGGACGGCACCTGGAAACCGCCGGTGACGGACGGTTCTGGCCAGGACCGCAAGGTGCTGAAGACCGCTTTCGATCTTCTGAAAAGCATCGGCTACCACGTGAATAATGGCACGATGCTCGATCCCGACGGCAAACCTTTCGGCTTCGAGATACTGACCGCATCGCAGGACGAAGAGCGCCTGGCCGGCATCTATCAGCGTACACTGGAGAAGATCGGCATCAACGTCAGCATACGCAGCCTGGACGGCGACCAGATCCAGTCGCGCAAGCAGCGTTTCGATTTCGAGGTGCTGATCGGCTCCAGCGGTTTCAACAACTCGTTGTCCCCCGGCATCGAGCAGATCGGGCGCTGGTCGTCCGCAGCGGCCAGGACCGAAGGATCGTTCAATCTCGCCGGCGTCGCCGATCCGGCGATCGATGCGGCCATCGACGCAATGCTGCGAGCCCGTTCGAAGGAGGATTATGTCGCCGCTGTCCGCGTGCTCGACCGGCTGCTGATCTCCGGCAATTACCTGGTGCCGATGCAGTACAACACGCAACAGTGGCTTGCTTACTGGAATTATCTGGAACATCCGCGAAAGACGCCCATATTCGGTTATCAGCTGCCGACCTGGTGGCGCAAACCGAACTGAAGATCCGGAGATAGAGATGAGCGAAGCGAACGCCATAACCGTCGATGTGGTGTCGGACGTCGTCTGCCCGTGGTGCTTCATCGGTCAGAAGCGGCTGGACAAGGCGGTGGCGGCTGCCGGTGATGTCGAAGTGCACATACGCTGGCGGCCGTTCCAGCTCGATCCGACCATTCCGCCGCAAGGCAAGGACCGCCACGAATACATGCTGGCCAAGTTCGGCAGCGACGAGCGCATTCGCGAAATTCACGCCCGCATCGAACCGCTTGGCGAAGCCGAGGGCATTTCCTTTGCCTTCGATGCCATCAAGGTGGCGCCGAACACGCTCGATGCGCATCGGCTGATCCGCTGGGCCGGGGCCGCCGGCGAGGACGTCCAGAACCGGCTGGTGCGCCGCCTGTTCCAGTTGAATTTCGAGGAAGGCGCCAACATCGGCGACCACACCGTGCTGGTCGAAGCTGCCCGCGAGGCCGGCATGGATGCATCTGTTGTTGAAACGCTGTTGCCGAGCGATGCCGATGTCGAAGCGGTTCGCACGGAAATCGCCACCGCGTCGCGCATGGGCATCACAGGCGTGCCGTGCTTCCTGCTCGAGGGCAAATATGCGGTGATGGGCGCGCAGGACGCGGACACGTTGGCTGATGCGATCCGTCAGGTAGCGGCCGCCAAGGCGCGTGGCGAGTTGGAAAAGGCCGGCTGAGCCAGCCATCCCCGCGCCGATAGCAAGAGCAGGCGTTGCGTGAGCAAACTGAGGTCCGCACGCCATGAATCGGACATCAAGGACGGCCTGTTTCGGGAATTCTGGTCAGTTCCCGATAAGAAATTCGGCCGGCCCAAAGGACTTTTGAGTCACAAAACCGTGTGCGGAGCTTCCCTAGGGGAAGGTTTCTCGCGGCCATCTGCCTAGAGCCTAATAGATTGAAATAAATAGAGATTTTATGGGTTTTGTCAGGCATTCGGGTGGCGATCCAGCCATCGATATGTTGCCTCAGGGCAACGACTGCGGACGCAATCTCGCATCCCCACTTTAAAAATTAATGGAAAATGATCAATTGGTGTTACCATCCGTAACAAAACAAAAAAGGTTTGGGCGGGATCGTGATTCGGATCGGCAGACGATCGCAAGAGTCAGTACCGGATGGACTACAAGGCGATGCCTCAGGGCGGTCGCATCTGACGCCGGTATCCTCGATGCGCAATTTTTGGGGCCTCGTGCGAGCCTACTGGGTCTCGGACCGCTGGAAGGAAGCCTGGACGCTGACGCTGGTGATCGCGTTGCTCACCGCGCTGTCCAGCAAGGCCAGCGTGTGGTTCGCCATGGCTTCGGGCGAATTGGTGAATTCGATCGCCTTCCTGCACGATGCCGCCAACACTCGCCCGCTGGAGACAATCCTGACCAACGCCGGGGTGCTGGTGCTGCTGGTCCTGCTCAAGGATGCCGGCTTCACCGGTATACGCAATCTCGTCTCGGCAACCTTGCACCGCAAATGGCGTGGCTGGCTGAACGACCAATTCAACCAGGCCTTGCTCGACGGCAACCATACCCATTTCCATGCTCAACATGGTTCCGCGGACGGCGGCATCGTTGCGCCCGACAACGTTGACCAGCGCATCCAGGAATCGATCAAGGACATGACCGGCGGTGCGATCGGCCTCGCCATGGGCGTGCTGGGGCTGGCGACCTCGCTCTACTTTATCGGCCAGAACCTGTTGCAGTCGTCAGTTGAGGTCAAAGGTCTGGAGTTCCTTGGCAGCTATGGCAGCGCCGTTCTCGCCCTTCTTGCCGTTGCCACTTACGTGCCCCTAAACACCTGGATCGCCGTCAAGCTCGGCAGCCTGCTGGAACGTCTCAATATTCGCATGCAGAAGGCCGAGGGGAGCTATCGTAGCGAACTTACGACATTTCTGCGCCGCAGCTTCCATGTCGCCGCCTCACATGGCGAAGGCGTGCAGAAAGCGATGCACGACCGGCTCTATGTCGACATTGATCGTACCTGGGGACGGCTGAATGTCGTCAACACCAGCTATATGTCGTTCGAACTAATCTACAATTTCATCGGCGCCCGCATGGTAGCCTATGCTCCGGGCCTGGTGCCGTTCATCCACAGTCGCCTGGACTATAAAGGCTATATCACCGGCTCCGAAATGGTTGCCCAGCTCATCAGCCAGTGTTCGTGGTTCATCCATGTCATGCCCGCCATCGCCACGCTTCGCGCCAACAGCCAGCGTGTGACTGAGCTCGCCAACGCGATCGAGAATGTCCAGCACCCGCAGGAATTCTACAGCCAGAGCGGCCGTTCCGACTTCCACTACGCCAACCAGAATCCGGTTTTCGGCCTGACCATCCAGAAGCTGGAGTTGGCGCACCAGGGCGAGGACGCGACGCCATTCCTCAGTTCCGCCAACTTGCGCTTCCGGCGCGGCGAATGGACCTTCCTGAAAGGCGAATCCGGTTGCGGCAAGACCTCGCTGATCAAGGCGATCAACGGCTTATGGCCCTACGGCCGCGGCACCATCGTCTTCCCCGAGGGCGTGAAGAGTTTTTATGCCGCCCAGGAGGTCAAGCTGCCGCAGGTGTCGCTGAAACAGCTGGTCTGCCTGCCCGGCTCCGAGCGCGACCATGGCGATGCCCAGGTTGCGTCCGCGCTGCACAAGGCTGGCCTTGGCGATTTCATCGAACACATGGCCAATGAAAGCCGCGAGGGTAAAAGCTGGGATCAGGTTCTGTCGGGCGGCCAGAAGCAGAAGCTTGTGGTGGCTCGTATCATACTGCAGCAACCGGGGCTGCTGTTCCTCGACGAAGCGACCGGTGCTCTCGATCCTGACGGCAAGATTGCCTTCCACCAGGCCATCAAGGACAACTGCCCCGATGTGACGGTGATCAGTGTCATGCACGAAGCCGTGGCGCCGAGATCGGCTGCGGGGACCGAGTTCTACCACTCGATGGTCTTGATTGCCGACGGTGTCGCCACCAAGAAGCCGCTCGCCCCGAGCCTGCCCGTCGAACTCACCACGATCCTGGTCCAACCAAGGCCGGTCGAGGACAAATGGACGCGGTTCTCGCGCCGGCTGAAGCAGAAATAACGACGACGTAACGGGAACTTCCGCGTCAACCCGCGCGCCGTGATCACAGTCTCGCGATCAGGGCCGTTCGGGACTGTTTTCCCTCCTCACCGCGATTGACTCGGCAAGGCTCGCTCCTATGTTGCGCCGGCTTGCAGACAGTCAAAAGCGAACCCGCAAGCAGAAAGGTCACCGCGCCATGCCTGGCGATAGTCACAGTCGAACGCAACCGCCGTCCGCCTAGACGTGACCTGAATGGTTCACGTCCTGCCGGACGGCAAGGAGTGAACCATGAACGATTTTTTCCCCGTAGCGGACGATGAGGCCGTCGCCATCGCCCGCATCCTTGCCAACGACCACGTCGCCGACGTTGTCGAGGCGCTCAATCATGAAACGCGCGAAACCGCGACGGAGCTGCTTTGCGCCGTGCCCTTCGAACGGCTGGTCGAGATTTTCGACCAGCCTGAGCTCGAAAGCGCGCCCGAATTGGCGGAGGCCCTGCCGCGCCCCAAGGCGAGCAAGCTGCTCACCGCCATGTCCGTCGACCGCGCGGCCGACATTCTGCGCGAACTCGACGAGCCGGCACGCTCCGAACTGCTCGGCGCATTGGCCCCGCCACTGCGCGCGACCCTGCTTTCCATTCTGGGCTATCCCGAAGGCAGCGCCGCCTCGATCATGACGACGGAGTTCGTCAGCGTTCCCTCCGACTGGACCGTGGGGCGCACGCTCGATTACATCCGCAAGGTCGAGCGGACGCGCGAGACTATCTACGCAATCTACATCGTCGATCCGCAAACACACCTCCTGGTGCGGTCGACGGGCTTGCGGCGGCTCATCACCGGTGAGCCGGGCGACTCGATCCTGTCGGTTGCGCCCGACCGCATGCCGGTGACGGTCAGCCCGCTGACCGATCGCGAAAACCTGGCGCAGACGATCTCCAAATACGATCTGCTCGCCGTCCCGGTCGTCGACCACGGCAAGATCCTCGGCATCGTCACCATCGACGACATCATCGACACGATGATCGAGGAGACCACGGAGGACGTGCATCGGTTCGGCGGCATGGAGGCTCTGGACGAGCCGTATATGAAGATGAGCTTCCTCGCCATGATCAAGAAGCGTGGCGGCTGGCTTTGCGCGCTGTTCATCAGCGAGATGCTGACGGCCAATGCGATGCAAAGCTACGAGGGCGAGCTGGAGAAAGCGATCGTGTTGACGCTGTTCATCCCGCTGATCATGAGCTCCGGCGGCAATTCCGGCTCACAGGCTACCTCGTTGGTCATCCGGGCGCTGGCGTTGCGCGAGATCGGCCTTCGTGACTGGTGGCGGGTGGTGTTGCGCGAATTGCCCACCGGTCTCGTGCTCGGCGCCATGCTCGGCGTGGTCGGCGTCTGCCGGATCGCGCTCTGGCAATATATGGGCTTCTACGACTATGGCCCGCACTGGCCGCTGATTGCCGCAACGGTTGGTGCTGCACTGGTCGGCATCGTCACGTTCGGCTCGCTCTCGGGGTCGATGCTGCCTTTCGCCCTGAAACGGATCGGTTTCGACCCAGCCAGTGCGTCAGCGCCGTTCGTCGCCACGCTGGTCGATGTCACCGGACTGGTGATCTATTTCTCGGTGGCGCTCGTCATCCTGCGCGGCACGTTGCTATAGCGGTTTGACTGCCGCCGCCGGCCAGGGCTGGCGGCGGCGCGCCGGTAGGCGAGGCGTCAGATGCGCTCGCCGTCCTTCACCCGATAGGTCGGCTTGTACATGGTGACGAGCTCTTCTGCCGCGGTCGGATGCACGGCCATGGTGCGATCGAAATCGTCCTTGGTCAGCCCCGCCTTCAGTGGGATCCCGAGCAGCTGCGCCATTTCGCCGGCATCCGGCCCCAGTATGTGGGCGCCGAGAACCTTGCGCGAAGCGCCGTCGACGACCAGCTTGATCAGCATCTTTTCGTCACGGCCCGACAGCGTGTGCCGCATCGGCCGGAAGCTGGCGCGGTAGATTTCGATATCGGCGAAGCGCTTGACGGCTTCGTCCTCCGACAAGCCGACCGTGCCGATTTCCGGCTGCGAGAAGACGGCGGTCGCGATCGTGTCGTGATCGGGCGCGGTCGGATTGTTCTTGAACGCCGTTTCGACGAAGCACATGGCTTCGTGAATCGCCACCGGCGTCAGCTGGACGCGGTTGGTGACATCGCCGATCGCCCAGATATTGTCGATGTTGGTGCGGGAAAACCGGTCGACCTTGATCGCACCCGTCGCGGCGGTCATCTCGATGCCTACGCCTTCCAGGCCCATATTCTCGCTGTTGGGGATGCGGCCGATGGCCAGCATCACCTGGTCGACCGTTAGCACCTGCCCGCTCGTGAGCTGCGCGTCGAGCCGCCCGTCCGGCCGCTTGCTGACCGATTCGGAGACGGCATGGCAAAGGATTTTTATTCCCTTCTTTTCCATCGTCTCATGCAGCGTGCGCCGCAGGTCCATGTCGAAACGGCCAAGGATTTCCTTACCGCGATAGACCAGCGTGGTCTCTACGCCGAGGCCGTGAAAGATGTTGGCGAACTCGACCGCGATATAGCCGCCGCCCTCTATCATGATCGCCTTCGGCAGCTCCTTGAGATCGAAAGCCTCGTTGGAAAAGATACAGTGTTCGTGGCCGGGCAGTGCCGGATGGGCAGCCGGACGGCCGCCGGTGGCGATCAGGATCTGATCGGCGGTGACGGTGCGGTCCTCGCCCAGGAGATGGATCACGTGCGGGTCGACGATCATCGCCCGCGAATGAAAGGTCTCGCCACCCGAGCCCTCGACATTCCTCTTGTAGATCGCTTCCAGGCGGCTGATCTCGCGGTCCTTGTTGGCGACCAGCGTTTGCCAGTCGAAGCTGGCTTCCGGCACCATCCAGCCATAGCCGGCGGCGTCGGCAAAATGCTCGGGAAACTGCGAGGCATAGACATAGAGTTTCTTCGGCACGCAGCCCCTGATGACGCAGGTGCCACCGAAACGGTATTCTTCGGCGATACCGACGCGTTTGCCGAGTGCTGCCGCGACCCGCGCCGCCCTCACCCCGCCGGAGCCGCCGCCGATGACGAAGAGGTCGTAGTCGTAACCGGCCATGAAGCGGCTCCTTGAACGTCGAAAATGTGAGTGACAGGTAGGCCGCAAACCATCAAAAGAAAAGCCCGGACAGGCCGGGCTTTACAGATGGCCGCAAGGGCCGCGTTTGAAATGCAGGATCAGTTCTGCGTGCCGTCGGCGGGAGCCGATCCGTCCGCGGGGGCGGCGCCATCCGCCGGGGCCGCATTGTCTGCCGGAGCGGCGCCATCGGCGGGCGCGGGCGTAGGCGCAGCCACCGCCTTCGCTTTTGCCGCCGCCGCCAGAGTTTCGCCGACCTGCTGGGCAAGATCGCGGGCTACGCCGTTCTGCCAGATGTCGGCGGCCTTGACGAGGTCACGCGTCACGGTCGGGCCGCTGTCGAGCAGCTTCTTGCCGGACTCGGAACTGTAGAAGGCCGCGATGTCGGTGAGCTCCTTTTCGGAAAACACCTTCGCATAGGCAAGAGCCGCTTCCTTCTCGAGGTCCGCGCGGCGCGAGGCCAGCGCCAGCGCCTTCTCGTTTATCGTCTTGCCGATCAGCTCCTGCATGTCAGGGTTCTTCTGGATGAGCTGCGATTCGAGCGCCGCGGCGGCCTGCGGCAGGATGTTGTCGAACGGGTCGGTCGCGTGGATCGCGGCGACCGCGGCGCGTGCGGCCTTCAGATGCGATTCCGTGACGTCCTGCGCGAAGACAGGCGAGGAGAACGCGAAGACAGCCGAAGCCGCCACGAGAACTGAAAGACGGCGAACCCGGTTATGCAACATCATGATCGGTAGAACTCCCTGGTTTTCGGGCGGCATGGACGGTTTGGATACCGTCGCCGCCGGCGATGATGGCCGCTGACGCCAGCCCGATGAAAAGACCATGCTCGACCACGCCAGGAATGGCGTGGAGAGCATTCGAAAGCGCTCTTGTATCCGGAATGCGGCCAAAAGATGCATCGAGGATAAAATGGCCGCCGTCTGTAACAAAAGGCTGGCCTCCCGTCATCCTCAATGTCACCGGACCGGAAAGGCCGAGATTTCCGGCCACCACGGCCACGGCGATCTCGGTGGAGCGCAGGCCGAACTGATTGACTTCGATGGGAAGAGGAAACCGGCCGAGCGTCTCGACCATCTTCGAACGGTCGGCGATGACGATCATGCGCTGCGAAGCCGCGGCCACGATCTTCTCACGCAGCAGCGCACCGCCGCCGCCCTTGATCAAGGTCAGCTCACCGTCGACCTCGTCGGCGCCGTCGACGGTGAGATCGAGCTCGGGTGTTTCCTCCAGCGTCGACAGCGGCACACCGAGTTCGCGGCACAGCGCGGCGGTGCGTTCCGAGGTCGGCACGCCGATAATGGTCATGCCTGAGGCAACCTTGTCGGCGAGCAGCCGCACGAATTCCTCGGCAGTGGTGCCGGTGCCGATGCCGAGCCGCATGCCGTCGGTAACATGGGCAAGAGCCGCCCGCGCGGCCTCGACCTTCAATTGCCTCGCATCCATGCTGCTTGCTGCCCCGAAACCTGATGCACGTCGCCCAACAGTGACCTCGGTTTGGGAACGACATGCATGAAACAAAACCCAAGGCGTGTCGCATGGGTCCGTTTCGATGCGACGCGCTTTGGCGTTTGGGCTCCTAGCATTTTTGCTGGCCGGGTCAAAGCCCTTGGCGGCTGCGCCACCAGTTTGCTTGCCTTAAAGCGTCGCAGCCGCTATCGCCTGCCGATGCGCAAACCTGCTCAGGATGGATCATGAGTCGCCCGATCATCGTGTTCGACCTCGACGGAACGCTGATTGACACGGCGCCGGACTTGCTCGACAGCCTCAACCACAGCCTGGCGGCCAGCGAACTGGCGGCCGTCGACGAAGCCGGCTTCAAACGCTTCGTCGGCCATGGCGGCCGGGTGATGATCGAACGGGCGCATGCCGCGCAGCAACGATCCCTCAAGGTTGAGGAGCACGACCGGCTGCTGAAACTGTTCCTTGATCACTACACCGACAACATTCCGGGCAAATCCCGCCCCTACCCCGGCGTGATCGAGGCGATTGCCCGCTTTGAGAAGGCCGGCTATCTGCTGGCCATCTGCACCAATAAATACGAAGCCAATTCGCTGGCGCTGATCGAGGCGCTCGGCCTGACCAGGCATTTCGCGGCAATTGCCGGACAGGATACGTTCGCGTTTCGCAAACCCGATCCGCGCCACCTGATCGAAACCATCAAACTGGCCGGTGGCGATCCGCACCGCGCCTTGATGGTCGGCGATTCGCAAACCGATATCGACACTGCCAAGGCCGCCGGCATTCCTGTCGTCGCCGTCGATTTCGGCTACACCGATCGTCATGTGCGCGAGTTCGAGCCCTCGGCGGTGATATCGCATTTTGATGCATTGACGCTCGATCTGGCACAAGGGCTGATCGGCGCCGCCGCACACTGAGCGCCGGGGACGAAATCTCTCCGGAACGGGCCAGCCGGGACCGCAAATCCGATCTGTGTGAGAACACCAGACACTGCCTTGACTTAACCGGCCGGCCTCCCTTATATCGCGGCTCGCTTGGCCTTCGGGCAACGAGCGGGCGATTAGCTCAGCGGGAGAGCACACCCTTCACACGGGTGGGGTCGCAGGTTCAATCCCTGCATCGCCCACCATCTAACCACCTGAAATCGTTAGATGGTTCACTCAGCGGCAATACTGGCAATTTCGGTCACTGGCGCGCAATTGGCGCGCACACCGCGAAATCCATCAGGAATCGCCTCATACCAACCCACACGCTGCACAGGTTTACCGGCGCGCATGGCGGTGCCGGTAGCCCACACAGGAAGCTCACCGGCCACGGCTTCAACTAGCTTGTTGAGAGCATCGGCGGCACCGTTCAGATACGCCGGGTCAAAGGCTGTATAGGTTTCCGTGGTGCCGGGCCTACGGTGTCCGAGCTGGGTAGAGGTATCCCATTCGCTCACACCATGGCGCCGCATCCAGCGTGCAGCAGTGTGCCGCAGACTGTAGGGCTGCACCCTACCGTCTAGCTTCGCTTCTGTCCTAGCAGCTCGCCAAGCCGTTTTAACGCTGTCTACCGCCGCCGACTTGGTGACGATTAGAGGGCCCTCAAAACCCATCCTAGCGAGCGCTGGGATAAGCCTTACGATAGGCCGGTACTTTTTGGTTTGCTCCCGCCCAGCGGGGTTTAAATCAATCAGCCCGTCAGCCTCAAATACTTGCTTATCTGTGAGGTCTAAAATTGCCTCTGGTCGAGCGGCGGTTCCCAACATCCATAGAATGAATACCCGAAGATGCAGCGGCGATGCCGCGTACAACAGTTTTAGCTCCGCTACCTCCAAGGCGCGGCCTTTCGGCTCGCCCTTGTTGGCTTTGACAGTCAGGATATATGGCACCTGCTTTAGCTCCCCGCGCTTGAAGGCGCGATTGAGCGCGGCCTTTCCCGTAGTCAGCACACGCAGGACAGAGCTTTCCTTTAAGCCCTTCTTGCGGAGAAAGGCGTGGAACGCCTCTTGCTGCTTAATGTCGGCCACATCCTGCACCGTGGAAGTCTGCCAATGGTCGAGCCAGTAATTGAGCGCCACCTTGGAATGCGACGAGGAGCGCACATTGCTACCATGCTCCTCGTGATAGGTACGCAGAATATCCGCGAGGAACACCGCCGCAGGCTCTTCAAGCTTCGGCGTATTCTCACGGATAAAGAACTCGGTTAGCGCTTGCTTGGCTTGTTCAAAGTCTGCCGTGCCAAGTGAAGCGCGTTTTGTGCGTCGGCCTTCAATCCAACATCTATACCAGGCTGGGGAACCGTCTCGCTGGTCGAGCCAGTAAGGCCCAAGCTGGAATTGCTTTGTTCCGTACTTTCCCACGTCGCCCCCTTTATGAGGATATCGACTATATGCAGGCCGAAATAGCGCACTTTACGTTTTCCGAGATTTACGAACGGCACGCGACCTTCGTGCCGCCAGTCCTTAAGGGTGCTTAAGTTGATAGACAGAATATGAGCGGCTTCCTCCTCTCCATACTGGCGAAAGAGCCGGATATCGTATTCCGCTGCTACACCTTCCCGCATACGGTCTAACTCCGGGTCAGCCACAGGAACCACCCCACCGGAACAAAATGGCACCAAATTGTGGCAAACCTTTGACAAGGATAAGGGCGCCAGCGGCTGTCAGCGCCATCTTATAGCGCTTGGTCACGATGCCGAAAAACAACAGCCCGATTGCCAGCAGGGAGATTATGCCCTCAAAGGCATCATAGACCGGCCACACGATAGGCATAAGCCAGCAATAGAGGAACGGGCGCCAGCCGACATACACCGACAGGTAGTTTAGGACGAACAGCGAAACGAATAGACCAGCGGCTACCTCTAGGCTGGTGAATTTGGGCTTGTTGTTCTTGAGGTCAGGGAAATTAGCCATCGGCTTTATGCTCGTAGCTTTTCTGCGGCATAAACCGGATTTCGCAGAGATAGAAGGTATCCCCGTCAAATAGGTATTCGTGGTTATAGATGTAAAGGCACGGCTCTAGCGCGTGCTGCATAAAGTGCTGGTCAAGCGTCAGCCACTCCGGCCAATTCTTTAAACCCATTGCCGTGCTTTGCCGCACCCAGCAAGCTTCCGGTTCCCACTTCGCGCGATTGAGTGCCGGATTGAGTACCTTCTCCCTCACAAAAGCGTCCAGCGGGGTATCGTCAGGGATGACCCGGTATTGCTCAATCATCCGGTCATTTTGGAGCCCCACGGCATAGGCGTGGGGGAGCTTCAACACGATTTCCTGCAAAGCCTCCTTGCCATATCGGCCCGGAACTGCATCAGATAGGCCCATGACATAACTGCAATAGGCGCTGAAATACGTGGATTCCCTGCTTAAAGCCGTCGCCGTAGTATTCATGTTTTCATTCCGCCTGGCGTTCAAGCTGGGTTATCACGCCATCGCTGCCCTCTTGCGCTTCCTGCCACAGGCCAAGCCGCAAGCCCCGGTTGCGCAGGTTAGCGACTCAGGCGCTTTGGTCAAGGCACTAGTTGCTCCCCAGCCAGTAGCCAGCGCCCCAGGGCGCCTATCACCCTACGGACGGCGGACTATCACCGAACGACCAACGGGCGACCCAGAGATTATGTTTGCTTACGCCACCGCGCGCCGTTCCGGCTTGGTCGGACGCGACAACCATGTGGGCAAAGCCCAACTGCTTGCGCTGCCCGCGCGCATGGCGGTGCAGTGGCGGCGGTTCCAACCCTTGCGCGTTGCCGACCCGCGTTTCTGCATCGCCGCTGTTGGCAAGCGAACCTATCTCGCCATCGACTCTAGCGAGATGTCCCCCGAGGGGCTGGACGAGGTTTATCAAACCGAAGTCAAGAGCTGGCGCCCCTCGCCAGACCAGACACCCCCGGCAACATGGGTAGACCACCCGGCCATGATTTACCCCCAGGTCGTCATCTACGAACATCTAGCGCGACAGCTCCGATTACCGCTCCCCACCTGGTCGGAGTTGCCTACACCCATCCAAACCAGCGCCCCGGTCATCCTTCCGCCTGACAACCAGTATTGGGCGATTACCCTGAGAGCGCGTACCCGGTTCGAGCCACCAGCGGGAATGTTGCTTGCGCGACAACAGACCGTTGCAGAGTAGCTACCAGCGAAATCCATCCCTTGCGCATCGTTATCCCCCGTTCCTGAATAGTGGGTCACAAAACCTGAGCGGGTAGCATTAGCGCAGGGATAGCGCAGTTAGACAATTCCCTGGGGAATTGTCGGTTCAGTGCCTCCCGCTGCGCTAAGATGGGGTCAAGTGAGAGAGGCTTATTTCCGGCTAGAGCATTCCACCTTCAACCGAAAGGATTGGGGGTACGGTCGTGTGGCCGCAGCGGCTCATTACGCCGCCAACCAGAACAAGCGGGGCTGGTCTATCGGCCTCAACGTGCCGGAGTTCCACACCTCACAGCAGGCCCGCGATTACTTCCTCGCCTTGGAACAGAAGAACACCCGCGTCAACGCGAACCTCGGCCACACCATCATCCTGTCACTCCCGAACGAGCTAACGCCAGAAGATGCCAAATCTCTTGTTTCGCGCTTCCTGTGGAAGGTGTCGATGAAGGGGCAGATTCGGGTACGGGCTTGGGAGCATCTTGATAAGCCCAACAACCCACACGCTCACGTCATCATTGACGACCACCACTACCAGACCGGCAAGCAGGTCGCCTATCTCAGCGCTAGCCGCTCCAATCGCGCCAAGCAGGGTTTAGAGCCTAACGCTACTGAATGGCTTCGTGTCCAGTGGGAAGAAGCGGGTAACGAGCTGTTTCAGGAGCGCGGATACCAGCTCTATTTCGACCGCCGCAACTACCTCGAAAAAGGGACGCCGGAGCCCGGCCAACACCGAGGCTTTGCCAACGACAACGAGTTATCCCACCCACCGTTATCCACCGATAAGCTCGTTGACGTTCCACATGGAACATTACAGCCTGCCGACCCCGAAACCCCAGCAGAGGACGCCCTAGAGCTTGAGGGCGATGAAGATATGGCAGGCAGCGTACGGTTTAGCGGCTCAGCAGACCCTAAGAATATCCTCACCCTTCTAGAGCAGCTAGATTACGCGACCCGCAAAATGACCGACCGTGAAACTGTCCGCGATGACATTAGGAAGACAGAATATGAGCTAAAGCGCGCGCAGAAGTATCTCGCTGAGGCGGAAACCCGATTAGGCGACGCCACGCGGGCAGAATACAACGCCGAAGTACGCAAAGACCGATTAACCAAAGACGGGAAGCCGGTAGGCTTTGGCGTAAAGGTGTTGGGTTTCCGTTTGCGCTCCTCTAAGCGCAAGCAATCAGATAACGCTATTGAGCGCCACGCAGATGCCGTAAAAACCACCGAACGTGAGGCCCTTCTGGTTAAAGAGCATCGAGAGGCCGTGCAGCGCGTCGAGGCTCACCAGAAGTCACTAGACGACCAGTTATTCGTGCTAGACCGGCAGCTCAACCGCATCGGCTCCGATAAAGAGCTAGATGAAGCTGTGGAGGTTATGCGCCAGGGTATTCGTGACAGCTTTGCCGAGCTGCCCCGCGAGAAGCTTGACGAAGCCCTAGAGGCAGGCCGGATTACAGAGGAAGAATACGAATACCTCATGCGTGAGGGCGCTTATGAACGGTCATACGATGTCGGTAACAGCCGCGAGCGCTAGGGGTAATACGGCTCCCCGTTCCTAAACCCGTAGGGCTTATAGAACTGCACGTTTAGGTCACGCACAATTGCCGCCCCCATGGTATCTGGCATCCCGCGCAGCTCATCCGGGTTTGCCAGATTACGAGACGCCGCAGAGCCGCCCGTACTGGCGCCCCGGTCGGACTCGTTATAGTTCGGGTTGTCGATGGTGGTTTTGCCAAGTTGCTCACTAAATTCGCGGTAGGTTCCCAGCTCACCGGAGCCGCCGAACACGAACCGGATACAGCCGCCCATTAAGCTCGCCGCAGCGGCCCTGCCAAACAGCTCTCGCACATCTTCCAGGCTTGGGTACATCAGCCATTGCAGCCAGCCAGCCTTACGTAGCTGCACGTTGGCATCCACAATCGCCCGGCAATTCCCCAGCATCAGCCCTTCATCAATCGCGGCAACCATCCGGCGCCGGAACTTAAAATTGCGGTCACGGCGTTTTCCTTCATCCCACATTTTCTGCCGGGTCATGACGGCATTAGTAATCGCAACCCGTGCCACGGCGCCTTCGCTATTCCGGTCACTGCGCAAGCCAACGATGATAAACACAGCCGATGGCTTATCAGCCGTCCACAATTCCCTAAACGTCCACGACCGCGCCACTGAATGCTCGCTGGTAATCCGTCGCACCCCATCTAGGAGCCACACGCGTACCTTACGGGTTACGGTCGTCGTGAAACTGCCGCGCTCCTTATCGCTCGCTTCTAGGAACGCATTAAGCCCCGCGCGCAGCGTCGGATTATACAGGTGGGCAAATCGCTTAAAGACCTTGGTGCGTTCCTTCGCATCGGTAAGAGCTTGCGCCATTTTAAACATTGGCGTGCGCTCACCATCCACCTTCATGAATCCGAAGAGTATGGCGTACACCAGACCCCGGCTGCTTTCCGTCCAGTGTTCATCCCTGCCACCGCTGTCATCCTCCACCGCCCCCTCGCAGAACCCCATCAGGGTTTGGTCAAACATCGGGTCGCTGGGGTCGAGGATACTGCACACGTCAAGCGGATCGCTGCTATCTGCGTTTCGGAAGTCGGCTACCTTCACGTCATAGCCATTCGCCCGCATCAAATCGACCGTCACCGCGCTAACGTCCCCAGCAGGGTCGAGGCAGAGAATATCCGGCTTATCCGCGCCTGTTACCTGGTCGCGCAGCATGGCGATGGTGGATTGGGTTTTACCCATACCTTTTGCCGCAATGCCGATAACGGAGCTTTCCGGGTGTGCATACAGCCGCAGCAGCTTGTCAACCGCAACCCCCTTTTTAGAAAATAGACCATAAAGCAATCCGCCCCGTTTGAAGGCCATCGCCTTCGTGAGCATAGCGTAATCAGCCCACTTAGCGTCTCCGTGAATGTTTAGAGGTTCGGCCTTGCGCCGGAAAATCAAGTGCCACGTTCCGCGCACTAATTCATCGCTAAGCCTCGTTAAAACGAGGATGATTACCCAGAAGGGCCAGAAAAGCACTTTTAGCAAGTTCATAGCGGTAGTATTATGCCCCTGTTCCAGCCTTATCTTTAATCTTTTCGCCAAGCCGAGGGTAACACCCATGGCTGGACACCCTTGCGCTTTTGCGGAGGCAATCATGTCGCAGGACAAAAAGCAACCGACCCATGACGTGTTCGTGGTGTCTGGTGAAGGTAAAGACGCCTACTGGACTAAGGTAGGCGCTGCCTGGGAGAACCGTGACGGGTTGGGGTATAACCTCCAACTCTCGGCGCTCCCGCTCGACGGCAAGCTCACCATGCGCTTCATCAAGGAAAAGGACGACAAGGAGAAGGACAAGCCCGACCCGCGAGACGACCCGCGCTACGGACGTTCCGACTACCGCAATAACAGCCAGGGCCGATAAACGAGCGAACGGCCCGTCAAGTCCGGCCTACGGCCCCTTCGGCTTCGGGACTGGACTGGCCTTAATCGCCCGTTTTCCCCGCTGTGAACGGCCAAGCCCTCCAAAGAAGGGCTTGGCCTTCTTTTTCACGGAGAAGCGCTATGAAAGTTGCCGACCTTTACCAGAAAGTGACTGACCGCATCATGGAGGAACTTGAGCAAGGTGCTCCACCATGGTCTAGGCCATGGAAGGATACCCGCGCCAAGGGCCTTGGCCTGATGCCGAGCAACCTGATTACCGGGCGCCTGTATTCCGGCTCTAACGTGTTGCTGCTATGGATGGAGGCCGCCGCTCGTGGTTGGCCTTATCTGCAATTCTGCACCTTCAAGCAAGCTTCCGAGGCTGGCGCCAACGTCCGCAAGGGCGAGACGGCTACCCCGGTAATCTTCACCAAGCATGTTGCGGGAGAAACCGAGGACGGCGAGGAAATCTCCCGAACTGTCGCGCGGTGCTTCTATGTGTTCAACGTCGCCCAGCTTGAGAGCCTACCAGCCGAGTATCTGGTATCTCAACCTGCGGAGGAAAGCACCCTCACTCATAAGGTGGCGGCAGCTTATCGTGAGCAGTGCGGTGTGCCGATTTATCATATCGGCAACAAAGCCTGTTACTACCCAGGCCGCGATAGCATCGAAATGCCCCCTGCGGCGTCCTTCTCAACAGAGGACGATTATTGGGGCACCCTCTGCCACGAGATAACCCACGCCAGCGGCCATCCAAAGCGGCTGGACAGGGAGTTCGGTAAACGGTTCGGAGACGGCAGATATGCCTTCGAGGAGCTGGTAGCCGAGCTGGGGAGTGCCTTCACCTGTGCCATGCTGAATATCCCGCCTACATTCAGGAGCGCGGCGTATATCAGCCATTGGCTAGGAATCTTGAAGCAGGACAAGTCGGCCATCTTCTCGGCGGCCAGTCATGCCAGCAAGGCGGCTAGCTATATGTGGGATATGGCCTTTCCGCCAGTTGCGGAAGCGGCTGAATAACGAACCAATGAACCCCGGCTAGTCCGAGGTTTTTGGTATCTGGCGCCAGATATTCACACAGAACGCCACTAAGCCAATAAGGACAACCAGCACTATCAGCCACGCACCGATAGTCGCCAGGATATAAACCGCAGAGGAAAGCACAGCTAATATGAAGATGATACCGAAGGCTATGGCGAGTGCCACCATTAGTGCACCGCCCGCTGGTCAGCAACCCAATAGCAGCCTTCCATACCTTCAATATCCGAGACAGCCTCTAACACCTCATCGGCTATGCCATCTGCCATGCGCGCGGCGATACGCTCTGTGCGCTTACCTAGAGATTTATAAAGCAGGAGCATCAACACGCGTTCCTCAGTTTCATCGGTATCAGGGAAGGTCACTACATCACCCACCGCAAGCTCTCCTCATCGCCTTATAGGTTTCTGCCACGGCGCGGCGTGTTTCCGAAGCATCACTTGGTACTGTCGTCGGCTGGTTTGCCCTCCACGCTACGCACGGCGCCGACAGATTGTAGGTAACGCAGCACGTCAGCGTCGGACATAGAATCAACAGAGTTAGCAGCGGCAATGGCTTCATCCACATCGTTTAAAGCCTTTTTCGCGTCTCTCCCCTCCTGGTACTTCACACCAACGCCGAAACCGACCGCAGTGGACATGTAGGGCTTTAAAGCTTCCCATAGCGCGGTTAGGAGTGAAACGAAGGCTTGCCATGCGTTCATTCAATCACGCTCCAACTTACCCGTCCATTGCATTGTCACCGGGTCGCGGCGGAAAGGTATACGGTGAACCACCCCACGATGAATAACGATGCAGCCGAGTTTAAGCTTAGGCGCTTTGACGTAATCAGCGGCTTTGGAGCGCGGGTTCATCAGGCAGCCGGTATAGGCCGCCCACACGTCATCATCACCGACGCGGGCTTGTGCCACCACTCCATGCTCAGAGTGAATATGGCCATGCACGACACACATATGTTTGCCGTAGTTGTCAGGGATGGCTTTGACTAGGTGGGAGTTGGTCAGCTTGGGCCACTTGTCGCCGTGGCGGAATAGGACATGGCCAAGGTGGTACTCCTCGCACCAGCGCCAGGTATTCGGGGCGGCTATCAGTTGCTCCCATTGCACCATCATTTCCGGCAAGATGCGCGCTACCTTGCGGGCGCCCTGCATCCGACCGTGGACGTGATTAGAGGTTAGGGCTGTGGCTTTGGGGAACAACCGGAACAACTGCGCCATGAACTCTTGCGCTTTTTCCAGCTCCCGGCTTGGCTCATCAATCTCCGGGTATTTGTCGTAGCGGGAGAGCCAGCCCATATCAATTTCGTCACCGATACCAACAACCTCATCCACCTGATACGCTTGAGCGACCATGCTTAGGAACGGTAGCGCTTGTTGGATGTGGAACGGCGCTTGGATGTCGGGAATGACCAGGATTGTCTCAGGCAACTTCGGCTTGATGATGCGCCCGTAATCGTCACTCTCCTCGATACGAGGCGCAGCTTCCAGCTTGGCGCCTGTGATGTGGTAGCCCTTCTGAATATGGCTTTTGACGGTAGAGTAAGGGCGGCCCATCGCAGCCGCTATCTCTGTCTGTTTAATGCCCTGGTCAAGCCAGTCGCGGATTCTCTCATTATCAGCCGCCGAGAAGGCGGAAGGTATTGGCATTCATTCTTCTTTCCTTATGCAAAAGGGCCAGCCATGGGTGCCAGCCCTTTCAGTTGGGGTAATCCAAACATATTGACCTATTTTACCGTGGTCGGGCTTCCTGCATCGGGGTAAACCAGCTTAGCCTCAATCTTCGCTTGCGCATCCTTTACCGGCTGCATAATCGCGCTTCCGCCAGGTACAACATTAAGTACACCTATCGTGCCACCGATGCCGAATACAGCGGCGAGGAGCCACTTATTGGCTTTAATGAAGTCGAACGCAGCTTTAATGGTTTCCATGAATCGCTTTCTTTCCTAACAGAGGAATTAGGTCACGGTTCCGGCAAAGGCGCAAATGAAAAAGGGCGGCTCCCCCGAACCGCCCTCATCGTGCCTAGGGAAAGGAGTAAAGCCTAGGACAGCGGGAGAGATACCAACACCAAACACCCCGCACAACCATCATTGCCTTAAAGACATCTAGGCAGCAAGCGAAATATCGTCAGCCGTCTTAATGGTGAGTGTGAAGGGATTGGCACCAATAAGCTCCCTAAGTTCTTCCATTGCGGTGACGCTACTTGTCAGCACACCGTTGTAAACGCCCATGCCGACCAGCACACAGCCTTCCGTATCAGTATCACGGTTGCCCGCGTGTACGAGGATAGCCGAGCGTCCCGGAACATTCGTAATCTCCCACGTCCGCTTCATCCTTACCGGGCTGTTAGCCTCCCAGCCGTGCGGGATGCAGCGATAGGCGCCATCAGGAATGCAACTGACGCCATGTTGGTTATCACACCATCTGTCCTCTAAGGTGTAGAGCAACAGGCTGCCTGCTTTGAGGACGCCCAGCATAGCACATCCGTTGTCGGCGTATCGCAGAAGGGTTACTTGCGGCGCCATTCGCGGACTTTTAGGGCTATGTTGATGCCGAGGTAAAACGCCGTCATTACCGAGATAATGTTATTCCAAGTGATGACATAAGCCGCCATGCCAATCATAGTGTTGCCGGACACTTTAGCTAGCCAGGTTGGTGTTACGAGGCCAACGGTATCGGAAATCATCTGGTCGCGGGGCATTAGTTAATCTTCCATATTCTCACGCTCGCATACCGCTCAGTCCCAATACTCATAGGGTTGCCAAGGTCAGTGGTGCCGTTGGTCTGGGTGCGGTTGTACTGGAGAGCAAAGGCTTTTGAGCCGGATATAGTGACGATGCCGCTAACGGTGGGATACACACAAGGGAAGTTTGCGCCGTTCGCGTTGATGCTGTGTGCTACTTCGGCGCTATCGGTCACGTTATAAAGGCGCTCCTGCACGAGGAAGCCGCCACTGGCGTTGTAGAACTGCATCGAGTTTGTCTCGAAATAGTAGGTTCCGGCGCCGAGCGTCACCTGGTTGCTGGACAGGGAGGCGATGGAGCTATTGTTGCGAACGAGGGTGTTTAGGGTTCGGGTCGTCCAAGCGTTGATGGTAGCTGTACCGCCTACCGTACCGCTCACACGTTGGTCTTCAATAATCACATCCGGCGCCGGGCTGGGCGGAGATGTCCACGAACCATCCCCGCGCCAGTAGGTTGCCGAGCTGGCATTTGTGCCGGTGTTGAGGTTGGTGACTGGCAGGTTTCCAGTTACGCCGTTGGAGAGGTCAATTTGCGCCCATGCAGGGTTATTGTTTGTTCCGGTGTTCGACAGGTAGCGGCTGTTGGAGGTGTTTTTGGCAAGTTTGCTCAGCGTGTTGGTCGCAGAGGCATAGAGCATATCGCCTTGTGAATAGGTTGACTGGTTAGTGCCGCCGTTCGCTTCGGCTAGCACGCCCGCAAAACTACTTGCCGGAACATTTGTGAGCGCTGCGCCATCGCCCACAAAGTGAGTTGCGCTTACCGTACCACTTACCTCTAGGTTGGTGGTCGCGCTGGCGACATTGACACCGATGAGCGGATTGGAGTTGCTGATAGAGCCGGTGATTACACCGCCAATGTTGAGGTAGTTGTTGGTGGTTGAGGTGGGAGCTGTGATGCTAACACCGATTATGAGGTTCCCGCTCCCGGTAGTTAGCGTTTTACCAGCAGATTTTCCAACAATAATATTGGATGAACCGGTAGCAGCCGAGTTCCACGCACTTGACCCCATAATAGTGTTGTTATCGCCCGTATTACTTCCGCCAATGTTGGCTCCGAAAAAGCTATTATCTGACTGAGTGGCGCCACAGCAGTTTAGCCCATTGCTCGTTTTTCCGCCAAACATGGAGTTGTTGCTGCCGCCGTTTATTCCTGCTCCTGTTCCACTCCCAACCAGCGTATTGTTGGTTGCGCCCCCGGTCATTAGCGCTCCTGCGGTGTTGCCAATTGCGATATTATCAGGACCTGTAATCGCAGCGTGAGCCACTCCGACGTAGCCACCTAAGGAATGTGGTCCAATAGCAATATTCCTGACCGCGACAGTCAAAGACCCACCAGCATTCGTTCCAATAAGCGTGTTAGAACTGCCTGTGGTGAGTGCAAGACCGGCATTAACACCATAGACGGTGTTTGCTACTCCGGTGCCCGCCGAGGCGTTATAACCAATAGAAGTTGAGCCGCTAATATTGCTAGCAGCCGTAAAGGTCGTGGTGCTGATGGACGAGCCACCACCGCCACCGAACACGGGAGTTTGGCCGTTGATGGTCGAAACGCTGATATTGCCCGTCACGCTTACCGTAGTGAGGCCGGTCATGGTTTGGATGCTGTTTTGGGTGGCGGTGGTGAGCGTGCCTCCAAGGTTTGTTCCGGTGAAGGTGGTCGCGGTCACGCTGCCGGTGGAGTTGCTGACATTAACCACGCCAGCCGGAACGGTGGTCAGGCTCGTCCATGCGACACTGCCGACACAGCCCGCGCACGACCCCGTAGTGATGGCGCCAAAGGTGCCAGTGCTGCCGGAGACGCTTTGGGCGTAAAGATTGGTGCTAGACGTGGTGCCGTTCACCGTTAGGCCTGTCAGTGTGCCTATGCTGGTAATGTTCGGCTGGGCCGCCGTTGTCAGGGTGCCTCCTAGATTGGTGCCCGTGAACGTAGTGGCTGTCACGCTCCCTGTGGTATTACTGACGTTTTGAACGCCCACGGGGATGTTTTGAATCGCGTACCAGCTCGGGGATGAGTTAGTGACTACTCCGGTCAGTAAACTGCCGTCGCCTACGAACTTTACCGCACTCACATTCCCTGTTACGCTCACACCGCCGCTAGCGCTGACATTAGCCATCGAAGAGAGGCCAGTGACCGTCAGGGTGCCGAAGGTGGCCGCCGTGGCGCTGGTATAGCGGGAATAAGCATAGGTAGCGCTCACAGTGCCGTTGCGGGTGGCGTCCACCAAGCTAGCACTTACATTCGTGGCGCTAACCAGGCTGAGGCTTACCACGGTGCCGTTGCTGACGTTTTGAACCTGTGTGGGTATGCCGGTGATGTTCGACCAGGCCGGGCTACTAGCTGGTAGGTTGCTGAGGAGCGAGCCATCGCCAATGAACTTAGCAGCCGAGGCATTACCTGTGACGCTCACACCACTCGTCACGCTGACGTTTTGGCTGGTGAGAAGGCCGCCCACGTATGCTTGCGTGGCCGATACCGCCCGGAAGTAACCAGCAGAGGCAGAGATAGTAGCGCCGGGCTTGGTAGCGCTAACCACTACCGATGTGCCAGACAGTTCAATAGAAGGCGCTGTGAGGGCGTGCGCGGGCGAGCAGAATAACGCCAGCAGTAGAAGCACCACGATGAGCCATAGGGCGCGGATATGCCGCTGTTGTTCCTGCACGGCGCCAATCAGTGGAGCCACAAGGCGCGCATAGCTCAGAGATAAGGTATTATCGACTTGTACAGCTTCCGGATAAACCCCCATCACCTCTTGCGCAATAAGGCCGATTTCGCGGCTTTTACTCACCATCGAGAAGAACTCCACGGGCCGCATATCCATAACCTTGCGGAGCGGGCTTTTAAGCGGCTTCACGGCACATTTGAATTGGCCGTCAGAAAGCTCGGTGATGGAGTCGGCTACAATCGTACCGCCCGTGATGTTTACCGCGCTAGCCGCTTGCTCTGCCATTGAGCCGAGTGAGTGCCATTCGGTGTCATAGTTGGTATTGGATGCTTTACGCAGGACTTGGCCCGTTGTGCCAGCGGTTGGAACACCTACACCATCAGTGCCAGGGTCGCCTTGGTCCCCTTTATCCCCTTTGACACCAGGAATACCTTGGACGCCACCATAAGCCAGGCTATTCCACGCCGTTGTGCCGTCACCAATCTTAAACTGGCGCGTATCTGTTTCCAGGCCCATCTCGCCTTGCAGTAAGACGGGATTAGCGGCTGTCCATTGTGCGGCAGTGCCGTTTGCTTCAACTAGACGGGCAGCAACTACGCTCATACCAAATCAGCCGGACTTAGTTGGCCGAGGACCGAAACGTAGGCGTTCAGCTCATCAGGCTTTTGCCCACCTAGCGCTAAAGTGCCTGTTACGGTAGGTGTGGCGCCGATAAGCTCGTTTAGCTTATTGCGGAGACGCCCACCCTCAAAAGTTTCATTAGCTGGACGTGAGAGAGTTTCAACCATGCGGGTATAGTGCCGCATAAATCCGTTTTACGGCAAAGACTTTATTGGTTGGCCATTTTGGTTTGCGCCCAGGCAAGAACTTGCTCAGCTCTTTTACCCGCTAGTACCTTCTTGTTCGCCAAAATCGCCTCACGGTCGAGAATCTTTGCGACTGGCGTTCCGACTTTGGCGTTGAGGAGTTTAACGGCGCCAGTGGGACCGAGGAAATGAGAGAGGTAAACCGTTGTATCGTTCACCGGCATACCATTAGCTTGCAGTTTGGCACTATAATCCTGCACATCGCCATTGAGCACTTGCTTGACCACTTTCGGGTCATCGCGCAGCTTTAGGACTTGTGCTTTAGTGCGCCCGACCAACAACTCAGGAGCATGTTTCTCAACTGATGCGAGCCAAGTAGACGGGATATATTGGCCGACACCGGCCGCGCGAGAGTTGGGATTACGCGCATTGGCCTTACCACCGCTCTCTGTCTGAATGAGTTTGTCGATGAACGTAGGCGATACTGCTTGTGCCTGGTCGGCCGTAGGTTGCAGCTCAGGTTGCTCTTGCAGAGGCGGCGCATTGTCGTTCGCAACCTGACTAGCCTCATAGTTGCGCCGACCGCCTTCGATGTTACCGGCGAGCGTACCAGCCGCGGCCGAGCCGGAACCTACTAAACCGAAGGATTTTAAGGATGATGCGCCGGATTGACCAGACGGACGCACCTTCATCATCTCTATAGCTTTAGGAAGGTCGATTTGCTGGCTTGGAGCAAGCTTCTCCGTAGCTCCGGTAATCTTGTTGACCACCGTGGCTTTTGGTCCGAGGAAGTTACTAATCACCCGCACGAGGTTCGATGCAATGTTGCCGTCAGCGCTCTTTTTCAGGTTTGTAGCCAATTCCGTAAGCCCTTGCTGCTGAGCTGGACTTAGTTTGCTCCATAGGCTCTTGTTCTGGCTTCTGAGAGCGAAGATGTTGTCAGCCACGCCGTTCTTACTGATAACGGGCACACCGGCTTTGTTGTAGGTCACAACACCATCCGACAGGAGATGGTAGCCGATGCCTTGCTGCATGGCGCCCTTGGCTTCCTCAGCTTGGTCGCCAGCGGCTTTCATCACCTGGTTAAATACGTCAGCGCCTTGGGAGGTGTCACGCATAAGTACACGCCCAACCGTTTCAGGGGTGGCACTATCCGCAATCGCCTTTGCCACAGCTTCCTGGTCCACAAACTTCGCAAAACGGTTGGTGGTAGCGCCTATTGCTTTCGGGAGAGATGCTACATTCAGGTTCTCCTTTAAGACGCTATCCAACACACCTACGGAGTCGCGCAGTCCCGCGTCCTTCGCAGAGGCGCGAGATAACGCCTTACGCCATCCTAACACCGTTGGAGCAGGAATACGTTGGTCGCCGGACACAAACTTGTTAATCCCGGTAAGGATGCGGTCAACCGTAGCTGCACTATCGTTATTCGTTAAGGTCGATTGAGTCTCTAAAAGCTTGTCTTGCAGGCTGCGGATAGCCTTATTGTTCAACTCCTGCCCAACAACCTCCTGCCTAACTTTATTCCAAGCCAAGTCCTCAGCTTGGCTTGCAATATCATGCTGGCCTTGCAGGATTTGGCGCACATCGGCGGCATGACTGGCTACGTCGCCACTACCCAACACGTCACCGGCAACAGATTGCGCGGCCGGTTCCTTTAGTTTCTGGATTACCTTGCTGGCACCAGCGCTGATAACTCCGGTGGCTGCACCTAATCCAGCACCTACCGCCGTATTGACGGTGCGGTTATCCTCTTTACCCAATCCTTGGATAAAACCTTGCTCACCACCGGCAACCGCACCAGCTAAAACCTTTTCACCAAAAGAACTAGCCACCTTAGCGCCAGTGGCGGCCGTGCCATCACCAGGCAGGACGTAGTTAAGCGGGTTTGCGGCGGTTTCTGTCAGCATTCCAACACTCTTGCCAACCAATCCGTCTTTATAGTGTGAGCGCGCCTCGTCAATCTGTGCTGCGGCGTGCGCCTTGGTGTTTGTAAGGTCGGGTTTGATGGGAGATTCCACGCGCGGTAGGCCGAACATCGGCGTGGGGTCAATAAGGTCCGCTATGGTCTGGATACCACCAATCACACCGGCTTTTATGCCGTTGCCAATCGTACCAGCGAGCGTCTTTTGCTCCTGTGGTTTGTCGAGTGTTATTGACGATGGGTCAACTTGGACAAAACCACTGCCTGACCTATCCGATGGCTCTTGCCCATCGAGTTTGATACTGTTCGGGTCAACTTCGGTATAACCCATTATTGCCCCATGAAAGTTTTGCCATCAGGGGTGCGATAAACTGGTTTGCCACCGCTTGTACCAATCTGTTGAGAACCTTGTGGGAGACTATCAACCATAGAACCTTGTTGCGGCTGCTCCGGCTGAGAGGCTTTCAGAATTGGGCTGCCTTGCTCGTATTTGGAATAGTCGAGCGGAGGTTGGTTATAGTTGGCCCGTAGGTTGTCGATGTTGAGCTTACGTTGTTCCGCAGCCCGTTCGTTAATACCCTGTATCTCTTGAAGGCGCTGTTTAACCACCGCTGTATCGTTCAGATTGGCAAACAACTCGTTCCACGCACGCGTGGCATCACCCTCAGTCTGCACGCCTTTGTTGAGGCGTAAACTATCGTTCCGCATCTTCTCTAAGGTCGCACGGAAGCTGGCATAATTCCGACTTCCCGGTGTGCTATTGCCAGTCGCGTTATCGAGGCGGTTTACCAAGTTTTTAACAGGTCCAAGATGGATATTACCTGCATCAATCGCCTTAATTACACTGCCTACGTCAGCGCTAATGTTATTGGCCGTCGCGAGTTGGTCTAACTCCTCGTTTTGCTGTTTGATGGCGCTAGGGGCAAGAGGTTTAGCCGGGGTTATGCCGTCCGCGCTCGCTTCGTTCTTTTTGGCTGTTGCAAGCTTCGATACGGTATCCGCTTCCTTATTCGCTACGTCTGCCGTCTTGAGTTGTGCGTCGAGCTGAGTGATAGCCTTGGCATCGGCATAGGGCTTACCGTATTGCTGGCTAAGCTGGGAATAAGTGAAGCCTTGCGGAGCTACCATCTTATCGCCGTTCGGCAATTGGAACACCGGATGCAGCGTCGGGTCACTACCGGAATCATCCCGTGCGAACCCTTGGAAGGTAGAACCTTGGGGAGCGTTGGCCCAGCGCCGCATAATATCTTGCGAAGCCGGGAGAGCCTTCACAGTGGCAGCCAGGTTCGAAGAATCGCCAGTACTCTTCCAGTCCTCAATACCCACCGTGAGCTGAGGGCCTGCGCCGATGGCTTCCTTATTCGCCGCGTCGAGAGTGCCAAGGTATTCCTTGAGTTGGTCGGCATAGTCACTACGCGCTTGTGCGGCTTGGAGCTGTTGTAAGAGCTGTGCTGTTTGCTGGTCGCGCTTACCAGCGGCTGAGCTTTGCTTCTTTAGCGCCACGCCAGTCAACAATCCCTTAGCCAACCCAGCGCCGAGGCTGTTAGAGGGAAGGCTAGCAGCAACACCGCTCAAACCCTGGGCCTGCACATCCTCTTGCGTTGGTTGGTTTATAAGACTGGTTTGCGTGGCCAGGTTGTTATTGCCGCCAGAAAGGAGCTGTAAGAGGCCGAGTGAGCTAGTATCTGCCATTTCCTAATTCCACATAATCCCGTTGCGTCCGGCTATTGCGTTTGCGCCAGCCAGCGAGCTTGACCAACCTGCACCCAACCCACTTGCAGCAAAGCCGCCAAGGCCACCCGTGGCATAAGTCAGGCCGAGGCCCGCGAGTGTGCCTAACGTACCAAGGCCAGAGGCTTTATTCGCCTGTTGCTGGTTATAGAGCTGGACTTGAGTGTTATAGAGGTTGGAGTTGAACGCATTGGCGTTTGAGGCGGCTTGCAGGGCCGATTGGTTGCCGAGGCCGAGCGTTTGTAGCCCTTGCGAAATCAAAGTGTCCTGCCTACCGCTAGCGAGGCCGTAGGCCTGCAACTGGTTCGCCATCTCCTGCTGCCGGTATTGGTTGGTCAGGTTGACCTTATCAGCGTCGGCGCCTTGCAAGGCGCCCGCAAGGTTCTTGGTATTCAAAGCACGCTGTTCATTAGAGGCGGTGCTGTCACTCACGCCGTATCGAGCAGCCACCTTTTCAGTCTGTGCGGCGGCCCCCTTATAATTCTGGTTAATCCCCCGCACTTCCTGGTCATAAATCGTGTTTACGGCAGCCTTAACCTCCGGCATCGAGTCCAAAAGAGGGTCATTGACGAGCGCAGTGTACTTATCGAGTGCGCCTTGCGCTATTTGCTTGAGGTTGTCGGAAATCTGTTGCTGTTCCGGCGTCAAATTCTGGTCGATTACGACCGTTTTGGTGCCATCAGGAGCGGTAACAATGGTTTGCTTGGTTCCGGTGACGTTATCGACCACGTTATAAGGGTCTTGAACGGTAGGAGGCGCCGGAGCGGATTGCTTTGACCCAAATAAACTACCCACGCGCAAACTTTCTCTTAAAGTTTTGCCGTGTCAGAACCGATATAACCTTGCCCGTGGCGTCAGTATGCGTCAGAACAAAGCCAGCCGCCAAACATATTTTGCCGAGGCGAGCGTTTAAGCTCTCCGCGATAATGTTTTGCTTGTTGAGGTCAGTAAAGGCATACTCGCATAGCGCCTTGACCAGACCCGGCCTTGCCCACTTGCCGTGATAGTCAGGGCGCACCGCTATATCCAACAGCACGGAATCATCGACCGGCGTAAAAGCCACCCAGCCAATAAGCTTTCGTGTATCCACCATTACCAGATTATGTGCCATCCGTAGCTTGGCGATGGCAAGCGCATCATCCGGTACGGAAAACACATCAAAACCGCGCAGGAAATCGGCCAGGTGCGGTAGGTCAGATAACCGGGCTTCCCTGACGTACACTATGCTTTAATAATCATGTTCAGCATCATGGCAGGCGGCATGTTCTGGCTACTGCCGCTACCATAGTTGTCGTTCGCCACCGTAATGCCAGTGATAGAAGATTTAGTGACGAGACGGCTACCCGATGTTCCAGTATCACGCGTTACAGCCGCACCGCTTGGGTTGTTGGATGCAGCGCCATAAGTGGCGTTTGCGTCATGGGTATGCCCGGGGTCAGTGACGGTAGCGTTGTGACTGTGAGTCTGGGTGAACTGACTACCGCCCGATGCGCCTAGTGTTGCACCATCGACACCGCTTCCAGCCGATGTAACGCGGCTAGATGCAGTGCCACCCATATTGTCCAAACCAAACACAGCGCGACCCTTAAGGTCTGGCAGCGTGAAGGTAGTCGAGCCGTCGCCAGCCCCATAAGTCGTTCCGATGACTGCAAACAGCGCTGAGTAGGTTGAGCGGCTTACTGCTTGCCCAGCGCATAAGAGCCACCCGCTAGGTGCACTGCTTCCGGCAAACGGTATAACCGCGCCAGAGGGTATGGCCGTAAAGAGGTTGAGGATACCTTGGACGGTATCGCGTTTGAGATTGTCGCTATCGCTGGCATCGGCAAATACCACGCTGTCACCAGCAGTAATCGTGGTTTGAGTAACGTCCGCTACCGGGTCAAGTAAAACCTCAGTCGCAACAACTCGCTCCTCCAGGTTGTTTACCGCATCACCTAACGCATTAATGTCGCCATCAATCTTGACACTGCTAATAGCAACCGCAGGAACAGCGGTGCTGTCATCATGGTATTTCGTCTTGTTTGCGGTAAAGGTCGTCGGCGTATAACCAGAGGCCGGGCGTTCAAAGAAAGGCACTCATTCTATCTTCCTATTGGTTTAATCCCTAAAATGCTAATCGGCCCCACTGTGCTGCTATTCTGCACAATCAATCCGAAGCTGTCACAAAGAAACTTATCGCGGACAATAAGGCGCTTGGCGGCGCTATCCCAACTATCGGCATCCCATATAGCTTCATCCCAGAAGGAGCTGGATTCAGTCAGTTCCACCACAATTGGTGCGGAGCGCCGCGAGTCATCCTCATCGACCGTATGGTAAATGGTCAGGTCAGTTTGGCTTACGTCATCCATCAGGATTTCATATCCCACGTTTGCCCAGCGGCCTTTGCCTTTAAGCCACGGCAGGTGCCACCTAATAAGGATTTCAACACCATCGTCGGCATAATCAAGCCCGGCATCGGTATCTGTACCGTTCGCATAGGCGTAGAGCTGTCCACCAATGGCAATAAGCAGTCTGCCATCACTTGTGCCCAAAAAGTCCGCAGCACTCTTGAATAGACCAGAAAACTCGGTCCAACCTTTGCTTTCCTCGCTGAGGGAATACACCATGACATTGTGGTTCGAGCCGAGGTAGAAACCATAAAACCCATCCCTTTCATACAGGAATGCGCGTGCCGTGCGGAACGTCGCGTCTGAGGTTAGAAGGTCCGCGACGTATTCAGTAACGGTAGGGTCTACATTGCTGCCAATGTCGGCAGAGACTTCCAGGCCATCCGTTTGAATGACGCGTTGCAATGACCGGGCACCATATTGGGTGAAGAACAAAAGGTCAGAGGGATACTCAATCACCAGCTCGCCATTGATGCAGCCTACCGGCAGCGTCTTAGCCCATATAAACTCACCCAGCGTGGTCGGGTCGGTTCCCTGATAGATTAGGATATTATGGCGGGCGATGAACACCATGGCGCCATCGATACTCTTAATGCGCACCAACTCATCAAAACGCTTCACCTTGTTCGCCAGGTTGATATAGCCGATGCTCTGCGTCTCAGCTTTGAACCAGGCGTTTTCATTGTTGGTCGCGTCGGTATAAAATACCTTCATTGCGTCATCACGCGCCCGGAAGGTTTTTGCTTTCGTTTCGCCACGCGATAGCGCCCAAAGCCTATCAAGCTCCACGAAAATGTCAGAGAAGGGCGGAGGTGAGGCTAGATATTCAACTTGGGTAATTGTCTCGGTCGGGTTCGGGAACGGCGTTCCGCTCACGGTGATGGTGAGGGTGGTTGTTCCCGTCACGTTGCTAATGGATGCCGTTACTACGCCGGAACTAGCAAAGGTCAGACGAACAGTGCCTCCAATGGCATAGTCCGAACGTCCGGCCGCTGGCACAATGGTAAAGGCGCTCGTGCTGGTTTGTGAGGGGTTGGTCGCCAGGCCAATCGACGCATCGGAGCTATCGTAGTCGGTTACATACTCCTGCAATACGGTCACTGTGCTGCCGTCATACGCCATCGGCGTATTGATGCCGTCCACGATGACGAGCTTATTATTGAAGGACACCCAGCGCGGTAGGCCATTGCTGCTTAGGCCAGTTTTCAGGCTTGTCCAGGCGCCTGAGGTTTCATTGAAGCTACGAATCGAACCGTCATCACAATACGCCAGATATTGGCTTGCTCCGGCGCCGGTGCGATACTCCATGAGTTTGACGATGTTGGCACCAGTAATAACATTACCCTTCTTGCCCAGGCCATAGCGCTTAGCCCCACTCCCTGCTTTGAGACCGTTTGGCAGCATATTCTCAGTGGCGCGGGCATATTGAGCGGCAGGGAGAAGCGCGGGCGACACAGCAGTATTGGTAAGCGCGCGCGGGAACATCGCCACAATGTTCCCATCGTAAAGACCAAAGCGCGGGTTACTCATGAGGCAAGAACCGCCTTCGTTTGTTTGGACGGACCAGGCTGGTTTTGCGTCAGCCAGGTCGTGAAGTCAGCCAGGGCAATCTCATATTTGCTTTGCGCAATCTGCACTTCGGGACCAGCGGCCTTATCCCGCTCATCATAGGCCAAATAGAACAACGTTCCCCATATCAGCAGGTCGTGAAACTCAGCCGGAATAAGGATGGCATTTTCGGCATCGTTTACCCCGAGGGTGCCGGAGGACTTTATGAAGCGGACCTTTACCGTGGTGCTATTGACGGGGTACGTCGCTATCGCCTTCGCACCTGTGAAGTAATACCACGAAGGGCTGCCGACATCAGAAAGATTGGGGTGGCAATCTTCCAGGTTCGGTAGTGTAGTTGGGGACAGGAGCCTATTGCCGTTGCCACTATCCTTGACCGATTCCACCTTAAACGGAATATCGCTCATCACCCCGGCGCCATCCGTAATGGTAACAGTGTTTTGGCTGAGCAGAAGTGTTGGGTAGATAGCTGCTGTGCGCCGGTATGCTTCCTTATAGACCAGGTTCATGTACCGCAGCAGGCGGTCATCATCAGAACCATCGCCTACGCCGACAAGCGCAAGCTCTTTAACCGTGGTCAATAGGTCTGCGACACTCGACATCCCCTGTGGCTTTCATTGAAATTTAGTGGGGGCTTTAACCCGCCCCCTAGGGTTTAGCGCTCGTAGTTGACGATGCAGTTGATACGGTCGCCTACTGCGAGGGTACCGCTGGCTTGGCCAGAGGCAGTCCCAATAGTCAGGTCGGTTCCGACCACATCAATGTCACGCGGAACCATGTTACCGTTGCTGTCTCGTACAGTGCAGGTAAACGCATCGAGCGTTTTCACCGAGCTGGGCAGAGCCACTTTCGGGTTGGTGGTGCTGACGATGGTAGCAGAGACGTACCCGATAGCCGGAGGCGTATAAATCGAGTTCATCTTGCTAGTCGCAGTGACGTTGCTGGACGCGGCAAAGGCACTGGCGCCCATTAAGGTCATAACGCTTGCGAGTTTAAAGACGTGTTTCATTCTCATCCCTCCCATTAAGCGTCAGCCACAGCGGCGGTGTAGACGTGGACAATCGCGTTGTCCTCCGCCGTGCCACTGATGCTGTTGACCAGTTTTTTAGCGCCACCCACGAACGTCATGCCGTAAGCAACGTCGCCAGCGTGGTCCGTGATTTCACGGGTCACAAGCGCCTTGCTCTTGGGGTCACTATACGCGTTCCAGGTGCCAGCGGGTTTGGCTACGTTACCGTAGGCCATCACCGCAGCCTCAGCGCCCAACAACAGGTTGTGAGCGATTTGGATGGTAGACGCTTCCACCATCTGGCTATCGAACATTTCGTAGATGAGAATACCTTGGTATTCGCCTACGAAGGTCGCGCCGTTGATGATGTCGAACGCCGGGTTATCGCGGTATTGCACCAGGTTGTTGAACAAGGTGTCGTTGCGCAGGTCGCGGATAGCCAAGGTATGACCGAGGAACACGAACTTTTCCTCAGCAACACGGCCGTCAGCCAGCTTTACGTTGGTCGGTTTGATACGACCAGCCGCGCGGCTGTCTTGCGTTTGAGCTTTGCGCTTAGCCAAGGACAACAGGGACAAAGTAAGCTTGTCGTCGGTATTGTCGATATTGGTCTTAGCGGTCGCTTCCGTGGCGTTGTAGTTGCCTTCCAGCTTGCCATACAGGTAGCGGTTTTGCGTCCGGCCAGTAGAGGTGTCCACCAGTTGGTCCATAATCATCTTTTGGACCTTGGCTTCCATCCACTCTTGCAGCATCGGGCCAGCGATTTGCTTTTCCATGTCGATAACAATGCGCTGGTCAGACATCGCAAAGTTTTCGACAGATACAGCGTAGCGCTGACGGTCGATGGTGACGCTATCGGTTGCCAGCGTAATCGGCGTGGCATCGAGAGCGGTATCACCGGAGACGCCATCCGTGCCGGAGGCGTTGTTGCGGAAGTGTACCTTAAAGGTGTCGCCAGCCTTATTGGGTACGTTTTCGATTTTGATAGAGGAACCACCGTTCACATCCATCAAGGGCGCGAACATGTTGTTGCGCAGGTGCCCGAAGAATAGGTCTTTGACCCACTGGGTTTGCGCAGCAGCATGACTCGGCCCAAAGGTTGAGGTTGCCATTCATGGCAGCTTTCCTTGGGTTAATAGCCGAACATTGCATCTAGTTTGTCCTTGGGTTGGGGTTTAGCCGCACCCGTCGAACCGCTTAGAGGCAGTGCTTTCCGAGTGACCGTTTCCGATTGTTCCTGAGTAGTCTGAGATTCACCCTTAAGGGCTTTAATCTCATCTTCCAGCTCTTTAATACGCTTGGCTTGTGCTCGTGTGCTGGTGGACCCTTCCCCAAGCTCGTCAAACAGCTCTTTGCCGATTTTCACGACAAAGGCCGGTAGCTTCGCTTTAGGTGTAGCCAGATACTCTTGAAGCAGCTCCGGGTCATTAAACGCGTGTGCTCCAAAGGCTTTGACATACTTTTGGGTATCCTCGCCCATCAGCTCATCCAAAGTGTCCTTAAATCCCTGCTTAATATACAGGTCATCAAAGGCCAGGTTTTGGACTTCCACCGGGTTTTCAGCCACGTCAGGACTTTCGACACGCGCCTTCAAGTCAGCGGCGGCAAGGTTTACCTTTTTAGCCGCTTCCTCGTAGTCGATGCCGTATTCATCCATCAGCGCCTTAATGGCGGTTGCGACAACCTTCTTGTCAGCCTTAAAGCCGTTCATGCGGTCGTTATTCCGCTTGAGGTCAGCTTCCAGCTTGGCAATCCGTTTGTCTTTTTCGTCAGGTTCAGGCTTGGTTGCTTGCGGCTGTTGTTCAGCCGGTTGCTCCTCGCCTGCATCGGTAGTGGTTTGCGTTTCCGCTTCGGTAAGACCCTTCAATTCCTCCATCGGCGCCGTAAAGGCTACATCGCTGGATTCCTGGTTCTGTTCTTCCGCAGCTTGCGTTGCTTGCACGTTTTCGTCGGTCATAGACTCATCCATTCATGATTTGAGGCTGAGCAGCGGGATTAGCCCCGCCACCTATCGGAACTGGCTGAGCGCCATTCCCAATCTTTTGTTGCTGGGCTTGCATTTGCTCTAGCTGTGAGAGCTTTTGCTGGATACCCTGTTCAATCTCTTGGCGAAGTGTCGAGGACTTCGGCACCTGGAATAGGTCAAGCCAACCAGGCGTAAGGCGTTCGAGCGGCACACCGAATTGGATGAGTTGAATAAGTCCGTCACGCGCTATGTCGTTCATCGTGTCCACGTCAGGGACTTGCTCAATCACCACATCGTATTGACCTTGGCGGAGGTCTACGCCCTTGCCATCGGTCGAGAACCGAAGCTCTTGATAGGCGCTATCGTCATCAAGGACGTTGTTGACCACCGTTTGAGTTAGTACGGAGCGCATAAGGCCGAGTAACTTTTCTGCTACCTGCCGCTGACCTTCCGAGAAGCCATCGGACGAGAAGATTTGCGTTGAGAGCGAGGCCGATTGGCGCTTTTGAATGGCGATGCCAGATTGCGCGTTGGTTTCAATCCCCAACATCTCGTCATAGATACCAAGCGCCGCTTCAATCTCGCCTTTATGGATGGCGAGCGACTGGTAGTGTTGGGCAATTTCCTGCCCGTGCGTATCAATCTTAAGCTCTTTATTGGGGTTCTTAACGATGAGCGAGTTAGGCTTATTCACCTCTGCCGCGAGCTGCGCCGTATCGTCCACAGCACCCTTGTCATAGATGACCTGGCGGGCTGCCATAAGCCAGTTGATTTTAGCTTGCTTGAGGTTATAGAGCCGTTGCGGGTCAACAGCCTTGCCCACCAATCCATAAGGCGCCCCATCGCGCATCGAGCGTGCGTACACAAACGGCGTATTGAGGAATAAGCCGCGTTGCGGGTCAATCTGGTAAGGGCTATCAAACAGCTCTAGGTCGAGTGAGCCGGTGAAGTAACAGAACTTAACCTTATACCCATCTACCGTCTGAATCAGCTTCTTGCTGGTCGCGGCCTTTTCAGCCTCCGCCTTGTCGAAGGTCGTGATAACCAAGTTATCTTTAGTGGGAGCGACGTAATACTTGGCCGGTTCGCGGAATTGGAACTCGACTATCGCAACCTCTCGGTCCTTCTCGTTCCAATAGCTTCCGACCGAATAGAACTTGTAGGCATCGCAACCGCTTGGCTGACCGCTAACCCGAGCTGTCACAAAGCTATAAGCAGGCTCGCCCAAACCACCACCAGCATTCCCGTATTTTTCTAGCTCATCAGCCTTGTCGGGGAAGCGCTGCTTAGCTTCGTCCATAGGCATCCAGCGGATGCGTGCGGAAAAGCCTTGGTTGGTGAGCAGCGGGGTATGGTCACGGGTGTCGTGGACCATATCAAACGGGCTTTCGGTGCTTTCAAATATCTGGTTGTCGTGGACATCGAAACAATGCCAGCCGAGGCCACCGATGCGGGCATGGTGTTTAGCCTCGCTCAGGCGACGGCTTGTGCGGTTTTTCTCTTGGACGAACAGGCCAAGCCCACTAATAGCCTCAGCCTGCTTGACCTCCGTAGGATTGCCACTGCGGCTCTTATACTTAAACCGGGTACGGGTAGCCGCTTCTTTACCGGCAAGAGCGTCAAGGCGTTGCCCGATGTGGTTGACTGTCACGGGTTTAAGCCCGGCATCTTGCAATGTCGTGATGTCCTCCGGCCGCCATTGGCGCCCTTCGTAGAAGTCAACAGCTTCAATAAGATTGGAGATGTATTCCTGAAAGGACTCAGACCACAAAGCCGCCTCAAACGTATCGCGGCAATCCTGGAACTTATCTTTTTGGGTTTGGGCTTTATCCGCCAACCTAACGTGCTTTCATTGGCCTCAGCTTAAACCGAGTAACCAAATTGGCGCAAAAGGTTTTTACATGGACAGGATTGAGCGATAGGACGATGCCTGCTTAATCGTAGCTGCTTTCGTGCAAGCGAGCGTTAAACCGCTCACCACGGCATAGCGCAGCGCATCCATGCAGTGGTCGTTGACCTTTTTGACCTTGCCCTTCTCGTCGCGCGCATACATGCGGCGTTCGGACAGCAGCCGGTCACAGGTGCGGAATATCTTCAAGCGCCCTGTCAGCATCCGCTCATAGACTTGCTGGATGCCCATTTCCACGGCGTTGTCTGCCTTCGATAAGTTTAAACCGTGAGACTGATAGGCGGTCAACAGGGCTTCGCCGTCTTTCTGGTTAGCTGATTGGCCAGCGGGGTCACAGGCACCAGGTATCCACACCCCGCGTGCTTGGATGTTGTTGGTGTGGGTTTGAGGCGGCAACTCAGATTGTGCGTATTCGGCATAGGCGTACACAACGTCCTGCTGCCTATCGAGCGCGAGCCACACAACAGCGGTTGGGTTTGTCCACCCAAAGTCCATGCCGAAGCAGCGCGGCCAGTAATCAGGAATCTCAAACGGGTCGCAGACAATCCGGCTTTCCTCAATCGGATAAATGAGGCCGGAGCCTATAGATGGTATACCAAGCTTGCGGGCCTCCAGCTCGTGCGGACGTGTTGCAAAGCGCTTCTCCAGGTCAATCCGTTCCTCAACAGAAAGGTGTGGGTTATCCTCCCATCCAGCTTGGATGAACACGCGACCATCGACCGGCTCACCGCTTACACGCCCTTCCGTGTAATTGGTCATCAGAGGCGTCATGCCACCCAGCGGCGTCATGGTCATAAGGATGATGCCACGCTCCTTAGCGCCAACTCCAGCCGTCCGCATAAAACACTCGTCGTAAACGTCCTGCGGTGGTTCCTCGTCGAGGTGAATGACGTGTTTGTGGGTGCCTTGGAACTTGGCCCGGCCTTGGTCGTAGGACTTAAAGCCGAGTTGTGAGATTCCGCCGCTAACGTGCCGGATGAGCGCCGTATCAATCGCCCCGGCTATTCCGGCGCGGTTGGTGGTGCTGACAATAAGCGATGAGTGAACAGTGCCAAGCGTGCCTTTAGAGCTGTTGCCCAGGTATTCGTTTTGCAGGATGTCGCGGGTCGTTTCGCCGGTATCCGATGCAGCCCACATCTCTACCGGCTCTGTGAAGCGTTTTCCCTTCCACCATGAGGGATAACGCCCCGTGAGGTGCATAGCGCCCTCAGAGGCTCCGCAGAAAGTTTTGCCGACACGGTTGCCAGCCAGAAACAAACGCTCACGGCAAGATGCGCCTAGGTCGTGGAAAAGCTCTTGCTTGGTGTGTGGGGTGTAGTGAAGGAACCGGCGCCGGTATTCAGCATCGACACGGGCAGCTAAGTCGTTCAGGCTATCCCTTGAACCACTTGGCCTTGCAGGATGAAGGGAGTGAACGGCACCGAGGTATGGAGGTACAACTGGCCTTCAACTAGGAGCGGCCGACCCTTCGCAGCCAGCTCACCGTTGACTTCCTCAAATTGGAACTGGCTAAGTAACGCCAAGCGGTCGCCAGCATTCTTACGGTGCTTGCTCATTCCCTTTTGGAGAGCTTTAAATGTAAGCGCGCTACTTTCCAAACAACACCTCCCGAGCGGCTTTAACCTTTTCATCCGGCACGTCACTTAAATCAGCTACGTTGGCACTTAGGTTTGTGTTCTTATTCTCATTCTCAGTCGTCAGCTTATCGCCGTAAACCTTCGGATTACGCCGTCCCATCAGCCATCGCGTATTCTGGCTAATCACATTCGCGGCTGCCGGTTCGAGCTGCGCGTTTTCGACCTGCTTGTTAATGCGCTCTAGCTCTTGCTCGCCTTTATAGCTGATAGCCTTGCGCGCACGCGCGTATTCATCGGCTAGCTCATCGTCAGCAGCCAGCCACGCATAAAACGTACTGTCATCAATCCCGACCTCCTGACATGCCTTATCGACACTGGACTGAATTATCAGCCCGCAGATGCGCTTGATAATCTCGGTTTTCTCTTCGGAAGTATAGGAGGTGGTGATAGGAGCAGCCATTGCCCGGATTATGCCCGCAGGTTTAATCCCTTGGCAAATAAAAACCCCCGCTACCTGCGAGGGTTGTATCACGGCAGAAAATCTATTCGGCAACTACCCATTTACTTAGGTGTTATCCACCCAAAACCCCGAAGGAATCTGCGTTTGCCTTATTCTGCACTCACGCCTGACGTGATAGCCCTTTAATCTCCCACATAAGGCTTGCGGTAGTCAACGCAATTCACCTGTGCCATGGGAATAACCTTATTCAACCGAATAGTGAGAGCCCACCCATTAACCTCTGTGTACTGGTGGCCCTCATAGCCCGGTGTCAGGCAGGTATGGATGATAGGCGCGTACCCTTCGCGCTTAGCCTCCAGGAACATGTTGTAGGCGATAACCGAGCAGTTGCCCTGGCCTTTGCCGGTAATCTCACGAAAGTCGGTTTTAGCGTAGTGCTGATAGGTGATGCGGCTGGTTACATCCCGGTGGATTGCCTCAATTGCGGGTGGTGGCACAAGTACCGGGTTGCAAGCCGTCAAGCAGATTGCTAGCGTTACTGCCTCGACTATGGGAAAATGGGAGTGGGTGGTATGGTATTTTCGTTTCTGCGGAAGTTCACTGGCGGGATATTTGGGGATGGAAAGCCGGATATTCCGACTGTCAACCTTGAAGTGCCAGAAACAAGTATCTTCGACTTCACCGTGCCGGTTGGGCGAATATCCAACGTCAGCCATTATCGCGCCATGGTTGGCGACGAGGAGCGCATTGGCACCCGCTTTCATTTTGTGTCGTGGCGCGGTGAACATGCCGACCTCCAGTATCGTGATTCCAATATCCCTGCCATTGAAGGCTCCAACGTCAAAATCGTCATGGCAGGCCCGAAGAATGCCAAGGAGCGCTTGGCTATATACTTCATTGATGACCGGGTGACGTTTGCCATGACGAACTATATGGAACAGATTGTCTTAATCGCTAAGCTTTACGGCCAGCTAACGACCGTGGACGCCTTGAAGAAGGAGGCGCGATATCGGTTGGCGACCGTCGAGAAGTTGCTTATTCCAGTAGGGTAAGGTGCGTATGGTCATTAGTCCGACCACTCGTGATTGTTCTCACCCAGCAAGGCGCCATCGGTTAAGTAGTCCAGCCAGAACAGCATGGCACTCACAAGAAGGGCGGCCACCAGGATTACGAGGCCACCTATCACGTCATAGGCACTACGCTTGAGCCATTTCTTAAAGCTGGTCTCCTCTGTGCCGCTGCGCCACCCTCCAGTTTCGGTTTTGTGCGCCCAGTGCTTGTTCATTGCTCTTCCTCCTTTACCAAACCAGCACCATTGCAAACCGGGTAGCGTATAGGTGTTACTTTATAGCCTTGCTTTTGGTATCGCGCAGACTGGCTACCAGGGAACTCCGCTTTTAGGATTTCGGTAGCGCCATATACCACACCAGCAACGCCCTTAGACGCGATTTCCTTTGTAGCGGTGCAAGTTGTTCCGCTGCCATCGCAATGCGCGCAGAATATCAGTGGTTTACCATTGCCGTTTTCCATCGGCACGGGTTTGTACGCCAAAGGAATTTGCGGGCAGTCAGGTAAGTCAGGTTGGGTTTTTCTTTGAGTAGCCATTTTATCGTTCCCCTCTCCTGCGTTGACGGCGTTCCGGCATCTTCGCCAGTTCGGCCTTAATCAGACGCTTAAGTAGCGCGGCGCTGTTTTTAGGACGTTCGCCGTTTTCGCAATAAGCGAATAGCAATTGGATTTGAGCATCCCGCGCAGCATCCCGCGCAGCAGCCCGCGCAGCAGCCCCCGCAGCAGCCCGCGCAGCAGCCCACGCAGCATCCCACGCAGCAGCCCACGCAGCAGCCCACGCAGCATCCCGCGCAGCAGCCCCCGCAGCAGCCCCCGCAGCAGCCCGCGCAGCAGCCCCCGCAGCAGCCCGCGCAGCAGCCCACGCAGCATCCCACGCAGCAGCCCACGCAGCAGCCCACGCAGCAGCCCCCGCAGCAGCCCGCGCAGCAGCCCACGCAGCAGCCCCCGCAGCAGCCCGCTCCTCATCGGTCGCCTTACCGTCAGCGTGCCGCCGTGCGATCTTGAGGGCAGCCAGGCTACGCTCGTCTTCCATAAGGTGTTTTACCGCCTCAGCGGCATCGACCGCGAAGTGACGCCAGAGCGGGTGGTATTTCGGGTCTACCGTCCGCAGGCACCACAAAGTGTCATCATAACCGTTGCTGGCGTAAATCTGCTGGAAGGTAACCGGCGTATCCATCCCATACTTTTTTGGGCCGCCGAGAGATTTAACCAGTTTTTGGTATTCGTCCGTACAGGGACTATGCGCCTTAATCTGGCGCAGGGTTGTTGTAATTGCTCCTTTCATAATCCTCACTTTCTCTTATGCGTTGTTCTTAATCAGATAAATACCGGCGTCGGGGAAACCGGCTTTTATCAGCTCCACCCCCATATCGAGGCGTGAGCGGTCGGCGGCGGGTGTGATATTGTTGGGATTCAACACATCTTTACCCACAACGGAGAAGGCTTTGATGGCCTTGACGTGTTTAGGGTTCACTAATTTGCGGCGGTGATAAGCGCGCACGGGTTGGGATGCGAGCACATCCAAAACATCCGTAGAGAACAGCGTCAGGGGGCGCCCGGCGCCGTTTCTACGAGACCGCTTGCCGACCATGTAACCGAATGGAGCCTCTTACGGTTGAACCGAGCGTAAAGTACCGTCATAGGAATGCCGGTTTTCGCAGCGATTTCCGGTAACGTCAGCGGTGGCTGGGTGTGTTTAACCGCGCTGGGGGCTTTTCGACCCATAGCTTCCTTTAGGTTGACCACTTCGTTAGCCAACACATACAGGCGGCCAGTATCACGGTCGCGCTGGATAAACCCACCGTCCTTTCCAAGCTGACGAGCGTTGTACAGTTCCTTTTCGGTCAGGCCGAGCTTGTTAGCGGCCTGCTTGATGTCAAAACGCTCCACAGTTTTCAGGAAGCGCATCGGGGTGTTGAACATAGTCTCTTCTTTCTTATTCGGTTTACAACACAGCAGCCGCGACCATCACGACGCCGAATATAAGGGAAGCTACCATCGCCAGCTTATTCTCGCCGCGCGTGTAGCCGTTTTTCTCAACCGGCACGTAGCGCCAGCGGAAAGTATGGGTGGGTAGGTTTAAGTCCATTTCCTTATTCTCCTTTGGTTTAACAAAACCCTCTCACAGTATAAATAAGCTGTAAAGGGTTTTATTCGGTTTTATTTTGTTGACGCCTTATACCTATGTGTTAATCTTACATCACCAACAAAAGGAGTATAAGGAATGACTACCCAGCAGTTTAAGGAGTTTGTTGACCTGTTACAGCAATGGGCCAACCAACAGGCAGCACAGAAGAAACCCAGCCGCGATGAGATTGCTGCTTGGTTTTACGGCAAAGACGAATAAGAGAAAGCGAGGAATGTGAAAGCAATTGCCTCTGCACTTCTAAAGGTGCAGCAAGAATTAGACCCCATACACAAGGGGCGCCAGGGATACGGATACAAATACGCCGACCTTCCAGCCGTCATGGATGCCTGCTTAGACGCACTCAACAAACATGGCGTTGTTGTTGTTCAGGCTCCCGTCCAGACTGACAAATCAGCCGCCGCCATCCTTACCCGACTCATTGACGCCGAGAGTGGTGAGGAGATTACCGGCATAATCGAGGTGCCTTATGGCGACCCCGGCAAAATGAGCCTTGCTCAAACCTACGGTAGCGCAATGACGTATGCGCGCCGGTACGCTTTGGTTAGCATGTTGGGCATTGTGACTGAGGACGACGATGGCGCCAGCGCTGGCAGCAAGCCGAAAGCTCAGGTTGCCGCTAAACCCTCCCAGGTGGTTAATCCTCGCGTAGTGGCATGGAAAGATAAAGTGTGGCCTGACGTACAGGTAATGTCCGACATCGACCTTGTTACATGGGCTGCCCAGCCGGACAACCACGAGAAGTTGCTTTACCTTAAAAGCGACTGTCCCGACATTTACGCCGAGTTCGCAGGGCTTGGCATCGACGTTCAACCAACGAAAGCGTAAACAGTGAACTTAATCCTTATGATTTATCTGGCTGGAGTGGCTGACAACATTCAGACTGCCGTCGCTATAATTGCCAGTTTATATCTCCTTATACGTGGCGGCGCCTACTTAATCGCTGTTATGGATGCTAACCTATATAAACGGCGAGCGCCTAGCTTTCCTATCGTTCTCACAATCGTATGCTTAACCGCGCTCATCGCGGCAGCGGCGGTTCCTAGCAAATCCACCATATACACCATGGTTGCCGCCAGAACCGCGCAAGATATTATGGCTAATGAGCGTGTGCAAACACTCACCGATAATTCCCTAAAGGTCATTGAAAAGGCTATGGGTGAATACCTCAACGAAAAGAAAGCTCAATAGATGGCCTACGAAACCAAACCCGGAAACGGCAGCCTGTTTAAGAACGCCAAGAAGGAGAAGGAGACCCACCCGGATTACACCGGCACCGCCGTCCTTCCCGATGGCAGTGAGGTCTGGCTGAGCATGTGGCTCAAGAAGTCCGACAAAGGCACCAACTACATGAGCCTGTCCATGAAGACGAAGGAAGCTAAATCCGAAGCGGCTGACAAGGCCGTAGAGGTTCCTGCTCCCACCGAGTTTGACCCGTTCGACAACGATGCCATCCCATTCTAGCCAAGTCGGAGCCGCCAAGAGCGACTGGATTGCGCGTGAGCAGGATTGGCTTGACGCGCATCTGGTCGCCAAGACGTTGCGGGAGAAGGCAGACGCCGCAAGAGAGCGATGGATGAAAGCCAGCCGAGAACAACTAAACGAAAGTGCGCAGAATGCCGCGAACCAAACCGAGTGACGACTTTAAAACGCTGTTTATCAAGATGCAGCACAACCCAGGCATCAAGCAGTGCTTGCTTGCTATTCGCCGCCTTGAGGGCAGTACGTCTAACGTGCAGATTGTTGCCGTGGCTCTGAAAGAGCGCCTTGAGCGGTTACAGCAGGAGCGCGCGGCCCGCTAAATAGGCCGCTATATCCCTCTTGCTACTATCCTCTTGTATTCTGGCCCTTCGATAACGATAAGTTTCACCTTGGGGTGGTAAATCCTCATGCGTTTAATCTTCGTCTTACTACGGTCATCCATCCACCCCTTAATTTCGTGATATTCCACCTCACCACTGGCATACGTCACTTTGAAGTCGGGGGTGTATGAGCGGGCGCCTCGTTTGATTTTATTAAACCAGAAAGTGTCGGGTTCATGTTCCCAATCAATAATGATTTTAAGAGCTTTACGGCGCTCTAGGATTATTGCGTACTGATGCTCCCACTCGCTCCGCGCGAAAAACCGCTTTCCTCCTACCTCATGCCATGCTTGCTTCCATGAGGCGCGGCGAGGTGCTATCAATATCCCGCGCGTTTGTCTTGTCTTTAATGCCTTTAGCACCTTCTCCGCTTTCTGTTGCCGAGAAAGTCTAGCATAGTTATTACGACTGGCTATCGCTATCCGTTTTAAGGCGTCCGATGTATGCTTTTTTCCAAGCATTCCGCGCGGGTGCGGTTTGTTCTTCCACTGTGAAGCAGTACGCTCCCTAAAAATCTCCTTCAGCGCTGGCGAAATAGGCCGATTACGGACAGATAGCCCCAACTCCCTAGCTCTTTTTGAAATTTGCTGCCTATTGCAGCCGATGGACAGGCAAAGGTTTTGAATACTTCCATCTGCTTTGCTTATCCTACCCTCGTACATGGATAGTATCAAAACGTCGGAACACCCATTGAATCGTTTTGTTTGTTGCCCGAACTGTGCCCAAATAATCCGCACACCACGTTTTTGCCGTGATAGAGATTTTGTGGTCGTCGGAGGCGTTCTACGTTCCCTCCTGGGAGGTTTAACTAGCGGAACGTCAGCCAGACACAAAACCACATCCCTCACTTTCCCTTGATTATCACAACCGGCGTGCTGCCGTACCAGAGGCCAGCAGGCCAGTCCTTAAGCTGGCGCGAAGGCTTATCAGCGTTCGGCCCAATGGCTTGCGGGCTACGCTGGCGCCGTTGGCGCTCCGCTACCTCCATCGCTTTCTCCATTGCCTCAAAGCTGAATAGCAATCCTTCTTGCTGGCAGGAGAAGCACACCCCGCGTACCGTGTCTTTGGTGTGTCTGCCGGAACACCAACTCCCGGCCCGCTTGTGACAAGACCGGCATTGGTGAAACGGCAGCGCAAGGTTCATTGGCTGCCAGGTGTGTTGTTGTTATTCACCCCGCTAAGGTCAGGCTTAACTGTGGTGGCGTTAAGCTTTTTGTGTTCCCGTACAGCGGCGTAATACTCCGCAACAACCTTTTCCAAAGGCGGGTCATATTCAGCCATAAGGCGTTCGAGTAATTCATCGTCAGTCATCGCGTCAGCCCTAATTGTTGGCGCCGGTCAGCGGCTAGCTGTTCCATCCGTGCCTTAAAGTCCGCTTCCGCTTGTGCGCTACGCTGCCGAGAGGCTTCCAGGTCAGCGACACTCACAGGAGCTACCTCGCCAGCCACGACATCATTCCATCCCTCACGGTTCAGCCAGGTTGTCGGGTGTGGAACAAAGCGGCCTCCATCCTTTGTCCATTGGTCACTTGCCTTCCATCGCTTTAACCCGGCTATCACGGTATCGAGGTTTGGTTTGAGCCGATTCCAAGCAGTGAGAGCTTTAGGTTTGCCGACTTTGTTGGGGTATTCTTGCCAGAACTCATCAAACCCAAGCCATTCCCCTTTAGGGGATTTAGGGGTTTTTGTCTCTACTTCTGTCTCTGTCTCTGTCTCTGTCTCTGTCTCTGTCTCTGGTGCGTCAGGTTGGCAACCAATTGACGCCACCTTGACGCCATTGGGGCAACCATCTGTCTCACACCATCCTAAGTCTATGAAACGCTGTATATCCGGTTCGGTGTCGAGCTGGCACATTTTGCGGATTAGGATTGGGGAATTGGGGAGGGTGCCGTTACTATCAGCCGCGACTACCCACATTGAAACTAGGTGGCCCTTCTCGCTGTCGGTCAGCGCGGCCCACTTAGGGTTACTCAGAATGTTGCGATGGACTTTCACCCAGGGCGGTGTGCCTCTGTCTTTACGATAGGTCTGCCATTCATCCCAATCGTGCATTTCAATCCGGCTCATAAGCCTATGCTTTCGTTATTTTTGGCACCTATGTCATTGGCGGCAGGAAATTGCCGGGGGCGTGGCGCATAGGAAACCAGCGCCCCTAAATCATCATCAGCCAAGCTTTTATACCTTGGCAAGCTCTTTTTACAGCGCCCTTATATCCACCGTTAAATTTCTTGCCAGCGCTTTATACTCGGCGCACGCTTCTCCCAAACACACATCTTAAACCGTTTGGAGGCTCGGCATGTTCGAGATACGTATTTCTGTGGCCCAAGTTTGGAGCGACAGAAGATTCGACGCGGTATTTCTGCCTAGAGGGGACGCGCTAGGCTATCATAAGCCAACCAATGCCGCTCACATCGGCCTGTTTATCGGTATGGGTATACCCACCATCGAGCAAGTGAAAAAGTGCAACGGCGCTATCCAGGCGTTTCTAAAGGACGGGCCGGTAATCGTCGCACTCGGCAAACGTCTACGCAGGCTTAGCCCGATGTTCCCGGTGACGACCTGGGTAGCCGACGAGAGCAAATTGCTCCGCTGGCACATCGACACAGCCAATAGCAATGAGGCGCCCGTTACACACCTCGCCCCGCCGATAAGCACCGATAGACCGGTGGCTGTGAGCTAACCCGGCGCGCATCATCCTTTTGCAACGTAGGAGGACTACATGCCTGTAAAGGACTACCGGCTGAGCAAGGAGGCCGACAACGCCTTGCTGGAGCGCCTTGAACAAGAGGCGACCCAGGGATGGGATGAGGAGTTGGAGCGCGAGATTGAGCGACAACTTACCGGTAATACCTTCCTCAATCCGCGACGACGAAGTACCGACTACTCCCGCGATTGACGCCAAAGAAAAGTCCCGGTGATGAGCCGGGGCTTTTTCGTTTCCAGTGTTTCAGCAGTTAGACCGCAAATTCCTCGCGGTTCTTGCCTTCTGCCTCATAGGCTTGCAGCCATTTCGGCGCGGCGCCGCGACCCGTCCACTCGTTACCTTTGTTATCCCGGTATTTGACAGCCGGTTTAGCGCGGGTGCGGGTGGATATGATATTGGTCGAAGCGGTTGCTCTGCCGGGCTTGCCGCCCAGCTTTGCCAATTCTGCGTCGAGTTCGGCGCGCTTGGCTTTCAGCTCCGCAATTTTCTCCTCTGTCAAAGCCTCTATGCGGGCGGTGACGGTATCGCGCAGCTCATTCAGTTCTTCCATGCTCATCGCGTTAATGTCAGGCGCTTTAGCCACTTTTCTCTCCTGTTAAACGGAATAACGGTTGACGGTAATAGCCTATCACAGGAATAATGCAAGGGCACCTCGACCTACACACGAAGTGAGAGAGGGACAAACGGCACTGGGTTTGGACTCCTTGCCGTTACGCGAGCCGCTCTTTACCCGTCAGTGATGGCGGGTTTTTTAGTCACTCCACCGTGGTATAAATACATCCTTAAAACCCTTTACAACCCATGAATAACGGCGCAGTGTTCTCTCACTAAGGGAGAATAACGCGATGGATATTGTTAAGGACTTTGAACTGGAAACCGGCATTAGGCTGGACGTTGTTGAGCGCCAATACCACAAAACCGTCGAGGTTTGCTTGGGTAGCAACCCCGAAGAAACAAACCTCCGCACAAACTGGATTGAGGTGTTGGATACTGTGGGGTTCCGTATCGACCTTGGGCAAGGTTGCGCCATTAGAGGCAGCTTAAAGCCCGTGTGCCTTGCCGAGACAACCGCCGAATTTGAAATGGACGCAGCGTATCACTACGACGAGGTTCAGGCCGCCGTCATGGCTAAGTGCGGCGTGTTTAACCGCGAGTTGATTGGGTAAGGCGATGACACAGACAAAAACCTACGCTGTGACCGTCAAACTCACTTACGAAAAGCTTGAAACCGTATATGTCGGCGCAAAGGATGCCGATGAGGCGCACGACACTGCGATAAATACCGCCCGTTTTAACGCAAGCCTCAAGCCTATGGAAATTCCCTACCCCTCATCTGTGGATGTCGTGGCACAGGCCGAACTCAAAGCATAACCAACGAAAGCACAGGAGATGCCAACCGATAAACCAGAACTGAGCCGGATTAACCTTGCAGATGGCTATTACTTTGAGCGGACTAAGTTTGGGCGTTTCGCCGACGACTCGCTAAAAGGTTGGCACATCAACTTTGAAGGCGTCATGCAGGCTGGCCCATTTAGAGCCTTCGCAGCAGCTATAAACGCCCCACAAGCGCCAAGCGAGTTGCCTTGCGATAAGGAGGTTGCGAGGCAAATAGCCGAGGCTAATTTCCTTCTAGACGACGACATAGCCATTGTGGCCATTACCGGAATTCTCGCCCGCTACCGAACGGCCTGCGTCGCCAATATTAGTGGCGCTATTACCGATGCTTTGGGCATGGACGAACAGGTAGCTCAGAACATTTTTCACCAAGCGGTCAAAGGCGGCCCGTGTAAGCTAGACCTTGAACAAGCTTCGATTATCGTCGCCCGCCACCGGGAAGCCCACAACGCCAAGGGCAACGAGGTAATTGCCGATGCTTTGGCTGCTTTGCAGGAATTCCCGGTAGATATGATGATGGGGCATGATGATAAAGACATAGCCAAGGCTATCATAAAATGGCTTCCAAAGAGGGTTGTAGCCCTAGCCAGCGTCCGCGCCTACTTGGAGGGGCTGCGCCATGGATAAGGATTGGGCGGTTGAGATTGAATGCGACGAGTGCGGTAAGCAACACCGGGATTTGTGCCGCCGCGCGGTAAAATGGCTTCTCAACATGGGTTGTGGGGTTGCGGTGGATGAGATTACCACCACTGCCACATCAGAAATTTGCGATGCCATCGGTTTTAATTCGTCCGGTTTTAGCATCGTTGTTGAAGTGAAATGCAGCCGGGCAGATTTCCTACGCGACAAGCTGAAACGGCACCGAGCCAATGGCAAAGGCATGGGCTCCTATCGCTACTTCATGGCTCCCGCAGGCATTATGAAACCGGACGAATTGCCAGATGGATGGGGGTTGGTGGAAGTCGCGGAGAAGGTTTGCCGCATTGTGAAGGGTGGAAAACCCACTTACCGCTGGCAAGAGCCTTACCCCTTTGAAGCTGACACACGAGCCGAGCGAGGATTGCTTTGCAGCCTTGTACGACGTTTGCGAGACGGGGAACAAAGTGCCCAGCGCATCGGCACCAAAAAGACACCGCCCAGCGCAGCCCTAGAGCGAGCAGCAGCGCCTACGGAGGGCGGCAAGTGATGGATTGCCCAATTTGCAAAGGTAGCGGGCAAATCCACCCGCCCCGCCATATAGCCGATAAAGACGCCATGATTAAAGCGCTGGTGGACGCTGGGTACAGCTACCGCCAAGTCTGTGCACTAGTGGGCCAGTCCTCACCAAACGGGATTATGCTTGCGGTACGCCGAGCCGAGAAGGCGGCAATGGAGGGCGGCGGCAATGGGTAAGCGGCAAGAAATAGAACTCTTACAGCAGCTTTTGGATGCTCTTTATGAGGAATTGCGACAGGCAAAACATGAGATGAATACCGTAGAGGGTTTTGGTGCCGTACCTCATGCTGGCTCAGTTATAGCGGTTGGATGTGTCATAAAAGCCGTGAAGAAAGTAATAGAAAATGCCGACTAACCCCACAGCAGAGGACTTGGCACGACAGATTCGTGCGCTTTCGGTTTGGAAGCCAGAGCATGGTGATGATGTTCACGAGCCGACAGTTGAGGAAATGACAGTCCTCATACAAAGCTGGCACGAGGCGCAGGTTAGGGAGTTACGGGTGAAAACCGCCATTTTGGACAGCATTATGGCCAATGTTCCCGACAAACTGGTTCTTCACAGTAACGGCAGCATCTTATGCGAACGGACAGAAGACGCATTGCTTTACGAAAGCGAATGGGTGGAGCGTACCACGCGACACCTGGCAGCCGTTCTACTTAACGCTCGTAAGGCTATAAACCTCTTGCCAGCGGATTCCGCCGAATCGTAGACTCCGCCTCTTTCAGGAGGGCGGACATGGACGAGCGAACCTACCAGCTTTTCAGATACTACCAGGAAGCGCTGGGCTTTTTCAAAAGCCCTGACACAGCGTTGTGGGCAACCAAGCACCACATCAAGCATTTCAGGGGCTACACCAAGGCCGACCTAGCCGCTGTGCTGGCCGAGGTCGAACGCCAGAAGACCGATACTTCGCCAATGGTGCACCTGACCCAGCACCAGCTTGAGGCAATGCTGAGTGAGTTTCGCACGATGCAGGTTCCGAAAGAGCTGAGAGCCTAACAGCCGCATTTACCCACACCACGCACGCCAGCCGTTAAAGGCGCGTGCGGGCATGGATAAATGCTAGAGCGTGCGAGGAGAGAGGCACAGAGTAAGAGCGCCCGCCGACGCGTCGGCCCTCGCCAAGCCGCGTGGATGGTTGGTTCTTGGTGGCGGCGTTGGTGAGGATACCAGGGCGCAGAGTGGCCCGGCAGATTCTGCACTACCGGGCCTTTTCTCAGAGTGGCGCGCAACTGGCGCGCACCACAAAGCATCACAGTCAGTCGTTAAGCACCTTTCCCCACATTGGGCCGACCCCTACGGATTTTGCCAACCCTTACGCCACAAGAGTTTGCGTGTCCCTTTTCCCTTCACACGGGTGGGGTCGCAGGTTCAATCCCTGCATCGCCCACCATCCAACCTGAAGAAATCGTTGGATGTCCGGCCGCAATCAAATTCTCTTGAAAGCTTACTGGCGCGTAGGACAAGGCTTGCTGGCGCGTAAGCAAATGTAGGCCAGTGCAAAACCATGGCCGGAAACTCGACGTTCTAAGTCGTCCGAAAACACGACGGGTTTAGATGTCTTTCGTCGGCGCGGTCACGCTTCTTTTGGGCCAACAGTTCCCTGCCTCCGGAACCAACCAATACACCAGCGAGTTTCCCTCCGTCGAAACCTGAGGGAAAACCATGTCCAGATTGCTGCTGGCGACCAGCATCGCCGTTCTTCTTACCAGCGGATCGGCCTTTGCCGCGGATGAAGCCCCCCTGCCGCCACCCAATGCCAAGAAGCTGTCGGAGATCATCGCGAAGGTCGAGCAACGCGACGGCTTTCGCTACGTGAAAGAAGTCGATTGGGACAAAGACGGCTACACCGTCACCTACTACACCTCGGACAAGGCAAAAGTCGAAATCGACTTCGATCCTGTGACGGCCGAACCAAAATAAGGTTCGCAGGGACCTCGTCGCCAATGCGCTGCCTCCGAGCATTCTCAGCGACGAAACGCGCGCCCACATTGTCCATCCTGGGGTATGTTATGCCTTGGACAAACCTGTTGGCTCGGGGGCTATGATGCGATGTTTCGCTGGAACCTATTTTCTGTCTGTACTCGCCATCGTCACAGCCGATGGCTTCCTTGGCGTTTCTCCCGCGCGAGCCGATGGCCCGTCCTTCGACTGCGCCAAGGCTGCAGTGCCCGCGGAAAAAGCGATCTGTGCCGACCCGCGGCTGTCGGCGATCGATCTGCTGGTTTCGAAGGCGTTCAAGGGATTCGAGCCGGCGTTCGGCGGCGACAAGCGCAGGATTGCCCGCGGGCTGATCGCCGACCGCAATGCCTGCGAGAGCGATACGGCCTGTATCGTCAGCGCCCTCAACAACGCCTTGCAGACCTATGGCAATGCGCCTTCCTGGATCCAGGACTACAACATCGCGCTGATTGGCAAGAAGGCGCTCGAAGCCGCCGGGCGAAACCCCGGGCACGTCGATCAGCCCCTGCCTTCGGCTATCGGCCAATGCGCATCGACGCACATCAAGACGCTTAGCGCCCGGCTCGGCGACGATCCGCTGGAAACGGCCAGTCCCGAAGCGGGCAGCGCGACCACGTTCACCAATGGCGGCGGGGCTGTCTCCTATGATCGCGAGGCCGGCTTGGCCGCCGCGAAGGTCGGAGAACCGGTCGTCATGTGCCTGATCTCGATTCCCAGGGACTGCCCCAAGGACGACGACCGTGGCCGGGTCTATTATTCCGTCGACCTCGTCTCGAAAGGCTCCTGGGCTCTACCGGATTCGCAGCATATGTGCGGCGGCGCCTGAACGGCGGGTTTCGTCCGTCCGCGTCGGGCCACGACGCTGACAGTCTCTGTCTCCCCTTGCGTCAATTCGCCATTGATGGCTGATTGTGGAGTGACCGGGCTTCACGGGGGTGGGCATGTCGACTGCGAAGCACTTGATGAAGCGCGTCCTGATGATGCTCGCCGGCTATTTTGTCGCGATACTGGTTGGCCTGATCGCCGTGGTGGCGATCTATGCCGCGCTGAGCGCCCTGCCCAACGCGCCGGCCTATTTCGACCTCATGGGCGTCTCGCCGATCGCGGCCTTTGTGGTGCCGCCGCTCGGCATGTTCATCTATTTCCTGACGGTTGTGGTGACAGCGCCGCAGACGCTGATTTTCGCGCTGATCGCCGAGTTTTTCTCCCTGCGCAGCGTCCTGCTGCACATGTTCTTCGGCGCCGCGGCGGCCGCCGGCGGCTTCTTCCTGATCTGGCCGAGCGCGGCGGAAGACGTGGATCTGGAGCGCTGGGCCGACATCGGCATCATAGCCGCCGCTGGTCTTGTGGCCGGGCTGGTCTATTGGCTGATCGCCGGGCGCGACGCCGGTTTCCGGCGCCCGCTGTCGGAGCGTTGACTGTTAGCTCGACGGTGAGCGCACCGCCTCGGTCGCGTCCAGGGCCTGCTTCAGCCGCGAGTCGCGGTCATAGACGTCGCTGAAATACTCGACCTTGCCGGACATGTCGGGCCATGCCGTGAAATAGGCGACATAGACCGGGATCTTGCGCGTCACATCCTCGGTCGAGTGTCCGTGCTTCAGCTTCTCCGCGATATAATCGACAGAGGTGCCAAGCACCGCCGCTGCCATTCCTCGCGGATCCTGCAGGCGTACACAGCCATGGCTGAGCGCGCGCATGTCCTGCTTGAAGAATGATTTCTGGGGCGTGTCATGCATGTAGATCGCATGCTTGTTGGGGAACAGGATCTTCAATTCTCCCAGCGCATTGGCCTCGCTCGGCTGCTGGCGCACGCTGTAGGGAATGTTGGCGCCATAATCGCCCCAGTTGATCGCCGACGACGGAATGCGCTTGCCGCGTGAATCCGTCACCTCATAGCCGGCACGGTCGAGATAGCCGGGATCGCCACGCAATCTCGGCAGCATTTCGTTGACGATGATCGACTGCGGCACGCCCCAGTAGGGATGGAAATCGACCTGCTTGATCTGGTCGTAGAAGAAGGCCGTCTGGTTGGTGACACGGCCGACGACGGCGCGTGTCTTCAGCTTTTCCTGGCCGTCGTCAATGTAGCTCGCGGTGAAGGCGGGCTGGTTGATGAAAACACGCGGACTGCCGAGATCGGAAGGCAGCCAGCGCAGTTCTTCCAGCGCCACCTGAACCTTGAGCAGCCTGTCGGCCTTCGACGTGCCGGCCAGCAAGGCGACGGTGCGCGGTCCGATGACGCCGTCGCCCTTCATGCCCTCCTTCTGCTGCACCGCCTTGATCAGAGGGACCAGTTCGGGAACATAGACTTCGCTGGTTGCCAGCCGCGACAGAACCTCGCCATAGGTGCCGCCCATCTCGTCATCGAGATTGCGCGCGATCAGCGACAGGAGCTTCGGCAGTTCGGGGCTGGTTTCGCCCGGCTTCAGCAGCAGTTTCGGATCGACGACGATCTCGTTCTCGGCGCTCGCCTGCAGTGACTCCAGTTCGACGCGCAGCGCCTGGTATTCTGCATTCTGCGGATGGCGCGATTCGAGGTAGGTGCGAACTTCCTGTGTATGCGCCAGTGTTTTCAGCACGCCCACCATGTCGAGCGGCTTGGCCGGGAAATCGTAGTAGCCGGTCATGCGGTTGGGCTCGACACGGCCGCTCTGGGCGTCATGGGCGTAACGCAGGACACGCGCGGAAAGCGCCATCTCGAAACGGACGAGTTCCTTCAACTTGGCTGCGTCGTCCGCCGAGGTCGAACCGAGCGCTGGCACATCGACCGTGTAGTCGGCGGGCGTGAGGCCGTAGCTGGCAGCCTCGCCAAGCACCCGCACGGCATCTTGCGCACGGTTGTTGGGGCTTGTCCCGCCTACCCAAATGAAATCCGGGTTGGCAGAGTAGTAGGCGATCAGCGCCTTGGCGATGTCGGGCTCGGCATAGAGTTCGTAGTCGCTGAGGCCGGCAATGGCATCGTGGAAAGCAGCACCCGTGGCCGAGGGAACGAAAGCGGCATCTTGCGGCGCCGCCGGCTGCGGCGCGGCGGCCAGCGTCGAGAAGTCGACGCGCACCAGTCTGTCGGCCTTGTAAGTATAGTAGGACGGACTGCTGATCCTCGCACCGCCGCCGTCGCCACCGGCCGGCGCCTTCGGCTTGTGCTTTGGCGGAGGAGGCGGAAACTCGCCGTTCGGCTCATGCCTGATGCCGCCGCCGAACAGCATGTCGAAAAGCCCTTGGGCACCTGCCTGAGGCGTGCCGAAAGCCAGCGTCGCCGTAATCGCCACCAGCGGCATCACGGTTGCTTTTTTACCGAGGAAGTTCATGGATCACCCGCTCCGGCCGCAACCGGTTCCCGTTCCGCACGCTAGACCGTCCCGCTAACCGCATGGCGGATGTAAGGCGCGACTATACCGATTCATACCGATTTCGTTAAGCTTTCATAAATTTCGGCGGGCCTGTTGCAGAACGGTTTCACAAGATCGTGACGGCCGGGGGCGACCTTTGGGTCGCCCCGGCCGCGGGGATCCCTGCGTCTTCAGGCGTTTGCGCCACCGTCGATGGTCAGCGCGGCTCCGGTGACGAAACGGCCCTCTGGACCTGCGAGCCAGGCAACCATGCCGGCGATGTCCTCCGCCTTGCCGAATCGCGGAGTTGCCATCTTCTTTCGCTGATGTTCGGCATGCGGGCCGTCGGCCGGGTTCATGTCGGTATCCGTCGAGCCGGGATGGACGACATTGGCGGTGATGCCGCGTGGCCCGAGGTCGCGGGCCAATGCCTTGGTCAGGCCGACCAGCGCCGCCTTGCTGGTCGAGTAGGCTCCCAGGTTGGTGTCGGTGACCCGTTCGGCCAGATTGCTGCCGATCGAGATGATCCTGCCGCCCTCGCCCATGTGTCTTGCCGCCGCTTTCGAGGCGATGAACGGCGCCCTCAGATTGACCGACATGGTTTCGTCGAAATCGGCAAGCGACAGCATATCGATGGGTGCGGCGCGCCAGATGCCGGCACTGTTGACCAGGATGTCGAGCCGGCCGAAGGCGGTCATCGCATCGGCAACCGCCTGGTCTATGGCTTCGGCGTCGCGGTTGTCGGCCTTGATCGCGATCGCGCGACCGCCCTTGGTCTCTATCTCGGCGACGACCGAGCGGGCCTGGTCCTCGCCATGCACATAGGTCAGCGCGACATCGGCCCCCTCCGCCGCGAGCCTTCGCGCGATTGCCGCGCCGATGCCGCGGCTGCCTCCGGTGACGAGTGCCGCCTTGCCGTTCAAATTCCTGGATGCCATCGGTTTCTCCATTTATGTAGTGATTGATACATAAATATCTGCCAGCCTTGCCTGATTGCGTCAACTCATTTATGTATCGATCAACACAGAAATGAACGTCATGTCGGAAAGAGGCCGTCCCCGCACCTTCGATCGAAACGCGGCCCTGCGGCGCGCGATGGATGTGTTCTGGGCCAAGGGCTATGAAGGCGCGTCGATCAGCGACCTCGCGGCGGCGATGGGCATCAATTCGCCGAGCCTCTATGCCGCCTACGGCAGCAAGGAAGCCTTGTTCCTCGAGGCGACGGATCTCTATTCCCGCGTGGAAGGTGCCGATATCTGGCTCGCGCTCGAAGAGGTGCCAACGGCGCGCCTTGCGATCGAGCGGTTCCTGCGTCGGACCGCAAAGGCCTATTCGCAGACCGATCGCCCGCAGGGCTGCCTGATCGCGCTGGGTGCGCTGCACGAAGATTCGAGCCGGGGCGCGATCTGCGCGGATTTGCGGCGCCGCCGCGCCGAGAATCTAACCGCCCTGAAGAAGCGTCTCGAGCGCGGCGTGGCCGAGGGTGAACTGCCTGCCAACTTCAATTGCCGTGCCGCCGCGACCTTTTTTGCAACGGTCCAGCACGGCATGTCGATCCAGGCGCGCGACGGTGCTTCCCGTGCCGCCCTGCTGGCGACGGTGGCCGGGGCAATGGCCGCCTGGAAGACCATGGCCGACACCGCCGAGGCGTGACAAACACCGTTCGTTGTGCTCGAAATTCGACTTGCCAGCAAACCAGCGGCCGGGAGGGACGACGTGAAAAAAGGGTATCGCGAACTGCTGGATGAGGCCAACGCCGAGATCGAAGTGGTTTCGCCCGAGGAAGCGGCAGGACTGCTTGAAGACGAAAGCACCATTTTCGTCGATCTCCGCGACCCTCGAGAGATCGAACGTGACGGCAGAATACCCGGAGCCAAGCATGTCACCCGTGGCATGCTGGAGTTCTGGATCGATCCCGAAAGTCCCTTCCACAAGCCCTTCTTCGCTTCCGGAAAAAGCTTCGTCTTCTTCTGTGCCGGCGGCTGGCGTTCGGCGCTGGCCACCAAAACGGCGCAAGACATGGGGCTTTCGCCGGTCAAGCATATTCTCGGCGGCTACACGGCCTGGAAGGCAGCCGGATTGCCCGTAGAGCCCGGGGAAAAGAAGAAAGCCTGAATGCCGCTCAGTGGGCCAGCGACGCCCCGCGCTGCGTGGTCACGAAGCCGACGGCGCGTTCGACCACGCCCTTGTCGGCCAGAATGCGGCGATGGCCAAGCCCATCGGCCCAGTGAAGCCGCACATGGTCGCCTGCGCCAGCATAGCGTCGTGCGTGTTCAGCCGGCACTTCACGGTCATCGGGGGCATGAATGACCAGCGTCGGCACGGGCGCCTGGGCGAGCTGGCGGTCACCGGTGAATTCATGCAATGGCCGGCCGGAGAGATATTCAACACGGTCGGCCATGGCGATCTGCGAGCGGGGACCGACATTAAGCATGCGGCTGAAGTCGGAGAAGATTGCTGGCAGCGAGCTCGGTGCCGCGATCAGCACGAGGCGTGCGGCCGCCAGCGGCGGGATATCCTTGACGGAACCGGCAACGGCGTTGGTGGCGACGGCGCCGCCGAAGGAATGGCCGACGGCGGCCACGAACGGCCCGAACCATTCGCCGGCCACTCTGGCGGCTTCGACGGCGTTGACCATGTTCAGGTGCCTGCCCTGCGAATGGCCGTGACCGGGAAGGTCGAGCGAGACGACCCTATAGCCGGCAGCGCGAAAACCTTCGATCAGGGCGCGCATATATTCGGTGCGCGAGCGCCAGCCATGGATGACAAGGACGCTGCCGGCAGGCTCGCGGCCGGGCTCGGGACGAAATTCATGAATCATGACGCAGCCGGTCGCGGTTTTCAGCCGGTGATGCCGCGCCTCGGCCATGAACTCCGCGGCGCGGTCGATGGCGCGGCGCTCGCCGTCAGTCAATGTCCTGGTGCTTGGCGTACGGCAGAACAATTCGAAAGCCGCGCGTCCGGTGATGCGCGGCGCGACATGTTCGGCCGCACCAAACACACCGCGGATGACCTTCAGCCCGAATGATGCCATAGTCAGAATCCATCCATACGTTCAAGCATGAACATAATAGTTCAAAGATGAACAATAAACAAGAGCTACCCTGGGACAACCCGCGTTTTCGCAACTGGGTCGCGGTGGCGCGCGCGTGCCATGTGCTGGAGCGCACGCTGGCGGTGAAACTCGCGCCGCTCGACCTGAAGCCAGCGCAACTCGACGTGCTGATGAACCTCTATCGCCATCCCGGCATGTCGCAGCACGACCTTGCCCGCAAGCTGCTCGTCGGCCGCTCCAACATCACCATGCTGTTGCCGCAGCTCGAGGCGCGTGGCCTACTGCGGCGGGAAGGCGATGAGAAGGACAAGCGCATCTTGCGGCTTACGCTGACCGAAGGCGGCGAGGCGCTGCTGATGCAGGCGCTGAAAGTGCATATGGCGCTGATCGAGAAGGCGATGAGCCAGTCGACGCCGGAACAATGCGACATGATCGGCGAGCAGATGCGCAAGATCTATGACGTGCTGAACGAGGCGTGATCGGCCTTTCCGCCCCTCAACTCACTACCACATCGATTTTTTAGCCCGCTCCGGCCATTCCCTGTCGTAGGTTTCGCCGTCGATATTCTTGCGGCTGGTGATTTCCAGGATCTTTCCGGGTGTCGGCAGCGATTTCGGATCGACATGCCTCTCCGGATTCCACAGTTCCGACCGCACGATCGCCCGGGCGCACTGGAAATAGACCGAATCGACATCGATCACCGTGACCGAACGCGCCGGCTTGCCGTCGACCATGAACGACGCACACGACGCCGCATCCGTGGTGATATGCGCCCGGCCATTGACGCGCAGCGTCGTGCCGGAGCCCGGCACCAGGAACAGCAGGCCGACGCGCGGGTCGCGGATGATGTTCTTCAACGAATCGGCACGGTTGTTGCCGCGCCGGTCCGGCATCATCAGCGTTTTCGCATCGACGATACGCACGAAGCCCGCGAGATCGCCGCGCGGCGAACAGTCCAGCCCCTCTGGGCCGCTGGTCGCGAGAGCGACGAAGGGGGACGCTTCGATAAAGGCGGCGTATTCGGGAATGACATGGTCGAGTTCCTTGACCACGGAGGCTTCGCCGGGCAGTCCGTAAAGGGCTTCGAGTTGTTCGATTGTGGTGATGACCGACATTTTCCGTCTCCCGATCAGCCGCCCCTACTCCCGACACGTGACGTTTTGACGACGCAATGGCGGCTAACGATCGCGGCTCAGGCCCTTCTCGGCGAGTTCCGCGAGATAGACGCTCCAGCGTGCGTCCTTCTCGTGGCCGAGCGTGTGCAGGTAATTCCAGGTGAAGATGCCGGTGTCATGGAAATCATCGAAGGTGATGCGCACGGCGTAATTGCCGACCGGTTCGATCTTCAGGATGGCCACATTGCGTTTGCCGGGAACCGTCACCCTTTGTTCCGGCGAATGACCCTGCACTTCCGCGGAAGGCGACGCCACGCGCAGCAATTCCGCCGGCAGCTCGAACGGCTGGTGGCCCGGAAACGTCACGGTGAGCAGCTTGCGGTCCTTCGAGACCCTCAGTTCTTTCGGCGCCGTCATGGTCGATCCTGCTTGAATTCCCCTTCCCTACGCTGCTTCGCTCCGTACGCAAAGGCGTCAACGGTGTCCGACACGCAATGTCGGTCGGGGAATGTTACCAAAGATCAAGGCAAGCTATCTTGAATGGCGGGCTGGATCGTATCACATAGCTGTATATAACGACGCCGTTAACGGCCACGGAAACGCTCGAACATGAACATGATCGACCCCTTCGGTCGCACGATCAGCTATCTCAGAGTGTCGGTCACCGACCGCTGCGATTTCCGCTGCACCTATTGCATGGCCGAGGATATGGCCTTCCTGCCCAAGAAGGACCTGTTGTCGCTGGAAGAACTCGACCGGCTCTGCACCGTGTTCATCGAAAAGGGAGTCAAACGGTTGCGCCTCACCGGGGGTGAGCCGCTGGTGCGCAAGAACATCATGCACTTGGTGCGCCAGCTTTCGCGGCACCTCGAAAGCGGCGCGCTGGAAGAGCTGACGCTGACCACCAACGGCTCGCAGCTTTCGCGCTTCGCCGCCGAACTCGCCGATCGTGGTGTCAAGCGCATCAACGTTTCGCTCGACACGCTCGATGCCGACAAATTCCACGCCATCACGCGCTGGGGCAATCTCGGCAAGGTCATGGCCGGCATCGACGCGGCTCAGGCGGCCGGATTGAAAGTCAAGCTCAATGCGGTGGCGTTGAAGGATTTCAACGACGTCGAACTGCCCGAGATGATGCGCTGGGCGCATGGCCGCGGCATGGACCTGACCGTCATCGAGACCATGCCGATGGGCGAGATCGACGCCGACCGCACCGACCAGTATCTGCCGCTGTCGCTGCTGCGCGCTTCGCTTGAGCGCCAGTTCACGCTGACCGATATCCCCTTCAAGACCGGTGGCCCGGCCCGTTATGTCCATGTCGCCGAGACCGGCGGAAAACTCGGCTTCATCACGCCGATGACGCATAATTTCTGCGAAAGCTGCAACCGGGTCAGGCTGACCTGCACGGGCACGCTCTATATGTGCCTTGGCCAGGAGGATGCGGCCGATCTGCGCGCGCCGTTGCGCGCGTCCGAAGGCAACGAACTTGTCGCTGACGCCATAGACGAAGCCATCGGCCGCAAGCCGAAAGGTCATGACTTCATCATCGACCGCCGCACCAGCCGCCCTTCGGTGTCACGCCATATGAGTGTCACGGGCGGCTGACCTTCTCGTCTGTCTGTGCAAGAATTGCCCCGCAATCATCGGCTTCGGGTCAGACATGCGGTGGCTCTATTCAATCGTGACATCGCTAGCCGTGGTCTCGGCGACCACCGCTATTGCCGCGCAATCCACCTATGTGAACGAGCGCTTCGGCACCGTCTGCACCTTTCCCGGCGATATCTTCACCGATCGCCAGCCCGAGCCCGAAAATGGCGACGGCCAGATGTGGCTGAGCGCGGACGGCGCCAGCCTGACCTGCTCCGGCATATTCAATGTCGATGACGACACGCCGAAGGGGTTCATTGCCGGCGAAAAGGCGAGCAATGAACCAGGGTACGAAGTCACCTACAGCAAAGCCGGCAAGGACTGGGCGGTGCTGTCGGGCGTGAAGGATGGAAAGATCTTTTATGAGCGGCGGCTGTTTGGCAGGGATGGCGTCATCCGCACGGTCTGGATCGATTATCCGCCGGCGCTGACATCGAAATATGACCTGTTGGTCGGCGTCATCGCCGGCAGCCTCAAGGGGCCATGAGCCGTAGGCGGCCATCAGCATTTTAGCCACACCGCAAACAAATCTTTGTCCGCAAATATCCGTCTGATTTACTGGTGACGGTTTCCCGCCTAGCCTCCGTTCCGTAGCGGTTCTTCGCTTTCTCGGGGGATTACATCATGCGCGAACTTCTTCTTTCCTTCGCCCTGCTCGGCCTGGCCGCCCTGCCCGCGGCTGCCCAGTCGATCGGCGGCACTTACACCGTCGCCGGCACCAATTTCGACGGTTCGGCCTATGATGGCGAAGCCACCATCACACTGACCAGCGGGACCACCTGCGCGATCCATTGGGAGACGGGCGGCTCGTCTTCGGATGGCATCTGCATGCGCAACGACAATGCATTCTCCGCCGGCTACGTCATGGGCAAGGATATCGGCCTCGTCGTCTACAAGGTCGAGGATGACGGGTCGCTGCATGGCCTGTGGACCATCGCCGGCAAGGACGGCAACGGCACCGAGGTGCTGACGCCGAAGAAATAGACGTCGCCTCGGCTGTACAAGTGTCGGGAGACGACGCCGCCTTCCGACCGAATTCGTGCCTGATCCGGGATGATTTCACGCCGGCGACGATGTGTATCCGGTGCTGGCCCAGCCCTTTGCCATTGCTGTTTCGTGGCGGGCTGTTACAGGCTTGCTTGCTCAGGCAATCGGTAGGTGTCTTGCCCCTTTCCCCAAATCTTCGCGGCGCGTTGTTCATGGTGGTGGCGATGGTTGGCTTCACGCTCAACGACGCCATTACCAAATACTCTTCACAGTCGATGAACATGGCGCAGGTCATGCTGGTCAGAGGGGCGTTCGCCTCGCTCTTCGTCGGCCTGCTGGCCTGGCAACGTGGCGCGCTTTTCCAGCCTCACCTGATGCTGCAGCCACTGGTGGCGATCCGTGTGCTGAGTGAAGCGGGCGCTACCGTGTCCTTCCTGGTTGCGCTCGCGCATTTGCCGATTGGCAGTGTTTCGGCCGTCTTGCAAGCGCTGCCCCTGGCGGTGACGATGGGCGCGGCGCTGTTTTTCGGCGAAACGGTCGGCTGGCGGCGCTGGCTGGCGATCGCTATCGGTTTTGCCGGGGTCATGATCATCGTGCGGCCGGGTTTCGAGGGCTTCAGCGTTTACTCGCTGGTGGCGCTGGCATCCGTCGCGTGCTGCACGGTGCGGGACCTCGCCACCAAACGCATCCCCCAGGCCATCCCGACGATGCTGGTCTCGACCGCCACCGCGCTTGCCATGACCGTCGTCGGCGCCTTCCTGTTGACGCCGATGGGTGGCTGGACCCCGATGACCGGCAAAGGCACGGCGCTGCTGGCATTGGCCGCGGTGCTGGTGCTGATCGGCTATCAATTCATCATCATGGCGATGCGTTCGGGCGAAATCTCCTTCATCGCGCCGTTTCGCTACACCGCGCTCCTCTGGTCGATCCTGCTTGGCTTGATCATCTTCGGTGACGTGCCGGACATGCCGATGATCGCCGGTGCGGCAATAGTCGTCGGCTCGGGTCTCTATGCGCTTTATCGCGAGCGCGTCGTCGGTCGGCGAAGGATCGTCGCCGAAAGCACTGGGCCGGCCATGGCGCCGGACGGAATCTAGCCGCGCCCGTGGGTAATGCATCAGTTTGAAAATGGCGGGCCTTGAATATGTTGTGTGAAAAAGGCAGTTATCCCTAGCTCTGGCGGGGCGATGCGGCTCGATACGCCATCTGGACATCAAGCCCTAGGATGTCGCACCCTCTTCTTGGAACAAGGGGGAGATCTGCAATGGCCAGCAAAGTCAGGGCTATCTCAGCTTACACTGCCAAGGATTATCCTCGCATCCGCCAGCTTCCTGGTGCCGATGACATGCCGGCGACTTGGGAAGAGTGGCACGCCGATTTCGAAGCTTCCAAGGCGGAACGGCTACACCGCCGCGACTTCACCCACGCCAAAGTCCTCATAAGACCCGGCAAGTTCAAAGCGTGGCTAGACGAAAACTCACTCTCGGCCTCGGAACATGCGAGACAACTCTACGCTCAGGAGCGCCGGGATTCAAAGCGGGCAACGGAGGAAGGGCGCCGCGAGTTGGAGCAAATGCTAATCGTCTCACAACGGCAAATGTTATCCTATTATCGGCCGCCACGGCTACGCGTGGCGCACCATAAGCCCATGCCCAAAGGTCCGGTCGGCTTTATCTATGCGGCCATAGCCGGATTGTACCTCGCGTGGCTGGCTCATCATTGGCTTGGTTGAAGGCCTCGCGCGCGTAAAGCGCCGGATTTCAAACTGATGCACTACCCGCCCGTGAAGTCGCTTGCGATTTCACGGGTTGGCGTACAGGCTGGGCAGAATGAATCGGGATGTCGCAGGGATCATTCTGGCGGGTGGCCAATCGAGACGGATGGGCGGTGGCGATAAAAGCCTTTTGCCGCTTGGCGACGGCTGTGTGCTTGACCAGATCCTGTCGCGGTTTGGCCCGCAGTTCGAGACCCTGGCGCTTAGCGCCAATGGCGACCCGGCGCGGTTCGCCCGGTTCGGGCTACCGGTACTTGCCGATACCGTCGAAGGCTTCGCCGGGCCGCTTGCCGGAATTCTTACCGGCCTCGAATGGGCCGCTGCCGGCACGCCTTGCAAGGCGATCGTCACCGCTGCCGGCGACACGCCTTTCCTGCCGCTGGATCTCGTCGACCGTCTGGCGGCGGCAGCCGGTGAACGTCCCGGTTCGATCGCGGTCGCTTTCTCGGCAGGCAGGCAGCACCCGACCTTCGCGCTATGGCCGGTCGGATGCCGCGACGCCTTGCGGCATTTCCTGGTCGATGAGCACAACAAGCGGGTTTCGGCCTTCATCGAACGGCACGGCCATGTCGAGGTCGAATTCCCGATCCTGCAATCCGCCGGGCAATCCATCGACCCTTTCTTCAACATCAATGTGCCGGACGATCTTGCCCAGGCCGCACGCCTGTTGCAGAGCATGACGTCATGAACAGACGCGTCTTCGGCATCACCGGCTGGAAAAACTCCGGCAAGACCACACTCACCGAGAAGCTTGTCGCCGAGCTCGTGCGGCGCGGCTGGAAGGTATCGACGGTCAAACACGCCCACCATGATTTCGACATCGACAAGCCAGGCGCGGACAGCTTCCGCCATCGCCAGGCCGGCGCCACCGAGGTTGCGATCGTGTCAGGCAATCGTTGGGCGTTGATGCACGAGTTGCGCGGCGAGGGTGAGCCGCCGCTGGACGCCATCCTCTCGCGGCTCGCCCCATGCGACATCGTGCTGGTGGAAGGCTACAAGCGCGAACCCCACCGCAAGATCGAAACGAGGCGACTGGAAGCAAAGGAGCGGACGCCGCTTGCGGCGGGTGATCCCAATATTGTCGCCATCGCCGCGGATTTCGCCATCACCGGCCAGAGCTTGCCGGTGTTCGACCTCGACGACACGAAATCCATAGCCGACTTCATCGAGCGAACGACCGACCTCGTTGCTTGAGAAGTAACGTAACGGCAGAAGCCCATTGCCGATTTTGGCGGTTTTGCAGTTGCTTTTTTCTTGGAAAGAGTGGGAGTATCGGCCCAGCGGGCGGTCAAAAGCACCGCCCCACAGAGCCGTTTCGGAACGACGGCCGGGACCATAAAGAGAGGACTATCATGCGTATTGCACTGCGTATCGCGCTCGCCGCATCGGCTGCGCTGCTGACGCTCGGCGTAGCCCAGGCCCAGGAAAAGACCCTGAGGATCGGCACCGAGGGCGCCTACCCCCCATTCAACAACCTCACCGCCGATGGCCAGCTTGTCGGCTTCGACATCGACATCGCCAAGGCGCTTTGCGATGAGATGAAGGTCAAGTGCACCTTCGTGGCCCAGGATTGGGACGGCATCATTCCCGCACTTCAGGCCGGCAAGTTCGACGCCATCGTCGCCTCGATGTCGATCACGCCGGAGAGGAAGGAGAAGGTCGACTTCTCGCACAAATACTACAATACGCCGTCCGCAATCGCCGTGCCGAAGGATTCGCCTCTGAAGGGCGTGACCAAGGAAGACCTCGCCGGCAAGAACATCGGTGTGGCCACCACGACGACGCATTTCAACTATGCCTCGAAGACCTACACCGACAGCACCGTCAAGGGCTATCCGAGCAGCCCCGAGGAGCAGGCAGATCTTGCCAATGGCCGTCTCGACGCCATCGAGGACGATATCGTCGTGCTGCAGCAGTGGCTTGATTCGCCAGACGGCGCCTGCTGCAAGATCCTCGGCCAGCCCTCGCCGCAACCGGTCGAAATCTTCGGACCTGGCGCCGGCATCGCCGTTCGCAAGGGCGATACCGACTTGGTCAACAAGCTGAATTCCGCCATAGACGCCATCCGCGCCAACGGAAAATATAAGGAAATCAACGACAAGTACTTCAAGTTCGACGTCTACGGCGCCGAGTCCTGATAGTCTGTTGCAAAGGCGGCAGGGGTCCCCTGCCGCCTTGTTCATCTCGGGTGCGCCGTGGGGTAAGACCAGTCAATGCCAGCCCAAAGCATATGGACACTGCTGAGTTGGGGACCCGAGGGCTGGAGTGACGATATTGCTTATGGCGCGTTGGTCACCATCGCGCTTGCCCTTGCCACGCTGCCGATCGGCCTGACGATCGGCTTTTTCGTAGCCTGGGCCAAGCAATCCGAAGAACCGTCGCTGCGGGTGGCCGCCAACATCTACACCACCGTGTTTCGCGGCCTGCCGGAACTGGTAACGCTGTTCCTGTTCTTCTTCGGCATGCCTATCCTGCTGCAATACGTCATCCGCCTCTTCAAGCCCGAGGCGACGATCGACGTCGACAGCTTCATCGCCGGCATGATCGTGCTGTCGCTGATCTTTTCCTCCTATGCCAGCGAGGTGTTTCTTTCCGCCTTTCGCGCCATTCCCAAGGGCCAGTATGAAGGCGGCTACGCGATCGGCCTGTCGACATGGCTGACCATGCGCAAGGTGATCCTCCCTCAGCTGCTCCGCATCGCCTTTCCCGGCCTCGAGAATTGCTGGCTCAGCCTGCTCAAGGACACCGCACTGGTCTCGGTCGTCAACCTCGCCGAAACCTTGCGCAACGCCGGCGTGGCGGCGCGTGTCACGAAACACGCCTTCCTGTTCTACAGCGTGGCCGCGCTGGTTTTCCTCGCTCTGGCGATCCTGTCATCGATCGCGACCGGGTTCATCTTGCGCTCGCTGGGGCGGAGGGAGGCACGATGAGCGTCAGTCAAGCCATCTCCGTCGACCGGCCGCCGCCGCGGGCACGCGGCTGGCCGCGCACCCGTATCGTCGGGTACGCGCTCGTCGGCCTCTGGATTCTCTTCGGCCTCGGTATCCTCGCCTATCTCATCTATGCCTGGAATGGCGAGTTCTTTGCCAGATATGCGCCAGCCTATCTGCAGGGCCTCTGGACGACGCTGTCGCTCGTGGCGATTTCGATGGTGGTCGGCGCGATCTTTTCGTTGCCCGTCACCTATGGCCGCATGTCGAAGAGCCGCTTCCTGTCCGGCATTGCCTACTGCTACGTCTACTTCTTCCGCGGCACGCCACTGCTGGTCCAGGTCTACCTCGTCTACTATGGCTTGGGCTCTTTCCGGTTGCAGCTTGAATCCGTCGGGCTGTGGTGGTTCTTCCGCGAGGCCTTCAACTGCGGCGTCTTCGCCTTCGCGCTCAACACCGCGGCCTACCAGGCCGAGATCCTGCGCGGCGCCATCGAAAGCGTGCCCAGGGGCCAATGGGAAGGAGCTGCTTCGCTCGGCCTGCACAAGCTGCAGACGCTGCGCAAGGTTGTCCTGCCGCAGGCCTTCATCGTGGCGTTGCGGCCCTATGGCAATGAACTGGTTCTGATGATCAAGGCCTCGGCCATCGTCGCCATCATCACGGTCTATGATCTCATGGGCAATGCAAAGCTCGCCTACGCCAAATCCTTCGACTTCCAGGCCTATGTCTGGGTCGCCATCGTCTATCTGGTGATGGTCGAGATCCTGCGCCATGGCGTCGAATGGGTCGAGCGCCGGATCACCATCCATCTGCATCGCTGACGCATCGCCGAACCGTTCCTGATCGACCTGTGCCAGTCGATGCGACGGTGCGCGCCTTGACGAATTCGTCGCATGGCCTAGAGCTTCCGCAACTGAAATCTCTGTTTCTCCGGAAGGACAAGGCATGGCATCGGTGGCATTTCTCGGTCTGGGCGTCATGGGTTATCCCATGGCCGGACACCTGAAGAACAAGGGCGGCCACGACGTTACCGTCTACAACCGCACCCAAGCCAAAGCCGAACAATGGGTCGCTCAACATGGCGGCAACCTTGCCGCGACGCCGGCGCAGGCCGCCGAGGGCAAGGATTTCGTCTTTTCCTGCGTCGGCAATGACGACGATTTGCGTTCGGTGACCACAGGGTCCGAAGGCGCCTTCAAGGCGATGAAGAAAGGCTCGGTCTTTATCGACAACACCACGGCTTCGGCGGAAGTCGCGCGCGAACTGGCGGAAGCCGCGCAGGCGAGCGGGTTCTCATTCCTCGACGCGCCGGTCTCCGGTGGCCAGGCCGGCGCCGAGAATGGCGTGCTGACCGTGATGGTCGGCGGCGATGAGGCTGCGTTCGACAGGGCCAGGCCGGTCATCGACGCCTTTGCCCGCATGGTCGGGCTGATGGGGTCGGCGGGTGCCGGCCAGCTCACCAAGATGATCAATCAGATCTGCATCGCCGGACTGGTGCAGGGCCTGTCGGAAGGCATCCATTTCGGCAAGAAGGCCGGGCTCGACATCGAAAAGGTGATCGAGGTGATTTCCAAGGGTGCGGCCGGCTCCTGGCAGATGGAAAACCGGCACAAGACCATGAATGCCGGCAAATATGATTTCGGTTTCGCCGTCGACTGGATGCGCAAGGACCTCGGCATCTGCCTGGCGGAGGCCGACCGCAACGGCGCCAGGCTGCCGGTGACAGCGCTTGTCGACCAGTTCTACAAGGATGTGCAGGCGATGGGCGGCAAGCGCTGGGACACGTCCTCGCTGCTGGCGCGGCTGGAGAAGTAGGCGACGATGTCCCTGCCCGCTCCAGGCTGGACCGCGCAGGATATCGTCGCTCATCTGCGTTCGATCGGAACCGAGGAAAACCGCGCCGGCATGGCGCGGTTCGGCATCAACAACGCGACCGCGCTCGGCATCGGCAATGCGGACTTGCGGCCCTTGGCGCGCAAGGTGAAGCGCAACCATGAACGGTCCCTCGCGCTATGGGACACAGGCATTCGCGAGGCGCGGCTGATGGCGGCCTTCACCGGCGAGCCGAAAAAGATCGCCATCGAAGAGTGCCGCCGCTGGGCCGGCGATTTCGACTCATGGGAGATCGTCGACACCGTCTCCGACCTGTTCGTGGACACCCCGTTCTGGCGCCAGCTGGTCGAAGAGTTCGCCGCCGACGAGCGCGAATTCGTCCGCCGTACAGCCTTCGCCATGCTGGCATGGGCAGCCGTGCATCTGAAGAAGGAATCGGACGCGACGTTCCTGCCTTACCTGCCATTGATCGAATCCTATGCCGGCGATGAGCGAAACTTCGTCCGCAAAGCGGTCAATTGGGCGCTGCGGCAGATCGGCAAGCGATCGATGGGCCTGCATGCCCCCGCCCTTGCCCTGGCTCGGAAACTTGCGACCTCCCTGGACAAGACCGCCCGCTGGATCGGCAAGGACGCCGCCAAGGAACTGTCGGATGCCAAAACGCTTGAACGCCTCGCCGCCAGGAAAGTTTGACGGCGCCGATATCCTTTTCACCGAGGTGACACGGGCAACACGCGCCAGCTTCGAAACGTTGTTCGAGCAGCCGGGTGCGCCAAAATATTGCTGGTGCATGGCTTGGCGCCACAGCCCCGAGCCCGCCCAGACCGACGAGAAGAAACGCCAGATGATGGCGCTCATCGATGCTGGCACGCCGGTCGGCATCCTCGCCCATGTCGGCGGCAAGGCCGTAGCCTGGTGCTCGGTCGCGCCGCGAGAGACCTATCGTAAGCTATCGAAGCAGCAGGACGACGGCGACACAGGTGTGTGGTCGATCGTCTGCTTCTATGTGCCAAGGGCCTTGCGCGGCGGTGGCCTTGCTACGGCATTGCTCGATGCTGCCATTGACCATGCCTTCGCCAATGGTGCGCGCATCATAGAAGCCTATCCGGTGGACGAGGCCTCGCCGAGCTACCGTTTCATGGGCTTTCACGACATGTTTGCCAGCCGCGGTTTCCACGAGACCGGCATGGCCGGTTCTCGCCGCCATGTGATGCGGCTCGAGCATTGACGCCGCCGACAGCAGTGTCTTTACTTGCCCGCAAAGGGATGCGGCCATGAACCATTTCAAGTCGATCATAGCGCTTGCGGCCGCGCTTGCCCGCTCCACCGCCGGCGCCTCGGCCGAGGCCACGCACATCCTCTGGAAGGATTTGCGCCCGGTCACCCAGGCGGTCGCCGAAGACGCCGGCCTGCCGATGATCGCGGCGAAACTGCCGGATCACGGCGAGACGCTGTCGGTCGTCCTGCAGGACAAAACGATACAATTAGCCGGCTATGCATTGCCGGTCGATCGCGACGGCGATCTCGTTTATCAGTTCCTGCTGGTGCCTTGGACCGGCGCGTGCAGCCATATGCCGACGCCTCCTCCCAACCAGATCGTGCTGGTCACGCCTGCCCATCCCTACAAGATGTCGCAAGCCTACCAGCCTGTCGCCGTGACCGGTGACTTGAAGCCGGACATGGAGAAAAGCCAGTTGTTCATTCTCGACGGCGTCAGCGTCATCCAGTCCGGCTATACCGTACGCAAAGCCGATGTCGTGGGCGTCGACACGGTTCCGGACTCCGTCATATTGCCGGTGAACTCGCCCTGGAGTTTCCTCAACAAGAAGAAGAATTGAACGGCGCGATCAGGCCGCGTTCGCGCCCGACTCCTTGTCCAGCACCATATAGTCGAGCGGGATTTCGGTCGTGTACTTGATCTGCTCCATGGCGAAGGACGACGACACGTCCCGGATCTCGATCTTGGCGATCAGCCGTTTGTAGAAGGCGTCGTAGGCGGCGATGTCGGGCACCACGACGCGCAAGAGATAATCGACGTCGCCGCTCATGCGATAGAATTCGACCACCTCGGGAAATTCCTGGATGACCTCGGAAAACCGGCGCAGCCATTCATGGCTGTGCGAATTGGTGCGGATCGACACGAAGACCGTGACCCGCACATTGACCTTTTCGTGGTCGAGAATGGCGACGCGCCGCTTGATGACGCCCTCTTCCTCGAGCTTCTGGATGCGCCGCCAGCACGGTGTGGTCGACAGGCCGACCTTCTTGGCGACGTCGGCGACCGCAAGCGTCGCGTCCTCCTGCAGGAGGCGGAGAATTTTTCGGTCAAGGCGATCCATCGGAAGCTCCTGGTGGAATGGTTTCGCTATATTCCCTTTTGTTTAGGCTATTCACAAGAAAGAAATTCTGCCACTCGCGTCAAAAGCGAGTGATTTCTTGCTTAATGCCTAGCCGAGGCGATAGCGGATTTCCGACCGCAGGAAAGGCAGCAAATCCATTTCAAACCACGGATTCTGCTTCAACCAGCCAGTGTTGCGCCAGGACGGATGCGGCAGCGGCAGCACTTTGGGGCCGACAGAATTCTCCCAGATGGCGCGCCAGTTCATCACCGTTTCCGTCAGCGAGGGGCGGCGCGCCGCGCCCATGTGCCAGGTCTGCGCATAGATGCCGATCGTCAGCACCAGATCGATCCGCGGCATCAGCGCCATCAAGGGCGAGCGCCAGGCCGGAGCGCACTCACGCCTCGGCGGCAGATCGCCGCCCTTGGAGTCTTGTCCGGGAAAGCAGAAGCCCATCGGCACGATGGCGAATTTCTCGATGTCGTAGAATTCGTCGCTGCTCACATCGAGCCAGTTGCGCAGCCGGTCGCCGGAAGCGTCGGTGAATGGCATGCCCGACAGATGCACCTTGGTCCCCGGAGCCTGGCTGGCGATCAGGATGCGGGCGCTGGACGAGGGTCGCAGCACCGGACGCGGCTCATGCGGCAGCGGTTTGCCGACGGGATTGTCGACGCAGATGCGGCAAGCGCGGACCGTCGCGGCGAGCCTGTCGAGTTCGACGCTCAAGCGGCGGCACTCGGCCGGCTCGAGACAGCCTGATGCCAACGCAGCACATTGGTGCATTCCTCCGGCACCTTGATGCGTGCCGGCTTCATGAAATCGATCGCGATCAGGCCGGTGATGTCAGCGATCGAATAGCTGTCGCCGGCGGCGAATTCACGGTTGCCGAGTTCAGCGTCCAGCAGCCTGAGAAACTCCACCGCCTTCGGCTTGTTGGCCTCGCCCCATTCGGGAATCTGCGGGATTTCCCATTCCTTCATGGCCGGATGGATGTGGCGGAAAGCCTGCGCGACGCTGCTGAGCAGGTTGAACTCCATCCGCCTCTGCCACATCTCGACCTGTGCCTTGCCAAGCGAGCCGCGCCCGAACAATGCCGGCTCGGGGTAAAGCTCCTCGAAATAGCGGCAGATTGCGACGGATTCGGTGAGGATGGTGCCGTCATCGAGCTCCAGAACCGGCAGGCGCCGCAGCGGATTGCGCGAGCTGACTGACTGCTGCTTGTGTTCCAAAGCGCCCATGTCGACGGGCACCAACGGAACCGTGATCCCTTTTTCGGCGAGGAAAACGCGAACCCGGCGTGGGTTGGGCGCACGACCGCCGTCGAACAGCTTCATTTCGATCCTCCTTTTCTTTCCGCTGACGCGCTTCACCAGAAGCGAAATATCTCGCGCGCCGCGTCGCCGATCGACGCCAGCGTGCCATGTTTTCGCTCCACGACATCGCCGTGGTGGCTGTCGCGCCAGTCCTGCGGCTGGTCGAACGTGCCCGCCCAGATACCGACTTTTGCCGCGCGGGCGGTCGCTTCCACGCCTTCGAAGTCGCCATAGGCGACGGCCCAGCCCGCTTCGACCTGGGCACGGTTGAGGTCGGTGGCCCCTGCCTTGCAGTCGCCGAGCAACCGGCCATAGCGATCGCGCTGCCAGCCGCTGCAGGTGACCGGCCTGCCGCCGATCAGGCGCACCAGTGATTGGCGCGCCAGCGTGCCACAGGCATAATCGGCGCCGTTCTTGCGGCAGGTCTGGGTGTATTCCGGGGCGTCGATGCCGCGCATGCGGATGCGCTCGGTGCCGAGCGTGATCGAGTCGCCGTCATTGATGATGGCGCCACCCTGCGTCTTGCGCGTCTCCACTCGATCGAGACGCGCCGCAAGCAGGATCAGCAGCCCCAGAATGATGACGGCCAGCCCGTAGTCCAGCAGCTTGCGCCACGGGCTTGTCGGGCGCGGCGCCGCGTACCGCGGGCGCGACCTTGGCGACCAGGAACGGCTCATATGGCAAACGGTTGGTTAATCATTCGAACGTAGCTTAACACCTTGAAATCGCTGCGCGCATAAATTGAAGCTCTTGATGCCCTTGCAACGCTCGAACACAGCGGACAAGTTCATAGTGGACCGCAGGAAACGGCATCGCAACAGCGATGTCGCGCGCGCGGTGCGCAAGACGCGCGACCGTCTTTCGCAGCAGGCCGGCAATCCCGATTTCGACCGTGAACTGCTGAAGCTGCACGCCCGAGCCATGACAAGCGGCGCCGTGGTCATCCCGTTGCTCGTCCTGGCGATCGCCGCGGCCGGCCGTCTGGCCGGCATCGGCAATGAGATCGGGCTCTGGGCGTTGTTTACGCTCACCTGCTATACGACAGTCGTCTTCATGGCGCGGCGCATCGAGCGTACGGAAGCTTCCGAGCTCAACTCATTGCAAACGCGAAGGGAATTCCTGGTCGGCCATTTCCTTTGCGGTCTGGGCTGGGCCTGGTTCGTCTGGCTGGGCTGCGGCGCCTGCGAGGTCGACCAGTTCCAGGTGCTCAAGGCGGTGGTGCTGCTGTTTGCCATGGCAGGGACCGCTCTGATGGCCTCGTCCCTGAGCGGAGCGCTGCTGGCGACCTTCGCGGTTCCGGTGGCGCTCTACGCCTATGCCGCGGCCAAATCGTGGATGCCGGTCGAGGCGATCATGGCCGGGCTGCTTGTCCTGTCGCTGCCTTTCTTCACCTATATCGCCAGTCACCTCAATCGCTTCTCCCTGCTACTCTTGTCGTTCCGCTCCGAAAAGGACGCGCTGATCGCCGAAGTGGAGACGGCGAAATCGATGTCGGACGAGGCGCGGCGGCGGGCCGAGGACGCCAACCTTGCAAAATCGCGTTTCCTCGCTTCGATGAGCCATGAATTGCGCACGCCGCTCAACGCCATTCTCGGTTTTTCCGAGGTGATGGCGAACGAGGTGCTGGGGCCGATGAGCAATCCCACCTATCGCGACTACGCCCATGACGTGCATGATTCAGGCCAGCACCTGCTTGACCTGATCAACGAGATCCTCGACCTGTCGCGCATCGAGGCCGGCCGCTACCAGCTCAACGAGGAGCCGGTGATGTTGCTCAACATCGTCGAGGATTGCTGCCACATGATGGAGCTGAAGGCGCGCAACAAGGACATCCGCGTCGTCCAGGATTTCGAACAGACATTGCCGCGCCTGTTCGCCGACGAGCGCGCCGTGCGCCAGATCGCGCTCAACCTTCTGTCCAACGCCATCAAATTCACCGCCACCGGCGGCGAGATCCGCGTGCGGGTCGGCTGGACGGCGGGCGGCGGCCAATACATTTCGATCAAGGACAACGGCCCCGGCATTCCCGAGGACGAGATTCCGGTCGTGCTTTCAGCCTTCGGCCAGGGTTCGATCGCCATCAAGAGCGCCGAGCAAGGCACCGGGCTTGGCCTGCCGATCGTGCAAGGGCTGCTCGCCATGCATGGCGGCGAGTTCGAGCTTCACTCCAAGCTGCGCGAGGGCACAGAAGCGATCGCCATCTTCCCGCTAAGCCGGGTGATGGAGGAACTGCCGGCGCTGCCGACCGCGGCGGTGGCCGCGCGGCGGCGGTAGTACCCCTGCAAACCTGCGTCGACAAGGACTGGAAGAAGGCACGCAGACCGCAATGACGGCAGATTGGGATGCCAGTGGCGTCGAAATCAAATCGGAGCGACTTCGTCTGAAGCTGTTCACGTCCGACGATGCCGCGGAAGTCTTTGCCGCCATCACTCCCGCGATCACTCGTTTCATGCAGTGGGAACCACCTCGATCACCAGCGGCCTTTGCCGAGGTATGGCGATCCTGGCTTGCCCCGATCCTTGACGGATCGGATTTGCATTTCGTCGCGCGTTCGTTGGCGGACGGTCGCTGCCTGGGGCTTGTCGGCCTTCACGCGGCCAAGACTGGCTGTCCCGAGATCGGAATTTGGATAAGGGAGGATGTACATGGAAACGGCATCGGCCGTGAGGCCGTTGCCGCCGTTGCGGCATGGGCGTCTGAGGAATTCAATCCGGATTGCTTCGAGTATCCTGTCGCAGAAGAGAACGTCGCGAGCAGAAGGATCGCGGAAGGCCTTGGCGGTTCGATAGTCGAGACACGCTCGAATTCGAAATATATCTCGGTCGTCTACCGTATCCCCAATCTCAGACGTTGAGACGTCGAGGCGCGAACGCTCTAGCCCCGAACAGCCGCCGCCATGCCTGAACTGGTCAGTGCCGCTGCCTTGACGAGCCCGGCCGCCAGGGCCGCTCCCGCACCTTCGCCATGACCGATGCCGAGATCGAGCAGCGGACGCAGCCCGAGGTGCTCTGCGGCCCTTGCATGCGCGGGCTCCGGCGACAGGCTGGCGAGAAGACAATGATCAAGCGCTGCGGGGTTTGCTGCATGCAGCACAGCGGCGGCTGCCGTTGCCGCGAAGCCATCGAGCAGTACCGGTATCTGCTGCATCCGCGCGGCGAGGATTGCGCCAGCTATCGCCGCGAACTCGCGGCCGCCAACCCGGCGCAGGGCCTCCAGCGGATCTTCGAGATGGTGGCCGTGAAAGGCCAACGCCGCATCGACCACCTCTGCCTTGCGCACCTGCATCGCCGCGTCGGCGCCGGATCCCGGGCCGACCCAGTCGGCGCCCCTGCCGCCGAACAGCGCGGCGAACAGGGCGGCGGCGACGGTGGAATTGCCGACGCCGAGATCGCCGAGGCAAAGCAGGTCGGTGCCGCCGGCAATCGCTTCCATGCCGAAGGCCATGGTGGCCGCGCATCCGCGCTCGTCAAGCGCCGCATCCTCTGTGATGTCGCCGGTCGGGATGTGCAGGGCAAGATCGAACACCTTTAACCCCAGATCATAGGCAATGCAGATCTGGTTGATCGCGGCACCGCCGGCCGCGCAAAGCTCGACCGCGTTGGCGGTGGCCGCAACCGGACGCGGCGAAATACCATGTCGGGTCACGCCATGGTTACCGGCAAAGACAGCCATCAAGGGCCTTGTCACCGCAGGCGGAGCCCGGCCACTCCATGCGGCGAGCCATGCGGCGATGTCCTCGACGCGGCCAAGCGAATTCCGAGGCTTGTCCGCCTTGGCAAACAGCGTGCGCACGCGCGCCTCGGCTTTGAGGTCGGCCGCCGGCAAATTGTCGAGCAGATTGCGGAAATCGTCGAAAGGCAGTGCACTGGTCATGTCGTGACAATCGTTCCTGGAGTGGAGGAGCGGCATAGCCGCGTTGCGTGATCGGCACAACCTCCCCGATCGTCCTTCCTGACTTGCCGCAAAGGCGGCCACGGAAGGCGCTATCGCGAGGGCTTGCATTGGCTTCGCCGTTGCACCATGTGGAGATGGAAGAGCGGATTCCGAATGGAGTTCCTCCAGAGAAAGTCATGACGGCCATCGAATCTCCCTGCATCCTGGTCTGCTCGATCGATATGAAAACCGGCTTCTGCTTCGGTTGCGGCCGCACGCGCGAGGAGATCGGCGCCTGGATGGGGATGACGCCCGAAACGCGCCGCAATGTGATGGCCGAACTGCCGGCCCGGTTGGAAACGGTCGAGCGCCGGCCGCGCCGCGAAACGCGCCGTACCCGCATGGCGCGCGAACGCGACGCACTCTAGCGAGGGACGGATGAGCGGCCGGCTGTTCTGGACTGTGATGGCGGTGATCGGCGTGGGGGCAGCCCTGCTCATGCTCAACGATTCCGCCGGCAGCACGCTTGGCGTGGAGAACTACGATTTTGGCCGGCTGATCTGGCTTGGGGCCTTCGGCGCCCTTATCGGCGCCGGCCTGCTGCGGTCGGCTCCGCTAGGAGTGATGGCCCGCAGCCTCGGTGCATGGGCGGCTATCGTGCTCGCGCTGATCGCCGGCTACCAATATCGTTACGAGCTGCAGGACGTCGCCAGCCGCGTGACCGCGGGCCTCGTTCCTGGCAGTCCGCTTGCGCTCGGCGTCGAAGATGGTCATGCGACGGTGACCCTGGACAAGGCCGACAACGGTCACTTCGAGGCGCGCATCCTGGTCAACGGCAATCCGGTGCGGGCCGTTGTCGACACCGGCGCGACCAGCACCGTATTGACTTCGGAGGACGCTCAGGCCTCCGGCTTCAATCCGGCGGTGCTCAACTACACCATACCGGTTTCGACCGCCAACGGCATGGCGCGCGCCGCGGCGGTCAAGACCGACGAGCTGGCAATCGGCGGCATCGTGCGCAAGGATATGCCGGTGATGGTCGCCGCCCCGGGCATGCTGAGCCAAAGTCTGCTCGGCATGAACTTCATCGGCTCGCTGTCGGGTTTCGACGTGCGGGGCGACCGTATGATCCTCAGGGACTGAGATCAGGCCGCTTCGGCGGCGGCCCCACCGAATTCGACCGCCGCGAAAGCCGTCTTCAGCACATCCGGCCCAGCTCCGGGCCGCGTCGCGTCGGTTGACAGGATCTGGCGGTAGCGGCGCGCGCCGGGCAGCCCGTGAAACAGCCCGACCATGTGACGCGTGACATGGCCAAGCCGCCCGCCCTGTTCGATGTGGCGCCCCGCGTAGTCCGCCATAGCATCGATCAGCGCGGCGAAATCGAACACTTCCGGCCGCGCTCCGTAAAAGGCGGCGTCAACACCAGCCAGAATGCCCGGTGTGTGGTAGGCGGCGCGGCCAAGCATGGCGCCATCGACATGATCGAGCTGCGTCAGCGCCTCGTCAAGGGACTGAATACCGCCATTGATACCGATGAATTTGCTCGGTTTTCCGGCCTTCAGCCGATACACTCTGTCATAGTCGAGCGGCGGGATGTCGCGGTTTTCCTTGGGGCTGAGCCCTTCCAGCCACGCCTTGCGTGCGTGCACCCACAAGGCATCGGCGCCGGCATCGAAAACCCCATTCGCCAGCGCATCGAGCGCCGGCTCCGGATCCTGTTCGTCGACGCCGATGCGGCATTTGACCGTGACCGGCACCGTCACCGCCGCTTTCATCGCGGCGACGCAATCGGCGACAAGATCGGGCACTTTCATCAAGCACGCGCCGAACGTGCCGGACTGGACGCGGTCGGACGGGCACCCGACATTGAGATTGATCTCGTCATAGCCGAAGGCCTCGCCAATGCGCGCCGCCTCTGCAAGTTTTGCGGGATCCGAGCCGCCAAGTTGCAGGGCGACGTGATGTTCCACCTCATCGAAGCCGAGCAGCCGCTCGCGTGCGCCGTGGATGACGGCGTCGGCCACCACCATTTCGGTGTAAAGCAGCGCACGGCTCGTCAACTGGCGATGGAAGAACCGGCAATGCCGGTCAGTCCAGTCCATCATCGGCGCAATGGCGAGCCTGTTCAACATGCTGATTTTATTCGTTTCCCTGGGCGAGCTGGATCTATCCAACTTCGGCGACCGGTAATCTGCGGTTGTTTTTTTGCACTTAGTTTGAATCGGTTTAGAGTCATAATCTATTTCACAATGCAATAGGCAAGGTGACGGCTCCTGACTCTGGGTGATCGACCGCTGGCGCGGTAAAAGCACCGTTCTCTACCGTGCGTCTCGCAGCGTCAAGCGCGACCAGAGGCACCCGCCTTGTTGGACCCTTGGCCAACTGGGCGATTTTGCAAATTGCGTTAAAGTACTCAGGGGCTTCAGGCAATTGGTCTCCGCCATCGCCGCGCGTTTCGGCTTGGTGGGAGGTAGGCTGCGCTCTTCTGAGGATACTCCACATGCGAAGTGAGAGAATATTCTCATCGCTGTCCGCTTTCGCACAGCGCCCGCAGGAACAAGCGAATAGACCTTGGAGAGTTTAAATGAGGTCGCCGGAACTGGGAGATCATGTGAGAACGGAGATGCGAATCCAGCAGAATCGGGGTAGCAATATTTGGTATCTTGTGTGCGTCGCCGGTATGAATACCCTAGCGAGCATGGTCGGGGGAGAACCGTCACGATTGTAGCTTGTTGCCGAGAAAACCAGATCTGTACCATCATCCAGAGGGGACCATGCTGACCTTAATCCGCAGAGCATATTGGGGCGTGACCGTTCTGTCTGGCGTCCTCCTTGCTCAACCATTGCGCGCCGCCGATATGGTCTCGCCCGTGACGCCGGATCTGAAACCGGTGGTGACCGAGCAAGGCTGGACGTACTCCATTGCGCCGTATTTCTGGGCAGCCGGGCTCTCCGGCGACGTGACGCAATTCGGACTGCCGACAGTCCACCTGGATGCGAGTTTCGGCGATATCTTGAAGAATCTCGATTTCGCTGCGATGGCCGTCGCCGAGGCACGCCACGATCGGTACAGCGTTTTCGGCGACCTGATGTATGTGAAGATATCAACCGGCCGCGGAACGTCGAGAGGCGTCATCGCCAATGATGTGGATGTCTCCTCCGAGACATTTTCAGGGCTTATCGGAGCTGGCTACTCGGTCTTCCAGGGTGACGCCGGATATCTCGATATTGTGGGCGGCATGAGGGTTTGGTCTGTAAACACGGACATCGGGTTTCATGGCGGTATCCTTGACGGTGTGTCTGCCAGCGACGGGGCGACTTGGGTGGACGGGCTCGTCGGCCTTCGCGCGAATTACTCGCTTACACCCGAAGTCTATCTGACGGGCTGGAGCATGGTTGGCGCAGGCGGAGCCGATGTCGATTGGGACGTTGCGGCCGCGCTGGGCTACCGGTTCAACGAGCGGTTTTCGGCTCTTGCCGGCTATCGCGCACTAGGGGTCAACTACAGCAACAACGGCTTCGAATTCGACGTGGTGCAGCAGGGCCCGATAATGGGACTTGTCATGCATTTCTAGGCGTGCGGCAACGGCAAGACAATGGCATAGCCGGCTAAGATTCTTGTTCGGGCTCCTGGTTGCCACAGCCCCCATCGCGTAACCGCTGGCGGCCACCGGCAGCTCGGCATCCTGGGCCGCGGGTTTCTCAGTTCATGGTTCGTCGAAACTGTGCTTGCCCGGTCATTCATTTCTTCGGAAACAGGAATGTGATGCCTGTTCTGAAGCCGAATCCCTCCGCTCCCCCGTCCGGGCTAACAGCCCAGTACCGCACTCCCGCCTGCAGGCTGACTGGCTGGCTGCCGAACTTCACCAGCTTGCTAACTGTAAAATTGACCGGCACCGACCAGTCTTCCTTGACCCAGTCATAAGTCGACTCGGTGTTAAGAGCGAACGTCCAAGCATCTGCCGTGGTGTATGATAGGAAAGGTTGGAGGAAGGTTGCGTTGACGTCGCTCCTGTCCTCGTCGCCTGCAAACGACCAGATGTGGTTGGCCAGCATGCCATATGTCCAGGGACCTGACTGCTTAAGCACGACGCCTGTCGGGCCAACTCCCCATTTCTGACCGCCCAGCATCGCGTCAGTGCCGGTTGGCAGCAGAAGGACCGGACCCACGCCCCAGACGAGACCGCCCGGACCAGGAGCCTTGGGCGAGAAGAACAGGCTCTGGACTGTATCGCCAAGTCCGAACTGGCTGTCTGAATCGCCAGCGATGTCGTCCTGCCACGTGACCGGCAGTACGGTGCGTGAGATTAAGTTCCAGTCGTCGTTCAATGATATTGGGATCACCGGCTGAATGTTGATCACCGACCTGGACCCATCGTCAGGCCCATAGCCCCTGTCGTAGTTGTACTGAAAGGGCACGCTGATGAGCGAGGCGATCGGATTCGATAACTTCTTTGCGAGATCGGCGTCTTGAGAAAATACTTCACCAGTCGACAAGAGCACGATAGCGAACAAGAGAAGCACTGTTCTCGAGGCTGCCTTTCGGCTCATGAAATTCTCCCAAAGCCGCGGTCTAGCTTCACCTGTCACCGACATCAGGCGGCGCTTGATGACATCGCATGAAACCTGAGTCGCTGGACCAATTCAATCGCCGGCGCCTTCCAAGACCCGTCGAGGACAGGTTCCTTGCCCCAATAGGCGCGGATGTAGAGCGAGACCGTGCAATCGGGCGGGCAGTCAGTTCGCCTCCTTATCCGCGCCGGGCGTCATCCCTGGAACGGACCGATCTGGAAGAGCATACTGACGATTGCAGCTATCCCGACGACGAGCAGTATCACGGCTGTGATCAAGGTGACCGATGGGGGGAAATGGCTCTCGCCATGGATCAACTCTTCGGCCCGCATCGCGTTTCTCTCATGGCGCAAGCCGATCATGAATTGCAAGTGGTAGAATATGCCGAAGATCAGCATGACGATGCCAAGCAGCACCAGTGTAATGCCAAAATTGAGCGGTGCGCCAGCCTGGGTGAGCGTCCCGGCATTCTTCAGCTTCTGGAACACCTGATAGATTGTGAACCCGAAACTGATGAGAGAAAGCGAGGTGCGGATCACCGACATGAGCGTGCGCTCCGCGCTCATGCGCGTGCGCTGAAATGACATGCCGGTGCGCCGCATGGACATCTCGGTGCGGTCGGTCGACAAGTCCGTTCGATGGTTAGACAGGTCTGTTCTGAATTCGGACAGCGAGGTCCGGTGCTCCGAAAGGCCGGTCCTGTGATTGGACAATTCGGTTCGGTAATGAGAGTACTTGGTGGAGGCCAGATCCGATCTTGATTCGTCGACCTTGGGAATGGGTGGGACCGGCGTCACGGGAAGCCGCTCGGGACGGACAAGTTGGCTCGTCTTGGTAGGTGCCTTGCTGGTCGTTTCGCTCATGACAACTTCCTTTCAGCTTGAATGATCTTGGCCGTCCTCACCAAGATCGATTCTTCCCGCCTCTACCTTCCAGCCGATCTATTTCACCGCCGGATAGACCGTCTGCCAGTCACTCTTCATGTCGACGATGGTCCAGCCTCTTCGGACGCCTTCATCGAGCGCGGTGTCGAGCTTTCCGATGTTGGACTGGCGGTCGTAGGCCCATTCACGTTCGGCATCCGTGTGATGCACAAGTCCAATGAAGCGAGCTCCGTCGCCCGCCGCCGTCCATTCAAGCATCTGCTGGTCGCCGTCCGAATTGCCGAAGGCCAGGATCGGCCGCCTCCCGATGAAGCGGTTGATCCCGACAGGCTTGCCCGGACCATCATCGACGAACTCGACCTTGGCCTCCTTGGCGAGCACCAGCTTTCCGTCCCTGTCCTCTAGCTTCACGACGCCGGACGAGCCGACGACTTGTTCGGGCGGAATACCATAGGCCTCCTCGGCAAAGACCCGCATGAACTCGACACCGCCGCCAGAGACGATGAAGGTTTTGAAGCCGTTGGCCCGCAGGTAGGTGAGCAACTCCAGTTGCGGCTCGTAGACAAGCTGATTGTAGGGGCGATCGAAGCGCGGATGGCGTGCGCTCGCTAGCCAACCGGCCACAATCTTGGAAAAGTCCTCGGTCGTCATGCCGGCATGGGTCACAGCCAGGATTTCCATCAGGCCTTTCTCACCAGACGCCATGAGGCCTTTCGGATCGCCCTTCAATGCCGACCTGAAGGGCTCTGTTTCCTTCCATTCGGGGTGATCGGGGGCCATGGCCTTGATGCGGTCGAGCGCGAAGGCAAGCTGGAAGTAGACCGGCTGCTCGGACCACAGCGTGCCGTCATTGTCGAACACGGCGATACGCTCAGCCGGCTTGACGAAATCGGCGCCACCGTCCTGCGTGACCTTGGCGACGAACTGCGTGATGGCCACCTTGACCGGGCCGTCTTTCCAGGACGGCAGCGGATCTGATTGCGCCCAGGTGGCACCAGCCAACGCTGTTAGCAGAAGCAACGACGCGGCCAGTGCTTTCAGTAACCGGCCGAATTGTGGGTGCGTGGCTCTCGACAACTCGACCAAGGGTCCCCTACGTCCGGTTAATGCCATGGCAAGTCGCTGCAGCATTGCTCTCGACTCCTTCAGCTACTTCGGGAACAGCAATGTGACGACGCCACGAAAACCCCAACCCTCCGGGCCGCTCTCTGGACTTGTCATCCAGTAGCGCGTGCCGACGCTGAGGCTAACGGGCTGATTGCCGAACTTCACAAGCTTCGCGACGGACAGGTTGATCGGCACCGACCATTGGTGGCTGGCCCAGTCATAGGTGCTTTCGGTGTTGAGGCCGAATGTCCAGGCATCGGCGGTGGTGTAAGAGAGGAAGGGCTGCAGAAAGGTCGCATTGATTTCGCTGCGATCGCTATCGCCGGCGAAGGACCAGATCTGGTTGGCGAGCATGCCGAAGGTCCAAGGGCCGGCCTGCTTGAGGGCCACGGCTGTCGGACCAGCTCCCCACTTCCCTCCACCGAGAAGGTCGTCGGTTGCGGTCGGCAACAGCATCACCGGCCCGACCCCCCATATGACGCCGCCGGGTCCCGGCGCCTTGGGCGAGAAGAAGAGGCTCTGGGTGACGTCGCCCAGGCCCGATTGCGAGCCCGACGGTCCGGCGATGTCATCCTGTGTGATGATCGGCAGGATCGTCCGCGAGATCAGGTTCCAGTTGTCATTGAGAGAAATCGGAACCACCGGCTGTATATTGAGCGTTGCACGGTAGCCGTCGTCCGGTCCGAACCCGGAATCGTAGTTGAACTGGAACGGTACGCTGATCAGTGAAGCAATCGGATTGCTAAGTTGCTTTGCAAGATCAGCATCGTCTGCCAGGGCTTGCACCGGCAACAGCATGGCAACTACCATCGCAACGCCCGCAAGAAATCGGAAGGGTTTTGCCATCGCACTATCCTTTTTCGGCACCGGGTGACCTGGGATCAACGGCCTTTGCCTCTTCTGCGGGCATCGCTTGCTCCGTCTCCTCCGAGAGGTCGCGTCCAAGAAAATAGTTGAGGAAAGTACGGACGACCGCAATCGCCGCCAGACGCCCGATGTCTTCCCAACTCGGAGTCAAGGCCGACTCGATGATATCCGCGGCGAGTTGAAAGGTCAGGCCGGCGACAAGCCAGCGCGCGAAGCGTATCCAGATTTGGTGATATAGCTGCCGCCGTTTAGTGACGGCCGCCCGACAGGCCCCCCAAAAAGCCTCCAATGTCCCGTAGACGACAATCAGCAGAGCCATAAAGTCGATCAGAAGGATCGAGACCTCGGTGAGCTGCGCGAAGGTTTCTCGAACAGCCTCCATTTCAATCATCCAGGCGACGAATGAGACGAAAGCCGAGATGCGAGACCGAGGTGTCTATCGGCTGTGCCATTCGTGCCGCTGGCCGATATCGCCTGCAATAGTTCGGAGCGCATAGATGTGAGCCCCCCTTTGTCACCCTGCGCGGTATCGCGGCGGGATCGCGCGGATCCCGGCTCGCCTCACGGTCGCCGCCCCGCGGGTTGGAGACCGTGCAGCATGGGCTATCGATCCTGCGGTGATCCCGATACCAGTCGGACGTCCATTCCCAGACATTGCCCGCCATGTCGTGGAGGCCGTAGCCGTTTGCTGGAAAGGAGCCTACAGGCGCTGTGTATTCGAAGCCGTCTTCCACCGTGTTGCGATATGGGAATTCGCCCTGCCACGTATTGGCCATGTAAATGCCGCCGGGCGTTAGTTCGTCGCCCCATGTGAACTCGGCGCCTTCCAGCCCACCGCGAGCAGCGAATTCCCATTCCGCCTCGGTCGGCAGCTGCATGCCGGCCCATCGGGCATACGCCTCGGCATCCTCATAGGCGATATGGACGACGGGATGGTCCTTGAGCTTGGCGATCGAGCTGGCCGGTCCACGCGGATGGCGCCAGTTCGCACCGGGTACGTAGGTCCACCAATTGTACTGATTGCGGACATCGACCGGGCCCGCGGGCTTGCGGAAGACGGTCGAGGACGGTTACAACATCTCCGGTAGCGCTTCAGGATAATCATCCGGATTGGCAGACTTCTCGGCCAACGTGACATGGCCGGTCTCCGAGACGAATTTTTCGAAATCCCGGTTGGTCACCGCGAACCGGCCGATCCAGAAGCCGTCGACCTTCACACGATGCGCCGGCGCCTCTTCCGGGTAGTGGGCATCGGAGCCCATTAGGAACGTCCCGGCAGGTATCCACACCATGTCCCTTCCCGCGGGACTGCTTTCGGAAGCGCGCGGGCGGATTGCGGCACTCATCGGCCAACCCTATTCGTCTGCCGGTCCGATTCGACGGTGGCGGCTTTGTCATGTAGCGCCCTGCGCCACCGCACATACGGAATAGACACGATCGCCCCGATGACCAGATGCCAAAGCATCACCGCCAAGGCTGCCTTCTCGTCCGGAAAATTCAGGCTTGCGATCGCCATCGCAACGGCCGGATGACGGGTGCCCGTGGCGAGAGCGAGCACGGTTCGATCGTCGGGATCTGGCCCGCCAAGCAAGTGGCCGACGAAAAGCCCCAGGGCCGTGAACAGTGCCAGGAGTACAATCACACCGTTGCCGACCTGCCCCCAGAAGGTCACGCCGCTGGTGAAGACGACTGGAATAGCTGCGACCACGAGGAGGATGACCGCGAAAAGCGAGATCGGCCCGGCTATTCGCGCCGCCAGTGCCGGAAGCAGGCGGCGAACGAGCACGCCTGCAAGCAGGGGAGCGACCACCGTCACGAGAACGGGCCGCAGCACGCGTGCCGGGGGCATGTAATACTCAGCGTGAAATAAGCTTCCCACAATCCCGATCGAGATGGGCACCAGCGCAATCGCCGCGATGGACGCCACGATGAGGAGGCTAAGGGCGAATGATTGCGTTCCGCCCGCCTTGGTCTGCTTGCCTGGAAGGATCGGCGGAACCGGCGAAACCGCCAAGGCGATCAGCGCGATCTTGATTTCGATAGCGAGGGGAAAGAGCAAGGCTACACCGACGGCGAAGATCAGCATGATGATGTTCATGGAGATGATCGATCGGATCATCTCGCCGGGCCGCTTGACCAGATAGAGCAGATCGCCTGTCGCCGCCTTCAGACCCAGTGCAAATACCAGCGCCACGAGACTGACTGTGATGCCAAGTTTAATTAGCTCTTGAACGGTCATCGATCTGCTCGTTTCCGAAACTGCGGAGCGTCAGTCCATTTCTGATGCATCGCTGCCTCAGATTGTTCTGATGTCGTTAAGGATAGACTTCTGGAGGTCGACGGCGCCTTTCCGCCGACCTCCATGTCCGCAACTCGGTGGCTAATCGACAGCCATGGCCGCCGCCGCCAGTTTCTCGAGATCAAGGTATTGCCCCTTCTCGACAGTCACGCCGACGAACTTGATCGTACCGCCCTTGAATTGGCCAGGAGACTTGTATTTCTCACTCACCGCATCGCCGCTGTCCCGGCCGATGCAGAGGCCGTCGCCGGAGAGCGTGAACTTGCCGAGTTGGGTCTTCATATCGCCCTGTGCCACGACTTCATCGTTAACGTACAGGGTGGTCTTGCCAAGCGACTCGCCGTGCGGCCCCGGCTTCTTGTCGCGGATGAACTCCATTCCAAACGTGTATTTGCCAGGCTTGAGTTGCTTGGAGACGAAGGTCTGTTCCGGCTTGATGCCAAGGAAATTGTAGACGTAGTGCAGTTTCATATCCTTGATGAACAAGCTATGGCCGCCGAAGCGTGAGCCATGGGCGAAGATCACCCCCTCGCATTTGTCCCCGAGCTCCACATCGGCGAGGATCTTGTAGCTACGACCCCGCACATTGACCGCAACGCCTTCCGGCACCGGCGAAGTGCCGGGGTAATAGATGTAGCGTTCCCTCGGTGGCTCCTCGCTCGGACGTTCGATGCCGAGAAGCTCCGCGGCGCTGCGATCGTCAAGCGGAAGAACCATGTTCTTCTCCGCTTCCTCGTCCCATGCTTTGATCAGGGCCTTAAGCTTGTCGGGATGCTGCTTGGCAAGGTTGTTGGATTCCGAGCGATCCACATCAGTGTGATAAAGTTCCCACTCATCCTTGTCGAAATGGCCCTTGCCCGTCAGGGGAGCATGAAGGGCTGCCGCTTTCCAACCGTTTTCCCACATGCCGCGCGTGCCGAGCATCGCGTAGTACTGGCGCGTCTTCTTCGTCGGCGCATCGGCTTTGGCCTCGAACGAATAACGCATCGAGACTCCTGAGATCGGCCATTGTTCAGCGCCACGGAAGGTTTTGGGCATCTCGACGCCACAGACATCGAGGATCGTGGGTACGATGTCCGTACAGTGATGATATTGGTTGCGCACCTCCCCCTTCGCCTTGATGCCCTTCGGCCAGGAGATAACCAGCGGGCAGCAGGTGCCACCGGCATATTCGGAATAACGCTTGAACATCTGGTAGGGCGTCGAGAACGCCGCGGCCCAGCCGGTCGGGTAATGATTGTAGGTTTCGGGGCCGCCGAGAACGTCAAGATACTGCAGGTTCTCCGACAGTTCGTCGGGATAGTTGTTGAAGAACTTGTTCTCGTTGACCGAACCATTCGGGCTGCCTTCGCCGGAGGCACCATTGTCCGAGCAATAAAAAACGATCGTGTTGTCGAGCTGACCGCTTTCCTGCAGATAGTCGACCAAGCGACCGACCTGGACGTCCGTGTATTCGGAGAAGCCGGCATAGACCTCCGCCATGCGCGAGAACAGCTTTTTCTCGTCGGCGTTCAGTTCGGCCCACGGCCGCACGGCATCGCCCGGATTGGCCACCTCCTTGGGGAGCGGGTTGAACGGAGTGAGCTTGGTGTCTTTTGGCAGAAGACCCTTCTCGATCATGCGCGGGAGAACCCATTCGCGATAGGCTTCGTAGCCCTTGTCGAACTTGCCTTTGTACTTGTCGATATATTCCTTCGGTGCGTGGTGCGGGGCGTGATTGGCGCCCGGGCATAGCCACATGAACCAGGGTTTTGATGGATTGGAAGCCTTCTGGTCACGGATCATCTGCATCGCCTGATCGACCAGATCTTTCGACAGGTGATAACCTTCCTCGGGGCTGTAGGGTTGGTCGATGAACTTGTTGTCCTCGACGAGGTCCGGATACCACTGGTTGGTTTCGCCGCCCACGAAGCCGTAGAAGCGGTCGAAGCCCTTCTGGATGGGCCACTCCGACTTCGTGCCGCCCGCACAGATATCCTGTTCAGGAACGTTGTGTTCCTTGCCAAGCCAGAACGTGGTCCAGCCCGCCCCCTGCAGCATGTGGCCGATCGACATGCATTCTTCCGGTACGCGGCCGCTCCAGCCCGGGAAGCCCTGTGCGCCTTCGGTGATGCACGACATACCGTTCAGATGGTGGTTGCGGCCGGTAAGGAAGGTAGACCGGGTCGGCGAGCAGAGCGCAGTCGTGTGCCATTGCGAATAGGTCAGGCCATTGTCCGCAAGTTTCTGCAAGGTGGGCATGTTGATAGCGCCGCCATAGGGCGACCAGGCCGCCTGGCCCGTGTCGTCGTAGAGGACAATCAGGACATTCGGCGCTCCTTTTGGCGCACTCGGCGGTAGGTACGGCCCCCAATCTGGCTTGGAATCTCGTACGTCGAGCTTGATGACGCCTTTGAACGGCTTCTTCGACATGATCTATCTCCGTTGTTCGCCGTGATCTCACATAATTGTTCCGAAAATTCTGGTTAAGGATAGTGGGACCTAGGACTCACAGAGCGTGGTGCCGCTGTCTATATGCGTGTCGGCTAAAAGATGAATTCAGCGATGAAAAATACATTCAATGAGCTGAACTAGGTTACAGTTAGAAAGTGCGCTGTAACTGCAACACGGTGGCCGAGTAGGACGACCTCGGCTATGATTTTTCAGACATGCGGTGCGCTGAAATGGAATCTTTGGTATCATCTGTCTTGGCGATGCGAATTCGCCGAGAAGTATGTTGGCGATGGTCAATGGTTTTCTGGTTGGCAATCGGCATTGCTGACCAGCCAAGCCTAGTTTTTGCTCGAGAATCTAGTGGGATGCATCGCGTCCTGATCGTCTACGAGAACGAAAGCACCCAGGTTGCGGCGGTCGAGATCGCACGTGGACTCCACAAAGACCTTGACGATCGCGATCCAACGCAGTTCGAAATCTACTCTGAGTATCTCGACAATGCCCGCTTTCCCGATCCGGGAAATCTCCCTCGCATAGCGGCCCAACTGAGCGCCAAATACCGCGACATGAAACCGGATGTCGCAATTGCCGCCGGCCCCACGGCACTGCGCTTCATGCTCGACCATCGCAGGGAGATCGCTCCGGGAGTTCCATTGCTGTTCGGGGCTGTCGCAGCAGATGCGGTCACCCAGTTGGCATTGCCGCCCGACGTCAAAGGTATCGTCACCAGGTTCGATCTCAAACAGACAATGACGTTGGCGCGCCGCCTGCAGCCGAATGCCAGACATGCGGTTGTCATCTCCGGCTCGTCGGCGTTCGACAAGCGATGGGAAGCTACCGCCAGAGCCGATCTTGGCGACAGGTACGACGGCTTCGACATCCGCTATCTGTCCGGTCTGAGGCTCGACGGCTTCGCGGATGCTGTTGCAAGACTATCTCCCGACACTGCCGTCCTCATCCTGACGATCTTTCAAGATCCGGATGGCCGGAACTTCGTCCCGCGCAATGCCACGGCAGAGATTGCGCGGGTATCGGCTGCGCCAGTCTACGCCGTCTACGACACATACCTCGATCATGGCGTCCTGGGTGGCTACATGAGCACATTCCAAGAGCAAGGCGAGCAGCTTGCCGCCCTTGTCACTCGCCAAAGCGCAGGCGAAGCGAACTTACCGCAGATCACCCCCCTGGTCATCCGGCCAATCGTCGACTGGAGGGAGATCCGGCGCTTCCTGATCGATCCTGGCCTGCTGCCGCCTGACGCCGAGATACGGTTCCGGGCGCCTTCACTGTGGGATGAGCATCGAACCGCGATACTGGTATCGATCGCGATGCTGCTTCTCCAGTCTGGCACGATAGTCGCTCTTGGCATACAAGCCCATCTGCGCAAGAAGGCGGAGGCGGAGGTCAACGCCGGGCACACCAAGCTGGTACACCTGTCTCGCACGTCGCTCCTCGGAGAGCTGTCGGGCGCGTTTGCGCATGAACTGAACCAGCCCCTCACATCTATTCTGGCCAATGCGGAGGTCGGCAAACAGCTGCTCGAAAGCAGCGATCCAAGCCTCACGGAGGTGAGCGACATTCTTTCGGATATCATCGCGGATGATGAGCGTGCAGCGGAAATCATTCGTCAGCTCAGGCGCTTGCTGACGACGCATGAGGTAGCACTAGAACCTGTTGATCTTAATCACATTACTGTCGCCACGCTGGCGCTCGTCAAAAGTGAACTTCTAATTAAGCAAACAGCGGTGGCGTTCAAACGGGCGAATTCGAGTGTTCGGATTCTTGGCAATGCCGCGCAGCTTCAACAAGTAGTCCTGAATATTATTATCAATGCCGTTGACGCCACCTCGCATTTGCCGCCATCGGCCCGAATGATCGAGGTCGCCGTTCGGACGGACGGACGGACGGGTGAGGTTACGGTGACCGACAATGGGTGCGGACTGACGCCCGAGTTCATGGAGGGTGCCTTCCAGCCGTTCGTGAGCACAAAATCCAACGGACTGGGACTGGGCCTGGCAATTTGCCGCTCCATTGCGGAAGCGCATGGTGGCGCTCTCGAATTCGATCCCGAATATTTAGCCGGTGCCCGCATTATCCTTTCGCTGCCACTTCGAAGGAGGTCCTCATGACTGATGCGATGTTTCAAGTCAGCCTGATCGACGATGACGTCCAGGTTCTCAAAGCCCTTTCGCGGGTGCTTTCCATTGCCGGATATCAGGTTCAGACTTTCACCGACGCCGAAACATTCCTTGACGAACATGACCCACTTCTTCCTGGTTGCGCGGTGGTCGACCTGCATCTACCGGGGAAGAGCGGCTTCGAGATTCAGGAGGCACTGGATGCGTGCGGCCGGCCGGTTGTTTTCCTAACAGGCCAAGGCAATGTTCCTGCCAGCGTACGGGCGATGCGGGCGGGCGCGCAGGATTTTCTCGAAAAACCGGTAAATACTCAAACCTTGCTCGCTGCCGTTGAACAGGCAAGGTTGGTGGACGTCGCGAGACGTCGGAACTTTCAGGATCAGGAAGATCTCAAGAAGCGGGTCGCGCGACTGACGGCACGGGAACGCCAGGTATTGGACCAAGTGGTGGCTGGACGTTTCAACAAGCAGATCGCGGGTGATCTTGGGATCGTCGAGAAAACGGTCAAGGTGCACCGTGGTCGGATGATGCACAAGATGGGCGTGCGCACGGTTGCCGATCTGGTAAGGATCGTCGAGCACTTTAACGCTTGATCGTCCAATTAGACCGAAGGCCAACTACGCGGCCATGGTCAATTGGCGTACAGATCGGTGATGGCGACCGCCAACCCAATCATAGCGATCGTAGATGACGACGATTCTGTAAGACGCGCTCTCAAGCGTCTCCTATTTTCGCTCTCCTATGAGTCGATCGCGTTTTCATCCGGGGAAGCCTTCCTCGAAAGCTTAGAGATTACTATGCCGAGCTGCGTTCTTCTCGACCTACATATGCCAGGCCTCAACGGTCTGCAGGTAATTGAGGCCATGCGCTCCAGGAACAAAAACATTCCAGTGATCGTGATTACGGCCAACCCGCAACCAGAGATGCGCAAGCGCAGCATTGCCGCCGGCGCAGTGGCTTATTTGTCGAAGCCGCTAGGGCGCGAGGGGATGCTCTCGGCGATACAGAGCACAATCGCGGACTGACGGAGCGACGAATGAACCATTGTGCCCGCGCGGCATGCCTTTCTCGAGCAGCATCGCATTGGCGAGAGTTTGCGAGGGGAAGCGGTGAAGGATTGGTCCAAGGAGGCAAGAACCAGATGGGCACACAACCACGAAAGAACATCCGCAAATTTATCTTGACGGCCACCACGATGCTTGTGTTCGCGATCGCCGGTGTGCCAGCGGTAGTCTGTGCCCAGGAACAAACGGCGGCAGCCGCTCCGCAAGGCACGAGCGCACACGGGCAACTGAGCGCCGATGAGATGGAAGTGCTCGTCGCCCGGATCGCTCTTTATCCCGACGATCTTGTGGCGCTGATTACCTCGGCCTCTCTCTATCCGCTTCAGATCGTCGAAGCGTCCCGGTTTCTAGAGCAGGCCAAGGGAAATTCCTCGTTGAAGCCAAAGGACGACTGGGACGGCAGCGTGATATCCCTCCTGAACTACCCCGATATCGTCAAGATGATGAGCAATGACCTCGACTGGACGCAGCAACTCGGCGGTGCGGTCGCCGACCAGCAGAAGGACCTGCTGATCGCCATTCAGACTTTGCGCGATAAGGCGGTCGCGGATGGCATCATCAAGAGCGATGACAAGGTCACGGTCGTCCAGCAGAACGACAATGTCGTCATCCAAGCAGCCAACCCCGAGAAGATCTATGTGCCGCAATACGAGCCGCGAATGCTTTACGAGGAAGGCTACGCAACCGCGCCGATCCGCTATTATCCGGATCCCTACCCCAACTATTACTACCCGACAGCACCCTACTTCGCGGGCTTCGTGACCGGTGCCGTGTTTGGAGCGGTCGTCGATTGGGACAGATGGGGCGTCTGGGGCGGTCGATTTGATGGCAACGACATCAATATTGATTGCGACCATTGCTTCAACGGCATGGATCGAAACGGCAAAGTCAATTTCAATGATGTCGACTGGAAGAACGTCGACCGCAGCAAGATCAAGTTTGACCACAACCAGTTCGCAAACATGGACAAGACCAACATCCGCAACCGGGTCGAAACGGGCGGCAATAACGACATCCGCACCAAGGCGAAGTCCGTGCGATCCAACGCCGCGAATGTCGACCGCTCCAGGGTGACTCCCTCAGCTATCAAGGACGTTAGGGCCAATAAGATGCCGGGTGATCGAACGCATCAGGGCGGGATTGGAAGCCGTTCGAATGCGGACAGCAAAATCGGCCATCACGCGATGGCGGGAAAACGTGACGCCCGTCCCAGCCGCCCTTCGGGGCTCGGAGAAGTCCGCCCCCGAAGCGCTGCCAATCTTCACTCCAAACGTGGCGGTAGTGCAATGGGAGGCGGCCATCACGCAAGCCGGCCGCAACTCAGCGGACCGCGGGGCGGCGGTGCTCACCTCCGTGGCGGACGTCCTGGTGGCGGCGGGGGACATGCACGCGTCCCACATCGTGGGCGCCATCGCTAGATCGAACAAATGGAGCTTTTGTCATGAGCTTGAACACGCGCTGCATGAAATTTCGCTTGATAGCCACTACCGCGCTGGGACTCTTCCTTTCGGCTGGCCAGGTTGCATTTGCGGCTGAGGCAAACCTCGCCGTTCTGGTCGCCAATCAGCCGCCAACCGAATTCGACACGCTCGATGCCGCAACAGCCGCGTTCAAGGAGGCCGTGACCGCATCCGACCTCGATAAGCTGGCTTCCATCCTCGGCGTCAACGCCGGTCGTCTGAAAGCGACCGAAGGGGTTGAGGAAACGCTCGCTGCCATTAAGCAAGGTGTAGGAAAACGCATCGCGGTCGAGACGAAAGACGGCCGGAGCATCATTGACGTCGGCGAAGTCATGTGGCCGTTCCCCTTCCCGATCAACAAGACCGATAACGGCAAGTTCGCCTTCGATCCCGTTGTCGGCGTTGAGGAAATCATCAACCGTCGCATAGGTGAAAACGAGATTCAGACGATCGAAACCGTCCGTGGATATGTCGACGCTCAGGAGGAGTACGCCAGCACGGATCACGATGGCGATGGGGTACTGGAATATGCCCAGAGGCTCGTCAGCAAACCCGGCAGAGCCGACGGCCTCTATTGGCCGGAGAATGAAAACCTGGGCGACAGTCCAGCCGCGCCGTATCTCGACTACGTCCAGTTCGACAAGGCGAAGGACAAGGGGTACTTCGGCTACCGCTTTAAGGTTCTCACCAGCCAGGGCAGCAATATCGCCGGGGGACCCTATGACTACGTCATCAACGGTAACATGATCGCGGGCTTTGCCTTGGTCGCGTGGCCAGTCAAGTACGGTGAGACAGGAGTAAACACCTTCGTGGTCAACCGCAATGGCATCGTTTATCAGGCAGATCTCGGGGATGCCACGGACAAAATCGCGCGCGGCATGAAGCAATTCAATCCCGGAGATCGATGGACCGTGACCGAGGATTGATATGGGGGACCAAGCTCACACCGTCCCGCACATGACTGAAAGCAGGCCAGCAGGAGACATCAACCTGGATTTTCTCGCCTTTCACGGCGGCCCGTTCTTCGAACTTCAGCAGCGGCTCAATCTTCTCCATGACAGAAGTCTAAAAACAGGGAGGCGAGTCCTTCTGTTCGTCTCCCTCGCGTGGGGCGCGCCTCTCTTGCTGACGCTCTCGACCCTGTTTTCCGATGATCCGACCGTGTGGCGCTACCTCACGGACCCAGGTCCGTGGGCTCGGTTCCTGATCGCGATCGCCGCTTTCGTAGCGGCCGAGCAGTATGTCGAAACTGGCCTTCGCCGCACACTGGCGCAATTCGCTCGAGCTTCACTGATCGCGCCCGAATCTGTTGGTGATGCGACAGTTGCGTTGACATATGCTCTGCGTCAACGCGACTCTAGGTGGGCAGAGCTTGTGTGCCTGGCGCTTGCCGCCATATCGGCGCTCATTGCATACGCTACCTTCGGCGAAACCATGACGTCTACATGGGCGGCCACTGTCATCGCTGACAGCTACAAACTCACGGCCGCCGGCTGGTGGTGCGTGCTGGTCAGCATTCCGCTGTTCGTATTTCTGTTCTTTCGCGGTGTCTGGCGGCATCTCGTGTGGGCGAAGCTCCTTCGCACGGTCGCGCAGCTTAATTTGCGCCTGGTGGCGACACATCCCGATGGCAACGGCGGGCTTTCTTTTCTGGCGGCCTATCCCAACGCCTATGTCCTGTTCGTGTTCGGTGTAAGTTGCGGCGTAGCGGCCGCTGTCGCGAAGCACCTGACGCTAGGCGGGCTATCGGCGACGACGCTGACGGTCATCATGGCGTGCTGGCTGGCACTCGTCATTGGATTCTTCGCCTACCCGCTCTCCGCCTTCTCTAAGCCGCTTTTGACGCTGAAGGACAAGACGCTTCTGGCGCTGGCGGCACATGCAACTGCACAGCAGAGAGCTGCAGAACGAAAGATGATTGGCAGCAACATCGTCGCACCCGATCCGCAAGAAGCCGAGCAAGCAGTCGACCTCATTGACGTTACGAAGCAGTACGAGTTGACGCGCAAGTTGTCGTCGATGCTGGTCAACCGCAAAACCCTGCTGCCAGTGGCGGCGGCAGCCCTCATTCCGTTCGCAGTCGCTGGCGCAACCAAGCTGCCGTACAAGGAAGTCTTCTCCGTGCTGAAGAAACTTCTGCTTGTTTGAAGGCCGTGACGTGGATCTCAGTGCTGGGAATACCATGCGGTGATCCGGAGCCTGCACACTCACTAATCGCTGACCCTGAGTACCGGAGCGGCCACGATAAAGAAAGTACGCCGGCTTGGGAACGAGTGGGATGGCTGCGCTGCAACATGCCGGCGAGATCGACGGCATGACAGCGCTGCTCGAGCCCGATGCGGTGATCGATGGCGGAAGGGACGGATTCTGCGCGGCCATGAAGCCATTCGCGGTTATGCCGAAGTGGCTGCCTCCAGCCGCAGGTTTGCCGTCGGTGAGCAGCGTGTGTCGCTGATCTGCGGTGATCTGACCCTGACGTCGGCTCGCTTTCCGGATGGCGGCGTGACACACCAAGTCGCCTCTCGGCAAGCAGATGGACCCTGGCGACTGTGTCGATTGGCGACTGATGACCTGGGTAGATGCAAGCACCACCACTGCCGCTCCCCGCAGCGGGCGCGGACCAGCAACAAAGGGGTTGGGGGCTGCTAGCGCCGTAGCGCGTGTACGCTCGCCATGCTGTCGCCGCCCATCGGCAATGCCATGTCGTCGTCGAGAAGCCGCGTAATTCGGGCAAAGCCGGTGAAGGCCTTCCTTGCTTCCTCTGCCGACATCTGGCCCGACAGGGCGGCCGAGCAGCAATTCAACGCGCACTGATACACTGGCCCACGTCGTCCCGTCGGCCATTTGCGCAAGAAAACCATCGCCTCGGCGACACTATCCACTTCTTCTACAGGATGCCCCTGCCCGCGCGATATCCGCACGGGCGAAAAGAAATGCAGGTAGTCCATTGTTTCCTCCCGTCGATCGAGATGCGCTCGATCGAACCCAATCAAACGCGCCGCACGTCGGTTGGTTCCATGCGGGCAACTGAATTTTTGAAGAATTCTCCGACCGGATGCGGCCGTCCGGGTACAAGGCGCGATGTTTGCTTATACCGTCGGAAAGTGGCACGCCACCTTGCGGCCGGGCCTATACTCTTTCAACTCAGGCCGCTCTGTGCGGCACCGCTCCGCCGCTATTGGGCATCGGGGATGGAACCGGCAGCCGGATGGCGGGTTGAGCGGGCTCGGTACATCGCCCGTGAGGACAATGCGCTTGCGCATCCCGTTGGGCGTCGTCTCCACCACGGGAACCGCCGAGATCAGCGCCTGGCTGTAAGGATGGGCGGGGGCTGAAAACACCTCTTCCGCTGGTCCCTCCTCCACGATCGAGCCGAGATACATGACCGCGATGCGGGTCGAGACCTGGCGCACCACGGACAGGTCGTGGGCGATGAAGACATAGGTGAGATCCAGCTTCTCCTGAAGGTCGGCAAGCAGGTTGACGATCTGCGCCTGTACGGACACGTCGAGCGCGGAGACCGGCTCGTCGAGAACGACGAGATCGGGATTGAGGGCAATGGCGCGCGCTATGCCGACACGCTGGCGCTGCCCGCCCGAGAATTCATGGGGGAAGCGCGTGACATGGTCCGGCAACAATCCAACGAGGTCGAACAGTTCCGCGACGCGATTGGTGATCTCGCGCGATGAAAGCTTGCCATGGATACGCAGCGGTTCGGCCACGAGATCGCCGACGCGCCGGCGCGGATTGAGCGAGGCCGACGGGTCCTGGAACACCATTTGCAGGCGCCGCCGCAGCGGCCTCAGTTCAGACAGCGACTTCGACGTGATGTCGTCGCCTTCGAACAGAAGCTCACCGTCCGAAATGTCGTGGAGCCTGACCAGGCAGCGCGCCAGCGTGGACTTGCCACATCCGGACTCCCCGACCAATCCGACGGTTTCGCCGCGCCGCACCGTCAGCGAGACATTGTCGACCGCGTGAACGGTCCGCCTGCCTTCGGCGGAAAAACGGGTGCCGATCGAGAAGCGCTTGCCGAGCGAGCGTGTTTCGAGGATTGGACGGTCTTTGTCGATCATCGGTCCGCTCATACCTGCGCCACCCGAAAGCAGGCCGCAGCGTGCGTGGCGGCGCCAAGATCGGGCTTGTCGGTTAGACAAGGCTCGTACCGGACCGGACAACGCGGCCCGAAGGCGCAGCCTTGCGGCAATCGCAGCAGAGACGGCGGTGACCCGGGAATAGCCGGCAGGCGGCGGGGTTTCGCACCGGTCAGCGGCGGGATCGAACCAAGCAATGCGCGCGTATAAGGGTGTCGCGGGTCGGAAAATAACTCCGTGCGGCTGCCGCGTTCGACGATGCGGCCCGCATACATGACCATGACCCGATCGGCGAGTTCGGAGACCACGCCCATGTCATGCGTGATGAAGACGACGGCCGATTTGTGCGTCGAGCGCAGCTTGCGCACGAGATCGAGAATTCCGGCCTGCACCGTTACGTCGAGCGCGGTGGTCGGCTCATCCGCCACCAGCAGCGCCGGGTTGCAGGACAACGCCATCGCAATCACCGCCCGCTGCCGCATGCCGCCGGAGAGCTGGTGCGGGTAGCGCGACATCGCTTCGTGGGGGTTGGGAAAATTCACCTCCGCCAGCAGTTCCTCGACGCGCTCCATGGCCCTGGATTTGCTGATGTTGCGGTGGGCACGGATCTGCTCGGCGATCTGCCAGCCAATCGTGTAGACCGGCGTCAGAGCCGTCATCGGATCCTGGAAGATCATCGCGATCTCGTTGCCCCGCAGGCGCCTGAGTTCGCGCGGAGGCAGTCCAACCAGCTCGCGGCCCTTGTAGCGGATCGAGCCTTCGATGATCGCGTTGGGGTCGGTGATCAGCCCCATCACCGCCAGCAGCGACACTGTCTTGCCGGAGCCGGACTCGCCGACGACACCGAGAATTTCGCTTTCCGCGAGATCGAAGGAAACGCCATCGATGGCCCTCACCAGGCCGTCGTCGGTCCGGAAGGACACTCTAAGGTCGCGCACCGACAATATCATGATGTCCTCAGGCGCGGATCGAGAAGGATGTAGACGAAATCGACAACCGCATTGGCGATGACCACGAACATGGACGCATACATCACCGTTGCCATGATCATCGGCAGATCCAGGTTCTGCAGCGCGTCATAGGTGAGCTTGCCGATGCCATGCAGCCCGAACACCACCTCGGTCAGCAGGGCCGAGCCGCCCACCAGTGCGCCGAAATCGAGGCCGAACAGGGTGACGAAGGCGATGAGCGATGTGCGCAAGGCGTGGCGCAGCAGGATACGCGTCTCCGACAGGCCCTTGGCCCGGGCCGTGCGGATATAGTCTTCCTGCATGGATTCGATGATTGCCGCGCGCAACACCCGCCCGTAGATGCCGATGTAGAGAATGGCCAGCGTGATCCAAGGTATGACCAGCGTCAGGAACCAGCCTTTCGGATCGTCGGAAAAATTCTTGTAGCCGAGCGGGGGCACCCAGGAGAACGCCCAGCTGTCGTGGTAGCGGCTCTGGGTGATCAGGTTCATCACCTCCCCCAGCCAGTAGACTGGCATGGAAATGCCGAGCAGACCCAACGCCATCAGCAGCTTGTCCAGCCAGCTGTCGCGGGTGGCGGCGGCGACGATGCCGATGGCGATGGAGACAACCACCCACAGAATCGCCGCTCCGAACACCAGCGAGAGCGTGACAGGGATCGAATCCATGACTGCCGGCACCACCTTCCAGCCACGATTGACGAAGGAGGTCAGGTCGCCAGTGACGAAGATCTTCTCCATCATTTTCACATATTGAACGTAGAGTGGCCGGTCGAAGCCGAAGCTGTGGCGCACCGCCTCCAGCACCTCGGGCGATGCATTGCGGCCGGCGATGCGCGCCGCAGGGTCGGCCCCAGGTGTCGCGAAGAAGATCAAAAAGACGATGACCGAGATGCCGAACATCACGAACAGCATCTGACCGAAACGGCGCAGGATGGCATAGATCATCAGTCGCGCCCCAGCCGAACCTTGGAGCGCGGGTCGAGCGCATCGCGCAGGCCGTCTCCGAAGACGTTGAGCGCCATGACGGAAACCGCGATCGCCAGGCCCGGTACCAGCGCCACCAATGGCCTGGTGTAAAGCAGCGCCTGGCCGTCCTGGATGATGGTGCCCCAGCTCGCGGCTGGTGGTTGCACGCCGATCGAAAGGAAGGAAAGCGCCGATTCCGTCAGCATGTTCAGTGCCATCATCAGCGGCACGAAGACGATCAGCGTGGTGGTGATGTTGGGCAGGATATCGCGCCACAAAATCCGCGGCCCCGGCACCCCCAGATTGATCGCGGCGAGCACGAACTCGCTGTGGCGCAGCGACAGGACTTGCCCGCGTATCGGGCGCGCCACATAGGGTATGTAGACGATACCGATGATGATGACCGGCAGCCACAGACTGCCGGACTCGATCTCGATCGGCCCGATCGAGATGCCTTGCGCGATGGTGACGATGGAAAGCGAAATCGCCAGGAGATAGATCGGAAACGCCCAAAGCACATCCAGCAAGCGCGACAGCACCGTGTCGGTGACGCCGCCGAAATACCCCGCGATCAATCCCGCCGCCGTGCCGAGGATCAGGGTGAAGATGGTGGCCGCACCGGAGATCAGCAGCGAACTCTGCCCGCCATAGAGCATCCGGGCCATGACATCGCGTCCCTGGCTGTCGGCTCCAAGGAAATAATTGCCGAGCCGCCAGGTCGGCCCAAGCGGCGTGTAGCCGAGCCCGAGCCCCTCTGTCGATTGTTCCATCACAGGAACGTCGGCGCCGTCGATCTGGATGACGGCGTCGAGCGTCGAGGCGAATGGGTCCGTTCCTGCCCATTGCGCGTGGAGAGGCGCGCTGAGGCAGGCGAAAACGATGAGGAGGAACACGGCCAGGGACGCCATGGCGGCCCTGTCCGTTGCCAGCTTCGCAAACGCGACGGCCCAAGGCCCTCGCGTCTTGCGCGGCATGGCGACAGCTTCGTTCGACACGGACGTGCCCCTCCGCGGTTCGTTACTTTACCCAGGCCATTACTGTACCCAGGATTGGGTGATCATCCAGTTGAACTGCCGGTTGAACTTGAAATTGCCAACGCGTTTGCTGACGAAGTCGAGCCGCTTGGGCGTGAAGAGGCCGACGGCCGGCGCCTTGTCCGTGACTTGCTTGTCGATTTCAGCCCACAATTTGTCGGCGGCTTTCTGGTCGGTCACGCCGAGGTCCAATGCCTTCTGCATCTTGGCGTCGATATCCTTGTCGCAGAAGCCGGCGATGTTGATTGAAGCGTCCGAACCCAAGCGGAACGAGGCACAGCTGAACAGGATGTTCAGGAAGTCCGAGGCCGCAGGATAGTCCTTGTACCACTGGGTGACGGACATCTGCACTTTGTTGTTGGTGTTCTGGATGTAGGTGAACCGGATGTTGGACGAGATCGGCTTTACGTCGGCGACGTAGCCGATGGTGGTCAGCACGCTCTGCAGATAGACGCCGATGGACCGGGAAATGGCCGTGTCCTCGACGATGATGGTCACCTTCTGGCCCTTGGTGCCCGATTCCTCGACGAGTTGCTTTGCCTTGTCGAGGTCAGGCGCCGACCATTTGGCGCCGGGGTTCTTGGTGAAGGGGCAGTAGTCCTCGTGGCCAGGGAAATCCGGAGGCAGAACCTGGCATACCGGCGAGGCGAGCACCTTGCCGCCGAACAGCTTGACCAGCGTGTTGCGGTCGATCGCATAGGCAACGGCCTGACGCGCCTTTTCGTTGTCGAACGGCGCCAGACGATTGTTGAGCGGCGCATACCACCACGCCGAAAGCGGCGAGATGTGCAACTGGTCCATGGCCTTGGTGCCGAGTTCGCCAAGGCGGTCGCTCGGCAGCGCGTCGAACATCCAGTCGGCTTCCCCATTCTGGATCGCGGTGACGGCGGCTTCCTCGGAGAGGCCGAAATCATATTGGACGACGTCGGGGTAGCCGTCGGGCTGGGCTTCCTCGCTCCACTGTTTGAAGTTGGGGTTGCGGGTCACCGTCATCCCTTTGTTGGGATCGAAGGCGGAGATCATATAGGCGCCGGTGCTGGGGATAGGCTTGGAACCCATGTCTTCCGCGGGCGTCTCCGCCGGCAGGACGACGGCGTGCGGCAAGGCAAGCTTGTAGAGAATCTCGGCGTCCGGCTTGGTCAGGTTGACGGTGATCGTGCCGGCCGCCTCGTCGCCGACAACGCCGCCTTCCAGCGTGCAGCTCTTGGTGTCGGCAAGGCATTTGTCGGCACCGACGATGCCAGCATAGAAGGTTCCGGACGTCGGTCCGGAGACCTTGAAGATGCGCTGGAAGGAAGCAACGACGTCCTTCACACCGAGATCCTTGCCGTCGGAGAACTTGATGCCCTTGCGCAGTTTGAAGGTAAACGTCTTGCCGTCATTGCTGACCTGCGGCAGCGCCTCGGCGAGATCGGGGACGATGGTGAAGCCGTCCATGCCCTCGGCCTTGCGGAAGGCGACCAGCCCGTCATAGATCGGCTGATACATTTGCCAGCCCTGGTCGGTGTAATTGATGTGCGGATCGAGCGTTCCGGCCGCCGAGCGCGCCAGCAGGCGAATGGTGCCGCCGCGATGTTCCTTGAGGTACTCGGCCTGCGCCGGAGCCAGCCACATGCCGGCCAGCAATGCCGCGGCCGATGCCGCGAGAAGCAGTTTCTTCATGTCGTAGTTCCCCTTTTCTCAGTTGTCGTTGTCGTCCAGGAAGTCTCCCACCACCCGCATGCATAGATCCTGCTCTTCGACATGCGGCATATGGCTGGAATGCTCGAATACCTGCCAGCGCGATCCTTTGATGCCGTCCTTGAAGGGCTGGACGGTTGCGGGCGTGGCTTCGTCGTAACGGCCGGAGATGATCAGCGTGGGAACATCGATAGCGGGCAATCGGTCGATGATGTTCCAGCTCTTCAGCGTTCCGATGACGTGGAATTCGTTCGGACCATTCATGAGATGATAGACGGTCGGATTGCGTGCGACTTGGGCGAAGGTTTCCGTCACCTCGGGCGGGAACGGAACGACCCGGCAGACATGCCGCTCGTAGAACACCATCGTCGCCTCTTGATAGGCCGGATCGTCCGTCGTGCCGGCCTGTTCGTGCCTTGCCAGTGTCTCCTGCACATCGCTCGGCAGGGCGGCGCGCAACCGGTTGGCCTCTTTCACCCACAGCTTCATGGAAGCCGGTGAGTTGGCGATGGTCAGCGACTTCAGACCCTTTGGCCGCGTCACCCCATATTCAGCGCCCAACATGCCGCCCCAGCTCTGTCCGAGCACGTGGAAGCCGCCGCGGATGCCGAGTTGGTCGACGAGGTTTTCAAGTTCATCGATGAACAGCCTGGGCGTCCAGAAATCGGCGCCTCTGTCAGGCAGCAAGGTGGAATTGCCACAGCCCAATTGGTCGTAGTGGATGACGGCACGGCCCGTTCGGGCAAGAAGCTTGTACGCATCGACGTAGTTGTGGGCGGCACCTGGCCCGCCATGCAGAATGACGACCGGAGCCTTGTCGGCGTCGAGTTCGCCGCTGACCCGATACCAGGTTTCGCAGTCGCCAAAGCCGGCCCGCCCTTCCCTGGTGGCGATTTCCGATGACATCCCCGCTCCATGCGTGATTGAAGACATGTTGCTTTGTCCTAGTTCGTGACCCGGCTGGCCTGAACCCATTCTTCCAGCATCTGCACGCCGAATGCCGTGGCGCCTTGCCTGCCAAGGGGGCGATCCGCATCGGCCAGTTCCTTGCCGGCAATGTCGAGATGCACCCAGGGCCGATCCTCGGTGAAGTGACGCAGGAACGCCGCGGCGTAGGGAGCGTCACCGTCTTCCATGTCCTTGGCGTGATGCCGCAGGTCCGCAAACGGCGATTGCAGCCCCTCGTCGTAAGCCCGGTCGAGTGGCAGCTGCCAAAACCGCTCGCCGACCGCTTCTCCGGCCGCGATCATCCGCGAGGCGATGGCGTCGTCGGTGCTGAAGAGGCCGGCGAATACCGATCCGAGACCGCGCATCACCGAATAGGTCAAAGTGGCGAGGTCGACGATCACCGACGGGTTGAAGCGCGAGGCGGCATAGTAGAGGCAGTCGGCCAGGATCAGGCGTCCTTCCGCATCCGTGTCGAACACTTCCACGGTCTGACCGGACGCTGTCGTGATGATGTCGCGCGGCTTCAGCGCGGTGCCCGACGGCATATTCTCGGCGATGCCGAGCACGCCGACCACGTGCACCGGACTGCCTTGCCGGGCGAGCGCGATCAGCAGGCCGACCACGGCGGCCGCGCCGCCCATGTCGGCCTTCATATCGAACATCTGCTCGCCGCGCTTGATGCAGAGGCCGCCGGAGTCAAAACAGACACCCTTGCCGACGAAGGCCAGCGGCTGAGCGGGGGCACCCTTGCCGCGATAGCGCAGGACCGCGACGCGCGGGGGGCGCACCGAGCCTGATCCCACAGCCAGGATCGCGTTCATGCCGAGTTCCCCGAGCCTTGCCGTATCGAGTATCTCGACGTCGATGCCAGCTTCGCGCAACGGCTCCAGATGATCGTGGAAATTGTCGGGATGGAGATGGTTCGGCGGCAGGTTGACCAGAGTACGCGCATATTCGACGCCATCCGCGATCGCATTGATCCGCGCCAGCGCCGAATTCAGCGCCGGACCGCCGGCCCCGACCAGTTGTACCCGCAGGGTCCGATCGGCCCCCGCTCCCGCGCGCCGGTTGCGCATGTCGAAACGATAGCGCCGCAGCCGCATGCCAAGCGCGACCCTTGCCAGGATTTCCGCTCCCGTCAGACCTATGCCTGCAATGGGATCCAGGACCAGGGTAGCCGCGCATTCCCCTTTACCTTCCAGATGCGCGGCCAAGAGGCCGCCAGCACGCGTCAAGGAGAGCGCGGTGACGGCCTCGGCCTTGCCCAGGGCAAGGACAATCACGCGCCGGGCCGATACCGCTTTAGGGGCGATGACATCGATGCAAGTGCCGGATTCAGCCAGTACGGCTGCATCGGAACAGGCTCGGGAGAGTATCCCGCTCATTTCCGTGTCCAGTGCCGCTGCCCGAGGGCCAAAACCCGTCTGGGCAGTCTGCAAGATCACGACGACGGAGGTTTCCGCGGAAATCTCGTCCGCCGTTTCAAAGACCGGCACTGGCGATTGAGGCATAGGCGGGCGTTCTCCTCATTGCGGGGGCTTTGGCCGAGGCGTCGCTTGCAGCTCGTGCAATGCTTCGCCCGCCACCGGTGGAAGCCGGTCAAACCGGTCGCCGCCGTTGGTGGAATGGTGCCGAAGTTCCCGAATAGCCGTTTTCGTAAGACGACTTAGTTGCTCTTGCTCTTGGGTATCCCTGAACGGGCCGAGCGATCAAACGCCAATTTTGTCCATGTCGATTGACAAAAACTCAACTGACAATTCATGATCGGCCAATGGCCCTACCCTCACTCAACGGCATGCGCGCTTTCGAGGCCGCAGCACGTCTCGGCAGCATCAAGGATGCGGCGGAGGAGCTGCATTTGACGCCCTCGGCGATCAGCCGCCACATCCGAGCACTCGAACGCAATCTCGGTCAGGACCTGTTCGAGCGCGGCTTTCGCCAGATAACGCCGACCATCCGGGGTTCATACTATGCGCGCAGCCTCTCCGAGGCGTTCGAGGCCATCTGGCGCGCCACCGACGATGTCAGTCTCGCCGACGGCCTGAGCCGCGGCAGGACCCAGCGTGTCCGGGTCCTGTGCGTGCCCGCTGTCCTGAACCTTTGGCTGGCGGACCGGTTGCCGAATTTTCGCCGGCAGCATCCGACCGTGGATCTGGAGATCTCGACATCGGGCAAGCGGGCCAATTTCGATTTGGCCATTGTCGACGAGTTCGTCTACAAGGCCGGCCCGGCGCTGACGCTGCTGATCCCGCTGGTTCTGACGCCGGTCTGTGCACCCTCGTTGCTTGAAGGGCCGATGCCACTGCTGTCGCCGGCCGATCTGGTTAATCACCACCTGATCCACGAATGCGAGACCATGCGATGGAAGCGCTGGCTGGAGCAGGAAGGCGTTTTGGACACCACGCCGAAATCCAGCACGACGCTGGATGACTGCACGCTGATCATGCGCGAGGCCATCAATGGCGCTGGAATAGCGCTTGCCGACACGATGATGGCGCAGGATTTGCTTCAGCAAGGCAAGCTGGTCGCCCCATTCAGCGCCCGCCATACCTATCCGGCCGGCATCTACCTGCATCAGCGCCGCAGTATCGGCAACAAGCCGGGTACCGGCCTGTTTCAGGATTGGCTGCTTTCCGAAGTCGAGGACCACAAGCGGATGATGGCCATCGCCTAGGCTGCCGCTCTTGCGTCAGAAGTTGGGAAGACGGGTTCATCCAGTCTGGCGCCGTGGATCGAAAATTCGAATCAACAGACAGGGCGCTTTTCAAAAGCGGTTCACCATCAACGCCCGCCGATAATCGCGGTTCGCATTGAATATCTTTAAGGTCAAAGCCGGCAAATCGGTTGCTTGTCGGTTCCCCTGCGTCAGGCGTAACCTCTGCGGTCAACGCGTGAGGCGCGTGCTGCAAGAAGGGGATATTGCAATGACGATACAAGGCGCATCGCCTGACCTGTATAATGAAGACCTCGCTCCCGCCAAGGTTCGAAACTGGGGACCGTTCTCGATCTTCAATGTCTGGACATCGGACGTCCATAGCCTGTGGGGCTACTATCTCGCCGCCAGCCTGTTTCTGTTCTGCGGCGGCTTCGTCAATTTCATCATCGCCATCGGCATCGGCTCGCTGATCATCTACGCATTGATGAACATGGTCGGCTATGCCGGTGTGAAGACCGGTGTGCCCTACCCCGTGCTGGCCCGAGCCTCCTTCGGCATCTGGGGCGCCAACATTCCGGCACTGGTGCGCGCCATCGTCGCCTGCTTCTGGTACGGCGCGCAGACCGCCGCCGCCTCCGGCGCCATCGTCGCATTGCTCATCCGCTCGCAATGGTTCGCCGATTTCAACGCCAACACCCATTTCCTCGGCCATTCCGGCCTGGAGGTGATCTGCTTCGTGATCATATGGGCCCTGCAACTGCTGATTATCCAGAAAGGCATGGAAACGGTGCGCCGCTTCCAGGATTGGGCAGGACCCGCCGTCTGGGTGATGATGCTGCTCCTGGCCATTTATCTGTGCGTCAAATCCGGAACCTTCGCCTTCACCAGCGACATCCCGATGGACGTGCTTCTGGAGAAGACCAGGGATGCCGGCGTGCCTGGAACGCCGGGCTCGTGGACGTCGCTGTTCGCGGTGGCGGCGATCTGGGTGACGTATTTTTCGGCGCTCTATCTCAATTTCTGCGATTTCGCCCGCTATGCCCCCGATCAGGCAGCGCTGCGCAAGGGCAATATCTGGGGCCTGCCGGTCAACCTCATCCTGTTCTCGCTGGTCGCCGGCGTCACCACCATCGCCGCCTACGACGTCTATCATGAAGTGCTGCTGCATCCCGACCAGATCTCGGCCAAGTTCGACAGCTGGTTCCTGGCTGCCCTTGCGGCCTTGACCTTCGCGGTGGCGACCTTGGGTATCAACGTGGTGGCCAACTTCGTCTCACCCGCGTTCGACTTCTCCAACGTCTTCCCGCGTCAGATCGACTTCAAGAAGGGTGGCTACATCGCCGCGCTGATCGCGCTCGTACTCTATCCCTTCGCGCCGTGGGAAGGCAGCGCCGCCTCCTTCGTCAACATCATCGGCGCGACGATGGGACCGATCTTCGGCGTCATGATGGTCGATTACTACCTGATCCGGAAGGGCGAGGTCGACGTCGAGGCACTCTACCGCGAGGACGGCGAATTCCGCTTCCAGGGCGGCTGGCACGTCAATGCCTTCATCGCCGCCGGGATCGGCGCCGTCTTCTCCTCGATTCTGCCGAACTTCACCAACTGGCTGCCGTCCTGGTGGGGCGTCTATGGCTGGTTCTTCGGCGTGGCGATCGCCGGCGTCATCTACTACGTGCTGCGCACCGCGGCCGTGGGCGCAGGCGCCAAGACAGCGAAGGCTTGAAGCAGGCCTTAGGCAGTGGGCGGTAGGGCCTAGGGAACTACTGCCTACTGCCTACTGCCTAACCATCTCGGCCAGCTTGCGCACAGTATTCCAGTTGCGCGAGGTGCCAATGCCGAGGCGCCTGTGATTGGCGGCCGCAAGCAGGCGCGAGCTTGGCCTCTCGCGCGAAAACACAAGCCATATGTCGCCACCGACCAGAAGCACCTTTTCGTCCCCGGCGGCACGGGTCTGAAGACCCGATATGGCATCTTCGGCCACGGGTTTGCGCATTACACGCACGGCGACCTGGTCGCCGGCTTCAACCGAGTCAGCCGGGAATGGATTGCTGGTTGCGAGTCTCAGCCAATCCTCGGCGCTGCGGACAATGATGTCGACGTGGCGGCCAAAGGCCTTTTCGAAGGCGACTTCCAAGCGCGTCTCAAGCGTGGCGACCGAAATCTTTTCACTCTCGAAGACCAGGTTGCCGGTCGCCACCAAGGTGCGGACATTCTTTAGGCCGATGCCTTCCGCCATCGCCTTGAGGTCGGACATGACGACCCGCCGCCCCTCTCCCAGGATGATGCTGTAGAGGAGCGCGACATAGGTCCGCATGGAATCAGTCAGACCAGCCGGCTCTGCTCCACCGCCGCCTCGATGAAGCTGGCGAACAGCGGATGCGGATCGAGCGGCCGGCTCTTCAGCTCGGGGTGATACTGGACGCCGATGAACCAGGGATGGTCGGGATACTCGACCGTCTCAGGCAACACGCCGTCAGGCGACATGCCGGCAAAGACCAGCCCGCAATCCTCAAGGCGCTGCTTGTAGTCGATATTGACCTCGTAGCGGTGCCGGTGACGTTCGGAAATCTGGGTGTCGCCATAGATGTCGGCGATCTTCGAGCCCTTGGCGAGTTCGGCCTGATAGGCGCCGAGCCGCATGGTGCCGCCGAGATCGCCGGTCGCCCGGCGCTTTTCCAACATGTTGCCCTTCAGCCATTCGGTCATCAAACCGACGACCGGTTCCTTGGTCGGGCCGAACTCGGTCGAGGAGGCATGTTCGACGCCGGCCAGGGATCGCGCCGCCTCGATGCAGGCCATCTGCATGCCGAAGCAGATGCCGAAATATGGCACCTTGCGCTCACGCGCGAATTTCGCCGCCAGGATCTTGCCCTCCGAGCCGCGTTCGCCGAAGCCGCCGGGCACCAGGATACCGTGCACCTTCTCAAGCCAAGGCGCCGGGTCTTCCTTTTCGAAGATTTCCGATTCGATCCAGTCGAGCTTGACCTTGACGTGGTTGGCCAACCCGCCATGCGAGAGCGCCTCGATCAGCGACTTGTAGGCATCCTTGAGGCCGGTATACTTGCCGACGATGGCGATGGTGACCTCGCCCTCCGGATTGTGGATGCGGTTGGAGACAGCCTGCCACGGTTCCATCCGCGGCTTGGGCGCCGGGTCGATGCCGAAGGCGGCCAGCACTTCCGAATCGAGACCTTCCTTGTGGTAGGCCATAGGCACGTCGTAGATGTGCGGCACGTCGAGCGCCTGGATGACGGCGCTCTCCCGGACATTGCAGAACAGCGACAGCTTGCGGCGCTCTTCCTTGGGAATGGCGCGGTCGGCGCGCACCAGAAGTATGTCGGGCGCAATGCCAATGCCGCGCAATTCCTTGACCGAATGCTGGGTCGGCTTGGTCTTCAGCTCACCTGCTGTCGGGATATAGGGCATCAAGGTCAGATGCACGTAGACGGCATTGTTGCGCGGCAGATCGTTGCCGAGCTGGCGGATTGCCTCGAGAAACGGCATCGCCTCGATGTCGCCGACCGTGCCGCCGATCTCGCACAGCACGAAATCATAGTCGTCATTGCCGTCGAGGACGAAGTTCTTGATCTCGTCGGTAACGTGCGGGATGACCTGCACGGTCGCGCCGAGATAGTCGCCACGCCGCTCGCGCTCGATGATGTTCTTATAGATACGCCCGGTCGTGATGTTGTCCTGCTGATTGGCGGAACGGCCGGTGAAGCGCTCGTAATGACCAAGATCGAGATCGGTTTCGGCACCGTCATCGGTGACGAACACCTCGCCATGCTGGTACGGCGACATCGTGCCGGGGTCGACATTGAGGTAGGGATCGAGTTTTTTGATGCGAGCGCGATAGCCTCGCGCCTGCAGGAGAGCCCCAAGGGCCGCTGCGGCAATGCCTTTTCCAAGTGAGGAAACCACGCCGCCTGTGATGAATACATATCGCGCCATGGGATTCATCGCTTAACGCGGCCGGATTGATTCCGCCAGAGAAAAAACCGCCGCGAAGGCTTTTTCCCAAGAAGGCGCTCGGACCATGATCCCTAAAATGGAATCCGGTTTTTTGGACAGGATCCCGACCAAAACGGGTTTTGATCGAGACCTTCCGTCCGGAATTGGCGTAAAAACAAAGACTTAGAGCAGGTCGGCGATTCTATCAAACGTTGAACCGCTCCAAGCAAAACAAAAGGGCCGGCTGAGCCGGCCCTTTCGGCATGATGATGGAAACGTCAGATGATGACGACCTTGGTGCCGACCCGGACGCGGCTGTAGAGATCCATGACGTGCTCGTTCATCATACGGAAGCAGCCATTGGAGGCGCTGGTGCCGATAGACTGCGGCGCGATGGTGCCGTGAATACGCAGATGCGTGTCCTTCTTGCCGTCATAGAGATAAATGGCGCGGGCACCGAGCGGGTTCTGTCCGCCGCCGGCCATGCCGTCCTTGTACTGGCCGTAGTGCTTTGGCTCGCGCTTCTGCATGTCGAGTGTCGGGATCCAGCGCGGCCATTCCTGCTTGTCGCCGACCGCGACCGTGCCCTTGAACTGCAGGCCTTCGCGGCCGACCGCGATGGCATAGCGACGCGCGGTCGTGGACGATTCGACGAGATAGAGCCGGCGAGCGCTGGTGTCGATGACGATCGTGCCGGCATCATAGCCCGTAAATTCCACGTCCTGAGGCACGAATTCCGGCTTCACCTTGAACGGCTTCTTGGCGTTTCTCTGGGCAAGTGCCGAATCGAGCGCGCGGGTTTCGGGCAGATAGCTGATCGATGAGCCCGATGAAGTTCCACCGAACAGGCCGGCGAACAGGCCGCCACTCGACTGCTTCTGGCCGCCGACGACCTCGCTGCGCAGTTCGCCATTGTTGCCGGTCAAAGCGACATTCATCGCTTCGGCCGGGATAGGCTCAGCCGATTGGATCGGCGTGACGGGTTCAATCGGTTCGATGATCTTAGTGGTCTTCTTGGCTGTGTTGGCCTCGGCCACTTCAGCCGCCGGAGCGCTTTTGCCCTTCTGGGCCAGGAAGGCCTGCCGTGCGGCATCGGCCCTGGCTTTCGCCGCTTCGCGCATCGCCAGCTTCCTGGCCTCGAGCGCCTTGGCCTTGGCGTTCTCCTTGTCGGCAACGATCTTGGCCTCGATCTTCTTGATCTGGGCAAGATCGTCCGGCGTCGGGTTTTTCTTCTTCTTGAGAAGCTTCAACTGCGCCGCATCGCTTTTGGCCGCGACGGGGATGGCGTCGGTTTTCTCAAGCGACACCGGCTGTTGTGCGGCCATGTTTGCCGGCATGGCGGCGAAGGCCGGGGAACTCATGCCGATTGCGGCGCAAAGTCCCAGGAAAATGAAGCTGCGAAGCTGCATGGCGAAGATCCGATCGTTCAATGCTTGTTGCCCACGGCGTCGCCCGGCGTCCCCCAAGGACGCCGAAAATGCCGCGTGCAATCTATAGTCGAATAAGCGCGGATGCCTCAAGCGCGAGACCGCACTGCTGCCCGTCGAATCTTCGTGATCGCGCAGCATTTGCCGCGACTGTGTTCAAACGATCACAGATCGCGGTTTGGAAATGTCGAGGTTTACTGGTTCGGAACCTGGGGCGCCGCCGGCGCTGTGTTGGTGGTTCCATTGGTGGCCGGCGGCGTTGAGCCTGCGGCGGGGGCAGTGGCCGGGGCCGTTGCCGGAGGCTTTGCCGCGGCGTCGTTTCCGGATGGCGGCGTCGGCGTGGTGGTGCCGGCGGGAGCCGGGGTGGTGGTGCCAGGCAGTTGGTTGAGCACGCCCTTGCCGGCGCCGTCCGAGGTCACGGGAACCCGGTCGAGAATGTCGATCGGCTTCTCGCCGTAGCGGGCAATGATCGACAAGGTCAGCGACGTCACGAAGAACGCTGCCGCCAGGATCGCCGTCGCCCGGGTCAACGCGTTGGCCGCGCCGCGCGCCGTCATGAAGCCCGACCCGCCACCAATGCCGAGGCCGCCGCCTTCGGAACGCTGCAGCAGCACCACGCCGACAAGGGCGAGCACGACCATGAGATGGATGACGATCAGTACGGTTTGCATAGTTTATCCTGGCAAGGCCTTGCCCGGCCGCGGACACGACCGGTGAATTGGAGGCGGCTCAATACAATGCTTTCACGGCATTTCCAAGCCCGTGGCCGGAATATGGGAAGCAACGTGCCCTTTGCAACGAATTTGGACGAGATGGGACCCGCCCATCGTCGTGGATCTCAGCCTGCAATGCTGCGATAGGCTTCGGCGATACCCAGGAAATCAGCCGCTTTCAGGCTGGCGCCGCCGACCAGCGCGCCATCGACGTTCCTGACGCCCAGCAGTTCGACCGCGTTGGACGGCTTGACCGAGCCGCCATAGAGAATGCGCATCCTGGCAGCGGCGGTCCCCAGCTTTTCCGACAGCTTTTCGCGGATATGCGCATGCGCCTCGGCCACATCGGCCGCCGTTGGCGTCAGGCCGGTGCCGATCGCCCACACCGGCTCGTAGGCGATAATGGTATTGGACGGCGTGGCGCTCGGCGGCACCGAGCCTTCAACCTGGCGCGAAAGCACCTCCAGCGTGGCGCCGGCTTCACGCTGCTGCTGCGTCTCGCCGATGCATACGATGGCCACCAGTCCGGCACGCCAGGCCGCGGTGGCCTTGGCCTGGACCGTCGCATCGTCCTCGCCGCGTTGTTCGCGGCATTCGGAGTGACCGACAATGACATGGCTCGCGCCCGCGTCCTTCAGCATCTCCGCCGAGATGCAGCCGGTATAGGCGCCGCTTTCCTTGGGGTGGCAGTCCTCACCGCCAGCATGGACAGGCGTGCGCGACAGGATCTCCGCCGCATGGGAAAGCAGCGTCGCGGGAACACAGACCAGTGCTTCGGTCTCGGCGTCGAGCCCGCTCATGAAACCGTTGCCGATCATCCTGAGTTCGTTCAGCGAGGCGCTGGTGCCGTTCATTTTCCAGTTGCCGGCGACAAGCGGGCGAATTCCTGGCGTCATGGTGTGCTTCTCCGGGCGATATCAGGCTCTGGCCCTCACTACCAAAATCAGGCCACAAAGCAATCGACAGTGGACCGGAAGGGCGCTATTGCGCTTGTTTCAGACTCGGCGCATGCGAAAATGCGCATAAATCGGAAGTAACCATGCTTGGTATATTGAGAAGCGCGGCAGGTACCTGGGTCGCGAAGACGCTGCTTTCGCTGCTGGTGGTCAGTTTCGCTGCCTGGGGCATCTCCGGAAAGCTCATGGGCGGCTTTGCGGGCCACGATTCGGTGATAACCGCTGGTGGAACCAAGGTATCGATCAACGAATACCGCCTTGCCTATGACCGCCAGCTCGCCGTCATGTCGCAGCAGTTCGGTCAGCGCCTCACTCATGAACAGGCAAAGGCGCTCGGCATCGACAATCAGGTGCTGGCGCAACTCGTCTCCGGCGCCGTTCTCGACGAACAGGCACGCAAGCTGGGCCTCGGCCTCTCCAAGGACCGGCTGGCTGAACTCACCCGCGAAGATCCGGCGTTCAAGGGCCCTGGCGGTCAGTTCGACCGGCGGACATTCGACTACATGCTGCACGAGGTCGGCATGCGGCCCGAGGATTACCTGAAGAACCGCGCCCAGGTGGCGGTGCGCCAGCAGATCGTCGAGGCTGTCTCGGACGGCCTCAAAGCCCCGGACACGTTCTTCAAGGCGGTCGCGCTCTACCGCGGCGAAGACCGCACCGTCGACTATCTGACATTGCCAAAGACGCTGGTCGAGCCGATCGAGGCGCCGAGCGACAGCGTGCTCCAGGCTTATTTCGAGGCGAACAAGAAAACCTACGCCGCACCTGAGTACCGCAAATTCTCCTATGTCCGCCTGGAACCGGTGGACATCATGGATACGACCGCGGTCACCGACCAGCAGGTCAGTGACGACTACAACAAGAACAAGGCGCGCTACACCACACCGGAAATGCGCACCATCGAGCAGCTTGTGTTCAAGACGCCGGATGCCGCGAAGGCAGCGCTCGATTCGCTCAAGGCCGGTGCCACCTTCGACAAGCTGGTGACCGCCGAAGGCAAGACCCCGGCCGATATCCTGCTTGGCACGCTCGCCAAGGACAAGATCGCCGACAAGGCGGTTGCCGATGCCGCCTTCGCGCTCAACGCCAATGAAGTCAGCCAGGTCGTTCAGGGCACCTTCGGTCCAGTGCTGCTGCGCGTGACCGAGATCAAGCCCGAGGTGGTGAAGCCGCTTGCCGAAGTGTCCGACCAGATCCGCAAGGACCTGGCGCTGGGTGAGGCAAGCCGCATCCTTTTGGATGTGCACGACAATTATGAGGACACCCGTGCATCGGGCAGTTCGCTGGCCGACGCGGCCGCCAAATTGAAGCTCAAGGACATCACCATCGACGCCATCGATCGCAATGGCCTGAGGCCCGATGGCACCATCGTCAAGGACCTGCCGGAATCGCCGTCGCTGATCAAGGCCGTCTTTGATGCCGAACCCAACACCGAAAACGAAGCGCTGACCACGGCGGACAACGGCTTCGTCTTCTATGAGGTTGGTTCGATCACACCGGCTCGCGACCGCACTCTTGATGAGGTGCGCCAGAGGGTGGTCGCCGACTGGACGGCTGCCGAGACCACCAAGCGGCTCGCCGCCAAGGCGGACGAACTCGAGAAGCGGCTCAAGGCCGGCGCCACGCTCGATGTCATCGCCAGTGAACTCAAGCTGGAAAAGCAGACCAAGCGCGGCCTGAAGCGCGAAGCCGATGATGCCGATTTCGGCAAGGAGGGCGCCGCCGTGATGTTCGGCGTCGGCGAAGGCGGCACCGGCTTGATCCCCTCGCCCACGGGCGACGGCCAGATCCTGTTCAAGGTCGCCGAAGTGTTCGAACCGGCAGGCGCCGACGCCAGCTCGGTGCCGGACGACGCGCAGAAATCATTCACCTCCGGCATGTCCGACGACCTGCTCGACCAATTGGTGGCGCAGTTGCAGACGCAATACGATGTCCGCATCGACCAGGCCGCCGTTGCCCAAGCCTCGACAAGATGAGCGCGCTGAAAACCCATATCGCCAAGGTCGCGACCGGCACCGCCCTGTCCTTCGAGGAGGCGTGCGAGGCCTTCGACATCATCATGTCGGGCGATGCGACCCCAGGGCAGATCGGCGGCTTCCTGATGGCGCTGCGCGTGCGCGGCGAGACGGTCAGCGAGATTTCAGGCGCTGTCGCCACGATGCGTGCCAAGATGCTGCGCGTCGATGCCCCTGACGGCGCCATCGACATCGTCGGCACCGGCGGCGATAATTCGCACTCGGTCAACATCTCGACAGGATCAGCCTTCGTCATTGCGGCCAGTGGCGTGCCGGTCGCCAAGCACGGCAATCGCGGCCTGTCCTCGCTGACCGGTGCGGCCGATGTCCTGATCGCGCTCGGCGTCAAGATCGACCTCTCGCCCGAGTTCATCGGCCGTTGCATTCGTGAGGCAGGCGTCGGCTTCATGTTCGCCCCCGCACACCATCCGGCGATGAAACATGTCGGCCCCACACGCGTCGAGCTCGGCACCCGCACCATCTTCAACCTGCTCGGTCCCCTGTCCAATCCGGCGGGGGTGAAGCGGCAGATGGTCGGCGTGTTCCTGCCGGAATGGATCATGCCGGTGGCCGAGACGCTGAAGGCGCTCGGCACCGAGCACGCCTGGGTCGCCCATGGCGACGGCTATGACGAGATCACCACCACCGGGCAGACGCAGGTTGCCGAACTGGTTGGCGGCGAGATACGCAGCTTTACGCTGACCCCTGAAGAGGTTGGACTGAAGCGCCATACCAAGGACGAGCTGCGCGGTGGTGACGCCGCCTACAATGCCAAAGCTTTGCGCGACATGCTGGGCGGCGCCGCCGGCGCCTACCGCGACACAGTGTTGATGAACGCCGGCGCCGGACTGGTGATTGCGGGCAAGGCGACGACGCTGGGTGACGGCATCGCCATCGCCGCGCAGGCGATCGACAGCGGCCGGGCGCTGCAGGTGCTCGACCGGCTGGTCGAAATTTCGAACGGGTGAACCGTGTCTGACATTCTGCGCAAGATCGAAGCCTACAAGCGCGACGAGATAGCCGCCGCCAAGGCACGCGTACCGCTGGCAGAGATCAAGGCGCACGCAAAAGACGCCGACGCACCGCGCGGCTTTCTCGCGGCGCTCGACGCGAAACGCAAATCCGGCGATTTCGCCCTGATCGCCGAAATCAAGAAGGCAAGTCCCTCCAAAGGGCTGATCCGTGCGGACTTCGATCCGCCGGCATTGGCGAAGGCCTATGAGAAAGGCGGCGCCGCCTGCCTTTCCGTACTGACGGACGAGCCGTCCTTTCAGGGGGCGCCGGAATTCCTCACCAGGGCAAGGGCAGCCGTCGCCCTGCCCGCGCTACGCAAGGATTTCCTGTTCGATTCCTACCAGGTCCATGAAGCTCGCGCCTGGGGCGCGGACGCTATCCTGATCATCATGGCCAGTGTTGACGACGACTTGGCGCATGAGCTGGAAACGACCGCGTTCGAACTCGGCATGGATGCGCTGATCGAGGTCCACGACGAGGCCGAGACGGAGCGCGCGTTGAAATTGTCGTCGCGGCTGATCGGCATCAATAACCGCAATCTGAGAACGTTCGAGACCAGCCTTGAGACCTCCGAGCGGCTGGCGGCCATGGTACCTGCCGATCGCCTGCTGGTCAGCGAGAGCGGCATCTTCACCCATGACGATTGTCTCAGGATGCAAAAGAGCGGCATCGGCACCTTTCTCGTCGGCGAAAGTCTGATGCGGCAACAGGACGTCGCCGCCGCGACGCGCTTGCTCCTGACGGGCAAGGCAGTAGCCGAGGCGATCTGATCGTGGCCAACCTCACGCACCTTGGCGCGCAGGGCGAGGCCAACATGGTCGATGTCGGCGACAAGGAAGAGACGACGCGCACCGCGATCGCCGAAGGCTTCGTCTCCATGCAGCCCGAGACATTGAAGACCATTCTCGCCGGCAACGCCAGGAAAGGTGACGTGCTTGGCACCGCGCGCATCGCCGGCATCATGGCGGCCAAGAAGACGCATGAGTTGATCCCGCTCTGCCACCCTCTGCTGCTGACCAAGGTTTCCGTCGACATCGAGCCAGACCATGCTCTGCCCGGCCTCAGAGTCACGGCGCTGGCGCGCGTTACCGGCAAGACCGGCGTCGAGATGGAAGCATTGACCGCCGCGTCCGTGGCCTGCCTGACCATCTACGACATGGCCAAGGCGGTGGACCGCGCCATGGTCATCTCCGGTATCCGGCTGGCCGAAAAGACCGGCGGCAAGTCCGGCGACTACAAGGCAGGTGCCTGATGGTGCTGGTTCCGGTCGCCGAGGCGCTCGAACGCCTCCTCGACGGCGCCGTGCCGCTGGCCGGCGAAAGCGTCCCCCTCATCGAGGCTGTCGATCGTGTGCTGGCCGAAGCGGTGGTGGCGCTTCGCACCCAGCCGCCCTTCAACGCTTCTGCCATGGACGGCTATGCGGTGCGAGTCGCCGACGTGGCGTCGGTGCCGTCGAAACTCTCGGTGATCGGGATAGCGCCGGCCGGGCGTGGCTTTGACGGCGCGGTCGGCCAAGGACAAGCCGTGCGCATCTTCACCGGCGCACCGCTGCCTCATGGTGCCGATACCATCGTCATCCAGGAGAATGTCAGGGATCTCGGCGGTGGCAACATCGAAGTGTTCGAGCCCACCGCCGAGTGGCGCAACATCCGCCGCGTCGGCCTCGATTTTTCCAAGGGCGACGTGCTGCTGGAGAAGGGGCGTTTGCTCGACCCGGCTGCACTGTCGCTGGCGGCATCGGCCAACCACCCCCGAGTGAGCGTGGTGAAACGGCCGTTGGTCGCCATCATCGCCACCGGTGACGAACTGTTGCAGCCCGGCAGCGAACTCGGGCCGGACCAGATCATCTCGTCCAACGCTTATGGCGTCGCCGCGGCAGCACAGTCGGTCGGTGCCCGCGCGCTCGATCTCGGAATCGCCGCCGACCGCAAGGACGCCATCGCCGCCCTGGTCAGGAAAGCGGTGGCCGCCGGCGCCGATGTTATCGTCACGCTGGGCGGTGCCTCGGTGGGCGACCATGACCTTACCCATGACGTGCTGACCAGCGAAGGCATGACCCTCGGCTTCTGGAAGATCGCCATGCGTCCTGGCAAGCCGCTGATGTTCGGGCGCCTCGGCGATGTCAGATGCATCGGCCTGCCCGGCAATCCGGTGGCAAGCCTGGTCTGCTCGCAATTGTTCCTGAAGCCGCTTCTGGCAAGGCTCGGCGGTCGCGATCATCGTCAGGATATCCGCCAGGCGCGGCTGGGCGCCGCAATGGCGGCCAACGATCTGCGCCAGGATTATGTGCGGGCGGTGGTCCGGGAAGACGGCAGCGGGTTGGTGGCGACGCCGTTCGGCATCCAGGATTCTTCAATGCTGAGGATGCTTGCCGATGCCAACGGATTGGTCGTGCGCGCGCCTTTTGCTCCCGCATCTGTTGCCGGAGACCCTTGCAGCGTTCTGATGTTGCGTTGAAGAATTATCTCATAAATAGCTGATAACAGGACAAAAATAATCTCGGCTATTCCGAGATCAAAGTCCGCGTCAAGGCGTGCGCTGGATCGGCAAGGCCATCGACAACATCGTAATGATGCCGATCCGGTTCGACCACGGCGTTGGTAATTGCGCCAAGTCCGGTCCAGATGTTGGCCAGCAACGCATTCTGGCGCAAGAACTCGGAACGCTCCCCGCCGCCGGCCCAGCAGGTGATACGGACACCATCCAGGGGGCGCAGGAGTGCCGGGCTTTCCATCTGCGCCTCATGCTCATCGATTTTCAGCGTCGCGTTCATGTCCGTGCGCATCAGCGGGCGCAAATCATGCAAGCCTGAAATCGAAACGACATGGCGTATGCGCCGCGCGACATCAGCAGCCAAAGGCGTGGTCACGGTCACCATGCGGCTGGCGAGATGTCCACCGGCCGAATGTCCGGTCAGAATCAATGGCCCGTCGACCATTGCCGCGGCCCTGCTGATAGCCCCCCCGATTTCGGTGACGATGCCGGCGATGCGTATGTCCGGGCACTGCGTGTAGGACGGCATAGCCAGGGCAAAACCGCTGTCGACCGCGCCGCCGGCGAGGTGCGACCACAAGCTCTTGTCGGTCTCCATCCAATAGCCCCCATGGATGAACACCACTAGGCCCCTCGGCGCGGCCTTGGGCAGAAAGAGGTCGAAGCGGTTGCGCGGACGATCGCCATAGGCAATGTCGATACGTGCCCGGCCCTGTGCCGATAGCGCATCGCGGAACGCCTGCGCGGGTTCCGCCCATGCGGCCGGCCAACGGTCACTGCCGGCGATATTGGCGCCGTTGGCGTAGGCATTGTCCCAGTCGGCAATGCGATGGTCTGGCATCGGCACCCTCCCCCGAAGCGGCATCGTTTCTGCACTAGCAATGGCCGCCGCCATGTCATGCGTCAATGCTCCGGCAAAAACATTTTAGGCTTGAAACAAATTTCGACTGGTGCGATCCTGCCTGCGGAACAGTCGACAATGGGAGGTCCGCTGTGCTGTCCGAATCTGCCAATCGTCACCTTTCCGGCGACATGGTCGACAAGGTGTAGCCGGCTGCACGAAGCCTTCCGCGAAAGATGGGAATTCAGATCCACCGCCTCCGGCCAGGTGCCCCCACGCTGGCCGGGCAGCAGACAGGGACAGCGGCGACATGCTTGGGCCTTCAGCGCATACCGACACGTTCACGCGCGATCATCTGCCGCCGCCCGAACAATGGCCCGACTTCCTGCTCGACGGCTTCGACTACCCCGAACATCTCAACGCCGGTGTCGAATTGACCGACCGGCTGGTCGAGAAGGGTCTCGGCGACCACACCGCCCTGATCGGCAATGGCCGCCGCCGCACCTACAAGGAACTGTCCGACTGGACGAACCGGCTCGCCCACGCGCTGGTCGAGAATTATGGCGTCAAGCCGGGCAACCGGGTGTTGATCCGCTCCGCCAATAACCCAGCCATGGTCGCCTGTTGGCTGGCCGCCACCAAGGTCGGCGCCGTCGTCGTCAACACCATGCCGATGCTGCGTGCCGGCGAACTCACAAAGATCGTCGACAAGGCCGAGATCACGATCGCGCTCTGCGACACCAGGCTGATGGACGAGATGACCGCCTGCGCCAAGGACAGCGCGTTCCTGAAGCAGGTGATCGGCTTCGACGGCACCGCCAACCATGATGCCGAGCTCGACCGCGCCGCCCTCGACAAGCCCGTCACCTTCACCGCCGTCAGCACCGGCCGCGACGATGTCGCCCTGCTCGGCTTCACCTCGGGCACGACGGGCGTGCCGAAGGCGACGATGCATTTCCACCGCGACCTGCTGATCATCGCCGATGCCTACGCCCGCGAAGTCCTGCAGGTGACGCCGGACGACATCTTCGTCGGCTCGCCGCCGCTCGCCTTCACCTTCGGTCTTGGCGGGTTGGCCATCTTTCCCCTGCGCTTCGGCGCGGCGGCGACCCTGCTGGAACAGGCGACGCCACCCAACATGATCCACATTATCGAGAGCTACAAAGCCACCATTTCCTTCACCGCGCCGACCGCCTACCGCGCCATGCTGAAGGCCATGGATGAGGGTGCCGACCTGTCATCGCTGCGTGTTGCCGTTTCCGCCGGCGAGACCTTGCCGGCTCCGGTCTTCGAAGAGTGGACACGAAAGACCGGCAAGCCGATCCTCGATGGCATCGGCGCCACGGAAATGCTGCACATCTTCGTCTCCAACCGCTTTGACGACAGGAAGCCCGCTTCGACCGGCAAGCCGGTCGGCGGCTACGAGGCGCGCATCGTCGACAACGACATGCGCGAAGTGCCGCGTGGCGAGACCGGACGGCTGGCGGTGCGCGGGCCAACCGGCTGCCGCTACATGGCCGATGACCGGCAGAAGGACTATGTGCGCGACGGCTGGAATCTCACCGGCGACACCTTCACGCAGGACGAGGACGGCTTCTTTCACTTTGCCGCGCGTTCCGACGACATGATCGTCAGCGCTGGCTACAACATCGCCGGACCCGAGGTCGAGGCGGCGCTGCTTTCGCATCCCGATGTCGCCGAATGCGCTGTCATCGGCGCCGAGGATGGCGAGCGCGGCCAGATCGTCGAGGCGCATGTCGTGCTTGTGCAAGGTGTTTCGCCGGACGCAATGACCGTCAAGCGCCTGCAGGACCACGTCAAGGCAACCATCGCGCCTTACAAATACCCTCGATCGGTCAAATTCATCGCCGCGCTGCCCAAGACCCAGACCGGCAAGATCCAGCGCTTCCGCCTGCGCACGGAGAAAGTCAATTGAGCGAGCCCTACGATCCGGCGTCCGAAGGCGCACAGATGTCGTTCAACGAACGCATGTCCTACAGCGACTATCTGCACCTGGAGAAAGTACTCGACGCGCAGGCGCCGCTGTCGTCGGCGCATGACGAGATGCTGTTCATCATCCAGCACCAGACATCGGAACTCTGGATGAAGCTCGCCTTGCACGAGATTGGCGCCGCGATCCGCTCGATCCGTGCCGACCGCCTCGAACCGAGCTTCAAGATGCTGTCGCGCGTCGCCCGCATTTTCGAGCAGCTGAACAACGCCTGGGACGTGCTGCGCACGATGACGCCCAGCGAATACACCGACTTCCGCGACGCGCTCGGCCAGTCCTCGGGTTTCCAGTCCTGGCAGTATCGCGCCATCGAATTCATGGCCGGCAATCGCAACCTCGCCATGCTCGGGCCGCACAAGCACCGGCCGGACCTTACGGACAGGCTGGAGGCAATCCTGACCCAGCCGTCGCTCTACGATGAAGCGCTGCTGCTTCTGGCACGCAACGGGTTCGACATCGGCGCCGATGCCAGGCGCACGGACTGGCGAGAGACGCGCAGCGAAAACGAAGAGGTCCTCGTCGCCTGGCAGACCATTTACCGCGATCCGCAGCGCTACTGGATGTTCTATGAACTGGCCGAGAAACTGGTCGACTTCGAGGACTACTTCCGCCGATGGCGCTTCAACCACGTCACCACGGTCGAGCGCATCATCGGCCTGAAGCGCGGCACCGGCGGCACATCCGGTGCCTCCTATCTCAAGAAGATGCTCGAGGTCGTCTTGTTTCCGGAACTCTGGAACGTCCGTACCCGGCTCTGAGCTCCTTGGTGCGGACTGGAAAACGGCGCGGCACTCTTCCTGGAATTGCGCCGACTTTTCAGGTCACCGCGGTCTTGACCGCGAAGCGCGCGTCCTTCCACGCGCCGGTGCGCAAGATATCTTCCAACACCTCGACCGCCTGCCATACATCGGCGTAACCGACATAGAGCGGCGTGAAGCCGAAGCGGATCGTCGATGGCGCACGGAAATCGCCGATCACGCCGCGTTCGATCAGCGCCCGCATTACTTGGTAGCCGTTGGGGTGGAGGAACGAAACCTGGCTGCCGCGCTGCTTGCCATCGCGCGGGCTTTCCAGCTCCAGGCCGTAGGCGCTGCATCTGGTCTCGACGAGTTGGATGAACAGGTCGGTGAGCGCGATGCTCTTGTTGCGCACCGCCGCCATGTCGACATCGTCCCAGATATCCAGCGCCCCCTTGAGCGCCCGCATCGACAAGACCGGTTGCGTGCCGCACAGGAAGCGACGGATGCCGCTGCCGGCCGCATAACCCTGCTCGAAGGCGAAGGGCCGCGCGTGGCCCCACCAACCGCTGAGCGGCTGCTGGACTTTGTCGTGATGACGCGTGGCGGCGTAGATAAAGGCTGGCGCGCCCGGACCACCATTGAGATATTTGTAGGTGCAGCCGATGGCGAAATCGGTATTGGCGCTGTCGAGTTCGACCGGCAAGGCGCCGGCGGTATGGCAGAGATCCCAGACGATCAGCGCGCCGACCTGATGGGCCTTGCATGTCAGTGCCGCCATGTCGCGCAGCTGGCCGGATTTGTAATTGACATGGTTGACCAGGATGACGGCGACACGCTCGTCGATCAGTTCCTCAATGGTCGGCGCGTCGACGCCCTCGAGCCGCAAGACGGTGCCGGGTCGCGTCGAGGCCACGCCTTCGGCCATGTAGAGATCGGTTGGAAAGCTGTCGCCCTCGGCGACGATGACCGACCGGTCCGGCCGCATGCCGAGTGCGGCATGCAGCACCTTGTAGATATTGATCGAGGTCGTATCGCACACCACGGTCTGGCCGGGCGCGGCGCCGACCAGCCGTCCGAGCTGGTCGCCAAGTGCCAGCGGCATGTCGAACCAGCCGGCAGTATTCCAGGCGCGGATGAGATCCTGCGCCCATTCCTGGGTGGCGGCGTTCTGTAGCTCGTTGAAGACGGCGGGTGCCGCGGCCCCAAGCGAATTGCCGTCGAGATAGATGACGCCTTCCGGCAAAATGAACCGGTCGCGCATGGCACGCAGCGGGTCCGCCGCATCCATGGCCTCGACGGCTGCGAAATCGAGCGGCGCACGCATCATTTGTGACATTCCCTGGTTATTCACGGATCGCTTCGCGTGCCGGCGCGGACCCGCGGCTACGCTTGAGGCTGGGCAAGGCAAGCATGGCGAGCACGAACAGACCCGTGGCAAGCTTCAGGTCGGGCGGCGGCATGCCGGCGGCAAGGCAGAACGACACCAGCTGGTAGTAGATGATCGCGCCGGCGAAGGGCGCCAGCAGCTGGCGCCAGACCGTCTGCTTGCCGACGACGGCCTCGCCGATCATCAGCGCGGCAAGGCCGTTGATGAGGATCCCCAATCCCATATTGACGTCGGCAAATCCCTGCGACTGCACCATCAGCGCGCCGCTTGAAGCCGAAAACGCGCTCGCCAGCCCGACGCCGCCTATGGTCGCGGCCCAGACATTGATGCCTTGCGCCTCGGCCATGTCGGGATTGGCGCCCACGGCACGCACGGCCGTCCCCTTCTCGGTCCTGAAGAACATGTAGAGCAGCATCAAGGCGATCAGCGCGAGAAGGCCGGCGACGACGATCTTGCTGGCGGGAAAACCCGGCCGAGCGAACGGCACCCAGTCGAACACCGTCGGCGAGCCGAAGACCGAGAGATTGGACTTGCCCATGATGCGAAGGTTGATGCTGTAGAGCATCGTCATCATAAGGATGCCCGCCAGAAGCGTGTGGATGCGGAAGCGCAGATGGATGAAGGCGGTGCAGCAGCCCGCCGCGAAGCCGGCAACGAGGGCGGCGGCGATGCCGACCAACGGCGATGCGCCGGCGGCAAGGAGGACGCCGCAGATGCAGCCGCCCAGCGGAAAGGCGCCCTCGCTGGTGAGATCGGGAAAATTCAGCATGCGAAACGGAATCATGATCCCGAGCACGACAAAGGCCAGGATCAGGCTTTGCGCCAGCGTGACCGGCATGATCGCGACGAAGCTGGTGAGAACGTCCTGAATAAAGCCCATGACGATCAGCTCGCCAGCAACATGCGGTCGGTCTTGACTGAGAAATGGCCGATCAGATCGATAACCGTGATCCTCGCCTTCTCTTCGCCTGTGACCTCCAGGAGGACGCGGCCAGCGTCGAGCATGATCACCCGGCTGCCGTAGTCGACGGCATGCTGCATGTTGTGGGTCACCATCAAAGTCGTCAGCTTCAGCGCGCTGACAGCGCGCACCGTTGCCTGCATGATGATCTCGGCCGTGCGCGGGTCGAGCGCCGCGGTATGTTCGTCGAGTAGCAGCAAGTCGGGCGATCCGCCGACCGCCATGATCAGCGACAGGGACTGCCGCTGCCCACCCGAAAGCAGGTCGACGCGGGTGTCCAGGCGGTTTTCAAGGCCGAGGCCCAGTATCGACAGGCGTTCCTTGTAGGACGCGAGCCGGGTGGGGTTCAGCCCCTGGCGCAAGGTGCGCTTGCTGCTGCGCAAATCAGCCAGCAGCATGTTTTCCGCCACCGTCATGCTGGCGGCGGTGCCGCGCATCGGATCCTGGAAGACCCGCGCCAATCTTGCGGCACGCTTGTGCACGGGCATATTTGTCACGTCGGCGCCGTTGATCAGGATCTTGCCGGTATCGAGGATCAGAGCGCCGGAAATGGCGTTGAGCATGCTGCTCTTGCCCGCCCCGTTGGAGCCGATGACGATGCCGAACTCGCCAGTCGCCAATGACAGGCTGAGGCCGTCCAGCGCGATCTTCTCGTCGGCCTGGCCCCTGTAGAATACTTTGCGCGCGGATCGGATCTCGAGCATCGTTCCTCCCTGACATGAAAAGTGACGGCGCCCGCGCCGTCACCTTCATGCAGCCTGATGTCAGTCGACGATGCAGCCGCAATCTGCCATCGAGGCCGGTATCTCGATGCCGAACGCGGCCATCGCCTTGCGGGAAATCGTTGCCATGTGATCCTTGTAGGCCGGGCGCGACGGCGCGATCGTCTTGGGATCCTTGCCCTTGAGTATCTCTGCGGCGATGTCGCCGGCGTTGATGCCAACCTGCGTGTAATTGACCGCGAAGCTCGCCGGCACAGTGCCGTTGCGGACCGCGCTGTCATCGGAGTTGACGACCGGGATACCGGCCTGGCGGGCGGCGGCGGAGACAGCGGCGATCGCCGGCTGGATCAGGTTCGAGGCCGGGCCGTAGATGACGTCGGCCTTGCCGGCGAGCGAAGCGATACGTTGCTGGATGTCATTGACGTTGTCGATGCCGACCTCCACCACCTCGAAACCAGCGGCGGGCGCCGCCGCCTTGATCTTTTCGACCAAGGCAACGTCATTGGCCTCGCCCGGATTGTAAGGCACGCCGAAGCGCTTGGCGTTCGGCAGCAGCTTCTTGGTGAAGGCCATCACCGCGGCGACGTCCTGCAGATCGCTGGCGCCGGTCATGCCTTCGTCACCTGAATCCCACGACGGCACCAGCTTGGCCGCCACTGGATCGGTGACCGCGGCAAAGACGATTGGAATGCCGGAACCGGCGAGCGCCTTCTTGGCGATCTGCGAGACCGGCGTGGTGATGGTGTAGATCAGCTTGGGCTGCTCCGCCTGCAGCTTGGCGATCATCTGCGGCACCAGCGATGCATCGAAATTGGTATGGCTTTCCGTATAGACGACGTCCTTGCCCTCGACGAAGCCATTGTCCGTCAGCGCCTTCTTGAAGCCGGCTATGGCGGCATTGAGCTGGGGGTGCTCGCCGAAATTGGCAATGCCGATGCGTATCTGGTCGGCGGCGGCACTGCCGGCGCTCACCATCAACGCGCTAGCCATGAACAAACCCGACAACCAAGCGGATTTCGACTTCAACATCATTTCCTCCCAGATTTGATCAGCGCCGCTTGCAGCGCGGCTACTGCAAACGATCATGGTCAGTCCGCCGGCTTGTGTCAAACATTATATATAATTCTTGCCATGCCCCTACATCATATATAATTTTCCCTGCCAGACGACGGATGGACCGCGATGCAGGATCAAACGAGCTCCACAAAGACGGAGGCAGCCTATCAGCTGTTGCGGCGCGATATCCTGACCACGCGCCTCATGCCCGGCGCCCCGCTCAAACTGAGTGCACTGCGCGGCACCTATGGAGTCGGCTGGACGCCATTGCGCGAAGCCTTGTCGCGGCTTGAGGCCGAACGCCTGGTCACCGCCATCAGCAATCGCGGTTTTACCGTGGCTCGGGTGTCGCGGGCCGAACTGGAGGACCTGGCGCGCGCCAGGATGGTGGTCGAGATCCCCCTGTTCCTCGAATCGATGGAGAAAGGCGGCAAGGAATGGGAAGATGCCGTGGTCACCGCCCACTACCGGCTCTCCCGTTGCAAGACCGCCGTCGACGATCCGTCGGATGCGGCGGTCGACAAATGGGACGAGAATCACGAGGCTTTCCATGCGGCGCTGCTGAGTGCCGCCACATGCGATTGGCTGTTGCGTTTCCGCTCGACGATCTCGGATCAATTGCGCCGGCATCATCGCTTTCTTGGTCTGGCGCCGACATTGCGGGCCGCGGCCGGCCTCAAGGATGGCTACGAAGAGGCGATGGAGGCGCTGCGCGAAGCGATTGCGATCGAACACCATACCGCGATCATGGAAGCGGCACTCGATCGTGACGTCGAGCGGGCCAAGGCGCTGATGGTGGCCCATATCGGCTACACCCTGCACGTCTATGTCCACAGCGAAGACAGCGGCGCGACCAAATACGCCGCCCGCGCCGGCAGCTTGAAAGCTGGTTCGGGATGACTCCGGCGCTTCCGCGACACCTATTCGCACGCGTTGGTCGGAGTGGGGCCGGACGCCTGGGTCCATCGCTGCCCCGAAGCTGCCAGTCGTTGGCGTTTTGGTTTCGTTTCGTTCCGCGAATAATGGACCGATAAATTATACAATCCGCCCGGGGAAAGCCTTCCGAACGGCTGACGCCAAACTCGGGAGCGGATGGGCCACAGGCCATTAACCATAACGATTTCAATGGGCCTGCCGATGGCGGAAAAGGTCGGCTTCTGCCCGCCGTAGCGGACAAAAAACATCCGCAGCCTTAACAAATTCATTAAACTTTAAACGGTTGCGGAACACAACTGGAACAGATAGTGTTTGTTCTGGGTTTGTTTTTTCGATTCTGGTTCAGACCTTCGTTCAATGCCTTGGGGGCCGCCATGCTGACACGCAAGCAACATGAACTGCTGATGTTCATCCACGAACGGCTCAAGGAAAGCGGGATACCGCCCTCCTTCGACGAGATGAAGGAAGCGCTCGATCTTGCCTCCAAATCCGGGATTCATCGCCTGATCACGGCGCTGGAGGAACGCGGCTTCATTCGCCGGCTACCCAATCGGGCGCGCGCGCTGGAGGTGCTGCGGCTGCCGGATTCGATCGCGCCCGGCCTGAACGCGGCAAAGAAATTTTCGCCCAGCGTCATCCAGGGCAGCCTTGGTCAAAACAATCTTGGCCGCCAGCTCAAGCCGGCAACGGCGCCTTCGCGTCTGCCCGCGGCCGGCAATGACGACGATGTGGTTTCAGCCGTGTCCATCCCGGTCATGGGCCGTATCGCCGCCGGTGTGCCGATCGATGCCATCCAGCATCAGACGCATTCGATCTCGGTGCCGCCGGATATGATCATGGGCGGCGAGCACTATGCGCTGGAGGTCAAGGGTGACTCGATGATCGAGGCTGGTATCTTCGACGGCGACACGGTCATCATCCGCAATGCCAACACGGCAAGTCCGGGCGAAATCATCGTGGCGCTGGTCGACGAGGAGGAAGCGACGCTGAAGCGGTTCCGCCGTAAAGGCGCCTCGATCGCGCTCGAAGCCGCCAATCCAGCCTACGAAACGCGCATTTTCGGGCCGGACAGAGTCAAGGTACAAGGCAAGCTGGTCGGGCTGATCAGGCGCTACTGAGCCGGTTTGCCATCGGACTTGTCTGGCTTTTTATAGGGCGGCAGCCCCCTCTTATAGGGCGGCAGCCCCCTCGCCTCGCGTGAGAATTTTCGCTGCTCGTGCCAGGGCCGGTATGGTCCGTCGACAGCGAATTCGATCACAGCCGGGGTTGTGGCCGACTGGGGATCGAAGAAGACGGCAGCACTTCCCTTGCGGGCGAGCTGCCGTTTCGTGACGACGACAACCAGCGGATTGTGGCAGGCGTCATAGGCGGTCGCGTCATTGACGACGATCAGGTCGGCGAAGGCGCAGGCTTTCCAGGTGTTCTTGCGATCCTCGACATAGGCGACGATCGCGCCGGAAGGGTGCCTGGCAAGGCAAAGGCCTTCGCGGCAATAGAACGGCGATCCCTGCGGCAGGTCGGTGGGAGCGGCAATATCGAATTGCCCGTCCGCCTTGTCGAACATTTCCGGTTTGACGATTGTTTCGGAGACCAGAGCGCGTTTCCAGTTGTCGGCCGCGAATTCGTTCGGACGTTCCCGGTTGACGGCCAGTTCGCCATTGCCTATCGGCAGTGCGACCAGCCGTGCGTCTTCCGAGATCAGCACATCGGGCGTGCGTATGTCCGACACAGTCAACAGACCGGCAAGTGCGAATGGCAGTGCCGCGAGCCGCAGCCAGGTCGTCGCCATCGTCGCGATGACCAGCGCGACGGCCACCAGCAGCACGGATTGCTGCGAGATCAGACCTACCCCATCGATTGGCGAGCGCTCCGATATCCATGACGATACGGCGATCATCGCTGTCAGGCCTTTGCCCATCACGTAGAGAAACGGGCCGTCGGCGCCGAAGGGCATCGCCAGCGAACTGAGGACCGCAAAAGGCATGACGACCACCGACACGATCGGCATGACGGCCAGATTGGCGAACAGGCTGAGCGGCGATACGCGCTGGAAATGCCAGATGGCAAACAGCGCCGTCGCGCTGCCGGCAATGATGGAGGTCATGGCCAATCCACCTGTCGCCAGCAGGAATTTTCGCGTCAGGAACCCGGGTAGTGACCGCTTTGGCGACGGTGGCCTCGTCTTACCAGCGCGGTGGTCCGCCCAGCCGGCATAGGCGCCAACAAGGGCCGCGGTTGCCGCGAACGACATTTGGAAGCTCGGGCCGACGACCTCGTGCGGGGAAACCAGGATAACGGCGATCGCCGAGATGGCCAGGTTGCGCATGGTGAGCGCCGCGCGATCGAACAAGACGGCAATCAGCATCACCGCCAGCATGATGAAGCTGCGTTCGGCCGCAACGACGACACCGGAAATGACGAGATAGGCGGCGATCGAGAAAAGTGCGGCGGCGGCCGCATATTTCTTCACCGGCCGGCGCGCGGAAAAGTCTGGAAACAGCGCGAAGGCACCGCGCAACAGACCCATGATGGTGCCGGCGACCAGCGCCATATGCAGTCCCGAAATGGAAATGATGTGATAGATGCCGGTACGCCGCATCGCTTCGTTGATTTCATCGGGAATGCCGGCGCGCACGCCGACGATCAGCGCCGCCGCGATCTCGCCTTCGGCGCCGCCGATGCTGCCCCTGATGTGGTCGGCGATGGCTTCGCGGGCGTTTTCGATGCTTGAAAAAAGACGGGCTGGCAGCGACATCTCACCATCGTCGGTAGCGACAACCGTTGGATTGCCGAGAAAGAAGCCGCTGCCGCCGATGCCTGCGAAATAGCTGTCGAAGGAGAAGTCGTAGCTGTCCGGCCGCACCGGGCCGGTCGGCGGCAGCAGTTTGGCGTAGCCTGTGACAAGCGAGCCAGCGGTCATTTCCGGCGGTATCTTGCGTGCCGAAAGCCGGACCCTTTCCGGCGCATAGCGCAATTTCGGCCGGGCGGTCGAAATCACGTCCATGGTCAACCGGATACGGCCGCTCTCCATCTCCTCGAGCGAGACCACGCGGCCGGTCAATTGAGTCGAGATTTCCGAACCCAGCATCCGGGTTCCTGCTCGCCATGTTTCGACCTTCGCCGCGAGCAGGCCCAGCGCGCACAACAGCATTGCCATGAAACACAGATGGGTTTTCGGCCAGGAACGCGAGACGAATGCACAGGTCGCCGCCAGCACCATGACCGCGACAGGCTTTGCAAAATCGGGCTCGGTCGGCAGCGAAAAGTAGCCGATCGCCCCAACCGCCAGGCAGACCGGCACCAGCAGGAAGGCGATGCCCCGGTCAAGTTCCAGCTCCGCCGCCTTGGCCAAGCCGTGGCGCAGGCGAAGCAAGGATATCCGGCCGATTTGCCGGCGCGCGCGCACGATCCTGCGTGCGGCAGGAGACGGAGTTGGCGCCGGCAAGCCCGCTTGCAACGGCTGGGTTGCGGGCGCAGCCACGAGCGGCGATGGCAGCGGGATCGCCGGAGGCGTCGCAAACAGGGACCGTTCGCTGACGCCGACAATGGCGCCCTCGCCCCGATCCGAGCCCCGGCCTCGTCCAGTCATCGGGTCTGCCCCTTGCGCCCTCGACACCCTATGCTACATGAACGCGCGAAGCGCGAAAGTCCGCGCCCTCCGCACCCAGCTTCAGACGTTTTCCGAGAGTTCCATGTCCGACAAGGTCATCACCCGTTTTGCCCCCTCGCCGACCGGCTATCTGCACATCGGCGGCGCGCGCACGGCACTGTTCAACTGGCTCTATGCCAAGCATACCGGCGGTACGATGCTGCTGCGCATCGAGGACACCGATCGGGAGCGTTCGACCGATGCGGCCACATCAGCCATTCTCGACGGCCTGACCTGGCTCGGCCTGTCATGGGACGGCGATGCGGTTTCCCAATTCGAGCGGGCGCCGCGCCATCGTGAGGTGGCCGAGGAACTGGTGCGGCTGGGCAAGGCCTATTACAGCTACGAGACTTCAGCCGAGCTCGAGGCGATGCGCGAGGCAGCACGCGCCAAGGGCCTCCCGCCACGCTATAACGGCCACTGGCGTGAGCGCGATCCGTCGGAGGCACCCGCCGGCGTCAGGGGCGCCATCCGCATCAAGGCACCGACCGAGGGCGAGACGGTGGTGCAGGATCGGGTCCAGGGCGAGGTGCGCTTCCCCAACAAGGATCTCGACGACTTCATCATCCTGCGCTCGGACGGCAACCCGACCTATATGCACGCCGTCGTCGTCGACGACCACGACATGGGCGTCACCCACATCATCCGTGGCGATGATCACCTGACCAACGCCGCCCGCCAGACCGTGATCTACAACGCCATGGGCTGGGACGTGCCTTCGATGTCGCATATCCCGCTGATCCATGGCGCCGACGGCGCCAAACTGTCGAAGCGCCACGGCGCGCTTGGTGTCGAGGCCTATCGCGCCATGGGCTATCTGCCGGAGGCCCTGCTCAATTACTTGGCGCGTCTCGGCTGGAGCCATGGCGACGACGAGATCATGTCGATCAAGGACATGATCTCGTGGTTCGACATCGGCGACGTCAACAAGGGCGCGGCGCGCTTCGATTTCGCTAAGCTCGAGGCGTTGAACGGCGTCCATATGCGCCGCATGGCCGATTCCGAATTGTTCGACATTTTCATCGCCACCTTGCCTTATCTGGAGGGCGGCCCGGCGATGGCGGCGCGCCTCGACGAGAAGAACAAGGCGCAGTTGCTGGCAGCCCTTCCGGGCCTGAAGGAGCGCGCCAAGACGCTGGTCGAGCTCGTCGACGGCGCTGCCTTCCTGTTTGCCGCGCGGCCGCTGCCGATCGACGACAAGGCGGCGCTCCTGCTCAATGACGATGGCCGCAAGATCCTGCGCGGCGCTCACGAAGCTTTGAAGTCGCTGTCGGGTGAGTGGACGGCGGCCACGGCCGAGGCCGCTATCCGCGACTATGCCTTGGCTGGCGGCCATAAGCTTGGTGCCGTGGCCCAGCCGTTGCGGGCTGCTTTGACCGGCAAAAGCACCTCGCCGGGCGTATTCGACGTGCTGGCCGTGCTGGGGCGTGAGGAAAGCCTGGCCCGCATAGCGGATCAAATCGATTAGGAGCAAACTGGCCCAAGAAGATTGGCATTGAAAGGCGCGTTTCGCAGTGCAACATTATGTCTTGGCCCAATCTGGCACGCACCTCCTAGAATGCGGTGGCGAAGACGCGCATTGCGGTGATTTCGACGTGTCGCTGTGCGGAATTTGCCTTTGCCGGCATGAGGAAACAAGAAGGAGTTTGCAATGACCGAAGCTGCGAAAAAACTGGATGTGGGCGGCCAAGAGGCCACGGCAACGCTCGAATTCGCCGGCAAGACCCACGAATTCAAGGTGCGAAGCGGCTCGGTCGGACCTGACGTCATCGACATCGCCTCGCTCTACAGCACCACCGGCGCCTTCACCTATGACCCCGGCTTCACCTCGACGGCAAGCTGCGAGTCGGAAATCACCTTCATCGACGGTGATGCCGGCATCCTCCTGCATCGCGGCTACCCGATCGACCAGCTGGCCGAACATGGCGATTTCCTCGAAGTCTGCTATCTCCTGCTCTACGGCGAACTGCCCACCAAGGCGCAGAAGGACGATTTCGATTACCGCGTGACGCGCCACACCATGGTGCACGAGCAGATGTCGCGCTTCTTTACCGGCTTCCGCCGCGACGCGCACCCGATGGCGGTGATGTGCGGCGTGGTTGGCGCGCTGTCGGCCTTCTATCACGACTCGACCGACATCTCCGACCCGTACCAGCGCATGGTTGCGTCCATGCGCCTGATCGCCAAAATGCCGACGATCGCGGCCATGGCCTACAAGTACCACATCGGCCAGCCCTTCATTTACCCGAAGAACGATCTCGGTTTCGCGGCAAACTTCCTGCATATGTGCTTTGCCGTGCCGTGCGAGGAATACAAGATCAACCCGGTGCTGGCGCGCGCCATGGAGCGCATCTTCATCCTGCACGCCGACCACGAGCAGAACGCTTCGACCTCGACCGTTCGTCTCGCCGGCTCTTCGGGCGCCAACCCCTTCGCCTGCATTGCCGCCGGGATCGCTTGCTTGTGGGGCCCGGCCCATGGCGGCGCCAACGAAGCGGCGCTCAACATGCTGGGCGAGATCGGCCATGTCGATCATATCCCGGAATTCATCGCCCGTGCCAAGGACAAGAACGATCCGTTCCGGTTGATGGGCTTTGGCCACCGCGTCTACAAGAACTACGATCCGCGTGCCAAGATCATGCAGAAGACGGCGCATGAGGTCCTGGGCGAGCTCGGCATCAAGGATGATCCGCTGCTCGACATCGCGATGGAGCTGGAAAAGATCGCGCTGACCGATCCCTATTTCATCGAGAAGAAGCTCTATCCGAACGTCGACTTCTACTCCGGTATCACGCTGAAGGCGCTGGGCTTCCCCACCACCATGTTCACCGTGCTGTTCGCGGTCGCCCGCACGGTCGGTTGGATCGCGCAGTGGAAGGAAATGATCGAGGATCCGCGCCAGAAGATCGGTCGCCCGCGTCAGCTCTACACCGGCGCGCCGGAGCGGGACTACGTACCGATTGCGAAGAGATGAGGCAATAGGGATTGGGCAGTAGGGAATAGGCCTGCCCACTGCCTACTGCTTGCTCTTGATGCACCCCATCACCACCTCCGCAGCGATATCGCCGGAGGGCCTGTCGGTCGCCATGCGCCTTGCCACTTCCGCAAAGCCGTCCTTCTGCCAGGCTCGGTAGCCGGTGTCTGAAAACAGCGCCTCGAGCTGCCGCGCCAGATAGCGCGGCCGCACATATTGGTTGTAGTGCTCCGGCACCACGATCTGGTCGGCAATCAGATTGGGCAGGGCCGCACTCCACACCGTGACCAGCCCCTGGACCATGCGCATCACCGGATCGAGCCGGTAGCACGAGATCATCGGCACGCCGGACAGCGCCAGTTCCAACGACACTGTTCCCGAGGCGATCAGTGCCGCATCGGCTTTGCCGAAGGCCTGCCATTTGCGCTCAGGCTCAAGGATGATCTCAGGCTTTTCATCCCAGCGAGCGACCGATGTTTTGATCAGGTCAGCGACATGCGGCACCGTCGGCAACAGCAGGCGCAAGCGATGTCCGCGCGCCCGCAATGCCGAGACCGTCTCACCAAACGGACCAATAAGCCGGCTCGCTTCGCCGCGCCGCGATCCCGGCAGGACGAGCAGCGTCTTGACACGATCGCCCGAGAGATCGCGCGGCTGGCCTTGCGCCTTGGCCGCGCCAAGTACGCCGGGATCATGCGTCAGGCGATGTCCGACATAGGTGCCGGGCGGGCCACCGAGGCGGCTGAGTTCCTTCACTTCGAAAGGCAGGATGCACAGTATGTGGTCGACGTAGGGCTTCATCGCCGCCGCCCTGCCCGGCCGCCACGCCCAGACGCTCGGGCAGACATAGTGGACGATCGGGATGTTCGGATCGGCGGCTCGAACCTTTTTGGCGACGCGCAGCGAAAAGTCAGGGCTGTCGATGGTGATGAGGCAGTCGGGCTTTTCAGCGGCGACGGTACTTGCCGTCTGGCTGATCCGCCGCATCAGGCGCGGCAGGTCGCGCAGGATGGCGCTGAGCCCCATCAATGCGATCTCTGATCCGTCGAACAGCGGCGCCAGCCCAAGCGCCCGCAGATGCCGCCCGCCAATGCCGACGAGGCGCACCTCGCGCCCGGTCATGCGTTTCAGGGCCTGGACGATGTCGGCGCCAAGCAGGTCGCCGGATTCTTCGCCGGCGACGATCGCGATCTTCAGCGGCTTCTCAGCTGCCATGGGCAGGCCCCGCGGCCGGCAGGCCGATCACGAACAGACCGAGCGCATTGGCGCGCGCAACGACAGTCGGCCCTTCGAGGATCAACGAGCGGCCGGCTTCGACGGCAATGCCGGCAAGGCCGGCTTCATGCGCCGCCTCGACCGTTTGCGGGCCGATAGAGGGAAGATCGGCGCGCAGTTCCTGGCCGGGCTTGGCGCATTTAACCAGGACGCCGCGCGTTTTGCCGGCGAGCCTGCCATGGCCACGCAGTTGCTGCGTCCGCTCGAGCAGACCGCCGGTGCCCTCGATGCCTTCCAGGGCAATGACGCGACCGCCGATCGCAATAGCGGCCTGGCCGATGTCGAGCGCGCCGATGGCCTTTGCCGCTGCATGCGCCGCCTCGATGTCGCGCCAGTCCGACCTTCGCGGCACCGCCTTGGTCAGCGGCCCCTCAGTCGCGACAAGTTTCGGCACGACTTCGTGCGCGCCGACGACCTTGATGCCGCGCGCCTCCAGGCCTCGGGTCAATATCTTCAACAGGCCGTCATCGCCGCGCGCAAGCGCCATGGCGGCGGAGGATATCACAGCCAGCAGGCCGAAGCTCGGGCGCATGTCGATCAGACGCGGCCTGCGCCTGATCTCGCCGGCAAGCACGAGATGGCTGATCCGCCGGCGCCTCAGCAAGGCAGCCAGCGAGCCGATGTCTTCCAGGGCAAGGCTTTCATGCTCATAGACCGTGAGCTCGGACTGACGGTCGGCCTGGCCTTCGACCAAGATGATGACGGGCGGATGTCCGCCCTCCGCCAGCCCTTCGGCGACTTCGACCGGCAGGCTGCCGCCGCCGGCAATGATGCCGACCCTGGCATCAGGCGGGAGATCAAGACCAGCCGCGGCCGTCTCAGCCTTCGTCATCGGTGTCGCCATCGCCGCCCTTGAGCGATGGCACCGCATAGTGTCGCTTGCCGCGACTGGTGATGAAATCGATGATCTTCATTGCAGTCGGTGACGAGGCGAACTCGGCCTTGGCGAACTCGATATTCTCACCGACGGTGCGGGAGCGGTCGAAGATCGTCTTGTAGGCCTTGCGCAGCAGATAGATTTCGGAACGCGGCAAACCGGCGCGCTTGAGGCCGATGATGTTCAAGCCGCGCAAGCTGGCGCGGTTGCCGACCGCGATGGCATAGGGAATGACATCACCAACAAAAGCCGAGCACCCGCCAAGAAAGGCGTTGTCGCCAACGCGCACAAATTGATGGACGGCGCTGAGGCCGCCAATATAGACGTTGTCACCGATTTCGCAGTGTCCGCCCAGCGTCGCGCCGTTGGCGAAGGTGGCGTTCTTGCCGACGGCGCAATCATGGGCGATATGGGCGTAGGCAAGGAAATTGCCATTGTCGCCCACCGTCGTTTCGCCGCGGCTGGTGTCGGTGCCGACATGCATGGTCACGCCTTCGCGGATGGTACAGTTGGCGCCGATGACGAGTGTGGTGCGGCCGCCCTTGTGCTTGGTGTTCTGCGGCGGTGCGCCCAAGATCGCCATCGGATAGACCTTGGTCGACGCCCCGATAGTGGTCGCGCCCATCACCGAGACATGGCTGACCAGTTCGACACCGTCGCCGATCACGGCATCGGCGCTGACATGGCAGAACGGCCCAATGCGCACACCCTGGCCGATCTGGGCGCCTCCTTCGACGACGGAGGAAGGATGGATTGACGTCTTGATTTTCATAGGCACTCGATCGTCAGTCGCCGGTGACCATCATGGCTGAAATCTCGGCCTCGGCCGCCTTGGTACCTTCGACCAGGGCTTCGCAGGCGAATTTGAGCAGGTTGCCGCGCTTCTTGATTTTCTTGACATGGATCTTCAACTGGTCGCCGGGAACGACCGGTTTGCGGAATTTGGCGTTGTCGATGGTCAGGAAATAGACCAGCGACGGTTTCGACGCCCCGATGCTGCGAATGCAGATGGCGCCGGCCGTCTGCGCCATGGCCTCGACGATGAGCACGCCCGGCATCACCGGCTGCTCCGGGAAATGCCCCTGAAAATGCGGCTCGTTTATGGTCACGTTCTTGATGCCGATAGCGGAGTCGTCACCATCGATGTCCACGATGCGGTCGATCATGAGGAAGGGGTAACGGTGCGGCAGGAGCTTCATCAGCCCCAATATGTCAACCGCTTCCAGCGTTGTCGCCGCCACCATGTCAGCCATTGTCCTTGCCCTGCTTGCGTGCTCTGGCCATCGTGCGCAACATGGCTATCTCTCGCATGGCTTCCGCCATCGGCTGTGCCGGATAGCCACCCCATATCTCGCCGGCGGGAACATTGCTCATAAATCCACTTCTGGCGGCAAGCTTGGCACCTGTACCAATCGTCAGATGATCCGCAAGCCCGACGCCGCCGCCCATAGTGACATTGTCACCCACCACCACGGAACCGGAAATACCCGAAAGCCCGGCCACTATGCAATTGCGACCGATGCGGACGTTATGGGCGATCTGCACGAGATTGTCGATCTTCGTGCCTTGCCCAATGATCGTATCGGACATCGCGCCGCGATCGACTGTGGAATTGGAGCCGATCTCGACATCATCCTGGATGACGACGCGTCCGATTTGCGGGACCCGTTCCGGGCCCTTGGCGCCGCCGACAAAGCCAAAGCCGTCCTGGCCGATCCTGGCCCCACCATGGATGATGACCCGATTGCCGATCAGTGCGTACTGGATGCTGGCGCCCGGGCCGACATATCCGTCACGGCCGATCTGGCAGGACTGTCCGATGACGGCGTTCGGCGCAATGACGGTGCCGCTGCCGATCGAGACGCCAGGCCCGACGACGGCGCCGGCCTCGATGACGACGCCGGCTTCGACATGCGCGGTCGGGTCGACATGGGCATGCGGCGAAACGCCGGTTTCGCCAGTCATCGGCCCCGGCGTGGCGGCTGTCGGGAACAGCAGGCGCCCAACCAGCGCGAAAGCCTGTTGCGGCCGCGGATGGATCAGGACGGCGATGCCGGCAGGCGCCTTGTTCGCGAATTCCGCCGGACACAGCACCGCAGCCGCCCGCAGCGACGGCATCAGCGCGGAATTACGCCTGCCATCGACGAAGACGAGCGCGTTGGCGCCGCCTTCACTGGCTGGCGCCAACGCTTCGATCGAAACGTCGGATTGGCCCGAATCGACAAGCACCGAGCCAGTCAGATTCGCGACTTCGGCCGCCGTATACCGGCGTGATGGCGCGAAGAACACCGGATCGGTCATTCCAGAAGCTATATCCAGCTAGGTCGGAACATTTCTCCCGGATCCAAAACCCGGGAGCATCGTTGGCCGCCGATCAGAAGCGGGTCGATATGCCGAAGTTGAATTCCTGCACGTCGTCGCTCGCCTCTTTCCTGACCGGGATCGCATAGTCGATACGGATCGGGCCGAAGGGCGAGGCCCACATCAGGCCGAGACCGACCGAGGCGCGCAACTTCATGCCGGTAGAATCTTGATCGACCAGCCCAGTCGCAAGCTTGCTGCCATAGAGCGTCGCCGCATCGGCGAACACCGCGCCACGCAAGCCGAAGCTCTCCGGAACAACCGGCAGCGGGAACTGGGCTTCGGCCGAAGCGTTGAAGTAGGTCGTGCCACCCAGGTGGTCACCGCTGGTGTCGCTGGCAACCGGGCCGATACCACCATAGGCAAAGCCGCGGATCATGCGGTCGTTGCTCTGGAAGTGATCGAAGATGCGCAGGTCGCCGTTGCCATATCCCTCGACATGACCGGCCCCGCCCGAAAGGAGCCCGACAAGGTCAAGCTGTTCGGACAGCGTCTGATAGATGCTGCCCCGTCCGGTGATCTTCACGAATTTGGCATCGCCACCGAGACCCGCGACCTCCACGGTCGTGTTGGCGTAGATCCCCTCATGCGGGTTCTTCATGTCGTCGATCGTGTTGTAGACCAGCCCCAGGCTGACCGAAGACTTGATCCACGGACTCTGCTCGATGCCGTCCAGAATGGCCTGTGAGATGTTACAGCTGCCGTCGGGATCTCCGATGGAGGTAGGACCGCAACTATCGTCGACCTTATATTTCTCCTGCGAGATATTATACGCCAACTGGGTCGTGATGCTGTTGGTGATCGGCAGCCCGAAGCGGATCGTCGCGCCGGTGGTGTCGCTGTCGTAGTTGTTGTTGTATTCCCGCGTCGACCTGTAGATGTCGAAACCGGCAGCGATGCGCCGCCCGAGAAAATAAGGCTCGGTGAACGACAGGCTGTAGTCACGCGAGTTCTTGCCGCCGCCGGCCGACAGCTTGATGAACTGGCCACGGCCGAGGAAGTTGCGCTCGGTGATCGATCCTTCGACCGACGGTCCGGCCGCGTCGCCACCGGTCGAATAGCCGGCGCCGATCGAGAACTCACCGGTCGACTTCTCGACCACGTCGACGACCAGCACGACTTGGTCAGGGGCCGAGCCAGGCACGGTCGAAATGTCGACTTTGTCAAAATAATTCAGGTCTTCCAGGCGCTTCTTCGCGCGCTGGATGAGCACCTGGTTGAACGCGTCGCCTTCGCTGACATCGAATTCGCGGCGGATGACATAGTCACGCGTACGATCGTTGCCGCGGATCTCGATGCGCTCGACATAGGCCTTGGTGCCCTGGTCCACCGTGTAGACAACCGAGATCGTGTGGTTCTCGAAGTTGCGGTCGCCGCGCGGCGTCACCTGCGCGAAGGCATAGCCGGAACCGGCTACCTTTTCCGTCAACGCGATGATCGAGTCTTCGACATCCTTGGCGTTGTAGACATCACCCTTGCGGGTTTCGACCACCGATTCCAGCGACTTGGAGTCCACTTCCGGGATCGTGCTTTCGACGCTGATGTCGCCGAAATTATAGCGATCGCCTTCCTGGACGGTGATGGTGACCGTGTATTTGTTGGTCGCATTGTCGAGTTCGCCGACGGCGGACACGACCTGGAAATCGGCATAGCCGTGATTGTAGTAGAAACGGCGCAGCAATTCCTGGTCGGCGCGCAGCTTGTCTTCGTCATAGACGTCATCGCGCAGGATGAACGAGACCCAGGATGAACGCTTGGTGTTGATCACATCCGACAGGCGGCGGCTGGAATAGGCGCTGTTGCCGACGAAATTGATTGCCGCGATCTGCGTGCGATCGCCTTCGGTGACGTGGAAGACCACGTTCACGCGGTTGTCGCCGAGCTCCATGACTTGCGCGGTCACGCCGGCATCGTCACGGCCGATGCGCCTGTAAGCGGCCTTGACCGCCTCGACGTCCGAATCGAGCGTGGCCTGCGAGAACGTGCCGCGCGGCTTCAGCTGAACCGCTGCCTGAAGCGCGTTGTCCTTGAGCTTCTTGTTGCCCTGAAACAGCACCTGGTTGACGACCTTGTATTCCGAAACCTTGACCACCAGGGTCGAGCCGACCTGATTGATCTGGACATCCGAGAACAGGCCGGTGCCGAACAGCGCCTTGACCGCGGCGTCGACATCGGAGCTGGAGAAGGCCTTGCCCGGCTTGATGGTGATGTAATTGCGGATGGTATCGGCGTCGACACGCTGGTTGCCGCTCACCTCAACCCTGCTTACGACAGCGGCTTCGGCCGCCGATGTGGCAACGAACTGCACTGCGAACGCACCTGGTACGACCAGAGCGGCGGACAGTGCCGCCGCTGACGCGGCGTTTAGAAACTTGGATGCTGCCTTCATCGGGCTTAATAACCTTTTCTCGTAGTCCCCACGGCGAGAAAACCGGACGTGCGGTCATTTCCCCTACCGTATTAACCGGATTTTCCCTACACGCAAGGCTTCTGGTTAATTTGTATTTACTTAACCCTGTTGCGTGGCTTTCGCGTCACTCATATCCCCGTGCATGGTAAACGGCGTCTCAACATCGCCCATGCCCAGGCCAAATTCCTTCATGATTTCAGCACCCAAAGAGATCGTTCCAGAACACGAACCCCATGAAGCACAGCACCACAAGCAGACCAGCCCGATAGGCCATTTCCATCATCCGTTCCGACACTGGCCGGCGGATGACGGCCTCCACCCCGTAGAACAACAGATGGCCGCCGTCGAGGGGGGGAATCGGCAAAAGGTTTAGAATGCCTATCCCCACGGACAGCAGCGCGACAAGCTGCACCAGCCACTCGAAACCGAGTTTGGCAGCCTTGCCGGCCATGTCGGCGATCTTGACCGGGCCACCCAGCTGGCACTTGTCCTCGCGCCCGACCGCGAAGCGTTGCAGGAACTGTCCGGTGCGCTCGATGACGTGGCCCGTTTCCTCAACCGCCGCCGCGACCGCCCCAACGGGGGTGTAGGTGATGAGACGGGGCTGGCCGAGTTCCTTGTTGTTGACGACGCCGATCACCGCAACCTTGACCTTGTTGCCGAGCGCGTCCTCCTGCTCCATCAGCCGCGGCGACGCGGTCACCGTGACCTCCTTGCCGTTGCGCAGCATGACAAAGGTGATGGTGTCGCCGGCCCGGCCCGAAACCAGCCGCTGCACGTCTCCGAAAGTTTCGACCTTGCTGCCGTCGACGCTGACGAATCGGTCGCCTGGCAAAATGCCGGCCTTGGCCGCCGGGCTGTCCGCGGTAACCTCCGCCACCATGGGCTCCGCGACATAACGCCCATAGGAGGCAAACAGCACGGAAAAGACCACGATCGCCAGCAGGAAGTTGAACAGCGGCCCGGCCGCCACCGTTGCCGCGCGCTTCCAGATCGCCTGGGTGTGGAAGGCAACCTTGCGTTCCTCGTCGGTCAGCGTTTCGAGCTCTTCCGATGTCGGCTGGCTGGAGGTGGCGCTCATGTCGCCGACAAACTTGACATAACCGCCGAGCGGTATGGCGCAAAGCTTCCAGCGCGTGCCATGCCTGTCGTTGAAGCCGATGAGCTCCGGACCGAAGCCGATAGAGAAGGCCTTGACCCCGATGCCGCACCAGCGGCCAACGAGGTAGTGGCCCATCTCGTGAACGAACACCACCACGGTGAGCACGAAGAGAAACGGCACGAGCGTGCCGAGAAAGAGGCCTTCGGTGCTGAAAATCGCGTGAAGAATCTCGTTCAACTCAGGCCCTCAAGTTCTTCCGCGGTCGCGGCGTGACTGTGACATCAATCCAGGCGAATCCAAGGCACGTCGGCGCCAGATCGTGGCATGACAGCATTCAAATGGGAAACAGCCCCTGTGCCGGATGGTCGGCGCCCGCAGAAATCCAACCGATGACGTATAGGGCAAGAGCGGCCGCGACAAGCCCGTCGACACGATCCATGATGCCGCCATGGCCAGGAATGAGCACGCCGGAATCCTTGCAGCCGTGCCGCCGTTTGACCCAGGATTCGAACAGGTCGCCGGCTTGGGCGACAACTGACAGCGCCAGCGCCACAAGGCCGAGCAACGCCAGGTTGCCGGCGCCGGCAATGGCTGCCAGCAGAAGTCCCGCGACGACGCCACCGACCGCCCCGCCGAACGCGCCGCTGCGCGTCTTGCCTGGCGAAATCGACGGCGCCAGTTTAGGCCCGCCGACGGCGCGTCCGACGAAATAGGCAAAAATGTCGGTTGCCCAGACGACCGCGAACAGGAACAGGATGGCGACGAGGCCCGAATGGTCGCCATCGCGCAGCAGGGCAAGCGACAGGCCCGACGCGCAGGCATAGGCAAGGCCGCCAGCGTCCCACTGGCCGATCTTGCGAATTCCCGCGGTGGTCGCCGTTATCGCAACCAGAATCACGACCAGCGGCAGCAGCCACAATGCGGACAGGCCAGCGATCAAGGCGCCGACGAAAATGACCATCAGCGCTTCCGGCAGCAAACCAAGCCCGTCGGACGCGGCGGGCCGCGACATACGTGTCCACTCATAAAAGATCATTGCCGACATGACCGCGCACAGCAGCCGGAAGGGCAGGCCGCCAAGCCAGGTCAGGCCAAGGGCGACAATGGCGAGCACGACCGCCGAAATCACACGCAGCTGAAGGTTGCTCATCCCGCGGCCGGTCGCGAAGCGACGTCTTGCGGGTCCAGTCCGCCGAAGCGGCGCTCGCGGCCGGCATATTCGCGCAAGGCCTCGGCGAGGTGCTCGCGATTGAAGTCCGGCCAGTAGCAGGGCAGGAAGACGAGTTCGCTGTAGGCAGCCTGCCACAAGAGGAAGTTGGACAGGCGAAGCTCGCCGCTGGTGCGGATGACCAGCTCCGGATCGGGAATGCCTTGCGTGTCGAGAGAGCCGGCAAAGCTTTCGGCGGTGATCGCCTCGCTATCGATTTCACCGCGCGCCACGGCCAGGGCAAGCTTGCGCGCGGTGCGGACGATCTCGTCGCGCCCGCCGTAATTGAAGGCGATCACCAGCGTCAGCGAGGTGTTGTTGATCGTCAGCGATTCGGCTTCCTCGAGCAGTCCCCTGATGTCCGCCTGCAGCCCTGCCCGGTCGCCGATGATCCTGACCCGCACGCCGCTCTGGTGCAGCTCGGCAAGGTCGCGACGGATGAACAGCTTCAACAGACCCATAAGGTCACTGACCTCGGACTTCGGCCGCGACCAGTTCTCCGACGAGAAAGCATAGACGGTCAGGAAGGAGATGCCGAGACCGGGGGCGGCGCGCACCGCCTTGCGCAGCGCCTCGACGCCGGCGCGATGACCCGCGAGCCTCGGCATGCCGCGCGCCTTGGCCCAGCGTCCATTTCCATCCATGATGATCGCGACATGCGCGGGCGTTGTCATGATCTCGCTTTCGGATCAGCCAAGGGCCAACCCTAAACCTGCATGATTTCAGCTTCCTTGTCGGAAAGCAGATGATCGATGGTGCTGATGGTTTCGTCGGTAAGTTTCTGGACCTGGTCGGAACGCTTGCGCTGGTCGTCCTCGCTGATGTCGCCGTCCTTCTCCGCCTTCTTCAGGAAGTCCATGCCGTCGCGCCGCACATGGCGCGCGGCGACACGCGCGTTCTCGGCATAGCCGTGCGAAATCTTGACCAGCTCCTTGCGGCGCTGTTCGTTGAGCTCCGGCAGCGGAATCCTCAGATTGGTGCCGTCGACGATCGGGTTGAAGCCCAGATTGGATTCCCGGATCGCGCGGTCGACCGCGCCGACCATCGACTTGTCCCAGACCGAGACCGAGATCATGCGCGGCTCCGGCACGGTGACGTTGGCCACCTGATTGATCGGCATGGTGGTGCCATAGGCTTGCACCTGGATCGCGTCGAGCAGGTTGCTGGACGCGCGGCCGGTCCGCAGCGAGGCCAGATCATGCTTGAACGCCGCGATTGCCCCATCCATGCGCCGCTTGAGATCGTCGTACTCACCACTCATTTTAGTCTCCTCGACCCGTCTGCCGCGGGTTCACTGCTTCGGGGCAAGGCCCGTGTCGAGCCTGATTTCGAAACCCGGCTTCCCTTCTTCGGGATCAGGCCCCGGATCACTCGTCCGCGACGACCGTACAGCGGCCGCCGCCCCTCAGAATATCCCCGAAACCGCCCTTTTCGTGGATCGAATAGACGATTATCGGAATGTTGTTTTCGCGCGCAAGTGCAATCGCAGCCGTATCCATGATCGAAAGGCCGCGATTTATGACTTCGGCGTGGCTGATGCGCTCGAAACGCGTCGCGCTGGGGTCCTTTTTCGGGTCGGCCGAATAGACGCCGTCGACCTGCGTGCCCTTGAACAGCGCGTCGGCGCCGATTTCGGCCGCACGGAGCGCGGCAGCCGAATCAGTGGTGAAGAACGGATTGCCGGTGCCGCCGGCGAAGATCACCACCTTGCCCTGGTTCATGTAGGCGGTCGCCTGGCGCTGCGAAAAGCTCTCGCAAAGCTCGGGCATGGCGATCGCGGACAGCACGACGGCGTCGACGCCGATCTTGTTCAGCGATGTGCGCAGCGCCAGCGAATTGATGACCGTGGCAAGCATGCCCATATGGTCGCCGGTAACGCGGTCCCCGCCCTTGGAGGCGACGGCCACGCCGCGAAAGATATTGCCGCCGCCAATGACGACACCCACCTCGATGCCCAGCGCGCGCGCCTCGGCGATGTCGCCGGCAATGCGGTCGACGACCGAGACGTCGATGCCGAAATGCTGTTCGCCCATCAACGCTTCGCCCGAAGCTTTCAGCAGAACACGTCGGTAGAGGGGCTTCACCGTCATCTGGTTCCTCGAAAATCCCGGCGCGGCAAGCTCCGAAGGCGAAAAAGGCCTCCTGCTTCGCCCGGCGGTGCTGTCATGACGGGTTGACCGGATACACGAAGGGCGCAGCGATGTCACGCCGCGCCCTTGTGCAAAATTCCAGGCTTTTTGGATCAATTGCTGCTGATGGCAACGGCCTCGCCTTCGACCACCACCGGCAATGCATAACCGGACGGCTTGTCGCCGGTCACGACACCGCCGGCGACACGGACCTGGATCTCGGGACCGAAATAGGAATGCGGGAACGGCGCCGGCGTGCCGCTCACCTTGTCCAGCCGCTGGCGAAGCGCGGGCGGTATGGAGAAATCGAGCGCCGCGAGATTGTCCTGCAACTGCGAAAGCCTCGTTGCTCCAAGGATGACGGTGGCAATTCCTGGCTGTGTCGCCACCCAGTTGAGCGCCACCTGAGCCATGCCGCGGCCGAGCTCGGCGGCGACCTTCTCCAACTCCGCCACAACAGCCCAGTTGTGCTCGGTAAATTTCTGGAAGCCTGGATGGGTGGTGTTGCGGAAGCCGTCGAGCCGGCCGGCATTGCCCGCTTGCGCCGGGCGGTATTTGCCACTCAACAGCCCGCTGGCCAGCGGGCTCCAGACCATGATGCCGGCGCCATGGCGCGTCCCGAACGGCACGAATTCATGCTCGATGGCACGCTCCGCCAGGGAGTATTCGAGCTGCAACGCCGAGATCGGCTCATAGCCGCGCAGTTCGGCGATCGCCTGAGCCCGTCCGGCATACCAGGCCGGCACGTCGGACAGGCCGATGTGACGTATCTTGCCCGCCCGAACCAGATCGTCGAGGGTCCGCAGCACTTCCTCGGCCGGCGTCAGCCTGTCCCAGATATGCATGAGATAGAGATCGATGTAGTCGGTGCCCAGCCGCTTCAGCGAGGCGTCGACGGCACGCATGATGTTCTTGCGGCCATTGCCGCCGGCGTTGGGATTGCCGGGGTTCGAGTTCATGGTGAATTTGGTGGCGATCACCGCCTTGTCGCGCAAGCCTCGCTCGGCCACGAATTCACCGAGCCAGGTCTCGGCTGTGCCGCCGGTATATAGGTCTGCGGTGTCGAAGAAATTGCCGCCAGCCTCGACATAGGCGTCGAACATCGCGCGCGCCGTGTCCCGGTCCGCGCCCCAGCCCCATTCCGTGCCGAAGGTCATCGTGCCCAGCGCCAGCCGGCTGACGCGCAGGCCGCTGTTGCCGAGTGTGTAGTAGCTCATCGTCATTGTCTTTTCCGATCCTGATCCGGTTGGTGCGGGCGTCATTGGCCCGGGGTCGCCTTGACCCAGGGATTGCCGCGTTCATGCGTCATGCGGAAGGTGAAGCCATCGACTTTCCAGACGGAGCCAGAACGTGTCAGGTGGTGCTCATACGTGCCCCAGACTTCCCACAGCGGATCGCCATTGCCCTCCATCCGGTTCCAGGCATAGCCGTTCGACAGAACGGTCGCGCTGTCCGCCTCGAGAACGACCTGGTGATTGGTGCGCAGGTGCAGGCTGGTCTTGCTGCCCTTGAGATTGCCGGCCCAGGCGCCGATCAGATCGTCGGACGCAATGTTGGCCGCGGGCTGCCCGGACAGGCTGCTGAAGTCGGCGGCGACCCGATCAGCGAAATAGAAGCGCGCGCGCTTCCAGTCCTGCGCGTCGACGGCGCGGTCGATGGCATCGGCGATGCGGATGACCGCGCGTTCGTCCGCGAGCGCTTGCCAGCCGGATGGTTCCGCCCCGCCGGCATCGACCGGTGACAGCGCCACGCCGGCCGCGAAAGTTACGTGCTTCAACGCATTCATGTCTCTTCTCCTCAATGCCATCAGCCAACCGCGGATGTGTCGGCGACAATATGGATCGGTGTCTTGGCATCGATTAGATTGCATTGTTCGCAAGGACCATGCGATATCATTCATGAATGGATCGGGATCTGCTCTCTCATCTGCCTGTCATCGTCGCCGTTGCCCGGCGCGGCGGCTTCGCGCTTGCGGCGGCCGAACTCGGTATGAGCCCGTCGGCGGTCAGCCATGCGGTGCGCCTCGTCGAGGAGCGGATCGGCCAGCCGCTGTTTGCGCGCACGACGCGCAGCGTTTCGCTCACCGAGGCCGGCAAGGCGCTGGTGGAAACGGCCGCCCCTGCCCTCCAGGACATTGCCGAGCAGATGGACCGCATCCGCAGCGTCAAGGGCAGGCCGTCTGGCCTGCTCAGGATCAATGCCTCCAACATCGCGATCCCATTGGCGGTGACGCCGGTCGTCGCCGCGATGGCCGAGCGCTATCCCGACATTACGGTGGAGGTTTTTGCCGATCAGGGATTGGTCGACATCGTCGGCGAAGGTTTTGACGCCGGCATCCGGCTCGGCGAGATGATCGCGCAGGACATGGTGGCCATCCGACTGACGCCGCCCTTCAAAGTCGTCGTCGTCGCCTCTCCCGCCTATATCGGACGACGTGGGCGTCCGCGCAGCGTGGCCGATCTCGCGAACCACAATTGCATCGGGTACCGGCTTGTCCGCTCGGGTGCCCTCTATCGCTGGGATTTGACCTGGGATGGCAAGGATGTGGTCATGGAAACCAGCGGTACGGCCATCGTGACGGACTCGCTGGCCGCCATTGATCTGGCGCTCGCTGGCGTCGGCCTCGCCTATATGTTCGAGCCGCTGGCGCGCGCGGATCTGGCGGCCGGGCGCCTGGTGCAGGTTCTGCCGCAATCTGCGATCGAGGAACCCGGCCTTTTCCTCTACTTCCCGCGCCGCGCCGCGATGGCGCCGAAGCTCAGGGCCTTTATCGACACCGCAAACGAAATCGGCCTGACATCCTTGCGGACATCAGGCCGAAAAACACAGTCGCAATAATGCGGTAGGACGCTTACTTCTTGACCGCCGCAGCGACTTCCGCGGCGAAATCGGACTCTTCCTTCTCGATGCCCTCGCCAAGCGCGAAGCGCAGATAGGCCGTGATCTTGGCGGGCGCGCCGATTTCCTTTTCGGCATCCTTCAGCGCCTTCTCGACGGTGATGTCGGGATTGAGCACGAAGGCCTGCTTCAAGAGCACGACTTCTTCATAGAACTTGCGCAGGCGACCCTCGACCATCTTCTCGATGATCGCTTCCGGCTTGCCGGACTGGCGCGCCTGGTCGGAGAAGATGGCCTTCTCGCGCTCGACAGCGGCCGGGTCGATCTGCTCGGCGGTCAGCGCCATCGGGTTGGTGGCGGCGACATGCATGGCGACCTGGCGGCCGAAGGCATTGGCGGCATGCTCGTTGCCGGTGGTCTCGATCGCGACCAGCACGCCGAGCTTGCCAAGGCCATCGGCAACCGAATTGTGGACGTAGGTCGCAACCGCGCCATGCGGAACGGTCAGCTTGGCCGAGCGGCGGAAGCCCAGGTTCTCGCCAATGGTGCCGACAGCGTCCTTGATGGTGTCGGTGACCGACTTGTCGGAGCCCGGATACTTCGCGGCAGCCACAGCCTCGGTCGTGCCGTAGGCAAGCGCCACCTTGGCGACGTTGGCGACGATTTCCTGGAAGGCGGCGTTGCGGGCGACGAAGTCGGTCTCGGAATTCACCTCGACGACGGCAGCTTCGCGCACGCCATTGTCGACGCCGATCAGGCCTTCGGCGGCAGTGCGGCCGGCCTTCTTGTCGGCTTTGGAAATGCCCTTCTTGCGCAGCCAGTCGACGGCCTCTTCCATGTTGCCGTTGGTCTCGTTCAACGCCGCCTTGCAGTCCATCATGCCCGCGCCGGTCAAGTCGCGGAGTTCTTTGACCTGTGCAGCCGAAATGCTCATTGTCGCCTCTTTGTTTCAAATGCGCCGACGCACCATCGAATCTCGACGGTGCGTCTGTTTAGCGTGCCAAAATATGAGAAAGATGAAGGCCGCAAGCCGGCCTTCGATTATCAAGCCTCTGGGGCTTCCGACGCCGGAGCCGGATCGAGCGCCGGTTCGACCGGAGCTTCGACCGAAGCGCCGATGTCGACGCCGAGCGCGCCCTGCTGACGGGCGATGCCGTCGATCGCAGCCTTGGCGATCAGGTCGCAATAGAGCTGGATGGCGCGGGCCGCGTCGTCATTGCCGGGGATCGGGAAGTCGATCTTGTCCGGGTCGCAGTTCGAATCGATGATGGCGACGACCGGGATGCCGAGACGCTTCGCCTCGAGGATGGCAATCGCCTCCTTGTTGGTGTCGATCACGAACATCAGGTCGGGCGTCGAGCCCATGTCCTTGATGCCGCCGAGCGCCTTGTCGAGCTTCTCGCGCTCACGGTCGAGGTTCAGGCGTTCCTTCTTGGTCAGGCCTTGCGCCTCGCCGGCCAGCATCTCGTCGAGCTTGCGCAGCCGCTGGATCGAGTTCGAGATCGTTTTCCAGTTGGTCAGCATGCCGCCGAGCCAACGCGAATTGACGTAGTACTGGGCCGAACGCTGTGCCGCATCGGCGACGATGTCGGACGCCTGCCGCTTGGTGCCGACGAACAGCACGCGGCCGCCCTTGGCAACGGTGTCGGAAACCTGCTTCAGCGCCTGGTGCAGCAAAGGCACCGTCTGCGAGAGGTCGATGATGTGGATGTTGTTGCGGGCGCCGTAGATGTAAGGCGCCATCTTCGGGTTCCAGCGGTGGGTCTGGTGGCCGAAGTGAATGCCAGCTTCCAAAAGCTGGCGCATGCTGAAATCAGGCAGTGCCATTCTCATTTCCTTTCCGGTTAGCCTCCACGGACACAGGCATTTTTGGACCGAAATCCTCGAACGCCACCGGAGGTTTCAGCCGGATTTCTCCCGGACAGACACCAAAGTCCGTGTGTGGAATGAGCGCGCATATAGAGGGGAAGTGCTGCAAACGCAAGCCGTGTAGCGCTTTAACGCCTAGCGTGCGGCAATCAGCGCTCCGGTGCCGATCATGGCGCTGCCGGCAAACCTGTTCATCAGCCGCATGCGCCTGGGCGTCCTGAACCAGCCCGAAGCCCGGCCAGCAAGCCCGGCATAGACACCCATGGTGAGGATATTGACGCTGATGACCACGGCCACCACCAGCAGGCCGTCGACAAATGTCAGCGTGTCGAGATTGAGAATCAATGGCATGATCGAGGCATGGAACAGAATCGCCTTCGGGTTCCCCAGCGCAATGGACGCACCAAGGAAGAAGAAGCGCGACAATCTCGTCCGTGCCGTCTGCGGCTCATTCGTTTGCGCGGTCGAAGCCCTCCACATCCTGACGCCGAGAAAAATCAGGTAGGCGGCGCCTGCATATTTCAGCAGGAGGAAGATCCATTCGAATGTCTGGGCCAGGGCCACCAGCCCGAGCAGGGCCAGGGTGACCAGTACGGCATCGCCGGCGGCGACCCCAACGCCGGCTATGAAGGCGCGGAGGAAACCACGCGACACGCCATTGGTGATGACGGCGAACATCGCGGGTCCCGGTGTGGCGGCGGCGAACGTGACAGCGGCGCAATAAGCCAGAAATGCCGTTAGTGTCATAGTTTGGCCTTTCCGTTGGGCACCCGCACGCGCCGGAAGATCGCGACGATCTCCTCGCGGCTGCATTCGATGGCGCCGAGCCGTACCGCGCGGTCGCGCTCGAAGCCGGTTATGTCATAGTGTGGCGCCGATGTCCTGGGCGGCCCCTGATAGGACGAGCGCTTCACGCCAAGCCGCGATGCGAACCGGTGCAGCTCGTCGGTGTCGTCGGCCATCAGGTGGCACCAGCGATGGCCGGCCCACTTCCAGATCGCCGCATCGACATAGACCGCCATCAAGCCCGCCACGGCCAGCTCACTCGCGCATCGCCGCTATTTCGATACCGGGCAAGGCTTTGTCTGGTCGAACAGCGACAGATTGACGAGCTTGCCGGTCATCGAGAAGTCGCCATAGTCCATGACGAGATCACGGGTGATGCCGTTCTCGTGCAGCTTGAAGCTGATCCGGTATTCCGGCACTTCCTCGCCGTTCTGGGTGCTGTCGTCGAAATAGGCGATGTCGACCGGCCAATATTTGTCGGCGGCAAGCTTCGCCAGTGCCGGCGCTTCCGGATCGGCCTTGTCGGCCTCGGTCTTCTTGCCGACGACAACCGTGGTCGTCATCACCTTGTTGGCGTCCTCCGAGCCATCGAACAGGTTGGTCTGGTAGAAGTTTTCGCCTTTTTCGGCCTTGCCGATCAGCTCGACCAGATGTTGGGTCGGGAACTGGGTGGCAGCGAGTTCGAGACTATTCTTCTCCGGCTTGTCGATATCGACCTTCAGGCCCTTGGCATTCTTTGTCGCGACGCCCTTGACCTCCTTGTCGAGGTTCTGGTCGACGAAGGACTTCGTCACGAAGGAAAACATCTTGCCTTCGGCGTCCTCGAACGTGGTGGTCTGCTGGTCGGTCAGCTTCGTGTTGTCGTTGGTCGCGATCTGGGTGACGAAACGGAATTTCACCGTATAGCCTTCGCAGGCCGAGCCGTTGAACTCGTAGACCATGCGGCCGGTGATGCCGGTGATGCCGGAGCGATCATCCGCCTTCTTGAGGGTGAGATCGTAGACGGCGCGATGCGCCTGCAGCGCCGGTACGGCGAAAGCGGAGCCCACGGGGAACAGCGCCGACAACAGAACGGCGTGGAATGCAAGGCGCGTTGCGCGCATGAGGTACTCCAATCGTCGCGGCTGATGGCAGGCCGCAGGGAAAGATGGTCCAGCTTAAAAAAAGTCGTGGCGGAAGCGAGGCAAAAATAGCAATTTCGGCCCGGCCAGCGCGGCACCTTCCAGCAATAGGGAAAAGCAATGAGTGAAACAATCGAAAAGCGGCTAAGTGATCTCGGCGTGACGCTTCCTGTTGCCGCCGCGCCCGCCGCCAACTACGTGCCCTATTGCAGGACCGGCAATCTGCTGTTCACGGCGGGACAATTGCCGCTCAAGGACGGCAAGCTGCAGGCGAGCGGCCTGCTTGGCCGCGACGTCGACACGGCAAGCGGCAAGGACGCGGCGAAATACTGCGCCATCAACATCCTGGCGCAAGCCAAGGCGGCACTTGGCGACCTCGAGAAGATCCGCCGCCTGGTGAAGATCACCGTCTTCGTGGCGTCGGCCCCCGATTTCGTCGAGCAGCATCTGGTCGCCAACGGCGCCTCCGATTTCCTGGTTGCCGCGCTCGGCGAAAGCGGCAAGCACGCCCGCTCCGCCGTCGGCACCGCCTCCCTGCCGCTTAATGCCGCGGTGGAGATCGAAGCGGTCTTCGAAGTCGAATGAGTGAAGGTGCAGACATGACCGACCTCTCCTGGCTGACTGCCCGGCCGGTTGCCCATCGCGGCTTTCACGACATGAACAAGACGCGCTGGGAAAACACGCTTTCCGCCTTCGCAGCCGCGGCCGAACGCGGCTACGCGATCGAATGCGACGTGCATCTGTCGTCGGATGGCGTTCCCATCGTCATCCATGATGATGATCTGCAAAGGTTGACCGGGCAGGACGGGTTCGTCTGGCAACGGAGCGCCGCCGAACTTACCGCGCTCAAGGTTGGCGGCACGGCGGATCACGTGCCGACGCTGCAGGAAACGCTCGACCTCGTCGACGGCCGTGTGCCTATGGTCGTCGAGCTGAAAGGAACTCCCGGTCGCGATGAAGGCCTGGTGGCACGCGTCGGCAAGATGCTGAAGCGCTACAAGGGCAAGGCTGCGATCATGTCGTTCGATCACTGGCTGATCCGCGATTTCCCCAAACACGCGCCCGGCATTCCGGCTGGATTGACCGCCTATGGCAAGGACGCCAAGCTGATCGAAGCGCATTTCTCCATGCTGGCGCACGAGCTCTCCTTCACCTCCTACGCCGCCGGCGATCTGCCGAACCCGTTTGTCAGCTTCGTGCGCGAAAAGCTCAAAATGCCTGTCATCACCTGGACGGTGCATGACCAGCCGGCGGTCGACCTGACCTTTAGATATGCCGACCAGATGACGTTCGAAGGGTTCGAACCCGACTTGGTCAAAGTCGCCTGAAGAGGGTGCCCGAAACGTGACTTGTAGCGGCCCGAATGGAGCTTAAATAAGCCTCATGGATCAGGGCGACGACGGCGACGGACAAACGGCGAATGCGGACTATGCGATCCGCATCGCCGCCGGTATAGGCGCCTTTACCTGCGATGAATGGAATGGCTTTGCCGGAACCACGCGCGGCGACGCGGAAGTCGGCTATAACCCGCTGGTTTCATTCGCTTTTTTGAGCGCTCTGGAGGATTCCGGCTGCGCCGTTCGGCGCACTGGCTGGCAAGGCCATCACCTGCGGCTGGAGACTGCGCGAGGCAGGCTGCTCGGTGCGGTTCCCTGCTATCTCAAGTCGCACAGCCAGGGCGAATATGTGTTCGATCATGGCTGGTCGGATGCCTTCGAGCGCGCCGGCGGCCGTTACTATCCCAAACTGCAAAGTGCCGTGCCGTTCACGCCCGTCACCGGCCCTCGCCTGCTGGTCGGCAAAGGCGAGGATCAGGATGCAGTGAAGGCCGGCCTTGCCGCCGGGCTCAAAATGGTGACCGACAAGCTCGGCGTATCCTCGGCACATGTCACTTTCGCGCAGGAGAGCGACGTCGCGACGCTTGAGGCTGCGGGCTTCCTGCATCGCACCGACCAGCAATTCCACTTCTTCAACGAAGGCTTTTCCACCTATGACGACTTCCTCGCCACGCTTGCCTCGCGCAAGCGCAAGGCGATGAAGAAGGAACGGCGCGAAGCGCTCGCCGATGGCATCACGATCGACTGGCTCACCGGCAAGGACCTGACCGAAAAGGCCTGGGACGACTTCTACGGCTTCTACATGGACACTGGCAGCCGCAAATGGGGCCGCCCCTACCTGAACCGCCAGTTCTTCTCGTTGATCGGCGAACGCATGGCGGACGACATTCTGCTGGTGATGGCCAGGCGCAACGGGCGCTACATTGCCGGCGCCATCAACTTCATCGGCTCCGATGCGCTCTACGGCCGCAATTGGGGCTGCATCGAGGACCACCCCTACCTGCATTTCGAGGTCTGCTACCACCAGGCCATCGACTTCGCCATCGAACGCAAGCTGAAGGTGGTCGAGGCGGGTGCGCAAGGCGAACACAAGCTGGCGCGCGGCTACCGGCCTGTGACCATGCATTCGGCGCACTACATTGCCCACCCCGGCCTGCGCAAAGCGGTCGCCGATTATCTCGGGCGCGAACGGCGCGAGGTGGAGCGGATGGGCGAATATCTGGAGGAGCATACCCCGTTCCGCAAAGATCTCGAGGAATAGCCGACCTCATCGCGCGCTCGTCGAGGCCGGCATGGTCGATCTCGATCGATCTCCCCGCAGCTTCGTCTTGCCGCTCGGAGGCGGCTTCGTTACACCGGACGGCAAAGGCACACTCCGGAGCGTTCGCCATGACTGAGGCCTATGACACCGACAACATCTTCGCCAAAATCCTGCGAGGCGAAATACCCTCGCACCGTGTGTACGAGGACGAGGCTGTCGTGGCTTTCATGGATGTGATGCCGCAAGGACCAGGCCATACGCTGGTGGTGCCGAAAGCGCCGTCGCGCAATCTGCTCGACGCCGACCCCTCGACATTCGCCCTCCTTTTCACGGTCGTTCAGAAAGTGGCACAGGCGGTCAGGAAGGCTTTCAATGCCGACGGCGTCACCATCATGCAGTTCAATGAGCCTGCATCCGGACAAACCGTCTATCACCTGCATGTCCATGTCATCCCGCGCTTCGACGGCATCCCCCTGAAGCCGCACACGGGCCCGATGGAGAATCCGGAAGTGCTGGCGCGGAACGCAGACAAGATCCGCGGCGCCCTCCAGAGCGGATTTTAATCCTTTATAAACCGGCAGATCATGTTGTCGCCTGTATTACAGCCTGCGATTACTTTGTTCATACCTTTGCAAGCCTTTCCGGGGCATGTTTTCGCGGAGGACGGGCGATGCGGGATATTTCGGAAACTTTAGGCAGGCAGCCTGGCGCCAGCGCGAGCGGCGCCTTCCTGCATCTTTTGGCCGAGTCATTTTATCGCCACCGCGCTATTCATGCGGTCGCCCTGTTTACACTCGGACTAAGTTTCATGATTGGCGCCCGGGTCGGCAACCGGCCGGATTTTGGACTGCTTGTCGAATACGGCTTCTACCTGGGGGTGTATTCCTGGGTTGTCGGATGTGTCTACGCGGCATTCCGCCTGTTATGGCTGGCCATTGTCGACGGCGCCACCTCGCCGCTCCGTCTTTTCCTGAATTCATTCTGGGAGTTGCTGTCTGATCGAAGGCGCATCGCCAACGGCGTGAACGGGCTGGTCGCGATCATGGCCTTTATATCCGGCTTCACGGTACTGAAAGGAGCGATCGCGTTGCTGGCGCCTTTCTCCTGGGACCAAGCCTTTGCACAATTCAGCGTCGGCCTGCATTTCGGCCGCCCTACTTACCAATGGGTCTGGTGGATCGTGGAAAGCCCCCTGGCCGTTCATTTTCTCAATCTTTGTTACAATCTTTGGTTCGTGGTGCTGCTCTCGGCGATCTTTTCAAGCGTCGCGGCGGCTCGCGATTCCCTGCTGCGACATCAGTTCCTGCTCAGCTTCATGCTGGTCTGGCTGATAGGCGGCTTCGGCATTGCCCTGATATTCTCATCGGCCGGCCCTTGCTATTACGCCAGGCTCGGCCTTGGCGATCTCTATCAACCGTTGATGGACGCACTTCAATCGGCAAATCGGCAGTATCCGATCTGGGCCCTTTCCCTGCAGGACAGGTTGTGGGACGGTTATCAGGGTTTGCATTCGGGCAGCATGGGCATATCGGCATTTCCCTCCATGCATGTCGCGTCGGCCGTGCTCATTGCCCTCTATGCGACCAGGCTATCGGTCAGCCTTGGCACTTTGATGTGGATATTCGCGGTGCTCATCATGCTCGGTTCGGTGGTCCTTGGCTGGCACTATGCCATTGACGGCTACGCCGGCGCGCTTATTGCCCTTGCGATCTGGAAAATCACCGGCGCGGCGTTGTCCCGGGCGGACGCAAGAACTATTACCGTTTTGGAAGAGCTGTCCGGCCTCGGCGCGCTGCCACTCATTTGTTTAACGCCGCAACCGGCCGATGGCCTGGCCATGGCCGACGGCGCTTATCCACGCCAAATCATTTGCGGACAATTGGATCAGGAAGACCGGAGCGCCGCAAAAGCCGGATCCGAAAGCCTCTGAAATGCCGTTGGCGCCACCACTCCCTTCAGAAGCTGCTGGCGGATCGCATCCGCGCATTGCCCGGCACCGAGGCGTGACGTATCGACTTCCAAATCATACACGCCAGGCCGGTGCACCTCTCCCTGCCACAGGCGTACAGGCAAAGGCACGGGATCACCGGGCGCGCCGGTAACGTAGTTCCCGCCCGCGGCGCTGGCGGCGCGCCTTTCCATGATGACCTCGATCGGGCAGCGAACGCCGACAAACAGGACCGGCAGGCCGGCGAGCCGCCTCGCGCAATCGGCCAGGATGTGGAGCGGTTCCGAATAGGCTTCGTGGTGGCCGACATCCGCAACGACATTCAGCCCCAATCGACTATGCGCCGCGATCGATTCATAAAGGGCCGCATAGAAGCGCGGCACGAAAACTTCGAGATCGGGCCGCTCGCCGCCAGGGCGCAGGCCTATTCCGGGACGATATCGCGGCGGCGTGATCTGCTCATGGCTGTCAACGCCCAGATTCATTCATGGACCGTCAAAGCTCTCCCCGATGGCCCCGGCTATACTCGACTTTCCCGAACGCGGCGCGCCGTTGAGGATGATGATTTGCCCGGCCATGCGCCACCTCATTGTTCCAATGAAAAAAGCCCCGTCTCCGGGGCTTTTTTGACTTTCGCCAGGCTCAGCCCTTTCTGGGCAGTTGCGGTACAAGGCTGCGCTTGCCGCCGTCCTTGCCCTTGGGCTCCGGTTTCTGCGCCACGACCTTCTTTGCCGCGGGCTTCCTGGCCACGGCTTTGGGTGGCTTCGGCGCGTCTTCCGGCTCTTCCTTCTTCGGCTTCACCGGCGCCTCGTCGGCAAGCGATTCGAGCTTGAGGCCGGTCTCGCCGGTTTCCTTCTTCTCGACGGTGACGCGCACCGTGCCGCCCTTCTTCAGCTTGCCGAACAGCACCTCGTCGGCCAGCGGCTTCTTGATGTGCTCCTGGATGACGCGGCCGAGCGGACGTGCACCCATGCGTTCGTCATAGCCCTTGTCGGCGAGCCAGGCGATCGCGTCCGGCGACAGGTCGAAGGTGACGCCACGCTCTGAAAGCTGGGCCTCCAGCTGCATGACGAACTTCTGTACCACCTGGTGGATGACCGGCACCGGCAGCGAGCCGAACGGAATGATCGCATCGAGGCGATTGCGGAATTCCGGCGTGAACAGCCGGTTGATCGCCTCGACATCGTCGCCTTCGCGCTTGGTCGAACCGAAACCGATCGCCGCGCGCTGCGCATCGGATGCGCCCGCATTGGTGGTCATGATCAGTATGACATTGCGGAAGTCGATCTGCTTGCCATTGTGGTCGGTCAGCTTGCCGTGGTCCATAACCTGCAACAGGATGTTGAACAGGTCCGGATGCGCCTTTTCGACCTCGTCCAGCAGCAGAACGCAGTGCGGATGCTGGTCGACACCGTCGGTCAAAAGGCCGCCCTGATCGAAGCCGACATAGCCGGGAGGCGCGCCGATCAACCGCGAGACGGTGTGGCGTTCCATGTATTCCGACATGTCGAAGCGGATCAGTTCGACGCCCAGCGAGGCGGCCAGCTGCTTGGCGACTTCCGTCTTGCCGACACCCGTTGGCCCAGAGAACAGGTAGGAGCCGATCGGCTTCTCCGGTTCGCGCAGACCGGCACGTGCCAGCTTGATCGCCGAGGTCAACGCGGTGATGGCGGTGTCCTGGCCATAGACGACGCGCTTGAGCTCGATGTCCAGGCCCTGCAGCACCTTCTCGTCATCGGCCGAAACCGTCTTCGGCGGGATGCGCGCCATGGTAGCGATCGTCGCTTCGATTTCCTTGATGCCGATCGTCTTCTTGCGCTTGGCTTCCGGCACCAGCATCTGCGAGGCGCCGGTCTCGTCGATCACGTCGATCGCCTTGTCCGGCAGCTTGCGGTCGTTGATGTAGCGCGCCGACAGCTCCACCGAGGCCTTGATCGCCTCGTTGGTGAACTTCACCTTGTGGAATTCCTCATAATAGGGCTTCAGGCCCTTCATGATCTCGATGGCGTCCTCGATGGTCGGCTCGTTGACGTCGATCTTCTGGAAGCGTCGCACCAGCGCACGATCCTTCTCGAAGAACTGACGGAATTCCTTGTAGGTGGTCGAACCGATGCAACGTATTGCACCCGACGACAGAGCCGGCTTCAACAGGTTCGACGCGTCCATCGCGCCGCCCGAAGTCGCGCCGGCGCCGATCACCGTATGGATCTCGTCGATGAACAGCACTGCGCCCGGATAATCCTCGAGCTCCTTGACGACCTGCTTCAGCCGTTCCTCGAAATCGCCGCGATAGCGCGTGCCGGCCAAAAGCGTGCCCATGTCGAGCGCGAAGATGGTGGCATTGTGCAGCACTTCCGGCACGTCGCCCTCGACGATGCGTTTGGCCAGGCCTTCGGCGATCGCCGTCTTGCCGACGCCGGGGTCACCGACATAGAGCGGGTTGTTCTTGGAGCGGCGGCACAGCACCTGGATGGTGCGGTTGATCTCGCTCTCGCGGCCGATCAGCGGATCGATCTTGCCGGCCTTGGCCTTGTTGTTGAGGTTGACGCAGTAAGCCGTCAGCGCGTCCTGCTGCTGCTTCTTCTTGCCGCCTTCCTCCTGCGGCTCGGCGCCGTTCTGGCCGCCCTGCTCGTCGTCGGCGCCGCGCGGGGTGCGGCTCTCGGACGCGCCCGGGCGCTTGGCGATGCCATGCGAGATGTAGTTGACCGCGTCGTAGCGGGTCATCTGCTGTTCCTGCAGGAAATAGGCGGCATGGCTTTCGCGCTCGGCGAAGATGGCGACGAGCACGTTGGCACCCGACACTTCCTCGCGGCCGGATGACTGCACATGGATCACCGCGCGCTGGATCACGCGCTGGAAACCGGCCGTCGGTTTGGAATCCTCATCGTAGCCGGTGACCAGATTGTCGAGCTCGGTATCGATGTAGGTCAGAACGGTATGCTTCAGCTCGTCGAGATCGACGTTGCAAGCGCGCATGACGGCGGCCGCCTCGGTGTCGTCGATAAGCGCGAGCAGCAGGTGTTCAAGGGTTGCATATTCATGGTGCCGCTCGTTGGCGAGCGTCAGCGCTTGATGAAGCGCCTTTTCCAGGCCTTGGGAGAAAGCCGGCATGTTACCTCACTTCTTCTCCATCACGCATTGCAGCGGATGCTGATTCTGTCGGGCGAAATCCATGACCTGGGACACTTTGGTCTCGGCCACCTCGAATGTATAGACCCCGCACTCGCCCACTCCATGATTGTGAACATGAAGCATGATGCGTGTGGCGGCTTCGCGGTCCTTCTGGAAAAAACGTTCCAGCACGTGAACCACGAACTCCATCGGAGTGTAGTCGTCGTTGAGGATGAGGACCCGGTAAAGGCTGGGCTTCTTGGTCTTGGTTTTGGTGCGCGTGATAACGGCCGTCCCGCGGCCGGCCTCATTGCCGTCGCCGCCGCCGTTTTGCATCCGCGCCACTCGTCTCGTGGCAGTCAAACCGATCGTCACGTAATCCTGCCTCTTCGAATCCTCATGCGAGTTCGACATGTAGGTGTTCGATGGACGATTTTAAGCCCTTCTGGTTAGCTGACAATATGGCTAGGTGACCAACTTGGCGGATTTTCGCATTCGTGAAGCGCTACGCTGTCGCGGATCGGAAACTGGCATGAAAAAACCCGGTCGCGTTTCCACGACCGGGTTCTGCCCCACCCACGAAGGGCCGGATCTTGAAAATTGTCGGGCGAAAATTACTTCGCCTTGGCAACGATCGATTCGAACGGCTTGTAGGCTTCCTTGGCGAGTTCGGCATAGAGGTCGCCAATCTTGGTGGCCTCGGCGACGAACGCCTCGTAGGACTGCTTGGCATAGTCGGACTGGATCTCGATCGCCTTGTCCAGCGACTTGGCCGAGAACAGCTTCTCGAACGCGGCGCTGCCGGCTTCGAAGCTCTTCTTGGTGTATTCGCCGGCCTCGGTGGCGATCGCCTGCGCGCCCTTGGACAAAGAGGCGAAGCTCTTCAATCCGGTGTCGGCGAACTCCTTGCCGTACTTGCTGAAGTCCTCATAGGTCTGGGTCATTTCATACTCTCCCTGGACGGTTGAAGCGCCCTGCCCCGAGCGCCGTTGTGCAATGCATGATAATATATTGTGCGCCGCACAAAAGTCAAGAATTCAAGGGCTCGCCACCCCGCCGGCACCGGCAATGGCTAAAATTCGAATAAAGGAAGGCTCAAACCACCAGAAAATGGTGAACGCGGCGGTTACCATAAACGGATTGGTAACGCTGCCCCGCTAGCTTGGCCGGAAGCGAGGCAGGATCCCTTTGCCGCCTCCAGCGCAACGAGAAATTCAAAGGAACTACCAGTGCGTCAGGCGTTGTCGGGCATCGTTTCCAAATCCGCGTCCCCTCTCAAAACGATCATGATCCTCGCCATGGCGATGACATTCGTCGTCGCGGATGCGGCATCGTCGCTCGCGGCAAAGTCAGCGGCCATCGTCGTCGACGCCAAGACCGGCAAGGTGCTCTATTCGGCAAACGCGGATGGCCGGCGCTATCCTGCCTCGCTGACCAAGATGATGACGCTCTATCTGACCTTCGAAGCGATGGCGAAGGGCAAGATCAGCAGAAACTCGCCAGTCGTGTTTTCGGCCCATGCCTCCGCCGAGGCACCGACCAAACTGGGCGTAAAGCCGGGCGGATCAGTCACGGTCGAGACGGCGATCCTGTCGATAGTCACCAAGTCGGCCAACGACTCGGCGACCGCGCTTGGCGAAATGATCGGCGGCAACGAAACCAATTTCGCCCGCATGATGACGGCCAAGGCGCGGCAGCTCGGCATGGACGGCACCGTCTTCCGCAACGCCAACGGCCTGCCGGATCCGGGGCAGTTCACCACCGCGCGCGACATGGCCACGCTCGGCATCGCGCTGCGGGAACATTTCCCCCAGTACTACGGCTATTTCGCGCAGCGGTCCTTTCTCTACGGTCGCCAGCGCATCAATGGCCACAACCGCCTGCTCGGGCGCATCAAGGGCGTCGACGGCATCAAGACCGGCTATACCCGCGCCTCCGGCTTCAATCTCGTCTCGTCCGTTAATGACGGCAACCGCCGCCTTGTCGCCGTTGTCATGGGCGGCACGTCGGGCGGCAGCCGCGACAACCAGATGGCTGGCCTGATCAACACCTACCTGCCGAGGGCCTCGACCCGCGGTGGCGGCGATCTGGTCGCCAAGGCGGACAGCAATCCAATCAAGGCACTTGCGAAGGTTCTCCTGCCCAAGCACGACGCGCCGACCCCGGACGAAAAGCCGGTGGCCGTCGCGGAAGCCGATACGGCTATCGCGGACGACACGACCACGGCTGTCGCGGACGACGCCACAGTTGCCCAGGGCGACAGCGAGGACGAGGATACAGCCGAGGCAGAGGCGTCCAAGCTGGTTGTTCCGGCAAAGAAGGTGAAGACGGTCATCGTCTCCGCCCCCAAGGTCGCCACCGCGCAGGTCGTGGCCGCCTATGCCGAGCCCGCCCCGGCCGCCGTCGATCCGGTCAGCACCGCTTCGGTTCCGTCAGGCTGGGCCATTCAGGTTGCCTCCTCGCCCAACCAGTCCGAAGCTCAGGCTTTCCTCGACAAGACCACCAAGCAGGCTCCCAAGGTGCTGGCCGACGCTTCCGGCTTCACCGCCGCTTTCGACAAGGGCGGCGTCACTTACTACCGCGCCCGTTTCGGCGGCTTTGGGTCGAAGGACGCCGCCTGGAAGGCCTGCACCGCTTTGAAGAAGAAGAAAATCGAGTGCTACGCCGTCCAGCAATAGGACTGCGTGGAAGATTTCTCCCGGAAGAATATTGCGTCGAAGGAGACTAGTTGTGATTGGAGAGCAAGACGTCCTTGGCTTCGTTAATCCGCGCCGCCAGGAAAGACGTGCCGCCGATGTCGGGGTGCAGGCGCTGCATCAGGCGGCGGTGCGCCTTGCGGACATCCGCCGCGGCGGCCCCCGCTTCAAGACCAAGGACCTTGTAGGCCTCCTCCTTAGTCATGGCGCCCGGACCTGGCGCAACACCCAGCCCTTCGCCACCGTTCGTCTCAGCGTTTTTGCGCCAGACGGGAAATCTGCCGTCAAGATACGTCTCTAGCAGCTGGCGGCTCTCCGGATCGCCGGAGAGCTCGCGGTAGAGATGCTGCAATTCCGCCTGGGTCATCGAGCCAAGCATCTTGCCATCGTGGCGGCCGGCAAGAACCAGCCCTTCAAGGCCGCCCGTATCGTGATCGAGTTCCATCTCGAGTGCCGCTGTCCGCACGGTTGAGCGTTTTCCAGCAATTGGCCTGGCATTTGGGCGCCCGGTACGCGTGGCGCCATACCAGGCGATTGCCACGAACAGGATAATGCCGCCGATGCCTTGACGCCCGACCACGAGCACGGCGCCGCCGATCAGCGCCAGCAGGATCGGCCCCAAGGTTCTCATCCCGCTTGCGAGTTGCGCCGGATCCGCACGGAGAAAGGCCATGGCCAACCCCAGGAGCACCAGCAACAACGCGACCACAACGATAATTGCGCCTAACATTTCCCATCGCCCCGCAGATATCCTGTCCGCCTGGACAGCCGCGTGATGTCCTTCAACACTTTTTCTGCGCCAGAATCATGGCCTTTACCCCCGCTGGAAGAGGACCATCATACGAGCTGGTTCTCCAACGCCGCGGCCTGTGTCGACTTCGACAGTTCTTCCTCGCGCATGGATTTCAAGATGTGGCGTCGTCGCGTCGCTTGCAAGTCCAGTGCGAAGCAAGTTTGAGGGCCAGAAATGTCTAGAGCAGGCCGAGATCGGCGAGCTCGCGCCTGAGTTTCGGCGGCATCTCGACCAGCCCCGCCTTGCCCTTGCCGAGATCCGCCGGGGCGTCCGTTGGCTTCAGATAACGCCAGCCCTGGAAGGCGCGGCGCGGCTGCCAGTCGGTGCGCACCACCTCGGGATCGAGCATCAAATGGCAGCGGCCGATGCCATCGTCATCGGTGAACGGCCGGATCTCCGTGATCAACTGCCGGCATTGCACGCTGCCCTTGATCACCCAGTAGAGCGAGCCGCCATCGGTGACCTCGTCGCCACGTGTCGGCACCATGCGGGTGGTGTGCCAGTGTTCGGCTGGTTCGCCGGCACGGCGGCGCTCGTCGAGACGGAAGGCGATCCAGTCTTCGAGATCCTCGACACTGTCGCAGCCGACGCAAAGCTTTAGGAGATTGAGAGCCATGCGCTAAGGTTAGCCCGGGGCGCCAGGACGTCAACGGCCTGGCGGACTTCTCCACAGTGCCGGTTTGGGCCAGATCTCAACACTCAACGACATTGACGGCAAGACCGCCAAGGCTGGTTTCCTTGTACTTCTCGTTCATGTCGAGGCCGGTCTGGCGCATGGTCTCGATCGCGGCGTCGAGCGGCACGAAATGCACGCCGTCGCCCTTGATCGCCAGGGACGCGGCCGTGACCGCCTTGACGGCACCCAGCGCGTTGCGTTCGATGCACGGCACCTGCACCAGCCCGCCGACCGGGTCGCAGGTCATGCCGAGATGATGTTCGAGCGCGATTTCGGCGGCATTCTCGACCTGTTCGGGCGTGCCGCCCATGACGGCGCACAGGCCGGCGGCCGCCATCGCCGAAGCTGAGCCCACCTCGCCCTGGCAGCCGACCTCGGCGCCGGAGATGGACGCATTGGACTTGATGATGCCGCCGACGGCCGCTGCCGTCAGCAGGAAATCGCGGATGCTCGGCTGGTCGGCCTCGGGATGGAAATGCAGCCAGTAGCGCAGCACCGCCGGCAGAGTGCCGGCCGCGCCGTTGGTCGGCGCGGTGACGACACGCCCGCCGGCCGCATTCTCTTCGTTCACGGCCATCGCGTAGATCGACAGCCAGTCATTGGCGAGCAGCGGGTTCGGCCGGTTCTGCTGCCACTGCTCCTGCAATTTGTCATGGAGCTGCCTGGCGCGCCGCCGCACCTTCAGCCCGCCCGGCATTATTCCGTCCTGCGACAGGCCACGGTCGATGCAGCTCTTCATCGCGCCCCAGATGGCATCGAGGCCGGTGTCGAGCTTCTCGCGCGACATCTGCGTTTCCTCGTTGGTGCGCTTCATGTCGGCGATGGAAAGGCCGCTCTTGGCCGCCATCTTCAGCATCTCGACCGCGTTCTTGAAGGGATACGGCACTTTCTTGCCCTCGGTCGTGACCGAGCCCTTGACCTTCATCCGTTGCAGCTCTTCTTCCGAAACCACGAACCCGCCGCCGATCGAATAGTAGATGCGCTTGAGCAGCAGCCGGCCGCCCGCGTCGTGGGCATGGAACGCCATGCCGTTGGCGTGACCGGTGAGCGGCGTCTTGCGGTCGAGCACCAGATCGGTGGCCGGGTCGAAATGGTAGGAGGGATGACCGGGCGGTGAAATCAGCTTGTCGGCAGCGATGCGGCTGATGATGCCGTCGGCCTGGTCGGGGTCGACCGTTTGCGGCGTCTGGCCGGCAAGGCCGAGAATGACGGCACGGTCGCTGCCATGGCCGATGCCGGTATAGGCGAGCGAGCCATGCAGGCTGGCAGCGATGCGGTCGACCTTGGCACCGGCGGGGCGCGGCCAGTCGTCGCCCGCGACCTCTTCGAGAAAGCGGCGCGCGGCCGTCATCGGACCCATCGTGTGCGAGCTCGAAGGGCCAATGCCGATCTTGAACAGGTCGAAAACGGAAAGGAACACGCTGTCTCCTGGGTCACGTCGAGGAATACATATAGGAATTCCCGGGATGTTTCCGCTCTTTTGACGATCGCGGCGCAGCACCTGCCGACCTTGTTTGCTCCGGCAGCGACATTGATTGACTGTCGCCGTATGCGGCGATCGAAGCGATCGCGCGGGATATGGTAAACTCAACCATGGGCGATTCCTCCTATCTGTCGGCGGCCGATCTCGGGGCGCTTGGCTTTTTCCTCCTTGCGTGGGTGCTGCACACGCTCGCGTCCGATGGCAAGCTGGTTAGCCGCATGTCGCTGACGACCGCCATGAATGCGCAGCGCGAGGCCTGGATGCGCACCATGGCCGAGCGTGAGATCCGCATCGTCGACACCGCCATCATGAGCGGCCTGCAGCAGGGAACCGCCTTCTTCGCCTCCAGTTCGCTGATCGCGCTCGGCGGCTGTTTCGCCCTGCTTGGCGCGTCGGACCGCGTCATCGAGGTTCTCAGCGACCTCCCGCTGGGCGGCGTGCCGGATCGAGCCGCTTTTCAGATCAAGGTGCTGGGGCTGGTGCTGATTCTCGCCTTTTCCTTCTTCAAGTTCGGCTGGGCCTACCGGCTGTTCAACTATTGCTCGATCCTGATCGGCGCGGTGCCGATCCCGCATGGCGAAGCCTCGCGCAATCCGGTCACGCAAACGGCCGTGTGGCGCGCGACGCAGATGAACATGCTGGCCGGCAAGCATTTCAACTCGGGCCTGCGCGGCGTGTTCTTCTCGATCGGCTATCTCGGCTGGTTCGTCGATCCCCTGGTGTTCGTGCTGTCGACGCTTCTGCTGCTGGCCGTCCTGGTGCGGCGCCAGTTCTTCTCGGCGGCGCGGCGCGCCGTCATCGGTCAGCCGCCCGGCGCCGGAAACGGCTGATCGATGCGCCCGGAAAGCCAATAGGCCAAAAGTCCGATCCACTCGCGAACCGCCATCGTGGTCGCCTGCAGCGAGTCGGACGGGTTGTCTCGGAACAGGCCGATGCATTCCTTGCCCGAGGTGCGATAATCGACCGGCCATGGAACGGTTGGAAAACCGGCCTTGTCGAACAGCGCCTTGGCGCGAGGCATGTGAAAGGCTGATGTCACCAGCAGCCATGTCTCGCCCGGCTTGGGTTTGACCAGTTCGCGGCTGAAGACCGCGTTCTCGTAAGTGTTACGGGATTTGTCTTCGAGGATCAGACGGTCGGCCGGTACACCCAGCGCCTCGAGCAGGCGCGGCGCCGTGTCGGCATCTCCTTCGCCATCGAAGAACAGTGAGCCGTTTCCACCGGAGACCACCACTTTTGCCTGCGGGAAACGCCGGGCGAGAATGGCGGTCTCGACCATACGATCGCCGCTGCTGTTCAATTCATGGCCGCCACGCACGAGGTTGATAGCGCCTTCGAAGCCGCCGCCGAGCACGACGATGCCGTCCACCTTCTCCGGTAGCGGCGGCTTGGGAAAGCGTTCCTCCAGCGGATTGAGCATCATGGCGCCGAGCGACGTCCATGCCGACAGCGCAAGGATCAGAAACGCCAGCACGCTACCGGTGACGGCAAGTCGCCGCCGGCCGATCATCCCCGCGATCAGCCCCGCCAAAAGCAGGAAGATTGTCAGGTTGAGTGGCTGGATGAAGAACCAAAAGACCTTGGAAAGATAGTAGAACATCGCCCAACCCTTACAGCGTCAAGGACGCCGTAATGCTTCAGTTTCACGCATGATCCTATCCGAAAATCGATCGCGATTTTCGGGTTCATGCGTCAGACGAGCGATTCCCCTACCACCACTTCTCCGGCTGGAATGTGCCGGCCGCCTGCTCGATGACGGCGGCGGTCTGGAACAATGTCTCTTCCTCGAACGGCCTGCCGATCAATTGCAGGCCGAGCGGCAACCCCTTGGGGTCGAGCCCGGCTGGCACGGCAATGCCGGGCAGACCGGCCATGTTCACGGTGACGGTGAAAATGTCGTTGAGATACATCTTGACCGGATCGGCCGCCATGTCCTCGTCGGCGATGCCGAAGGCTGCGGATGGTGTAGCCGGGGTCAGGATGACATCGACGCCGGCGGCAAAGACGTTTTCGAAGTCGCGCTTGATCAGATTGCGCACCTTCTGTGCCTGTAGGTAGTAGGCGTCATAATAGCCGGCCGACAACACATAGGTGCCGATCATGATACGGCGCTTGACCTCGCGGCCGAAGCCGGCGGCACGCGTCTTCTCGTACATCTCGACGATGTCCTTGCCCGGCACGCGCAAGCCGTAGCGGACGCCGTCATAGCGGGCGAGGTTGGACGACGCCTCGGCGGGCGCCACGATGTAATAGGCCGGCAGCGCGTATTTGGTGTGCGGCAGGGAGATGTCGACGATCTCGGCGCCGGCATCCCTGAGCCAGGCAATGCCCTTCTGCCACAGGGCCTCGATCTCCTCAGGCATGCCCTCGACGCGGTATTCCTTGGGAATGCCGACCTTCATGCCCTTGATCGGCTTGCCGATCGCAGCCTCGTAGTCCGGCACCGGCCTGTCGACTGACGTCGTGTCCTTCGGATCGACCGAGGCCATGGATTTCAAAAGAATGGCAGCGTCGCGCACGTCGCGAGCGATCGGCCCGGCCTGGTCGAGCGACGAGGCGAAGGCGACGATGCCCCAGCGCGAGCAGCGGCCGTAGGTCGGCTTGATGCCGACCGTGCCGGTGAAGGCGGCTGGCTGGCGGATCGAGCCACCGGTGTCGGTCGCCGTCGCACCGGCACACAGGAAGGCCGAGACGGCGGTCGCCGAACCACCGGAAGAGCCGCCCGGCACCAGCTGTGCATTGTCCAGGCTACGCTGGGTTCTCGTGCCGCCGGCCGACACGAAGCCGCCATCCCCTTGATGTGTCGTCGGCATCACCACCGTATCGAGGCGCGAACGCCGCCACGGGTTGATGACCGGGCCATAGTAGGAGGTCTCGTTGGACGAGCCCATGGCGAACTCGTCCATGTTGAGCTTGCCCAGCATGACCGCGCCATCGGCCCACAGATTGGATGTGACGGTCGATTCATAGCGCGGCTTGAAGCCGTCGAGCACATGGCTGCAGGCCTGGGTATGGACGCCTTCAGTACCGAACAGGTCCTTGATCCCAAGCGGAATGCCTTCCAGAGCACCGCCCTCGCCCTTGAGCAGCCTGGCGTCCGACGTCTTGGCCATCTCGCGTGCCTTGTCTCCGGTCACAGCGACATAGGCATTGAGCGCCGGATTGGCGCGATCGATCGCCGAGAGATAGCTTTCAGTCAGCTCGGTCGCGGTGATTTCCTTGCCGCGCAGCTTGGCGCGGGCCTGCGAAATCGTCAGTCGGGTCAGGTCGCTCATCATAGGCTCTTTTCGTAAAACACCGACCACTCGGAATCGGGATAATCCAGCACCGGCCCGCAGCGCGAGAACCCGGCACGTTCATAGACGGTCCAGGCGGCCGGATGGCGGTCACCGGTCTCCAGCACCAGCCGCTTCAATCCTTCATGGCGCGCCAGCGCCTCAAGCCGCTCAACGACGTCGGCGCCGATCTTGCGGCCGCGATGCGAAGGCCTGATATACATGCGCTTGACCTCACCGATCGCGTCGCCATGCCGCTTCAGCGCGCCGCAACCAATGGCGATCCCATTGTCGCGAGCGATGAAAACCGTTGTGTCCTGCCCCGCCATCTGCTCGACAGTCAGATGGTAGCAATGCTCCGGCGGCGTCAATTCGAGCAAGGTTTCGTTGAGCTCCCTCACCAGGCCGCGCACGTCGTCCTGCAGCGGCGTCTCGATGGCGATCTCGATTGCCATCGGCGCCTTACTCCACGACCTTCGGCACGAGGAAGAAATTCTCATCGGTCGCCGGTGCGTTGGCGACGATGTCGGCCGCCTTGTTGCCGTCTGTGACGACATCCGCGCGCTTCTTCATCTCCATCGGCGTCACAGAGGTCATCGGTTCGACACCGGAAACATCGACCTCGTTCAACTGTTCGACGAAGCCCAGAATGGCGTTCAACTCGCCGGTCATGCGCTCGGCATCTTCCTCGCTCACCGCGATGCGGGCGAGATGCGCGACGCGCTTCACTGTCTTGACATCAACGGACATGTATTTGCCTCGGGAAAAACCAGATCGCGCTATAGCGGCGCGGCGCGCGGCGCGCAACATGCGCCAGCCGACAATCGGGCAAACAGCTTCATGGCAGGGCAACGCCCTCGCACAGATGATAGCTGCCGCTGTTACCGCTCGCCTCGCTCTCATCGTCGATGGGGCGGACCGAGACGAGATCGAGCTGCGTCGGGCTGATCCGCGTCACCGACAGGACATCCGGAAAGACGTAGCCCGGTTCCTGGCAGATGGCTGTCACCGCCCAGCTCGGCGAGCGCGTCGCCTTGCTGACTTGAACGAACTCGCAGCTATATTCGACGCCCTGCAGGCCATGCACCGAAAGCACGATGTTGCCGGCATCGATAAGCGCCTGCAGCGTCTCCTTCCTGGCCTGCCCGCAAAGCTCCTCGGACTGCATATAGACGCCGTCGATGAAATCATCGGCGGCGAGCGCGGGCGACGCGGCGACAACCATCGACACGCAAAGAGATCGCCCCAACGCCATGGATTTGTTCCGCTTTCGTTGTTTCTATAGGGTAATCGCTTGGCCAATCTTCGGCAACGCGACCTTGACGCCCGACCCTTCCAAGCCGGCTTCGAACTTTTCAGGCGTCGGATCGATCATCGGAAACGTGCCGAAATGGCAAGGGACAACCGTGTCGAACTTGAAGAAGCGGCGGCAGGCAAGGGCCGCCACCGCGCCGCCCATGGTGAAGCGGTCGCCGATCGGGACAATGCCGATCTTCGGCTCGTGCAGTTCGTTGATCAGCGCCATGTCGGAAAAGATATCGGTATCGCCCATATGATAGAGCGTGCGGTCATCCGGGAAATGCAGGACGAGCCCGCCCGGATTGCCGAGATAGACGTTCCTGCCGCCATCTTCGCCAAACGAGGAGGAGTGCAGCGCCTGGACAAAGGTGGTGGTGAAGCCGCCGCAATCGACCGTGCCGCCGATGTTGCCGGGATTGATCTTCTTGTCGCTGACGCCCTTGCCGACTAGGTACATGCAGATTTCGAAATTGGCGACCAGTTGAGCGCCACTCTTGCCGAGCACTTCCAGCGCGCCGCTGATGTGGTCGCTGTGCCCGTGTGTCAAAAGAACATGCGTGATCCCTTCGGCAGGCTCTTCCCAACCGCCGGTCCAGGACGGGTTGCCGATCAAATAAGGGTCGATCAGAATTTTCGCGGCACCGGTTTCGATGCGGAACGCCGAGTGGCCGTACCAGGTCAATTTCATCAATGCATTTCCTCGATTTTTGTCGAGCCAGAGGATAGAACGCCGCTAGCCCCGAGATCAAAGGGTATAGTGTCCGCCGCGCATTCGAAAAGACGCGTGCTACCGAAAAGACGAGGGAAACCGTTGGCTGTCATCACGATTGAGCAATTGCCGGCGCGCCTCGCCGACGGCAGGACCCTGGCAGGGCTCGATCTCGGCGACAAGACGATCGGTGTCGCGGTTTCCGACCGGGGGTTCTCCTTCGCTCATCCCCGCCCGGTCATCCTCAGAAAGAAATTCTCGCTCGACGCCGCCGTCCTTCTGGCGTTGCTGGAGAAGGAGAATGTCGGCGCGGTGGCGATCGGACTGCCGATCAACATGGACGGATCCGAAGGCCCACGCGCCCAGAAATCGCGCGCCTTCGTGCGCAACATGGCGCAACTGAGCGACCTGCCCTTCGTGTTCTGGGATGAGCGGCTATCGACGGTCGCGGCCGAACGGACGCTGATCGAAATGGACTTCTCGCGCGCCAAACGCGCCGGCAAGATCGATTCGGCGGCAGCCGCCTTTATTCTGCAGGGAGTTTTGGACCGGCTTCAGTCGCTCGATGCAGCCGATCGAACCGAACCGGACCCGTCCAGCGCCGGCTGACCCAGCCCAAAATCTCGCGACGCCTGCGGAATGCCCACAAGGCCGTCAGCAGAAGCCCGTCGAAGACGCAAGTCTTCGCCACCATTCCGGGGATGATCGATGGGTCGATGCCCAGAATCTGGCCGTAGAGCTGGAAGAAGAAGTCGTGCGTCTGCCGGCTGAACATGACGTAGCCGAAATTGATGTCGTTGGCCGACAGATAGAACCAGCCCCAGAAAATTGCCATCGGGGCGGCCCACATTCCGAAGATGTAACGCATCAGCGGCCTCCCTTTCCGTTCGAGCCAGTCCGACCCGATATCAGGGAGAGCAGCGAATTATGCGCCGCGGCCTTCGCCATGCTGTGCGCCGTGGCGTGGAAATCGTCCTCATCCAACGCGGCTGCCGAACGCCGCTCGGCGAGCATCGCGACATAGGAGGCCAGGAGTGCGGCCAATTGCACAGCCACCACCATGAACAGACCGTTGATGCCTTGGGCAGCGCCGCCGATCAGGATCATCGACATCACGCCGGAAGCAGAAATAAAGGCGATGCGAACGACGCTGTCGGCACCCGGGCTGGACGCGTCGTTGATCAGCGTATCGACAAAGGCCCAGAAGAACAGCACCGCCACGACCAGCAATGCGGTCGCCAGCGGAGCGATCACGACGATGTTCTCCAGATTGATCAATCGGGCGCTCTCGACGGTCACGCCGAGTACGCCAAGAGCCGCCGCCACGCCTCGATTTCCATCGATACAGATCAGCGCGAGCAGAGCGAAAACGATCGCCCAGTGCACCGACAGAAAGGAGGTCAATACGTGTCGCATCGTGATTCCTGCTTCGACAGGAATGACAGTGGGCTTTGCGGTTCGTCACCGCAACGGAAACCATTTGTTAAGGTTAACGGCGACGGTGGGGGTCGGCAACGCCCTCGGCGAACGACATCTCCTTCAATTCACCGGCGGATAGAGCGTATCGATGATCATGCGCGCATCGTGACGCGAATCGAGCATACCGTAGGTATTGCGCCACTGGCCCGCGAGCCGCGTCTCGACGAAAGCATCGGCGATCCGCCCTGCCCCCAGCCGGCGCAACTCGGCGGCCGCCGCCGACAGCGCAAGCTGTTCCGTAAGCAGCCGGGCCGAGCCCTCGTCGGTCGAAGCCACCTGCATGGCCGCCTTCAGAACACCGATCGTGCCGCGCCCGCCGGCGCCGAGGTCGCGGTCGATGCCGCCCAGCACCTCTTCGAAAAGGCCAGGCGCGCGGCCAAGCACGCGCAGCACGTCGAGCGCCATGACATTGCCCGATCCTTCCCAGATCGCGTTGACAGGCGCTTCACGGTAATAGCGGGCGAGTGGAGCTTCCTCGACATAGCCATTGCCGCCAAGGCATTCCATCGCCTCGTAAAGCAGCGGCGGCGCGATCTTGCAGACCCAGTATTTGACGACCGGCGTCATGGCGCGGGCGAACGCCGCCTCGCCGCGGTCGCTCGCCGCCTCGTCGAAGGAACGCGCCAGCCGGAATGACAGCGCGGTCGCCGCGGCGACATCGAGCGCCATGTCGGCCAGCACGCGCTGCATAAGCGGTTGCTCGATCAGGTTGGTTCCGAACACCTGGCGATGGCGGGCATGATGGATCGCTTCGGCCAGCCCCGCCCGCATGATCGCCGAAGACGCCACCGCGCAGTCGAGCCGGGTCAACGTCACCATGTCCATGATCGTCTTGACGCCGGCGCCGGGCTCGCCGACCATCTCGCCGATGGCGTTGACGAACTCAACCTCGGAAGACGCGTTGGAGCGGTTGCCGAGCTTGTCCTTCAGCCGCTGGAAGCGAAAGCCATTGCCCGACCCGTCGCCGAGCACACGTGGCACCAGGAAGCACGACAGCCCCTCCGGCGCCTGCGCCAGCACCAGGAAGGCATCCGACATCGGCGCCGACATGAACCATTTGTGTCCCGTCAGGCGGTAGAATCCGCTTCCGACGCGTTCCGCCCTGGTCACATTGGCACGCACATCCGTGCCGCCCTGTTTCTCGGTCATGCCCATGCCGAGCGTCAGTCCGGTCTTCTCGACCGGCGGCTTCTGGCTCTGGTCGTATTTGCGCGTCGTCACCCGCGGCGCCCATTCGCGAAACAGTTTTGGGCTGGCCATCAATGCCGCCAGCGAGGCGCTGGTCATGGTGATGGGGCACAGGTGCCCGGTCTCGAGTTCCGCCGTCAGGTAGAAACGCGCGGCCCGCACCTGATGGCGGCGGCCAATCTCGGCGTCGCCATTTTCCCAGACCGAGGAGTGCAGGCCGTTGGCCACCGAACGGCGCATCAACGCGTGGTAGGCCGGATGGAATTCGACCAGGTCGATGCGCCGTCCCTGGCGATCGTGCGTCCTGAGTTTTGGCGTCTCGACATTGGCGAGGCGCGCCAGTTCCTGCGCTTCTTGCGTGAGCACGAAACGGCCAAGCCCGTCGAGATCCTTGCGCACCGGATCGGAAAAGCGCTCGGCAAGCTGGATCAGCAACGGATCGCCTCGCCAGGCGTTGCCGCCCGTCAGCGGCGGCGGCTGGTTCGTTACGTCGTCGGTCACGCCCAATCCTTCTAGAAAGGCCTTATCGTCGGAAAGCCTCGAATCCGAGGCCATCGGCTAGATATAGCCAAGCGTTGCTGCCCGCGCGACGAAAATACCGGGGAGAACGGCGTCAATGCAAAGCGGGTGCTTGCGGGCGCGAAATCCGCACCCTATAGCAGCCCCTTGAGATGACCGACGCTTCGTCCCTGCCACTCTATCCTCACCGCCATCTTCTGGGCATCAGCGATCTTTCGCCCGCCGACATCGAGCTGTTGCTCGACAGGGCGGATCGGGCGGTCGCGATCTCGCGGCAGTCCGAGAAAAAGACCTCGACGCTGCGCGGCCGCACCCAGATCAACCTCTTCTACGAAGCCTCGACCCGCACGCAGTCCTCGTTCGAACTGGCTGGAAAGCGGCTTGGCGCCGATGTCATGAACATGTCGGTGGCGAGTTCCTCGGTGAAGAAGGGCGAGACGCTCATCGACACCGCGATGACGCTGAACGCCATGCGGCCCGACATATTGATCATCCGCCACCAGTCGGCGGGCGCGGCGGCCCTTCTGGCGCAGAAGGTCGGTTGCTCGGTGGTCAATGCCGGCGACGGCGCGCATGAACACCCGACACAGGCGCTGCTCGACGCGCTCACCATCCGCCGCGCCAAGGGTCCGCTGTCGAAGCTGATCGTGGCGATCTGCGGCGACATCCTGCATTCGCGCGTGGCGCGCTCCAACATCATGCTGCTCAACGCCCTCGGCGCACAGGTGCGGGTGGTGGCACCCTCGACGCTGCTGCCCTCGGGCATCGACAGGATGGGCGTGATCGTCTGCCGCTCGATGGCGGAAGGCCTGAAGGACGCGGATGTGGTGATGATGCTGCGCTTGCAGCGCGAGCGCATGGAAGGCGCCTTCGTGCCGTCGGTGCGCGAATATTTCCGCTATTTCGGCCTTGATACCGAGAAGCTGAAGGCGGCCAAGGATGACGCGCTGGTCATGCATCCCGGCCCGATGAACCGAGGTGTTGAGATCGCCTCCGAAATCGCCGACGGCCCGCAAAGCGTCATCCAGGAACAGGTGGAAATGGGTGTCGCCGTGCGCATGGCGGTGATGGAAGCGCTGCTTGATCCCCGTCGTAATCAAGAGGGCCGCAATCAAGAGGGTCGCGGCGCATGAGCACGACTGTCTTTGAACGCGCTCGCATCGTCGACCCTTCGCGCGGCATCGACGAAGTCGGCTCCGTCATAGTCGATGGCAAGAAAATCGTTGCCGCGGGCAAGGCGGCGCTGAACCAGGGCGTCCCCGAAGGCGCCACGGCAATCGACTGCGCCGGCAAGGCGATCATGCCAGGTTTGATCGATGGCCGGGTCTTCATCGGCGAGCCGGGCGGCGAGCATCGCGAAACCATCGCTTCGGCGAGTGTCGCCGCGGCCGCCGGCGGAGTGACGTCGATCGTCATGATGCCCGACACCGACCCGGTGATCGACAATGTGGCGCTGGTCGAATTCGTGTTGCGCACCGCCAAGGATACGGCCGTCGTCAACATCTTTCCGGCCGCAGCCATCACCAAGGGCCTCCACGGGCGCGAGATGACGGAGTTCGGCCTGCTGCGCGAGGCCGGCGCGGTCGCCTTCACCGATGGCCGGCATACCATATCGAGCGCGCTGGTGATGCGCCGAGCGCTGACCTACGCGCGCGATTTCGGCGCCACCATCGTCCATGAAACGCAGGATGCCGACCTTGGGTCATCGGGCGTCATGAATGAAGGCCTGTATGCCAGTTGGCTCGGCCTTTCCGGCATTCCGCGTGAAGCCGAATCCATCCCGCTCGAGCGTGACCTTGCGCTGGCGCGGCTGACGCGGGGTTCGTACCATGCCGCGAAGATCTCGACGGCAATGGCGGCAAGCGCCATGGCACGGGCGAAGGCCGACGGAGCGGCAGTGACATCGGGCGTGTCGATCCACAATCTGTCGCTCAATGAAAACGACGTCGGCGAATACCGCACCTTCTTCCGCCTGACGCCGCCGCTGCGCGCCGAGGAAGACCGGCTGGCTGTCATCGAGGCGGTCAAGGACGGTACGGTGGATGTCATCGTCTCTTCGCATGATCCGCAGGATGTCGACACCAAGCGCCTGCCCTTCGCCGACGCCGCGGCCGGAGCCATCGGCCTCGAAACCCTGCTGGGCGCCGCCTTGCGGCTCTACCACAATGGCGATGTGCCTTTGCTCCGGCTGATCGAAACCTTGTCCACCGCGCCGGCGAGGCTGTTCGGATTGCCCGGCGGCACGCTGAAGCCGGGCGCGGCAGCCGACCTGGCGCTTGTCGATCTCGATGAACCCTGGATCGTCAGTGAAAGCGGCATCCGCTCGCGCTCGAAAAACACCTGTTTCGAAGGCGCACGCCTGCAAGGCAAGGTCTTGCAAACGCTGGTGGCGGGCCGCACAGTGTTTTCCGCCTGAGCCGGCAATAGCCATGCGACATGGAGCATGGCCGGGGGAAATGCGGGGGAAACAATGACTTATGGCCTGATCCTGGCGTTGGTGTTCGGTTATCTGCTGGGCTCAATTCCGTTCGGCCTGCTGCTTACCCGCGCGGCCGGCCTCGGTGACGTGCGCAAGATCGGCTCCGGCAATATCGGCGCCACCAATGTGCTGCGCACCGGCAACAAGGGGCTTGCCGCCGCGACCTTGCTGCTTGACGCGCTGAAGGGCACGGCCGCCGTGCTGATAGCAGGCCATTTCGCGCCTGAAACAGCGGTCTGGGCCGGCCTTGGCGCTTTTCTGGGGCACCTGTTTCCGGCATGGCTGGGGTTCAAAGGAGGCAAGGGCGTCGCGACCTATCTCGGCGTGCTGATCGGCCTCGCCTGGCAGGTGGCGCTGATCTTTGCCGTTGTCTGGCTGGTGATGGCTTTTCTGTTTCGCTTCTCCTCACTGGCAGCGCTGACGGCGGCCGTCGTCGTCCCGATCGCCCTCTACGTCATGAGCACACCCCAGGTTGCAGCGCTGTTCGTGGTGATGAGCATCATCGTTTTCATCAAGCACAGGGCCAACATTTCGCGGCTGATTGCCGGCACCGAAGGCAAGATCGGAGCCAAGGGGTGAGCGAACCGGCCGCCGGGCCGCGTCTCACCGATCGCCAGCGGCTGAGCTGGTTGCGGCTGATCCGCACCCAGAATGTCGGCCCGGCCTCCTTTCGCGACCTGATCAACCGTTTCGGTTCGGCCGAGGTCGCGTTGGAAATGCTGCCGGAACTGATGATTTCCGGTGGCGCCAACCGAATCGTGCGCATCCCTTCCCTGGCCCAAGCCGAGACCGAGATGGAGGCCGCGCGGCGGATCGGTGCACGCTTTGTCGGCATCGGCGAGGCAGACTATCCGCCGCTGCTGCGCAGCATGGACAATCCGCCGCCGCTGCTGGCGGTCAAGGGTAACGCAGCGGTGTTCCGGTTGCCGGGGATTGCGATCGTCGGCGCCCGCAACGCATCGCTTGCCGGCATCAAGATGGCGCGCATGCTGGCAGCCGATCTCGCAGGAGACGGCTATGGCATCATCTCCGGCCTGGCGCGCGGCATCGACACGGCGGCGCATCAGGGCAGTCTCTTGACCGGCACGGTCGGAGTGCTCGCCGGTGGCCTCGACCTGCCCTACCCGCCCGAAAATACCGGCCTGTGCGATGACATTACCGAGCGTGGCGCCATCATCTCGGAAATGCCGTTCGGCTGGCAGCCACGCGCCCAGGATTTCCCGCGCCGCAACCGCCTTGTCGCCGGTGCCGCCCTTGGATTGGTCGTGGTCGAGGCTGCGCAGCGCTCAGGCTCGCTGATCAGCGCCAGGCTTGCCGGCGAGATGGGCCGACTGGTCTTTGCCGTGCCTGGCTCCCCGCTCGATCCACGCGCCGCCGGTACCAACGGCCTGCTCAAGGATGGAGCGACGCTGGTCACCGAGGCTTCGGACATCTCCAGGGCGATCCTTCCGCTGACCGGCATGCGAACACCTGATCCGCCGCCGTTTGAAGACCCGCCCGACTTTTCGGCCACGGCGCCACCAGGCGAGAGCGACCGGGCCAAGGTGATCGAAGCGCTGGGGCCGACGCCGGTGCCGGTCGACGAGATCATCCGTCACACCGGCCTGCACCCCGCCCAGGTTTTCATGGTGCTGCTTGAACTCGACCTCGCCGGCCGCCTTGAACGCCACGCCGGCGGCAATGTTTCGCTGGTTTTCGGGGACGGCTAACCCGCCCTCAGTGGCGGTCGGTCTTTTTATCCTCCGCCTCGGCGTGATCCTGTGTGTCGGCGCCAAAGAGATCCTTTTGGACAAACTGGCGCCAGACCTCGTCCGCGTCCCGCGGGCGCGACGGATCCAAACTCGGCTCGCTCTCGTGCGCATTCGGGACCGAGCGCCGGCGTAGCCAAGCAGGCATCATCTCCTGGATGAGACTGGTGAATTGGGTCATCGCCGACTCCTTCGGTTCAGGGATGGATCAGACCGGTCGATCCATCCAAGTTGCTCTGGCTCACCGCACCCAGCCAAGCCAAAGCCTCGCCGACGTCGGCCAGCGCATGGCGCGCCGCTGTCGGTCCGCGCGGTTTTATCCGGATCGAAATGCCGTCCATCTCATTGACGGCCTCGAAACCATTCTCGTCGGATGTGTCGTCGCCCAGAAACACCGGCCGCCTCCCCTCGAAAGCCGGCAGATCCAAAAAGCGCCTGATTGCCGCTCCCTTCGCCGCCTCCAACGGCATCAATTCGACGCCGGCATTGCCGGCCAGCACCCGATACCCCACGGGCAACCTGTCCAGCGCCTGCTCGACCAGTTGCGTCGCGCCCTGCAACAAGTGCGGTGCCGCTCGTGTGTGGATTGCCAGGATCGGGCCCTTGCGCTCGATATAGACGTCCGCACTATCCAGCTCCGCTTCGATCTCCTCGGCAAGCGCGGCAATGTCGGCCGGCTCTCCCGCCGCCTCGACCGGACCATCACGCGTGAGCCTGTGCTCAAGACCGTAAAGCCCGGCGGCGCGCAATCTGAGGGGCTGGAAAAGATGATCGACAGCAGCGATCGACCGTCCCGTGATGAACGCCAGAGCTCCGTCCAATTGCAATTCGAGCCGCGTCAACAGCGTCCGCAACTCATCGCCGACAACCACCGCATCGGGATGCGCGGCATGTTCGAGAAGCGTGCCGTCGATATCGAGGAACAAGGCCCACGCATCCTGCGGGACTTTGGGTTCGGGCAAGTTTGACAATGCCGACATCACAGCGCCGCCACGCGCTTGCGGTCGAGCAGCGATATCACATTGCCGGGAGAACTGGGACCAGAAGAACGTGGGGCGGCGCTGACGGCACGATCGACCGCATCCCGCTTGCGCAGGCGCGCCGCATCGAACAGCATGCTGCCCGCCCATCGATAGACATTGTTTTCGCGCACGACCTCGCGCATGCGTCGCATGCGCTGACGTTGCTCTTCCGGTGACATGGTCAAGGCCTGCAGCAGGGCGTCGCCCATCATCGCCGCGTCGTAGGGATTGACGATCAGCGCCTCCAGCAATTCCTTCGACGCGCCGGCGAACATGCTGAGCATCAGCACGCCCTGTTCATCCTCGCGGGCCGCGACAAACTCCTTTGCAACCAGGTTCATGCCGTCGTGAAGGCTGGTGACCATGCAGACGTCGGCGGCCCGGTAAATCTCGTACACCTCCGTTTGCGAGTGATGTTCGGTCACCAGCACCACAGGGGTATAGTTTTCACGACCATGGCGCTCGTTGATATCCTCGGCATGGCGCAGACATTCCTCATACAATTGTTGATAGGCAGGCAAGGTGCCGCGGCTGGGCGCGGCGATCTGCAGGAACGCGACCTTGCCGATCCATTCCGGATGCAGTGTCAGCAGCTCATCGAGTGCGTTGAGACGATCGAGGATGCCCTTGGTGTAGTCGAGGCGTTCGACGCCGACGCACAGCCTGACGTTCTCGGCCAGGCCGAATTTCTCGCGAATGAGCTGGCGACATTCTGCAACGGCAGGCAGTTTGCCCAGATGCGGCGGCTCCCATTCGATTGAAATCGGATAGGCGTGAACCAGGCTGATCTGGCCGCCATAGGAGATGGCGGAATCCTCACGCTCGATCCTGCTCTCCAGGAAGCGGTCGACGCTGTCGATGAAGTTGTTGCAATGGAACTGGGTGTGAAAGCCGACGATTGAACTGCCCAGCAGTCCTTCGAGAATCTTCTCGCGCCATGGACAGATGCTGAACACCTCGGAATTCGGCCACGGAATGTGCCAGAAGGTGATGATGATCGCTTCCGGCAGGCGCTCCCGGATCATCCGCGGCAACAGCGCGAAGTGATAGTCCTGGACCAGCACGATGGGCCGCTCGTTGCGGGCCTCCGCCACGACGGTGTCGGCGAATTTGCGGTTGACCGTCTCATAGGCCTCCCAGTCGGAGGCGCGGAATATCGGCCGGGTGAAGGCTATGTGGCAGAGCGGCCAGAGCCCTTCATTGGCAAAGCCGAGATAATAGCCCTGCTGTTCTTCCTCGCTCAGCCAGACGCGGCGCAACGTGTAGGAAGGGTTTTCAGGCGGCACCTCGACGCGGTCATTTTCATCGACGACAAGCGCATCGGCCGAACCGCCGCCATAGGCGATCCATGTGCCAGCGCAGGCGCGCGTAATCGGCTCCAGCGCTGAAACCAGCCCGCTGGCAGGCACGACCAGCTGGATATCGTCCCCCTTGCGGTTATGAATGTAGGGTTCGCGATTTGAAACCACGATCACCTGCGCATCGGGAAGTTCCTTCGCCAAAATGTGACGCAGAGTTTCCGGCGACCATTGGACGAGCGCGGCGGTCGCGGATTGCCCGTTCTTTTCGAATTCCGGCAATGGACCGCGAACGGGTCCTGGTTCGAGACTGGCGCGCTTCGTGTTTCTGGCCCGATGCGCCCGTGACACCACCACCGCAAGCGCGATGCATAAAATACCGACAATTGCGAGAATGGAGAGCCACAGTGCGGCCGAAGGGACGACCAGGTACGAACTGTTGTCGGGCATTTCGAATTGATTACCTTTCAATGGAATACGGCAGATCCACCGACAGGAACTCCGGCATCCTTGGCGTGGTGATCCAACGTTCCGCACACATGATGGTTCCGATCTTTCAACTCCGGACAACCAGAGGCACCAGTCCCTCATGGGCATCCGCAAGGAAGGCGCCAACACGATCTCCCACGCGTTGAAACGTCAGATCCACCGCCACATGTCCTACCGAGAGATGACGAATGACGAGATTGTCGATACCGATCGGCAAGCGCGGCTGGGTCACGTGAATTTCGTTCGTCCCACCATCGATCTGAAGGCCGAGGCAGGCCTGCATGAGCATGAAGGCGGAACCTGCGGACCAGGCCTGCGGCAGGCAAGCCACTGGATAGGCAATCGGCGCTTCGCCGGCCGCGCGCGTGAACCCACAGAACAGTTCGGGCAGCCGCATGTTGAAATGAACCGCGGATTCGAAGGTCCCGCTCATCAACCGCACCACGCTGTCGCGGATGCCGTAGCGCGCCAGTCCGGCGGCGCAGATCGCGGTGTCGTGCGGCCAGATGGAGCCGTTGTGATAGGACATTGGATTGAAGAAGATCGCGTCGTCCGCCAGGGTCCTCAGTCCCCATCCGGAATGGAATGAAGCCGACAGCAGCTGGTCGGCGACCATGCGTGCGCGATCCGGATCGGGAAGGCCGACATACAGCAGGTGACCGGCATTGGACGTGCGCACCTTGCAGGGTTGGCCATCGCCATCGATCGCCAGCGCATAGTAGCTGAGGTCCTCGATCCAGAAATGGCGTTCGACTTGTTGGCGAATGACATCGGCGCGCACTTCCCAATTTTCGGCCCGCTCCTCTTCGCCGCGCAGCCGTGCAAGCTTTGCCAATCCCTGGAACGCTGCAAAGACGTAGCCCTGCACCTCGACCAGAGCGATCGGTCCTTTCGGAATGCGGCCATCGGCATGGAAGACGGAATCGAAACTGTCCTTCCATCCCTGGTTGGCAAGGCCGGACTCGGCGGCGCGCTGGTAGGTAAGGAACCCTGTCGAACGACTGGCTGTCTCGATCCACTCGGCGGCGGCGCACAGCGATGGCCAAAGGCCATCGATGAAAGCCGTGTCTCCCGTGCGGTCCGCATAGGCGCAGGCGAGATGGATGTAGAGCGGCGTCGTGTCGACGCCGCCATAATAGCGGCCGAACGGCAACTCACTCAGCGCCGCCATCTCGCCCTTGCGGGTCTCGTGCATGATCTTGCCGGGTTCGGAATCGCTGAAGGGGGAGGTCTCGGTCGCCTGGTGCTGGGCGAGAAAGGCAAGCACACCACGAGCCAGGCCGGGATTGAGCCAAAGCATCTGCAGAGCTGAGATCACGCCGTCCCGGCCGAAGGCGGTGGAGAACCATGGAATCCCTGCATAGGGGTAAGGGCCGGTCGCCAATTCCGTCGTGAGCAACGCCACATCGGCGCGGGCCCGCTCCATCCAATCATTGAAGACGCGGCCCGAACTGTGCAGTGTCGCCCCGTGCCGGCGCTTTGCGCGCATGCCGAAACGGGCACGGGCGGCGGCAGCCCGGAACCGCCGGCTTTCGGGGCGGTCTGGCGTCTCGCCGCCCACTTCCACGTAAAGCGTCTGGCTGCTTCGCTTGGTAATCGCGATGAAGAAATCCGCCCGCTCGGAGGTCAATTGATCGGGCGTCTGCGAAAACGATATCGCGGAGGTCCGTACCACCTTGTCCAGGCCTTCGTAGCGGAGCACGACCGAGTTCCGATCGATCTCGGCCGTGTGGGCGGTGCCGCGTTTGGAGCGGGTCGAGCCACGGACTTCGAACATGTCGCGAAAATCGGCACCAAAGCGCAGCGACACCAGGACCGTCGAATGCTCCCGGCTGTAGTTGGAGAGCGTGATGCGTTCATACAGCCTTTCCTCCCACAGAAGCCTGGCGCGCTCGATATGGATCGCACCCTGCGGAATCTGGCGGCTCGCGGTGCTCTCGATCGGCAAATTGGTCAGGTTGGTGGTGAACAGGACGTTGTCCTGGCTGAGCGATGCGCCAAGCAACGACAGCGACCGCCCGCCAACAGTCAGGCGAAATTCTGAAAGCACACGCGTGTCGTCGCGGAAGAAGCCGTCGCCGGCGCCACGTATGTCGCCATAGGCATCGGCGACCGCAAAGCAATCGCCATGCTTGAGAGCATAAAGCCGATGCGGCTCCCTGGGGGCGGTTTCGTCCAGGGAAGCCAGTGCTATGGCAGGATCGAGCTTGCGCTCGTCGAGTTGGGTAATGGTCAAGAAGATTGTCCCGTGCTGGTTTCCGAACGGGTTGAAGGTCTACGAGGCTCTGCTCTGCTCGACGCCATTGCTCAGCCGCGAATACGCCGCGACATAATCCCTGGCCATTCTGTCGGCGGAAAACCGCCTTTCGAAGACGGCTCTTATTCTTCGCCTGTCGAGTTGCAGGAGAGCGGGCATCGAGGCGACGGCATCTTCGATGGTTTCGACGACAAAGCCGGTGACCCCATAATCGATGATCTCTGGCATGGCCCCGCAACTCCAGGCCATGACTGGGGTTCCGCAGGCCATGGCCTCGATCACCGCAAGCCCGAAGGGTTCGGGCCAATCGATGGGAAACAGCAAAGCGGCCGCATTGCCCAGAAACCTGCCCTTCTGGTCCTCGTCGATCTCGCCGACATACTCGACCCGGTCGCCATCGATCAGCGGCTGCACGACTTCCTCGAAATAGGCGCGGTCGCCATCGCCGATCTTGGCGGCGAGCTTCAGTTTCAGGCCGGTGCGGCGAGCGATCTCGATCGCCCGGTCCGGCCGCTTGTCGCGCGACATTCTGCCGAGGAACGCCAGATAGGCGCCATCAGTGCCTGCCTCGAAATCGGGCTCATAAAGCCCAAGCGGCAGCCCATGATGGATTGTCGCCAGCCAATTCGCGGACGCGAACCGCGCCCGCTGGCTGCGGGATATGGAAATCATGGGAAACCGCGGAAACCGGTCATAGGCCTGCGCGAGGTCCGCGTAATCCAGCCTGCCATGCGGGGTCGTCGCCGTGCGCTGCGGCATATCACGGAAAAACGGAAAATGCAGGAAATGGCTGAGATGGAAATGGACGACATCGAAATCGTCGGCCCGTTTCCTCACTTCATCGAGCATCGACAAATGCGCCGCGATCTCGGACTTCAGCGGACGGGGATCGAGACGAAGCGCCCTTTCGCGGCACGGCACCAGTCTGGCGGAGGTCTTCGTGTCGCCACTGGCGAACAACGTCACGTCGTGGCCGAGGCCGACGAGAGCTTCGGTAAGATATGAGATGATGCGTTCGGTGCCCCCGTAGAGTCTTGGCGGCACCGACTCGTAAAGTGGTGCGACGTGGGCAATCTTCATGTCCCGGCGTCCCTCAATGAGCTGGTCATAGAGCCAAAATGCATCAGGGCCGGGATCGTTCCTGAATCATTGGAAGATGCGTCGAATGATCGATCCGTCCCCTGTTTGATTCGACCAGCCGCCCTATTTCCTGTCGGTAATGCCGGCCTGCGCTTACCGCAGCCGAAGGAGGTCCAGATGCAGCAACCCAGGGATATCGCAGCCCGGCGCCTGAGCATGATCGTCGAACAATATGTCGAGGCCAGAAAACGGCACTTTGGCTTTGTGTCGACGGACCAGGCTGCCCGAGTGATCCGCAGAACCCTGAAACCCGATCCTTCGGAGCCAGCACTTTCCGATCACGAACTTGACGACATGGTCGCCGCCCTCGCCGTGAAGAACGGCCTGGCCGTCATCTTCGACCGGGGTGTACGGGGACCGGCCGACGGCGCCGAGGCCGAGCTGAACAGAAAGGAACCGATCATGCGAGCACCGACGGACACACCGGATGTGGCCGGCGCGGTGGATGCCATCCTGAGCGGTCGGACCGCCCAGCTTTCGATGAGCGCGGTGATCTCCCTGCTGCGCGAACGAACCGGCACCAAGCGATCCGACGCGGATCTGGAAGGACTGATTGCCAAGAAGGCTGCCGTTCTGGACGTGCATTTGTCGCGCAGCGTCTGAGGCGTTGCTGCTCGTCGGGCGTCTCGTCGCTTATAGCGCAGTCCAGTCCTTGACCGCGAGCACCTTCTCTGCGGCCATATGCCCGGGCTTTACGCGGTCTGAAGCCGGTTCACGGAACCTTCGCTGGATATTGTAATCAGCCGTGCAACGGCAAACGCGGCCAGAATTATGAAAAACGCCGTGATGTTCAAGAACATCGTCGACGCAAAGATGCTCGCGCTCTGGTCATAGCAGCTTGCGAATTCCATGACGCTTTACCCTTCAAACCTGTTGCATCATGATCCTGCTTCAGAAGAAATTCAAGCAGATGCTAAAATACGTGGACGGGGTTCAAATGCGACAGCCAATTGCTTGTCCGGCTCAGCGACGAGTGCAAGGCTGCAGGGGACGCTGACGGTCAACAATGCCGTACGCCGTGGCCCCTCAGTCCCCGGTTAATGAAAAACCCGCCACAGGAGCGACCTGCGACGGGCTTTTGGAGTGGCTACATCCCTGAAGGAATCGACCGCTTGTAGTTTTATTGTGAACTGTGTGATCGCGTTAGCCTATGGTGTGATCGCGGAAAGCCTTGGGCCTGCCCGCCTCAATTTGCGAACACCGAGCGGACACAGATTTACGGATACCGAGACCTGATGCATTTGGTGAGCGCGATGGGATTCGAACCCATGACCTACTGATTAAAAGTTCATTCTGAGCAGTTTTAGCAAGCCATTGAAGATGTTCAATATTCCCCGTGTCCGCACACTAAGCTGTTGATTCGAAACGGACATGTTTTGACAAATCATGACACCGTGCGACAATAGCCGCATAGAAACACCCGTCAAGCAGACGGACACAGTGCGGACACGGAAACGGACATGGCCACCAAGCTCACCGACACCATCGTTGACACACTCGCCTTGCCTGCGACCGGCAATAAGATCACCTATGACGAAGGCGTGAAGGGCTTCGGCATTCGGGTTACCGCCGCTGGCGCCCGCTCATTCATCCTGAACTATCGCACCCGAAGTGGTCTGGAACGCCGCTACACGATCGGCTCCCGCCCGGACTGGAAGACAATACCGGCGCGCGAGGAAGCAAAGAACCTCAAGAAGCAGATCGACGTCGGTGCCGACCCCATGGGCGTGGTCGCGGCATCGCGAGACGCAAAGACCGTCGCCGATCTCTGCGGGCGGTTCGAGACGGAACACCTCTCCAAGAAGCGTGACACGACCGCCAGGGATTACCGGGCGCTGATCAAGAACCACATCCTGCCGGCCCTCAAGAGCAAGAAGGTGGCCGAGGTCGAGTTCACCGATATCGACAGCTTGCATAGGAAGATCTCAAAGACGGCACCCTATCTCGCCAACCGGACCGTGGCGGTCCTTTCGAAGATGTTCGGGCTCGCAATCAAGTGGCGCTGGCGCACCGACAATCCGGCCAAGGGTATCGAGCGCAACGATGAGCAGAAGCGTCACCGCTATCTGTCGCCGGCCGAACTGGCGAAGCTGACCGAGGCCTTGGCCAAGCAGGAGGATCAACAGGCAGCAAACATCATCCGCCTTTTACTGCTGACCGGCGCGCGCCGTGGCGAAGTGCAGGCGGCCAAGTGGGAACAGTTCGACCTGACCGAAGGAGTTTGGACTAAGCCGGGCTCGACGACGAAACAGAAGACCATGCACCGCGTCCCTTTGTCGGCCCCTGCCCGGCTGCTGCTCACCGAGCTGCGCGAGAAGGCGAAGGACGATGCTGTCTATGTGTTCCCCGGCCGTGGCGCCGACCACCGCGTTGAGATCAAGAACGAGTGGCGGGACGTCTGTATCGCCGCCGGCATCGTCACCGCCGAAACCGTGGGCGAAAAGGTCGTAGTGACACCTTCTGCCCGCATCCACGACCTACGCCATACCTACGCCTCTGTGCTGGCCAGCGCGGGCCTTTCCCTGCCGATCATCGGCGCGTTGCTCGGACACTCTCAGCCGGCCACCACAGCTCGCTACAGCCACCTTATGGATGATCCGCTGCGACAGGCGACCGAGCGTGTCGGCGCGATCATGACGGCCAAGCCAGAGGACAAGGGCGCCGACATCAAGGAATTCAAAGCGGGCTGACACTTGTCGACAACCCTCGACATGGGGGACTTGCAAAAGAACAAAAGGTGACTCATATTGCCGGTGCCGACGTTTTGGATGATTCGTCGGTGGACGCGCCGGATAGCGCCATGCCTGGAAGACAGGCGTACGGGATGGATGTCCCAGGTTTCCGGCCATACCCCACAAATTTGAGTGAAGCCGGAAGCGAGCGGAAAATTAACCCCCGCGCTGCGCCGGCTTTTTTGCGACCTGTGATCCAGAAGCCCGCCGCAAGCGCCATCGCACGGAGCTTCTATGAGCATCCTCGACGATTACCTTGATCGCCCTTCCCTGGCGGCCGAACTCAAGGTCAGCGAGCGGACTTTGATCCGCTGGCAAAATCAACCCGATGGTATCCCTTACGTTGAACTTGGCGGACGCATTTTGTATCGCGTGTCATCGATCCGAGCCTGGATCGAAGGCAAGGAATGCCGGCCCAATCCTCGCAAAGCGAGGGCCGCATGATGCAGACCGATTTCCAGCCTGATGAAGCGGTCACGGCGGCGGCTCTCTATCTCGTCTCGCCACGCGAGCGGACCGGCCGCGCCACTATTCCCGACCTGCGTACCCGGTTCGGCATCACGACGATGCAGGCGGTCGAGGCAATGCGCCTTGCAAACCGGCTCAAGGGTGGAGGCGCCGATGCAGACGCTTCCTGAAACGCGAAAGCCGCCCACAAGGGACGGCTCGCTGGAAATCTCGAATAGCCTGGCAGCGTTCGATACCGGCGACAATACCGAAGCCCTTCGTTTCAGGCAAGCGTCGCGCATCATCACCCGCTTCCCGATGTCGGTTCCATTGGCTCTGGCTACGGCCCGCTTGGCCTATGGAGGTGGCGCGTGATCAACGAGCCGATTGATTGGCGAAATCTCTATGTGCCGCCGCCGGTAGAAATCGGAGTCAGAAAGGCGCGCTTGCACCTCATGCAGGCGCAATACGCCCTGGATGACTTCGGCTACACCTGCACGCTCCTGGAGAGGCTCCACGACGGTGCTGCCCAGCTACTCGCCGAATGGGCTGGTCGACAACGCCCTACGCACCGGCCGCCTGCGCATGTCGCTGACGCGGCGCGCGAGTACCGTAGGGCGAACCGGAGGAGCTACTGATGCAGTTCCTCTCCTACTACGACATGTGCAACTTGCCGGAACCGGAATGGCTGGTGGAGGGCCTCATACAGAAGCGTTCCACCGCGGTTCTTTTTGGCAAGTCGAACGCCTTCAAGTCATTCTTGGCGATCGATATCGGCCTGAGCGTCGACACCGGCCAGGACTGGCACGGCAACGAAGTCAGTCACGGCGGCGTGCTTTTTGTCGCCACCGAGGGCGCGAATGGTGTCGGCCGGCTGCGTATACCTGGCTGGTACGATCACCACCGCATCGAGGAAGAAAACCGCCGAGCGTTTCTCTACCCGAAGGAGATCCGACTGGACGTCCCCGACGATGTGACGGCGCTTATCACCAGGATGAAGGAGGATTTCTTCGCACTGGTGGTCATCGACATCTTCGGCGGCTCCATGGCCGGCTCGGAGATCGAGGACAAGACCGCACGGGCGTGGGTGCATGGTATCCAGCGCATCTTGCGGGAAACCGGCGCGTCGATCCTCACCGTGGCGCATACAGGCTGGCAGGACGATACCCGCGCCCGCATGCATACCCACTTCTGGGGCTCGTTCGATACGCGTCTCAAGGTCGAGGGCGACAAGGAAGGCATGACGGCAACCTTGACCGTCGAGAGGCACAAGGACGCCGACAGTACCGGCTCCTGGGGCTTCAGGATGGTGCAGTCTCACGGGACGCTTGTTGCCGAGATGGATGCGGACGTGAAGGCGAAGGCATCAGCCATCAAGAAGAAGACGGGGCTTTCCGCTGGCAATCGAGCGGCGCTGAATGCTCTTGACGACGCGTTGGCAGCGCACGGCATTCGCAAGGTCGGGCAAGATTGGCCACCCTGCAATGTCGTCTCGATCGACGAATGGCGAAAGCATGCGTACCTGCACTCCGTCGAGGATGATGCCGACACCAAGCGCCAGGCCTTCTACCGCGCAAGGAAAGAGCTTCGCGATGGCGGACACATTCAGGTTTACGACAATCATGCCTGGAGGTGCGCATAGGCCGGGTGGAGGCGTGACAGCGTGACACCCTTATAAGGGGGTGTCACGTCACGTCACGCTCTACCTACACCGTGACGCCGTGACATTTGTCACGCTCTGTCACGCTTGTCACGGATTTCTACAGAGAAGGAAGCCTCATGCGCGTTCGGAACTCGCTCCTTTTTCTTCCACTGCTTCGCCAGCCTGTGCCTGGAACCGAACGGACAAGTTGTCCACTCGGTCGCCAAGACAGTGCATGACATTAGCGTGCCACTGATAGCTTATCAGTCGACAGTTTATGACAAGCCATTGAATTTGCTTGCTTTCCATCTCAACTGAGGTGATCGTGTCCGCACAGTATCCGCGCGCGTCGCGGCAAATTGAGGTTCGGAAATGCCCGCAGATGCCGACCTGATAGACCTGGGTTCAACGCCCAATGCTTCCAGAAGCGGGGCGAAAGCCAGGCTGCGCACGTTGGCCGATCTCGACCGCAGGACAGCGGCGGCAAAGGCCACATTCGAGTTGCGCAACAGCATCGCCAGTGATCTCGGCGGAATCGATCGATTGTCGGCAATGCAGCGTGAGCTTGTCGACGGCGCTGCGCTTCTCGGTGCGATGATCAAGGATCTCGGCGCCAACTACCTCTCCGGCGATCCCGTCGACCTATCCGAGTTCATGGCGCTGACCAATGCGCAGCGCCGGTTGCTCGCCGACATCGGCCTGGAGCGCAAGGCGCACGACATCACGCCGGACATCGCCACGTTCATGGCCACCAAGGCGGCAGAGAAGGCAGGCAAGGCCGCATGAGCGCACTGGCCTTCTCCTACTCTGAGGCATGCAAAGACCCGGACCTGTTCGGCCCGTGGTTCGCTGCAGATACATGGAGTGCATGGCACGTCATCGACAAGGCCTTGTTCGGCGAGCCGCTAGACCAGGCGGAGCTTGCCATCTTCACCGAACTGACAGGCAGGGACGAGGCGCCGACATCACCGGCAACTGAGGGATGGTTCATCTGCGGCCGACGCTCGGGCAAGGACGTCAAGGCGGCATCGATCGTGGCCTACCTCGCTACGTTCGGAGCCGAGCAATATGGCTACCTCTCCAAGCTGGTCCGTGGCGAGCGTGGGGTGGTGCAGGCCCTTGCCGTCGACCGCGACCAGGCCAAGGTGGTGCTGGGGTACACCAAGGCATTCTTTGAACAGCCGATCCTTCGCAAGACAGTGAAGCGGGAGACCGCCGACGGCATCGAACTGAAGAACGGTCTCAGCATCGAGGTCACCACCAACGACAAGCGCCGTGTCCGTGGCCGTACCGTGGTCGCTGCCGTGCTGGACGAGGTGGCTTTCTGGCTCTCGGAGAACAGCAGCAACCCTGATGAGGACGTTTTCCAGGCCATCAAGCCATCCATGGCCACGATCCCCGGCGCGATGCTGATCGGCATCAGCTCACCCCATGCCCGGAAGGGCCTGCTCTATCGCAAGTGGAAGACCCATTGGGGCAAGAACAGCAAGGTGCTCGTGGTGCGGGCGCCGACATGGCGGATGAACCCGAACCTCACCCGAGACAGCGAGCTTATCGCCGAAGCCTATGCGGACGATGCGTCATCGGCGGCGGCAGAGTTCGGAGCGGAGTTCCGTGTCGATGTCGAACAGTTCGTTTCGCTGGACGTGGTGGAAGCTTGCGTCCCGCCCGGAGTGGTGGAACTGCCTTACGAGGCCAAGAACAGCTATGTGGCCTTTGCCGACTCGTCTGGCGGCAGCAATGACTCCTATACCCTCGCAATCGCCCACAGGGACGGCAAGAGAGCCATTCTGGACGCTGTGCGGGAGCGGAAGCCGCCATTCTCACCGGAAGCCGTCACGGCCGAATATGCGGGCCTGCTGAAGTCCTACGGCATCACGACCGTGCACGGTGACAAATATGCCGGGGAGTTTCCACGCGAACTCTATCGCAATCACGGCATCCATTACCGGGTGGCGGAAAAGACCCGCAGCGAACTCTACCAGGCCATGCTGCCGGGCCTGAACAGCGGCTCGATCGAGCTTCTCGACAACAAGAAGCTCGTCACCCAGATCGTCGGCCTGGAGCGTCGTGTGGCCCGTGGTGGCCGCGAGTCCATCGACCATGGGCCGAACGGGCACGATGACATCGCCAACGCCGTGGCGGGCGCCATGAACCTGATCCTGCAGCGTCGCGAGCCGCCTGTCGCTTACTCCGTTGCCTATCACCGTCAATAAAGGAGCCCAAGCCCATGAACTTCCGCACTCAGCAGATCGTCGGCCGTGTCAAAAACGATGCCCTTCGCCTGGCCGCAGCGGCTTGTCTCGACGTCGCCGATCGCTTCACAGCGCGATCGGTCGCGATCAAGGCCGATCCTGGCTTTACCGAAGTCGGTCGGCAGAAGGCCATCAGGGACGAGGCGGCGAAGACCTATCTTCCTGGCCTCAAAGCGGCCTTCGCGCCGATCGCCAAGGCTCTTGCCGATGCCAAGACGGCGCGGGCGGCCATTTCGGTTTCGGCTTTCCCTCAGCCGGACCCTACCAATATCGCTGCTGCGCTTGAGCGGCAGGAAATTCGCGCGCTGGTCAGGGCGATGAAGCCCGGCGAGCGCATGGCGTTCGTCAGTGCGAACCGGGATGAAAGGATCGTGGATGCGGTCCTTTCGGCTCCTGGGGCTTTGTCCGGGCTCTTGGATGAGCAGTTCGGGCAGCTTCGCGATCTGGTGATGAACCGCCGGGTTGATGAAGGCCAGGTCGCGGGGATTCGAGAGGCGGAGGAAGCCGCCGAAGCGGCGGAGGCCGCAATGTTGGTCGCGAGGAACGAGATCAAGGCCATCACCGGCCTTGAGGATCGCGTGTTCGACGACTTCGAGAAGAAGGCCGTTCCCACGCCTTGGCTCACCAAGGATGGCCAGATGGTCCGCAAGGTCATTCCTGGTCAAGGCGCTTACCCGGCCGCCACGGCGGACGAGATCGCCCTTGGGAAGTTCTATGCCAACACGGCCGAATACCTCGCCGACAATCCTGGCGTGAAATTGCCCGCCGCCGTGCAAGCAGCAGCTTAAAGGAGTCCATCATGACGACCGAGACCATCAAGATCGAAATCGAACTCGACGGCAAAACCCTGACCTTGGCGCATTCGTCCCAGGCGGTAATCACCATTTCGGATGCATCGGACGGGCTTGCGCCGGCCATGGCGGCCGTCTCTCGGCTTAACCTCGCAATGATGGCCTTGGTCATCAATGCCGGCGCCGGCCTGAAAGGTGACGATGCCAGGAGCACGGCCAGGGCTGTTGCAGGATCCAATCTGGTCGAGCTTTCCGGCAAGCTGTCGGAATACCTCGCCGCGCTGTGCAACGGCGGCAAGCCGTTCAAGGTGGGGGCCTAAGCCATGGAAACCACCGCCGGCAACGTCGTAATTCAAATCAGCGCCACCACGGCTGCATTCGAAGCCGCGCTGGCGCGAGCGCAGCAGCAGGCGACCGCGTTCGATGCGCAGATTTCGGCGAAGCTGAGCGGTGCGGGCATGTCGGCAGGCCTGGCGAAGATCGCCGGGCTAATCGAACAGAACAATGCGCTATTGTCGAAAATGGCCGGTGTGGCGTCCCCTGCCGCCGCCAGCCTCGAAAAGGTTGCGGCTGCGACCAAGACAGCTACGGCGACCCTGGAAAGCCTCAACCTTGCCCAGATGGAGACCAAGGCGAACTTCTCCGTCATGGGCGCGTCGATGCAGCAGTATGAAACTGCTCTCGTCGAGATCAACGACGCCAACCGGATCGGCGTTGAACTGGAAAAGCAGAAGGCCACGCTGAGCCAAGGCGCGATCGGCGCTCTGAATATCCAGGCCGGCGCTGCTGGAAAAGTGGCCACCGAAACCGAGCATGCAGCAAGCGCGGCGAGGCTCGGCAGCACTCAGATGATGTCGCTGGCTCATGCCGGCCGGTCTGCGGCTGAAGGGCTGATGCTCGGCGTGCCGACCATGCAAATCCTTACCCAGCAAGCGAACCATCTATCATACGCCCTCTCTGGCGAGGGCGGGCTTATAGCTGCCACAGCGGACGCTCGTGCAGCGTTTGCGGGCTGGCTAACGTCACTGCCAGGCATCGCCACCACGGCCAGCGTTGCCGCTGTTGCTGGCCTCGCGGCCTATGTCATCTCGACGCGCACCAGTATCCAGAGCGTCGACCAGGTGCTTTCCGAACACAAAGCCCTCATTGATGAAATCGCGGCGGCCTATCCCGAAGCGGCCAAGGCGGCGAAGCAATACGAGGAAGCGGCCGCAAAGATTCCGCAGTCTGTCGCGAGCGCCGACATCCAAGACAAGATCAAAGAAAATCAGAAGACCCTGACTGACACCCTGGGGTTTCTGACAAGGCAGTTGCAGAGCGTCAGCGAGGAATTCGGGCTGGTCGGGGAGAAGGGGGCGGAAGCGTTCGGCAGCCTCGCAGTCATTGGTAAATCAGGTGCCGCCGATGCCGCAGATCGTATTGCGGCCGCTCTCGGCCGGATGCGCATTGATCCGAGCATTTCGGAGAACGCTCGCCAGTTCGCAAAGGACTTTCAGGATGCAGCCAACCAGGCCGCCGAACTGCAGGACAAGCTGAACGAGAAAAGCGCCATCAAGGATATCGTCGACAACAACGCTAAGGCGGTGGCGACCCTGTTCAGCGTCTCGCAAGGCTTCAAGGACATGCAGGCTTCGGCCGGCGGCGCCGACGCGACCATCGCCAATCTGTTTGGCACCCTAAATGCTGGCAGCACAGGGCAGTTCGGCGTCGAACGTTCCGTGCAATCTGCCCTGACTGGATTCCAACAGGTCGACCAGGCTGTCCAGGAGGCGCGTCGCAACCAGCTTTCGAGCTTCATGGATCTCGATAACCAGCTTCGTTCGACGACGCAGGAGGCCGCCCAGTTGAGGCAGGCCTTGGCGACGGCGGCGGGCAGCGACAATGCCAAGTTGTTCTTCAACGACATAAGCGGCATCGCCAACGCCAATGCCGAACTGCAGCGATCGGTCGATACCGTAAATCGCCTTTTCGATGCCATGAACACTGGCAACGCCAGCACGCGGGCGGTGTTCGAAGGCCTGGACATGATCCGCCAAACCCTTATCCATGACGGTTTCGGCGTTGACGCTGTAAACAAGTTCCTCGATTCACTGGTCCAGACCCGGATGCAGCTTGACGCCGACACCGCTGGCGCCAAGCAGCTCGGAGCCGCAGTCCAGGCGCTCAAGGACAAAACGATAACGATCCGCGTCCAGACAGTGCAGGTTGGCACAGGGCAGCGGTCCGTCTACGACGTCCCGGGCGGTCCTGTCGGCGTCAACAGGTACGGCGGCAATGGCGCCGGGCCATCGCTGGCGGCTTATTCCGTCCCGTCCAGCGGCTACGGCAGCCAAGGAGGCTATGGTAACGGTGGGTCAAGCTCTGTCGGCGTTACACGCTTCAGCAGCACCGATCGGCAGATTTCACAGACGCCGATTTTCAACACGTCGACGAATTCGTGGGGCTACGTCCAGCCCACGACGTACCAAGATCCAAACGTGCTGGCGCAGGTGAATGCGATGTACCCGGCTCGAGCCGCCGGCGGCCCAATGTCGGCCAACATGCCCTATTGGGTCGGGGAGCGCGGCCCGGAGCTCGTCGTGCCTTCGGCTTCTGCAACAGTCATCCCGAACGCGCAGTCCATGGCATTTGCCAATCCACAATCCGCCTTCACAGGGCAAGTTGCCACCAGCGACGCCACCCGGGCCTGGACGCTCCAGATGAACATTGAGGGCAACACGAGAAAGACCGCGCAGTTGCTCGATGAGATCAAGGCGAGTGCCGGGGCGTCGGGGATTGGCGGCTCATCCTACAGCGGTTCCTCGTCTTCCAGCAGCACGGCGACGGACTCGCAAAACGCGGCTTACATGGCTGCCCTTGCGACGGCCAGGTCAAACTATGCCGCGATCGGCGGGTATCAGCCAATCGGCTATGGCCTCGATCGGCTTGCCGCTACTCCCGAGCAGATCGCACACCGCGCCGTCTATGGCTTCGACACCGGCGGCATGATCGGTGGCGGACCTGGCGACACTCAGAAGGTAGAGTTCTTCAAATCCCCGAACGAGAAGGTCATCATCGCTCGGCCCGACCAGTTCACCGATGTGCGCTCTGGTCAGGGCTCGACCGAGAAAACATCTGGTGGTGGTGATCAGCGACCCGTTCACGTCGCCATGTCAGTCACTATTCAGGGCGGCGCCCAGGTGAGTAATGTCAGCATAGCCGAGATGCGCCGGCAGACGGCCTTGGCCGTGCGTGACGCGATGAGGTCCATCAATGGCCGTTAGGACGCTGCCGGCGCCACCACCAGAGCTCGCTGACCTGATTGAGGGCAGCCGTAGGGGATTTCGTGCACAGTTCGGCAGCTTCGTCGAAGCGCTGGTCTCTGCCTACGCCGTTGGTACGTCGGAGGATGGCAGTCATCTGGCGTTCCAGTTCGTCATGCCCGACGGATCGGTCCACCGGTTCACGCTGCGCGCCGAGTGGGTGCCACAATTTGTCATCGAGCTTGCCGGTGCGACCGACGACATGAACGAGCGGCGAGTTGCGGCGGCCATGCGGGCGATGCCAACCAAGGGGCAGGCCTGATTGCCGTTCCTTGCCTTCACCCTGGCCGCTGGCGTCGGGTTCCTGCTTCATTAGAGAAAGGCTTCCCCATGTTCGTCCACATGCTCAATGACAGAAAGACATGGCAACGCGGGGCCGTGCCGCCACCCGCTGCATGGACGCCAGCAAATCTCACAGGCGTGCTGGCCTGGCACGAGGCCAAGGATCTGGCGACGATCACCGCCGCGAGCAGCCTGATCTCGGCCTGGAACGACAAGAGCGGCAACAACAACCACCTGACCGAAGCGACCAACAAGCCCAATTACTCCTCGTCGGCACAGCTGGGCGGGGTAAACGTCATAGATTGCGGGCCGGTGGGCAACCCTCCTGTTTCGAGCGGCAGGAAGATGTCGTGGACCAGCGCGATCACCACGGCCAAAGCGATATTTGCGGTGGTTGGCACCGGCACTAATGCAAGCTTAGAGGGCGGCGGGTTCCTATTCGGCAGTACCGGGTCAACCTACCCATTCCATCGTGGCGGAACTTCACATCAGGAAGGCTATCTGGTGGCTGACCCCCTCGTGAATGTCCTCTACGGTGATGCTGACTGGCGGGATACGGCAGCACGTCGCAACGGCACCACGGTAAATCCCAGCATTCAGGGTTTTACGGGCCAGAGCACCTGGAACATCATAGGACTCAAGACAGCCGGTTCTGCTGCTGGGTCATTCGACAGCATCAATTTTGATCGTGGAACTTCGCGCGGCGGGGCAGATTGGGCGGAGATAATAGTCCTCAATGCGGTGCCCTCCGATAATGACATTAAGCGCATCGAGGGGTATCTGAAGAACCGCTGGGCAACCGTTACGCTTCCCGAAATTCACCCCTATGCAAGCGCTCCCCCACATGTCGGTGACACGCCAGTGGATAACGTGCTGACGAGCCACAGATGGTGGCGGATGGTGAATTTTACTGTCATGACGCGTGGCGAGAATTATTCAGGCATGTCAGAGCTGGAGGTCTATGAGACCATCGGCGGCGCAAACGCGATAAGTTCGGCGACCCTGTCAACGTCTGTCGCACTTAGAGACGGCGCACTTAGCGACCTCACGAATGGTAACCTGTCAGCAGACCGTGCTCAATGGGACGGCCAGTCGTTCGATGTCATCATGGATTTTGGCTCGGGGCAGAGCAAGATCCTGAACCAGGTGGGTATTGCACCGAACAAAGATGCTGTAGGGCGCTCGCCTCAATGGTTTGTCATGCAGTATTCTGATGACGGCACAAATTTCCATGACAGTTGGCTTGGAATCGTGCCCTCCGCCTACACGCTCGGCACGATCAAGAAGGTGTCGCCAGCCTCGATCTAAGCGGCTCGGCGCCGGGGGCATCGAGAGGAGGCGCCGACGATATCGCGCTGCCGGAAGCGCCAGACGGCGCTGGCGAGCATCGTGGCCGCCAGCGCTGCAATGTATATGGCTACTGCCTCAGTAAGCGGTGTCGTCAAACTTCTGAACGTCTTTCCCTTGCCTCTCATAGGCTTTGACTGCGTTTTCGTGTTCTTCGACCATGTAGGGCCCCCGCGCGAACTCGCACTCAACCATAAGGCTTTTGGTTGTTCCGATTGGAGCGTCGTCGCTAATGTGACTGGCCTTGCTGTCGGGATATTCGAGGAACCACCACGTACGCCTAACTACAAAAGTCTCATATCCCGGCGTTGTCGCATCCTTCCGGCTGATACACATTGCGTCACCGGGGTGAGGTACACCGTCAAGTTCGAAATCAAGGCTATAGTCAGCTTCCCCGCCGCCAGGCGGAACAAATGTCAATCGTGCTTTCAAGGGTAAGGTCTCCGTTGTGTGTAAAATCTATTCTAGCGTAAAAATTTGAGCCCGGCCGCGATGTAGATTTCAAAAGCTGTTGGCTCATGGCTCCTGTGGAAGGAAGTTGGGCCACATCTCATCTACGACGCGGTTCAGAGCATTCGTCAGCGAAACAGTGTCACCTTTGCGCCTCTTCACAAGCACGTCTGTTGCATCACCCCAAGTGGACTCCAGTTTCACCTCCACTCTTGGAAGTGAGACGCCCCACAAGGCTCCGGGCGTCCCGACCTCATAGTGGCCGTGATTGGCGTAGAGATGCTTATAGACCGTGGCGACGCTTTGGACGGTTAGGTAGCACGGCTCGACGGAAGTCAGGTGGATATGCAGGTCCTTGAGTTTTGTCCATCGTGACACCACAGCCGGTCGTTCGCGCTGGTAGAACGCGTAAAAAATGTCAGCCAATTGGAAAGCTGAAAGCGCCGCATTGAAGCCGAGCCGCACATCGTCGGGCTGGCCTCGGTAGTCTTCCATGTTGGGTATGACAAAAAGCTCGTAGAAGGACCGGGGAGTCGTCCGCATGCGGAATTGACCCTATTTTTGAGGCTGACCGGGGATACGGATCGGGCATTCGGTGAAGTCCACAGGAATTTTCCTCTCGCGCCTTGTTTGCATGTTCAATTGTCGACCGTTTGGGCCTTCAAAACCTGTTTAACAAGCCATTGGTGTCGGGTGAAATTGTCGACGACGACCGAAAAATCCGAAGCGTGCGATTTGCTCGATGAACTCGATGCATATTGGCATTCCGATATTCCACGGATCGGCGTCCCGTACGCGTTTGGAGCATCGTATTTGATGTACAGGGTAAACATCGTTGGCGGGTCTTTGCCGGCTGCGTCTAGATTGTAGATTTGCGTATACAACACTCGCTCGTCTTCGGTCTTGACGCGGTGGTCCTTCAGGTACTCGTCCAAGGTCAGCGGCTGTTGGCTTTCGGTGATTTCCACCCGTTTGTAATCGGACGGCGATCGGAGGCGCTCTTTCAAAACGCTCTCGCAAGATTTCGTCATTGCGGATTCGAACGGATTGAAATCGCTCTTCAGCACAAAGACCGTCGCGCCAGCAGCGACTGCTGCGGTCGAGGCCATCAATAGCCACTTGTTCAAGGAACAGCCCTCCCATCCCCTTTCATCGACAATCGCGCAACTACAGGACACACGCAAGCCGGCTCCCCGAAGGGAGTGCTTGACGATTTCAGCGAACAAGAACATCGTGCCAGGCGGAGCGTGAGAACTCCCGCTGATGGCCTTTGCCGGGCCATTTGCACACCAGAGCGTTGGCGGGGCGATCCCTGCAAGGATCGATTTCGTCAACGGGTAGAACGAGCCGACTTAGCCGTCGGCACGAACGGCACCACTATGCCGGGAGAGCGGCGGCTATACAAGACCCGAAAGGGAAAGGCCGATCGCGCATGGTCTCTGGCCATGTTCTCACCCTCCCGGCGCCAGTGCCGACCGCTGGCACCCCGGCCGTGAGAAGCCGGTAAATCCAGAGAGACGACCAATGACCTACATCACCATAGCCATGCTGCTCGCCGCAGTGGGCCTCCGCACGCGCCTTGGACGCGCCAGCCTCGCCCTGTGGCTCCTGAAGGCCTCCAACGCCCTACACCGCGCAGGAGCCCGCGCAATCGACAACCTGGAGGGCGACCTCCATGGATGACCTGCAGCTCACCAAAAAGGCCGAGGCCTATGTCGCCAATGGAGTGGAAAAGTTTTCCTCTCCACCGCCGCTGCTCACGCTCCAGATCGACCGCACCAGCCGCAAGTCGCTGGCCGGCTCGATCGAGGCGCTTATCGACATGCTGGACGACTTGTCACCAGATCCTGACCTGGAGGATGGCGCCGACCTGGAGCCGTCTCTTGGCTGGGGCGAGCGTGGCCCGCGTTGCATGTTTCCGTTCCCGTTCCAAGAAGGGCGGGGCAGCATGCACGACGATCGGGAATTGGATGAAGCCGACTATGAGGATAGCGGCGACGCTGAGCCCTCGCTCGGGTGGGGTCAAAACCAATCAGTTCTCCACTGCGATCGGCATGATGAAGCCGAGGAGGAGAACGAACACGGGGGCGACGTTCTGGACGAGCACCACGATGGCCGCGACGATGATGAGCAGTGGCTTGGCTGGGGCAACACCATGGGGCAGCCCGGCGTCGGCACAGAGGGCTTGGAAGGCGTCGAGGACAGCCCGGACTATGGTGCGGCTTGCAACTTCACCGGCGAGGGCGTCGAACAAGCCCGGCAGATGCTGCGTGGGCGCGTTAGGCAAGAGCATTCGCTGACCATCGTCGGGCCGGTCGTCGGCATTCCGGGCTGGTGGCTGGAGCGGTACGGGCTCTGAAGAATTCGGGTGGTTCAATCTGCACCACCCGATCGGCTATTTGGCCCGCTGCCTCACGGTGGCGGGCTTAGGTTAAGCTGCGCCGCCTGATCTCATTGGAACTGAGGTTGGAACGGGAGGATCCATTGCAATGCGCTGCTCATCCATGATCGCTCGGTCTATCGCATCCAAAATCTCTTGTATCGAACTCAGACCTGCGCCGTGTAGACCGCCGTCGCCGTTGGCTTTCCGAAGGAAAAGCGCGGTCTCCACCAACTTTCGCCGCTCCTCAACGTAGATCTGTCGGAACGCCATAAGTTCACTAAGCTGCTTATTTTCGGCCATGTTTGCTTCCCTTTCTCCCCGTCCTGGCGTGAACATGCCATTAGTCGCAGGAAAGGATTGGCGCCGCAATTGGCCCGGCGGGCTTCGGCATCCGGGCCTTTTTTTTCAACGCCATGGGAAGGTCAGCCGCGCTGTAGAAGTGTGATCATCTCGTCAACGCTGAGGTTTCGGCCTATCAAGGTCTTCCGCATCGGCTCGAACAACTCGTACATCTTACTATAGGTATGAACCGTCGGCATATGCGAGTTGAAATCCCGGCCCTTGAATCGCGGAAAACGGCCCAGTTCCTCAACGAGGAAGCGAGCGATGCTCATGTGCTCGCTTTCGTGGTTTCCATCGAAGCCCCAGAACTTCGGATCCTTGCCGAAAACCCCTGCCTTCTGCTCAATTTCGTCCTTGGCGTCTTGCGAAAGCTGAGCGTAGGCCGTCTCGATGAAATCCCACATGTCTAGGGTATCGACCACCGAACCGAGCTTGTGACGGCTGTCTTCATGATGGTGCAAAACACCATTCATTTCCCACTCCAAAGCCCAGAAGTGGCCGCCCAAAATGACTTCCTGGATGAGCCTCACGTCCTTGACGTCGTCTTTGTCACCGAATTTGGCCAGGATCTTAGTCAGTAGCCAAGTCATAAGTTTCTGAGTTTGGTCCAATGCAAAGGGCGGTGTTCCGGCAGAACCCAGCCCACGATAGACCAGACGTCGTATCGCTTCCGATCTGCTGGGGATATCATCCTGTTCCGCTCGCCAATCATCAATCTGGTCAATGATGGACGGCTCAAGCCGCATTTCGATTCGTTCAGTCTTCGGTACCATAGATGTATTCCTTCACGTAGAATCGCCGGACATTCCGGACAGATTGCCAAGTGTACGGTGATTGTACGTAAATTGCAATATTCGCGAGAGGTAGGGCAGCTGAGGGCGCAAGGTCACGGTATTTTCCGGACATAGTGCGGACACGAAAATCGGCGGACACAGAATTCTGCCCTCACCTCTCACAAGCCGTTGATTTACCTAGGTTTTTGGTGAGCGCGATGGGATTCGAACCCATGACCTACTGATTAAAAGTCAGTTGCTCTACCGGCTGAGCTACGCGCTCCCGCGGGCTCGAAAAGGGCGCCCCCGAAATTGCGCGGAACATAGGGAGAGTGCCGCGACCGGTCAACCGGAAAAGATGGGTTCCAAACCCGCTCTTTGCCCTAAGTCGCTGCCCCTTGCTTTTGTTCCCCGGGCTGAGGTGAGCAGCCCGGCGGATTTGGTTTCGGTCGGGCAGCGGCTGCCAACACGGCGGAACAAATCCGACGCGCCATCGTTTTTCGCCAAAGGGACGTACGCCAAACCCCTGAGGAGAAGACCGATGAATAGAATCACAACGGGCCTGCTTGCCGCCACGCTTTCCGCCACATTCGTCGCGGCGGAGGTGGTTCCGGTCAACGCTCAGCCCGCCTACGTGCCTTTGTCCCAGGCGGCAACGCCGGATGTGCAGACAGTGCAATATCGGGAGTGGAGGAGAAACCGCTCCTTCGACCGCAATTTCTCGCGCAATCGCAGCTTCAGTCGCAACAGTGACATGTATTGGAATGGTCATCGCGGCTATCGGGAATATCACCCCGGCTACCGCCGTCATGGCGATTACTGGTTCCCGCTCGCTGCCTTCGCGACTGGCGCACTGATCACCGGCGCGATCGTCAACGAGAACAACCGCGTCTATGAAGGCAATGCCCATGTGCAGTGGTGCTACAATCATTATCGGAGCTACCGCGCTTCGGACAACACTTTCCAGCCAAACAATGGCCCTCGTCGGGAGTGCCGTTCGCCTTACTGATCCCCAAAGTGAGTATGAGTGGCCTGAAAGTGTGAGCTCCAGGCCCGCGTCGGAAACGGCGCGGGCCTTCCTTTATGCGCTCAGTGTCCTGCGCACCGCATCACGCCAGCCTGCTAGTTTCGCAGCACGATTGGATGCGTCCATATCAGGCTTGAACCGTCGCTCGAGCGCCCAGCTTTTCGCGAACTCCTGCGCCGCGGGCCACACGCCCGCCTTCGAGCCGGCGAGCCAGGCCGCCCCCAGCGCGGTCGTCTCCAGGATTGTCGGCCGATCGACCGGCGCGTCGAGGATGTCGGCGAGGCGCTGCATGGTCCAGTCCGACGCCACCATGCCGCCATCGACCCTGAGCACGGTCTTTGCCTTGGCGCCCTTCCAATCCTTGTGCATGGCATCGAGCAGGTCGCGGGTCTGGTAAGCGACTGATTCCAAAGCCGCTCGGGCGAACTCGGCAGGACCGGAATTTCGGGTCAGCCCGAAGATGGCGCCGCGTGCCTCGGCGTCCCAATGCGGCGCGCCAAGCCCGACAAAGGCAGGAACCAGATAGACGTTCTGCGTCGGATCGGCCTCGGCAGCCAGTTTGCCGCTCTGCTCGGCCTTGCCGATCACCTTGATGCCGTCCCGCAGCCATTGCACCGCGGCACCCGCAATGAAGATCGAGCCTTCCAGCGCATAGGTGGTCTTGCCGTTCAACCGGTAGGCGATGGTCGTCAACAGCCGGTTCTTCGAGCGCACCAGATCGCTGCCGGTGTTGAGCAGCGCAAAACAGCCGGTGCCGTAGGTGGATTTCATCATACCCGGCTCGAAGCAGGCCTGCCCGATGGTTGCGGCATGCTGGTCGCCGGCAACGCCGAGGATTCTTATCTCGGCGCCAAACAGATTTTTCTCCGTGATTCCATAATCATCAGAACAATCCTTGACCTCCGGCAGCATCGCGGCCGGGATGCGCAGGATGGAAAGCAGTTCGTCGTCCCAGGCATTCTTCTCGATATTGTAGACAAGCGTGCGTGAGGCGTTGGTGGCGTCGGTGGCATGAACCTTGCCGCCGGTCAGCCGCCAGATCAAAAAACTGTCGATGGTACCCGCCAGCAATTCGCCTCTCTCGGCGCGCCGCCTTGCCCCTTTCACCTTGTCCAGCATCCAGGCGATCTTGGTGCCCGAGAAATAGGGGTCGAGCAGCAGCCCTGTCTTGCGGGTGAATTTCTTCTCGAGCCCCTGCTTCTTGAGCTTCTGGCACAGCGGTGCGGTGCGCCGATCCTGCCACACGATGGCGTTGTGGACCGGTTTGCCCGTCGCCCTGTCCCAGACGACGACGGTCTCGCGCTGGTTGGTGATGCCGATGGCCACGACATCAGCAGCCGTACGGCCGGCCTTTTTCAGTGCGGCCTTCACGGTGGTCACGACGCTTGCCCAGATTTCTTCCGGGTCGTGCTCGACCCAGCCCGACGCCGGATAATGCTGGCTGAATTCCTTCTGGCCGGTGCCCGCGACCTTCATCCGGTCATCGAACAGTATCGCCCGGGTCGATGTCGTGCCCTGGTCGATCGCCAGCACAAAACCACTCATTCCGAAGTCCTCCGCCTCGACACAAACAGGGGAGACGGCAACGCGCCGCCTCCCCCAATTTCACACGGGCGCGAACGCCCGCATGGACAGTCTCACTTCTGCCAGCTCTTCACCAGTTCGTCGTAGTTGATGGTGATCGGCTTTTCCTTCTCGTTCTCGATCTTCAACTGAGGCGCGAGATTGCCCTTCTTGACCGCGTCGGCATTCCAGTAGGCGAGGTCATGCTCTTCGGCCATCTTCGGGCCGATATCGCCCTGAACGCCCGACTTCTCGATGCGGCTCATGACCTTTTCCTGCTCGCCGCAGAGCGAGTCCATCGCTTCCTGCGCCGTCTTGGCGCCGGACGAGGCATCGCCGATCGCCTGCCACCAGAGCTGTGCCAGCTTCGGATAGTCAGGCACGTTGGTGCCGGTCGGCGACCACTGGACACGGGCCGGCGAGCGGTAGAACTCGATCAGGCCGCCGAGCTTCGGCGCGCGTTCGGTGAAGCTCTTGTCGTGGATCGTGCTCTCGCGGATGAAGGTCAGGCCGACATGGCTTTTCTTCACGTCCACGGTCTTCGAGGTGACGAACTGCGCGTAGAGCCATGCGGCCTTGGCGCGGTCGGTCGGCGTCGACTTCATCAGCGTCCAGGAACCGACGTCCTGATAGCCGAGCTTCATGCCGTCCTTCCAGTAGACGCCGTGCGGCGACGGGGCCATGCGCCACTTCGGCGTGCCGTCGTCATTCAGCACCGCCTTGGCGCCGGCGTCGACCATCGAAGCGGTGAAGGCGGTGTACCAGAAGATCTGCTGCGCGACCGCGCCCTGCGCCGGCACAGGGCCGGATTCCGAGAAGGTCATGCCTTGCGCTTCGGCCGGCGCGTAGGCCTTCAGCCAGTCGAGGTACTTCTGGATCGAGTAGACGGCCGCCGGTCCATTCGTGTCGCCGCCGCGCGCCGTGCAGGAGCCGACAGGACGCGAATTCTCGTCGACCTTGATGCCCCATTCGTCGACGGGCAGGCCGTTCGGCAGGCCCTTGTCGCCATTGCCGGCCATCGACAGCCAGGCATCGGTGAACCGCCAGCCGAGCGACGGATCCTTTTTGCCATAGTCCATGTGGCCATAGACCTTCTTGCCGTCGATCTCGCGGCCGGTGAAGAATTCGGCGATGTCCTCATAGGCCGACCAGTTGACCGGCACGCCGAGGTCGTAGCCGTATTTGGCCTTGAAGTCGGCCTTGTTCTTCTCGTCGTTGAACCAGTCGTAACGGAACCAGTAGAGGTTGGCGAACTGCTGGTCGGGCAGCTGGTAGAGCTTCTTGTCGGGAGCGGTGGTGAAGGAGGTGCCGATGAAATCCTTCAGGTCGAGGTTGGGATTGGTGACATCCTTGCCCTCGCCCGCCATCCAGTCGGTCAGGTTACGCACCTGCTGGTAGCGCCAGTGGGTGCCGATCAGGTCGGAATCGTTGACCCAGCCGTCATAGAGGTTCTGGCCGGTCTGCATCTGGGTCTGGATCTTCTCGACGACATCGCCTTCCTGGATGACGTCGTGCGTGATCTTGATACCGGTGATGGCGGTAAAGGCCGGCGCCAGCACCTGCGATTCATACTGGTGGGTGGCGATGGTTTCCGACACCACCTTGATGTCCATGCCGGCGAAAGGCTTCGCGGCATCGATGAACCACTGCATCTCGGCTTCCTGGTCGGCGCGCGAGAGCGTCGACAGCGGGCCGATCTCCTTGTCCAGGAACGCTTTCGCCTCGTCCATCCCGGCATAGGCGTTGCCTGCCCCGAGCAACAGGACAATGGCGGTCGTTGATGTTAAAAATTGACGTCGCATTAGTTTCCTCCACAGTTTCAAGGTTTCAAGTGCGATCTGGAGCGGTCGCCGGCACGCGGCCGCTCCAACAGTTTCCCCCTCTATACGTAGCGGAACACGCCGATGGCGTAGACCACGGAGAGAGCGAGAGCCCACCACAGGTTGGATCCGACAAGACCCAGCCAAGCGAGATGGATAAAGGCGCTGCCAAGCAGCGACAGGAAAAGACGGTCGCCGCGCGTCGTCTCGAAGCGCAGGATGCCGACGCGCGGATTGCCGCCCGGCGAGGCGTATTCCCAGGCGGCCATGCCGCACAGCAGTAGCAGAATGGTCGCGAAGAAAGCCGCGGTCGGCCACGTCCAGGCCATCCAGGAGAGGTCTAGATTCATTGCCGCGCCTCCATTGCCGCAGACTTCACGAGCTCACCGTTTTCAGCGGCATAAGCGACCAAGTTGATCAAACCGGCGAGGTGCGTGAATGCGTGCCACGAGATCGTTTCGTCTTCTCGAGCTTTGTCGACTTCCGCACGTACATCGTTGAGGTCGTCGTACACGTCCCCCATGACACAAGTCGGAGTTTCGGCTTGGAACGCATCGGTGAAATAGACCTTCCAGTATTGGCTTTGCGCCACATGGATGCTGTCAATGCCTTGATCTTCAAGACCATCAAACAGACTGTTGGTCAGTTGGCGCAGCTCGGAGATTTTGACGTCACCCGCGACCATTATACCCTCCCCAGGGCAAAGCCCTTGGCGATGTAATTGCGGACGAACCAGATGACGAGCGCGCCGGGGATCAGCGTCAGCACGCCGGCGGCGGCGAGCAGGCCCCAATCCATGCCGGCGGCCGAGACCGTGCGGGTCATGGTGGCGGCGATCGGCTTGGCGTCGGTGGTGGTCAGCGTGCGGGCGATCAGCAGCTCGACCCATGAAAACATGAAGCAGAAGAAGCAGGCGACGCCGATGCCGCTGGCGATCAGCGGCATGAAGATCTTGAGGAAGAAGCGCGGGAACGAATAGCCGTCAATATAGGCGGTCTCGTCGATTTCCTTCGGTACACCCGACATGAAGCCTTCCAGGATCCACACCGCCAGCGGCACGTTGAACAGGCAGTGCGCCAGCGCCACCGCTATGTGCGTGTCGATGAGGCCGAAAGCCGAATAGAGCTGGAAGAACGGCAGCGCGAACACGGCCGGCGGCGCCATGCGGTTGGTCAGCAGCCAGAAGAACAGATGCTTGTCGCCAAGGAAACGATAGCGCGAGAAAGCGTAAGCCGCCGGCAGAGCCACCGATACCGAAATCACCGTGTTCATGACGACATAGGTGATCGAGTTGATGTAGCCGGAATACCAGGCCTTCTGCGTGAAGATGGTGACGTAGTTGGCGATCGTCGGCGCGTGCGGATAAAGCGTCAGCGAGTTGACGATCTCGGCATTGGTCTTGAAGCTCATGTTGATGAGCCAGTAGATCGGCAGCAGCAGAACGATGATGTAGAGCGTCGGTACGATCCACCACCAGCGCGACTCCTCGCCGCGCCGGCGCATCCGCCTGTCGAGTTCGCTCTGTGAGAGCGAACTGGCGAGCCCTTCGGCGGCGGTCCCGTTCATTGCATTGCGCTCGGTGCGTTCGTTGGCGCCAGCCATTTCAGCGCTCCGCGTCGTAGTTGGTCATCACGGTGTAGAACACCCACGACAACAACAGGATGATGAGGAAGTAGACCAGCGACATCGCCGCCGCCGGGCCAAGGTCGAACTGGCCGAGTGCCGTCTTGACGAGGTCGATCGACAGGAACGTCGTCGAGTTGCCCGGACCGCCGCCGGTGACGACGAAGGGCTCGGTGTAGATCATGAACGAGTCCATGAACCGCAGCAGAACGGCGATCAGCAGCACGCGTTGCATCTTCGGCAACTGAATGTAGCGAAAGACCGCCCAGCGCGACGCACCGTCGATCTTGGCCGCCTGGTAGAATGCGTCGGGGATCGAGACCAGGCCGGCATAGCAGAGCAGCACGACAAGGCTGGTCCAGTGCCAGACGTCCATGACGATGATCGTGACCCAGGCGTCGAACGGATCCTGCACATAATTGTAGTCGATGCCGATGGCGTTGAGGTAGTAGCCCATCAGGCCGATGTCGCTGCGCCCGAACACCTGCCAGATGGTGCCGACCACGTTCCACGGTATCAGCAGCGGCAGCGACATCAGCACCAGGCACACCGGCACGCCCCAGCCCTTTTTAGGCATGTTGAGCGCGATGAAGATGCCAAGCGGCACCTCGATCGCCAGGATGATGAAGGAAAAGACCAGGTTGCGGACCATCGCTTCCCAGAATCGGCTGGATGAAAGCAGTTCCTCGAACCACTCCGTACCTGCCCAGAAGAAGACGTTGTTGCCGAACGTGTCCTGCACCGAATAGTTGACGACCGTCATCAGCGGGACGACGGCGGTGAAGGCCACCAGCACAAGCACCGGCAGCACCAGGAACCAGGCCTTGTTATTCCAGGTCTTGTCCATCTATGCCCCCATCTCGACACGCCAGGAATCGGCATAGATGTTGATGCCGGCCGGATCGAACCGCACCTTCGGTTCGGCCGGAACGGTTTCGTCCTCCCCGATGACGGCCGCGATCTCGCGGCCCTCCAGCTTGGCGCGCACCACCTTGTGGCGGCCGACATCCTCGACCTTGGTGATTGAAACGGCCATGCCGTCGCTGCCGAGCCGTACATATTCCGGGCGGATGCCAAGCTCGACGGCCCCGGCGCTGGCCTTGGGCACTCCAGGCAATTCGATCCGTTGCGAGCCGAGCGTCGCCGTCCTGCCTTCGATTGCCACCGGCACGACATTCATGCCTGGCGAGCCGATGAAATAGCCGACAAAAGTGTGACGCGGCCGCTCGAACAGTTCCGCCGGCGTGCCGATCTGCACGATGCCGCCATCATACATGACGACCACCTGGTCGGCGAAGGTCAGCGCCTCGGTCTGGTCGTGCGTGACATAGACCATCGTGTAGCCGAAGCGGCGATGAAGCTGCTTCAACTGCGAGCGCAGCACCCATTTCATGTGCGGATCGATGACGGTCAGCGGTTCGTCGAACAGGATGGCGTTGACGTCCGAGCGCACCAGGCCACGGCCGAGCGAGATCTTCTGCTTCTGGTCGGCGGTCAGGCCCCTCGCCTTCTTCTTCGCCCATGAGGCCAGGTCGATCATCTCCAGCGTCTCGCGCACCTTGCGGTCGACGTCGGCCTCCGGCACGCCGCGATTGCGCAGCGGGAACGCCAGATTGTCGTAGACCGTCATGGTGTCGTAGATGACCGGGAACTGGAACACCTGCGCGATGTTGCGCTCCTGCGTCGACAAATTGGTCACGTCCCTGCCGTTGAACAGCAACTGGCCATGCGAGGGATGAAGCAGCCCTGAAATGATGTTGAGCAGCGTGGTCTTGCCGCAGCCGGACGGCCCAAGCAGCGCATAGGCGCCACCATCCTCGAAGGTATGATGCACTTCGCGCAGCGCGAAATCGGCATCCGTGCGCGGGTTCTGCAGATAGGAATGCCTGACATGGTTGACGTCGATGCGTGCCATATCGCCCCTCCTAAGCCGCCAGCTTCGGCGCGGTCATAGCCCGGCCGTGCTCATCGAAGACCATGATGTGACGCGGATCGATGAACACTTCGACCACCGCGTCTGTCTCGAAATCCCTGATGCCGTGGGTCAACATCACCCAGCGGGCATCGGCAAAATCGAGATGGATGAAACTCTCGGACCCGGTGATTTCGGTGATGGTGACCTTTGCCCGCACCGGCACCGCGGAAGCATTGGGCCGGTCGAGCGAAAGATGGTGCGGCTGAAAGCCGATCGTATAGTTCGTATCGGCGATGCCGACGAGTTCGGCGGGCACCGGCAGCTTGACGCCGCCCTCGAGCAGAAAGTCCGCGCCCTTCTTGGCCAGCACGATGCTGTTGAGCGGCGGATCGGCGAAGGTCCTGGCCGTCACCAGATCAACCGGCTTGCGGAATACGTCGATGGTCGGCCCGAACTGGGTGATGCGGCCTTCCGACAGCGTTGCCGTGTTGCCGCCGAGCAGCAGGGCCTCATGCGGCTCGGTGGTGGCGTAGACGAAGATTGTGCCGGCAGCGGCAAAGATCCTCGGCAGTTCGGCCCGCAATTCCTCGCGCAGCTTGTAGTCGAGGTTGGCAAGCGGCTCGTCGAGCAGCACCAGGCTGGCATTCTTGACGATGGCGCGCGCCAGCGCGGTGCGCTGCTGCTGGCCGCCCGACAGGCTGAGCGGGGTGCGGTCGAGATAGGGTGTCAGCTTGAGGAGAGCTGCCGCCTCGCGCACCTGGCTGTCGATCTTGCCTTGCTCGACACCAGCCACCCTTAGCGGCGAGGCGATGTTGTCATAGACCGTCATCGCCGGATAGTTGATGAACTGCTGGTAGACCATGGCGATCTTGCGCTTCTGCACCGGCGTGCCGGTGACATTCTGGCCGTCGAACCAGACCGAGCCGGAAGTCGGCACATCGAGGCCGGCCATCAGCCGCATCAGGCTGGTCTTGCCGGAAAGCGTGGGCCCGAGCAAAACGTTGAGCGAGCCGTGCTGAAGCGTCAGCGACACGTCGCGGATGTGCTCGACCGCACCGACCGTCTTGGTGACGTTCCTCAGTTCCAGCATGACGCCTCCTCCCAGGCTTTCCGCATCAGCTCAAAACCTCTTCATTCGGCGGCCGCGACATGTTGCCGGCTTATGCCACGCATGAATTCATCGAGTGCCGAGACCTGCTCGCGGCTAAGATGCAGACCGCGCTTGGTCCGTCGCCACAGCACATCTTCCGCCGTGACGGCCCATTCGTTTTCAACGAGATAGCGCACCTCGGCCTCGTGCAGATCGCCGCCGAAATTGCGGCCGAGATCGGCAATCGACTTGGCCAAGCCGAGCAGAACCTGCGCACGCGTCCCGTAAAGCCTGGTCAACCGGCGCGCCAAACGCTGGTCGAGGAAAGGGTAGGCGCTTTTCAGCTTCGCCACCTGCGCATCGAAACCGGTGGCCGGAAAATCGCCGCCCGGCAGCGGCGCATCAGATGTCCACGGCTTGCCGCGCTTGCCGAGAAAACCTTCGATCTTCTCCAGCATTGATTCCGCCAGCCGGCGGTAGGTGGTGATCTTGCCGCCAAACGCGTTGACCAGCGGTGCGGCGCCCTCGCCGCCATCGGCCTTCAGCACGTAGTCGCGCGTCGCTTCCTGCGCCTTGGAGGCGCCGTCATCATAGAGCGGACGCACGGCCGAATAGGTCCAGACAATGTCCGAACGCTTGACGGGAACCGCGAAATACTCGCTCGCCGCGGCACAGAGATAGTCGATTTCGGTGTCGCTGATCTTCACATCGTGCGGATCGCCGGGATAATCCCGGTCGGTGGTGCCGATCAGCGTGAACTCGTCCTCGTAGGGAATAGCGAAGATGATGCGGCCATCCCTGTTCTGGAAGAAATAGGCGCGCGGATCGTCGAACTTCTTGGCGATGACGATGTGGCTGCCCTGCACGAGGCGGACGTTGTGAACGTCATTCTGCCCGACGACGCCGGACAGCACGTGGTCTACCCAGGGCCCCGCCGCATTGACCAGCAACCGTGCCTTGACCTCTTCGGTCTCGCCGGTTTGCAGGTTCTCGATCTTTATCGTCCAGATCCCGCCTTCGCGGCGGGCTCCAACCACTTTCGTGCGGGTCCGGATGGTTGCGCCCCGGTCAGCAGCGTCACGTGCATTCAGCGCCACCAGCCGCGCATCGTTGACCCAGCCATCGGAATATTCGAAGGCCTTTTTGAACAGCGGCTTCAAAGGCTTGCCCGCCGGGTCGCTTGCCATGTCGAGCGTCCTGGTCGCCGGCAGCAATTTGCGCCCGCCAATGTGATCGTAAAGGAACAGGCCAAGCCGGATCAGCCAGGCGGGTCGCAGGCCCCTGGCGTAGGGCAGCACGAAGCGCATCGGCCAGATAATGTGCGGTGCGTTCTTCCACAGAACCTCGCGCTCCATGAGCGCCTCGCGCACCAGGCGGAATTCGTAGAATTCGAGATAGCGCAGCCCGCCATGGATCAGCTTGGTCGAACCGGACGAGGTTCCGCTGGCGAGGTCATTCATCTCGGCGAGAAAGACCGAAAACCCGCGGCCAACGGCATCACGGGCGATTCCGCAGCCGTTAATACCGCCGCCTATGACGAAAATGTCCCGGACTGAAGATGGGTCCACTTAATTCCTCCACGATTTCGCACTGCACCATTTTGGGTCTTTTGCGAAACCGTAGCGGAATTATTTCGAACTCATAACGAATGTCAAACGAAATATCACAAGCCGGTGAACAAGCCGGCGAGAAGACGATAAAAGACCTCAGGCGGGCGACGTCTCGATCAGCTGAACCTCGGCTTCCTGGCAGATCTTGCGCACCGAATCGATCTCGCAGCGATCGGTGATGAAGGTGTTGACCTGCGACAGATGACCGATGCGTACCGGCGCCGTACGCTCGAATTTGGTCTGGTCGGATACCAGGATGACATGCCTGGCATTGGCGATGATCGCTTGCGCCACCTTCACCTCGCGAAAATCGAAGTCGAGCAGCGCTCCATCATGATCGATCGCGGAGGCACCGATGACAGCATAATCGACCTTGAACTGCCTGATGAAATCGACCGCCGCCTCACCGACGACACCCCCGTCCGAACCGCGCACCACACCACCGGCAATCACCACCTCGATCGAAGGATAGATGCGCATCCTATTGGCAACATTGATATTATTGGTGATAACCATCAGGCCGTTATGATCGAGCAACGCCTTGCTGACCGCCTCCGTCGTGGTGCCGATGTTGATGAACAGCGAGGCGTTGTCGGGGATCAGCCTCGCCGCCGCACGGCCAATCGCTTCCTTCTCGTCGGCCGCGATCTTGCGCCTGGCTTCATACTCCATGTTCTCGATGCCCGACGGGAACAAGGCGCCGCCATGGATGCGCGAAAGCAGCCGCTGGTCGCACAAATCGTTGAGGTCCTTGCGTATGGTCTGCGGCGTCACATTGAAATGCGTGGCCAGATCGTCGACCAGCACGCGGCCGTTGTCCTTAGCCATCTGGATGATCTCGGCATGGCGCGGCGACAGATACATCAAGCAAGCTCCCGTTTTCGTTTTTCTTGCTTATAGTCGAAAACGAAACCGATGAAAAGGCACAAGCCGGCTAACGAAATCCGATGATTGTACGAGGGAAGCTCGGCGCGACCTTGATCCAGCCTTTTTCAGGCCACGGCGCGTGCAATTTCGGTAATGGCGGTGAAAGCCGCGTCGACGTCTTCCGCCGTCGCATCGAACTGGCCCACCTGGAAGCGGATCGCCACCCTTCCATCGACTTTCGTTTGCGTCAGGTAGATGCGGCCATCGTCGTTGATCGCATTGACCAGCCGCAGATTGTGCTCGTCGGCATCGGTGTCCGAAGCCGCCTTGTGCCGGAACGAAAACAGCGACAGCATCGGCTCGCTGACGATCTCGAAATCCACCTCCCTTGCCAGACGCGCGGCGAGGCCTTCGCTCCAGGCGACATGGTTGCGGATCATGGTTCGCAGGTTTTCCAGTCCATGGGCGCGCAGCAGGAACCACAGTTTCAGCGCGCGGAAGCGCCGGCCGAGCGGCACCGACCATTCCGAGTAGTTGATGATGCCGTCATGGCCGTGCGTCTTGAGATAGTCGGGCTTGATGGCCAGCGTCCTGACATGGCTCGAGGGGTCGCGCAGGAACTGGATCGAACAATCGAACTGCGCGCCCAGCCATTTGTGCGGATTGAAGACGATCGAATCGGCGCCTTCGACGCCAGACCAGAAATGCCGGTATTCCGGGCAGATCATCGCCGACCCGGCCCAGGCGGCATCGACATGCAGGTAGAGCCCGTGCCGCCTGGCAACCTCCGCAACCGCTGCAATATCGTCCGTGCCACCGGTGCTGGTGCCGCCGACACAGGCGATAATACCAGCAGGCAGCATGCCGGCTTTCCGGTCGGCAATGATGGCTGCTTCCAGGGCTGCCGCGTCCATGGCGCGAAAACGGCCGGTGACCGGAACGCGCACGAGATTGTCCTCGCCGATGCCCGAGACCCAGATCGCCCGGTCGATCGATGTGTGCACCTGGTCGGAAGAATAGATGCGCAACCGCCCCTGCCCGGCCAAACCCTTTTTGTTGCCTTGCCAGCCGAGCGCCCGCTCGCGCATGGTCAGCACGGCGTTGAGTGTCGCCGACGAGGCCGAATCCTGGATCACGCCGGAAAAACCCTCTGGCAGGCCGAGCGCCTGGCGCATCCAGTCGACGGTGCGGGTTTCAAGCTCGGTCGCCGCCGGTGACGTTTGCCAAAGCATGCATTGCGCGGCCATCGCCGACACCAGGTATTCCGCCACCACCGAAACCGGCGCCGCGTTGGCCGGGAAATAGGCGAAGAAGCGGGGGTGCTGCCAATGTGTCATCCCCGGCACGATCTTGGCTTCGAAATCGGCGAAGATTCTGTCCATCGGTTCGGCGTCTTCGGGCGGCGACACCTCGATGCTCCTGAAAATGTCGCCCGGCTCGACCAATGGCCGCACCGGCCGCTCACGCAAATTGTTGCGATAGTCGGCACCCCAGTCGGCGGCGCGTTGCGACCATTGCCGGAAATCGTCATTGTTCATCTTGTCTTCCCGACATGATCTTTCGTGGCCGGCGGCAGCCGCCCGATCTTCAAGATCATATTAATTAACATGTGAAATATTTGCAACCACCGTCGAATGGCGAGATAGGCAAAACTAGCCGGGGAAATCCGGCAGGCTGGCGAAGGCCGTCTTCAGGGCATTCGACCATCCATCGGAGATCGTGCGGTAATACTGATCGTCCTGGCCGATCCGCTTTTTCAGGCCGACCTGAAAGGCGTCCCGTTCCAGGAAAAGCAGGTCGAGCGGCAAGCCGACCGACAGGTTCGATTTCAACGTCGAATCGAACGACACCAGCAAGAGTTTAACCGTCTCGGCGAGGCTCATCGTCTTTTCATAGGCGCGGATGATGATCGGCTTGCCGTATTTGGTCTCGCCGATCTGGAAGAACGGCGTGTCGTCGGTCGACTCGATGAAATTGCCTTCGGGATAGATCATGAACAGGCGTGGCGGGCTGCCCTTGATCTGCCCACCGAGGATGAAGGAGGCATTGAAATAGGAATCGGCCTTCTCGCCGGCGGGCGACGATTGCGCGATCACCTCTTTCACCGTGTCGCCGACCAGCCGCACCGTCTGGTACATGGATGGCGTTTCGAGCAGCTTCTCGTGGCGGTCGGTCACCGCCTTGGTGCGCTCGTCGAGCAGGCTGACCACGGCCTGTGTCGTCGCCAGATTGCCGGCCGACATCAAGACGATGACGCGCTCGCCCGGCTGCTCCCACACATGCATCTTCTTGAAGGTCGAGATCGAATCCATGCCGGCATTGGTGCGCGTGTCCGACATGAACACGAGCCCGCGATCGATCTTGAGGCCGACGCAATAGGTCATAGAATCTCTTGAGGCAGCAATCCTGGGGGGATTACTGCTCTACCGTGACGGTGACCGCAAGCAGTTCTTCCGCCTGTCCCATCCGAATTCCCGACACCGGCGAAGCGTCACGGTAGTCGCGGCCGGTAGCCACCTTCACATAGCGTTCATCGGGAGAAATACCGTTGGCGGGATCGAAGGCAACCCAGCCGAGGCCCGCGACATGGGCTTCGGCCCAGGCGTGGCTCGCCGCCTGCTCCACCGCCGCATCCATCATCAGATAGCCACTGACATAGCGGGCCGGAAATCCCATGGCGCGCGCGGCGGCGGCAAAGATGTGGCTATGGTCCTGGCAAACGCCGGTCTTCAGCGCCAAGGCTTCCTCGGCCGCGGTCGTCGCATTGGTGGCGCCGGGCGTGTAGGCGACGCGCTCACCGATGGCGGCCATCAACCTGTGCAGCCTTTCGAGGTCGGTGCCCTTGCCGACCGCCTCGGTAAGATCACGAATGCCGCCGCCTATGGTGGTCAAGGCAGTCTCCTGCGCGAACAACCAGAGCGGCGCGAAGCCTTGATGCGGCCCGCAAACGCCTGATGTATCGCGCGTCACCACCTCGCCCGAAGCCTCGACCGTGATCACGTCGTTGTCACCCTCGACGCTCAACAGCCTGTTGTCGTTGCCGTAATGGTCGGTAAATCGCACTTCCTCGCGCGCGCCTTCGACCTTCAGCGCCCAGGACAGCACTGTCTGTGTCGGCCCGCTCATGGGAAGCAGCCGCAGCCTCTGAAGTAGATATTGCACCGGCGCGTCATAGCGATATTCGGTCCGGTGAGTGATTTTCAGCCGCATGGCCATCTTCCGTTCGAGTGCATGATCTCTGGTGAAAACCGGTATCCACTTTTCGCTGACGCGGTCCTTCGGTTCGGGATCATGTTCAATAAAACCTGTAGTCTTGCGCGATCTCGTCGCCGAGCCTGGTGTTGTCGCGAATGAACCCTGCCAGGAACTCATGCAGGCCGGCGTCGAATATGTCCTTGATCGATCCTGTCCTGAGCATCGCCTGCGTTTTTTCCGCCGTTGCGTGACACGCATGGCGCTCGCCATAGTCGTCGGAGAGAAACTTCAGATGCTCTGCCAGGAAGCGATAGCAGAAGGTCAGCGACCGCGGCATGCGGACGTTGAGGATCAGGTAGTCCGCGATATTGGTCGGCTTGTAGTCGGCATCGTAGACCCAGCGATAAGAGCGATGCGCCGACACCGAACGCAGGATCGATTCCCACTGGTAGTTGTCCAGGCTCGATCCGACCCATGAAATCGACGGCAACAGCACGTAGTATTTCACGTCGAGAATGCGCGCCGTGTTGTCGGCGCGCTCGACATAGGTGCCGAGCTGCGAGAAGTCGAAAATCTCGTTGCGCAGCATGGTGCCGTAGAACGAGCCACGGATCAGCGCTGTCTCGCGCTTGATCGCATCGAGCACATTGGGCAGGTCGCGCTCGTCGATCGGCCTCGCCAGCATCCGTTTCAGCGCCATCCAGGCTTCGTTGATGCTCTCCCAGGTCTCGCGCGTCAGCGCGGTGCGCACCATGCGCGCATTGTTGCGGGCGGTCTCGATCGACGACATCGTGCTTGAAGGGTTCGACGTGTCGCGCAGCAGGAAATCAGCGACGTTCGCCGCCGAATAGTCCGAATACTTCTGCGTGAAGGCAGCGTCGGAGCCGGCGCTGAGCAGCACGGAGTTCCACTCCTCCGAGGCGCTTTGAGTGCGGGTCAGCGCCATGCGCAGGCCGGCATCGACCAACCGCGCCATGTTTTCGGCCCGCTCGATATAGCGGTTCATCCAGTAGAGCCCGTTGGCGGTGCGGCCGAGAAGCATGGAATGGCCCTTCGGGCTAGTGAGCAGGGAATAGCGAGTAGGGGATGGCAAGCGACTGAATCTCAACGGAATATGGCATTTCCCTGTCCCCTCTGCATCCACTATTCACGACTGACTATCCCCTACTCACCCATCTCAATCATCCAGCACCCAGGTGTCCTTGGTGCCGCCGCCTTGCGAGGAATTCACCACCAGCGAGCCTTCCTTCAGCGCAACGCGCGTCAGCCCACCAGGCACGATCTGGATGCGATCGGAAACCAGCACATAAGGCCGCAAGTCGACGTGGCGCGGCGCCAGGCCCTTGTCAGTCAGGATCGGACAGGTCGAGAGCGCTAGCGTCGGTTGGGCGATGTAATTAGACGGCTTGGCCTGCAGCTTCTTGGCAAAATCCTGGCATTCCTTCTTGGTTGCAGCCGGGCCGACCAGCATGCCGTAGCCGCCGGAACCGTGCACTTCCTTGATGACGAGCTCATCAATGTGTTCGAGCACATATTTCAGGCTGTCCGGTTCCGAACAGCGCCAGGTCGGGATGTTGCCGAGGATCGCCTTGCGGCCGGTGTAGAATTCGACGATCTCCGGCATGTAGGAATAGATCGCCTTGTCGTCGGCAATGCCGGTTCCCGGCGCATTGGCAATGGTGATGTTCCCGGCGCGGTAGACATCCATGATGCCGGGTATGCCAAGAGCTGAATCCGGCCTGAAGGTCAGCGGGTCCAGGAAAGAATCATCCACGCGGCGGTAGAGAACGTCGATCTGCTTGTAGCCTTCGGTCGTACGCATCGCGACATGGCCGTCGACGACGCGCAGATCCTGTCCCTCCACAAGCTGCACCCCCATCTGGTCGGCAAGGAAGGCGTGTTCGAAATAGGCAGAATTGAAACTGCCGGGCGTCAGCACCGCGATGGTCGGCGCCCCCTTGGTGCCTTGCGGCCGCACCGCCGCCAGCGACTGGCGCAGCAGCTGCGGGTAGTTCTCCACCGGCCGCACCTTGATCTTCTGGAACAGCTCGGGGAACAGTTGCATCATCGTTTCGCGGTTCTCCAACATGTAGGAGACACCGGACGGCGTGCGTGCATTGTCTTCCAGCACGTAGAACTCGTCCTCGCTGATGCGCACGATGTCGACGCCGATAATGTGGGTGTAGACGCCGGCCGGTGGCCGCACGCCGATCATTTCCGGCAGGAAAGCCTCGTTCTTGGCAATCAAGTCCCTTGGGACGCGGCCGGCGCGAAGGATTTCCTGGCGATGGTAGATGTCGTCGAGGAAGGCGTTCAGCGCCTGTACGCGCTGCTCGATGCCTTGCGTCAGGCGGCGCCACTCATTGCCTGAAATGATGCGGGGAACGATGTCGAACGGGATCAATCGCTCAGATGCTTCCTGCTCGCCATAAACGGCAAAAGTGATGCCGGTCTTGCGAAAGACGCGTTCGGCGTCCTGCATCTTTTCGGTAAGTCTGGCTGGATCCTGCTCCTTCAGCCAGCGATCGTAAGCCGAATACGGTCTTCTAAGTCCGGAGACCTCCGGAAGCATTTCATCGAACGCTGCCAATCGCATACTCCCCTGTGACGCCATTTCACTGGCGTCGCCGGAGAAAATCAAGCGCAATCGGCGATTTGGAAGAACCTGACGATGAGTATGTCGCGGCTGCCTAAAATTGAGGCAGCTGAAATATGCGCTTGATCAGGCTTTGCCTCGTGCCCGGGCAAATCCGCTTCGCGACTAGAAGGCGCGGAAGGTGACGACGGTGAAGGTGTCCTTGATGCCGGGAAGAATCTGCACCTTCTCGTTGACGAAATGGCCGACGTCTTCCTCATCATCGACATAGAATTTGGCGAGCAGATCGTAATTGCCGGCGGTGGAGTAGATTTCCGAAGCGATCTCGGCGTCGGCAAGCGCGCTGGCAACCTCGTAGGATTTGCCAAGCTCGCATTTGATCTGCACGAAAAACGCCTTCATGGCTTCGTCCCGCTAAACGTCCACGTTCAAGCGGCCCTTCTGGCAGACTGGAGGCTGGCTTTCAAGCGCTGGAATGCGCACTTAGCCGGCGCGGGCCTTGGCCACGGCCTCGCGCATCTTCGCAACCGGCATGCCGCGCTCGAGGAATCCGCCGAGCCGGGACGAATATTGGCGGCCGCTGAAACCGTGAAGCGCCGTCCCCCGTATGTTAGGATGCCTCCGCAACAGCTTTTCTGGAGGCGGCTTTTCGAGGGAAGGTGGAGACAGGCCATGCGCCGCAGCTTTTTCGCATTCGCGTTCGTTTCGCTCATGCTGGCTTCCCAGGCGTTTGCCGGCGATGCCGAGATCAAGGCTGGCCAAGCCGTCATCGACGGTCAATTGAAGGCCCTCATCGCCGATGACGGCGCCAAGGCCTACAGCTTCGCCGCTCCGAACGTGAAGCAGGTATTCCCGACCGTCGATGCTTTCATGAACATGGTGACCAACGGCTACCCGCCTGTGCGCAAGCCACGGTCCTACTCTTTCGGCAAGGTCGAGCAGACGGGCCCGGGTTCGATCGTCCAGCAGGTGCTGATCATTGGCCCCGACGGCAAGGAATATGAGGCGGTCTACACGCTTCAGCAGCAGCCCGACGGCACATTCCAGATCACCGGCTGCAGCCTGCGCGCCTCGAATTCGCTGAGCACCTGAACCAGTTCGCTCACTTCAATCCTGGCGCTGATAGAGCGTCCAGCCCTGCCCCGACAGTCCCCAACTCGTCGAGGCATCGACGCGATCATAGGTCAACAGGCAGCCGGACGGGGCCGCGACATGCTCCGGCTGCTGGTCCACGGCGCCCTCGAGGATCAGCCAGGACGGACGCTCGTCACATATCTTGTCGGCCGCGACGAGCAATGACTGGCGTCCCAGCCGTTTGGCAAAATAGTTGACAATCACGGCGATCCGAAAATCTTGATTGCTGGCGTAGCTCGTTGCGCCATTGCGTGTCATCTCCTCAACGATGACGGCATAGGATCCGCGTTCCTTTTCGTAGAATGGCAACAGAAACGTCATCGTGCCGGCTAGGATTGCCACCAGCCCCCCGACGGCAACAAGCCGATATATGCCAGCGGCGGCGAACCCGAGCGCAAGCAACTCGCCCGCGCAAAGCAACAGCAATGTTGCACTGACCAGAAAGTAGCGCGGGAAATCGAGGGTCGGCAGCTGTGCTGCCGCCATCAGAATAGGCAGTCCGATAATCCCGATGACATAGAGACTGGCCCGCCGATCGCGCCGAGTACCGGCAAAGACGCAGACAAGGCCGCAGGCCAAGGCAATACAGGCCAAGTTGCTGATCCAAGGCGGCAAGCCGAACAGACAGCGGATCATTCCGCCGTACCCTTGGACGAAGGCCTGGAGCGTGAACGGCGAAACGCCACCAACCTTGAAGCCAAACATCTGGCTGCCGATCGTTACGCAGGCGGCTAGCGGCAGCAAAGCAAGGAATGCCGGCGTAAACATCTGCCCCAGTTCGACATTGACGCGACCGAGACTGCCGGTGCGCCGCCAGATGAGCCAGGCGCTCCAGGCCACCAGAACCACCACCGTTTCTACCATCGTGAGGTGGGACAAAAACCCGAGAAGGACGATGACCGCGAATGCGATGCCTGAACGGCCTGTGTCGAACCGGCGTTCCAGGAACACGACGGAGAGGAGCGTGAACAGCACCAGCCCGGCATAGCCTCTCGCCTCGGAGCCGTAATGGACCATCGGATAGCTCACCGCAAACAGCATGCTTGTGATGACACCAGCCCATCGGCCTTGCGCAGCCACGGCTGCGGCAATGATTGTGCCGACGCCGAGCGCAATCGATAAGCCGCGCTGAAGCAATGGCGAGGCATAAGGACCGATCAGGTACAGGTAGATCGAATTGAGGAAATGATTGTTGTCGTGGTTTACGCGCCAGAATATCTGATCGATCGAGGTAAGAGGCTCGAGCAGCAAGAAGCTCCAGATCTCGTCCAGCCAGAGATCGCCGCGCGCACCCAGCAATCGCAAGACAAGGCCGATTGCTGCGATCGCGGCAATCGCCAGGCCGACACCCCGATGCTTGCGCGTTGCCGAACGCAGGACACTAGCATGCAATTTAGGCAGTGCTAATTTAGAATTGTCGACAGATGCATCTGCTGTTGTGGACAGTTTCTTGCCCCTTGCCTGAATATAGCTCGGAACAATTACTCTTGGTTATGTTTAGAAAGAGTGTGTTCGGATCCCAATTCAAAGTACGGGCAGGTCGCCTTTGGCCCAACCCTCGGATATCTCGCCCGAGCGCAGTTCGAAGACACCGATTTCGATCGCGGCCCGGATGTCCTGCATCAGCTTTTGGTAGTAGGAAAGATTGTTCCAGGTCAGCAACATCGCCCCGAGCGCCTCCTGCGAACGCACCAGATGGTGCAGATAGGCTCGCGAATAGTCGCGGGCCGCGGGGCAATCACTCTCTTCGTCGAGCGGGCGCGGATCGTCAGCGTGACGGGCGTTGCGCAGATTGACCTTGCCGCGCCTGGTATAGGCAAGACCATGCCGGCCGGCTCGCGTCGGCATCACGCAGTCGAACATGTCGATGCCGCGCGCCACCGATTTCAGGATATCGTCCGGCGTGCCCACGCCCATCAGATAGCGCGGCTTTTTGTCAGGCAGTTCCGGGCACGTGATGTCGAGCATGTCGAGCATCACCGCTTGCGGCTCGCCGACAGCCAGGCCGCCGACGGCATAACCCTTGAGGTTCATCGCGCTCAGCGCCTGCGCCGAACGCACCCTGAGCGCGGCGTTGTCGCCACCTTGCACGATGCCGAACATCGCCTTGCCGGGCTGGTCGCCGAACGCCGTCTTGCAGCGCTCGGCCCAGCGCAGCGACAGGTCCATTGCGCGCTCGATCTCTTTCAACTCGGCCGGCAGCGCCGTGCATTCGTCAAGCTGCATCTGGATATCGGAATCGAGAAGGCCTTGAATCTCGATCGAACGCTCGGGTGACATCTCATAAGCCGCGCCATCGATGTGCGAACGGAAGGTGACGCCTTTCTCTGTCAGCTTCCTCAGCTTCGACAGCGACATCACCTGGAATCCGCCGCTGTCGGTCAGGATCGGGTGCGGCCAGCGGGCGAATTCGTGCAGACCGCCAAGCCGCGCAATACGTTCGGCGCCAGGGCGAAGCATCAGGTGATAGGTGTTGCCCAGGATGATGTCGGCGCCGACGCCGCGCACTTGGTCCATGTACATGGCCTTGACGGTGCCACCGGTGCCGACCGGCATGAAGGCCGGCGTGCGGATTTCGCCGCGCGGCATGTCGATCAGGCCCCGCCGCGCCTTGCCATCGGTCGCCAGCACCTTGAAGGTGAACGTCTCAGCCATTGAATTCCTTGTCGTGCACCGGCGCATCCGGCGCCTGCCTGTCGAGCGACTGGCGGTATTGGATGCAGCCGCGCATGAATTTGGGCCAGGGTGGCACGGCGATCGCCGGCTCGGTCTTTTCAGGCAGCAGGTCCCACAGATCGGGGTGATGCCAGCACAGATCATGGCCTGATGTATCGCGGTGCGCGCGAATACCGGCGCGCAGCCTTTTCACTTCCGCGACAAGGCTTTCGCGATCGAGGGTTTGCAGATCATCGTCCATCGCTCATCTCCGCTCGGTAAAGCAGGCTTGCGTCGCCATAGGAGTAGAACCTGTAGCGGTTCGCGATGGCATGCGCATAGGCGGCACGCATCGTATCGAGACCGCTGAAGGCCGAAACCAGCATGAACAGTGTCGAGCGCGGCAGATGGAAATTGGTCATCAGCATGTCGGCGGTGCGAAAGCGGTAGCCGGGCGTGATGAAGATGTCGGTCGGTCCGGACCATGGCGCCACCGTACCGTCGTCACGCGCCGCGCTTTCCAGCAGACGCAGCGAGGTGGTGCCGACGGCAATGATGCGCCCACCCCTCGCCTTCGCGGCGTTGAGCGCGCTGGCGGTCGCCTCGCTGACCGAGCCGATCTCGGCATGCATCTTGTGGTCGGCGGTGTCGTCCGCCTTCACCGGCAGGAACGTGCCGGCGCCGACATGCAGCGTGACGAAGCGGCGCTCGATCCCCTTGGCGTCCAACGCCGCAAAAAGCTCCGGCGTGAAATGCAGGCCAGCGGTGGGCGCCGCTACCGCACCTTCTTCCCGGGCATAGATGGTCTGGTAATCGGCATGGTCGCGCTCGTCGTCATCGCGCTTCGAGGCGATGTAGGGCGGCAACGGAATGTGGCCGACCGCGTGCAGCGCCTCGTCGAGGAAGGGCCCGGATAGATCAAAGCCGAGCAACGCTTCGCCGCCCTCGCCCTTTTCGATCACCGTGGCATCGAGCTGGCCAAGGAAACAGGAATTGCCGTCATGACCGAAATGGATGCGGTCACCGGCGGCGATGCGCTTTCCCGGCCGCATGAACGCCAGCCAGCGGTCTGGAGCCATGCGCATGTGCAGCGTGGCCTCGACCTGCGCAGCCGCTTCACCGCGCCGCCTGATGCCTTTCAGTTGCGCTGGAATGACCTTGGTGTCGTTGAAGACCAGCACGTCGCCGGCGCGGAGCAACGACGGCAGATCGCCAACCGTCCGGTCCTCCAGCCGCTTGCCCGGCTTGACGACGAGCATTTTGGCGCTGTCGCGCGGCTCTGCCGGGCGAAGCGCGATGCGCTCTTCCGGCAGGTCGAAATCAAAGAGGTCGACGCGCATCGGGAATCAAAACAGCCGAACGAGCAGCGCTCCGGCCAGCAGAAGCACGGCGCCGGCCACGCGGCCGACCGAGATTTCACGCACCGCGACACCGAGGAAGCCGACGCGGTCGATGAGCATGCCGGCGAGCAACTGACCGGCCACCAGGAACGCCATAAGGGCGGCGGCGCCGATGCGTGGCGTCAAGATGGTGGAGAGCGTGACATAGAAGCCGCCGAGCATGCCGCCGGCGACGAACAGCCACGGCGCCGGCGCCTTCCAGTCGAGCGAAATGCCTTGCAGCTTCACCACCGTGAAGGAGATGATGCCGAGCACGACCGCGCCAGACAGGAACGAAAACGCTGCCGCCGCGACCGGGAGACCCAGGCCGCGCGCCAGCTGCGAATTGATCGGCGCCTGAATCGCAATGAAGGCGCCGGACAGGATGCCGAGAAGCGACCAGACGACGCCCATCATTGTCGTTTCGCCTTACTTGACGTCTGCCGCGACCTTCAGCGACACGATCTTGTCGGGATCCTGCACCGGCTCGCCGCGCTTGATCTTGTCGACATTCTCCATGCCTTCGATGACCTGACCCCAGACCGTGTACTGGCGGTTGAGGAACGCGGCATCGTCGAAACAGATGAAGAACTGCGAATTGGCCGAGTTCGGGTTCTGCGAACGGGCCATCGAGCAGGTGCCGCGACCGTGGTTCGCGTTGGAGAACTCTGCCTTCAGGTCAGGCTTTTCCGAGCCGCCCATGCCCGCGCGGGAAGGCGCGAACGAGGGCTTGCTCGAGTTGCCGAACTTGACGTCGCCGGTCTGCGCCATGAAGCCTTCGATGACGCGGTGGAAGACGACGCCATCATAGGCGCCTTCGCGCGCCAGTTCCTTGATGCGGGCGACATGACCGGGGGCCAAATCGGGAAACAGTTCGATGACGACCTCGCCCTTGGTCGTTTCCATGATGAGCGCGTTCTCGCGGTCCTTGATCTCAGCCATGTCAGATATCCTTTTGTAAAATGGAACTATTTGTCGGCGGCAATGCGCACTTTGATCATCCGGTCGGGATCGGCAACCGTGCCATTGTCCGCCTCGTCGCCCTTCTTGATCTTGTCCACCAGCTCCATGCCGCTGACGACATTGCCAACGATGGTATATTGGCCATCGAGCGGCGGTGCCGGTGCGAACATGATGAAGAACTGCGAATTGGCGGAGTTCGGATCCTGCGAGCGGGCCATGCCGACCACGCCACGCTTGTAGTGCTCGGTCTGAGAGAATTCGGCCGGCAGGTCGGGCAGGTCCGAGCCACCGGTGCCGACGGCCTGGGCGTTGAATCCTTTCTCCATGTTGCCGAACTTGACGTCGCCGGTCTGCGCCATGAAGCCGTCGATGACGCGATGGAAAGCCACATTGTCATAGGCATGATCGCGCACCAGCTTCTTGATCTGCGCGACGTGCTTGGGTGCCAGATCGGGGCGCAACGCTATGGTGACGTCGCCCCCCTTCAGCGTGATGATCATGGTGTTTTCCGGGTCTGCAGCATAGGCGGAAACGGACGCGGTCAAGAGACCGGCGAGCAAAACAAGGAATGAGGCGAGCCTTTTGAGCTGCATGAGGATTTTCTCCGAGCTTATTTCGCGAATTTTGCGGTGAGCGCACCGGCCACGGCCGCCGGCACGAAGGGGCGGATGTCGCCGCCCATCGAGGCTATCTGGCGCACAAGTGTGGCGGTAATGGTTCGCACCGACGGGCTGGCGGGCAGGAAAACCGTCTGCAACTCCGGCGCCATGGTTTCGTTCATGCCCGCCATCTGCATTTCGTAGTCGAGGTCGGTGCCATCGCGCAGACCGCGGATCATGATCGAGGCGCCTTCCCTTCTGGCGGCATCGATCACCAGCCCATCGAAAGCGACCACTTTGATGCGGGCGCCATCGCGGCCGAATTCGGCTTTCGTGGCGGCTTCAATCAACCGCACCCGCTCGTCGAAGGAGAACAGCGGCTTCTTGCCCGGATGAATGCCAATCGCCGCATAGACAGTGTCGGCAACCGCCAGTGACGCTTTCAGCACATCGAGATGGCCGTTGGTCAGCGGGTCGAAGGAGCCGGCGTAAAGGGCGATGCGTTCGGTCATGCCGGAGCTTCTAGCGAGCCTCTCTCACAAAGGCAAATCCGATCGGCAGGCGGCCCGTGAACCTTTTCCGGCACATGAACGACAGATGAATACGCTGATCACGAAGCCTTCACGCAGCGTTCACTAGGTTGCACCCTTAATAAGATGAAACCAAAGCCCCATATATCCGTTGTAAGGCGCAGGAGAACACGCACATGCTGATCTACATGCTCGCCACCGCAATGACCGTCGCCATGCTGATCGCCACAGTATTCGGGCTGCATCAGGAGGCGCAGCGCATTCGCGTCAAGGCAACCACCAAACGCTTCGAAGGCTTCGGCCTGCGCAAGCCGTATCGCCACTACTAAGCTATTGTCGACTTGCTGCCGCGCCGGCCACAGGCCGGCGTTACTATGCTAACCAACGACTATTCGCTGTTATCCGGACTGCCGTCAGGCGTCGAACCGGGCTCCGCGCCACCCTCGACCTCTTCCGCTTCCTCGTCCGCTTGTGGCTCCGAAATCCGTTCGACCGAAACCACCTTTTCACCTTCAGCCGTGTTGAAGATGGTCACGCCCTTGGTGGCGCGGCTAGCGAAACGGATGCCATTGACGGGCACACGAATGACGGTGCCGCCGTCCGACACCAGCATGATCTGATCGTCATTGCCGACCGGGAAAGTTGCCACCAGACGGCCGATTTCGGCCGTCTTCGACACGTCTGTGGCGCGGATGCCCTTGCCGCCGCGTCCAGTCAGGCGGAAATCATAGGACGAAGAGCGCTTACCGTAACCGTATTCGGTGACCGTGAGCACGTACTGCTCATGCGCCTTGAGGAACTCGTAGCGCTCGTCGGAAAGCTCCGTCTCCTCGCCGACCTCTTCATTGGTCAGCGCGATCTCTTCCTCTTCACCGGCGGCGATGCCCGCGGCAAGCCGCCGTTCGGCCGCGGCACGCTTAAGGTAGGCGGCGCGTTCAGCCGGCGGCGCATCGACATTCTCGATCACCGACATTGAGATGATGCGGTCGGTGTCAGCCATGGTGATGCCGCGCACGCCGACCGAGTTTCGGCTCTGGAAGACGCGCACGTCACCGACCGAGAAGCGGATGCACTGTCCCGAGCTGGCGGTCAAAAGCACGTCGTCATTGTCGGTGCAGGTCTCGACGCCGAGGATCTCGTCGCCCTCCTCCTCCAGCTTCATGGCGATCTTGCCGTTGCGGTTGACCTGGACGAAGTCGGAAAGCTTGTTGCGGCGCACGGTGCCCCGCGTGGTGGCGAACATCACATCGAGTTCGCCCCAGCTCGTCTCGTCCTCGGGCAGCGGCATGATCGTGGTGATGCGCTCGCCCTGCTCCAGCGGGAGCATATTGATCAGTGCCTTGCCGCGTGACTGCGGGTTGCCGATCGGCAGGCGCCAGACCTTTTCCTTGTAGACGATGCCGCGCGAGGAGAAGAACAGCACCGGCGTGTGCGTGTTGGCGACGAACAGCCGGGTGACGAAATCCTCTTCCTTGGTCGACATGCCGGAGCGACCCTTGCCGCCGCGGCGCTGCGCCCGGTAGAGCGAAAGCGGCACGCGCTTGATGTAGCCGGAATGGCTCACCGTCACGACCATGTCCTCGCGCTGGATCAGGTCCTCGTCTTCCATGTCCGCGCCACCGTCGGTGAGCTCGGTGCGGCGTGGCGTGCCGAACTCGTCGCGCACGGCGGCGAGTTCGTCCTTGACGATCTGCTGAATACGCGCGCGAGACGACAGGATGTCGAGGTAGTCCTTGATCTCGTCGCCGATCGTGTTCAACTCATCGGCGATTTCGTCGCGGCCCAGCGCTGTCAGGCGCTGCAGGCGCAGTTCGAGGATGGCGCGCGCCTGTTCCTCGGACAGATTGTAGGTGCCGTCCTCGTTGATGCGATGGCGTGGATCGTCGATCAGCAGGATCAGCGATTCAACGTCACCCGCAGGCCAGCGCCGCTCCATCAACTGCTCGCGCGCCGACTGCGGATCCGGCGCGGTGCGGATAAGCTTGATCACTTCGTCGATGTTGGCGACGGCGATGGCTAGACCAACCAGCACATGGGCGCGGTCGCGCGCCTTGCGGAGCAGGAACTTAGTCCGCCGGCTGATCACCTCCTCGCGGAAGGTGACGAATGCCGTCAGCATGTCGGTCAGGTTCAGCAGTTCCGGCTTGCCGCCGTTCAGAGCCACCATATTGGCGCCGAAAGACGTCTGCAGCGGCGTGAACCGGTAGAGCTGGTTGAGGACGACGTCGGCAACGGCGTCACGTTTGAGTTCGATGACGACGCGATAACCCTGACGGTCGCTTTCGTCACGAATGTCGGAAATGCCCTCGATGCGCTTGTCGCGCACCAGTTCGGCCATCTTCTCGATCATCGAGGCCTTGTTCACCTGATAGGGAACCTCGGTGATGATGATCGATTCACGGTCATTGCCGCGCTGTTCGATGTTGACCTTGCCGCGCATGACGATTGAGCCGCGGCCTGTGGAATAGGCGCTGTAGATGCCGGAGCGGCCAAGCACGATGCCGCCGGTCGGGAAATCAGGGCCCGGAATGATCTCCATCAGCGCCGGCAGGTCGATCGCCGGATTGTCGATGACGGCAATGGCGGCGTTGCAGACCTCACCGAGATTGTGCGGCGGGATGTTGGTCGCCATGCCGACGGCAATGCCGCCCGAGCCGTTGACCAGCAGATTGGGAAAGCGCGCCGGCAGAACCTTCGGCTCGGTGTCCGACGCATCATAAGTGTCCTGGAAATCGACGGTGTCCTTGTCGATATCCTCCAGAAGCTCATGCGCGACCTTGGTCAGGCGCGATTCGGTATAGCGCATCGCCGCCGGCGGATCGCCGTCAATCGAGCCGAAATTGCCTTGCCCGTCGATCAAGGGCACACGCAGCGACCAGTCCTGCGCCATGCGCACCAAGGCGTCATAGATCGAGGCATCGCCATGCGGATGGTATTTACCCATCACGTCGGCGACAGGACGCGCCGACTTCACGTATTTGCGGTTCCAGTGGTAGCCGCTCTCATGCGCCGCGTAGAGAATGCGGCGGTGCACGGGCTTCAGGCCATCGCGCACATCTGGCAACGCACGGCTGACGATCACGCTCATGGCGTAAGAGAGATAGGAACTCTGCATCTCCTCGATGATGGAGATGGGTTCGATGCCGGTGGGGCCGCCGTCGGCGCCGCGCGGTGTCTTTTGGTCGGTCAAATCGGATCACAATCTAATCAGGAATCACTGACCGCTTATATAGGAAGCACGGCCGAAACTCCAATGTTCACGGCACTTTTCCAGTGTCATTTTTAGTGGTAATTTCAAAAGGATACCGCTAATTGCGACGATATGGCCGTTACGCTTTTCGCCGCCACCAAGGCAAAAGCCTGTAATGGACCAACTCCCCAAGCAAAAGCCGCGATCACCATGAATTGGAGCTCATGGCTGCCTTTGCGGGCGCTGCACGGTTGGACGCCCCGGGATTTCAATGGCGATCTGATCGCGGGCGTGACACTGGCCGCGATCGCCATTCCCGAGCAGATGGCGACAGCCAGGCTCGGCGGCTTTGCGCCCGAGGTTGGATTTTTCGCCTTTGTCGCCGGTTCGGTGGCGTTTGCGCTGTTCGGCGCCAATCGCCACCTTTCGTCCGGCGCGGATTCGACCATCACGCCTTTGTTTGCCGGCAGCCTGGCGCTGCTCGCATCATCAGGCTCACCGCATTATCTGGCGCTGGCCGCCACGCTGGCGCTGATGGTCGGGCTGATCGTGATGCTGAGCGGCGTCTTTCGCCTCGGCTGGATTGCCGACCTGCTCTCGGTGCCGGTCACGACTGGCTTTCTGGCAGGCATCGCCGTCCATATCATCGTTTCACAATTGCCTGGACTGCTCGGCCTGCCGGCGGAAAGCGGCGAAACCGTGCAGCGCATCGGCGAAATCGCCAGCAGCCTCCATCTCACCAACCCCTGGAGCCTGACGCTCGGCCTTGGGGTATTCGCAATCGTGTTGTTTTCCGAGCTTATCAGCGCCCGCATCCCCGGCGCGCTGATCGGCATGGTGCTTGCCACGACAGCGGTCGCCATTTTCGGCCTCAAGGATCATGGCGTCGAGGTGCTTGGTGCCTTGCCGAATGGCCTGCCGCGGGCAGGGTTGCCACTGGCCGGTCTCGACGACGTGCAGGCGCTCGTTCCGCTGGCATTGCTGATCGCCATCGTCGTCATGGTGCAGACGGCCGCCACGTCCCGTTCCTTCGCTCCGCAGGGCGACGCGCCCGACGTCAATCGCGATTTCGTTGGTGCCGGCGCCGGCAGCATCGCGTCGAGCCTGTTCGGCGCCTTCGCCGTCAACGCCAGCCCACCACGCACGGCAATCGTCTCCCAGTCGGGCGGCCGCTCGCAACTCTCGAGCCTCATTGCCGCGGCGCTCGTTGTGGCGCTGGGCGCCTTTGGCGGCGGCCTGCTCGCCGATGTTCCGCAGGCCGCCCTCGCCGGGGTCCTGATGTTCGTCGCCCAGCACATTCTGCGCTGGAAGGTTTTCGCCAGTGTCTACCGGCAAGCGCCGGTCGAATTCGCATTGATCCTGATCACCATGGCGGCCATCGTCGTGCTGCCCATCGAGACCGGCGTGGCGGTCGGCATCGGCCTGTCGCTGCTGCACGGAATCTGGAGCGCGACCCAGACGCTGCCGATCGAACTTGAACAGGTCCCGGGAACCTCCGTCTGGTGGCCGCCGGGCAAGCCGAGCGCTGGCGAACAACTCCCCGGCGTGCTGGTCGCGGCGTTCCAGGCGCCATTGTCCTTCGTCAATGCCGACGGTTTCAAACGCGGCTTTTGTGATCTGGTCGACGCCCGCAAGGGCGATGTGAAACTCGTCGTGCTGGAGGCCAGTAACATTGTCGAAATCGACTACACCGCCGCCCAGGCATTGATCGAAACCATCACCCATTGCCGCAATGCGGGCGCAATATTCGCCATTGCTCGGATGGAATCGGTGCGTGCCCAGGCAGCCCTTGCGCGGTTCGGCATCATCGATCTCGTCGGCCCGCAGCGGATCTTCCACAGCGTCGATGCCGCCATCAGGGCTCTGCATTCCGGCCCGCCGGAAAACCAGGAGAGTACACCATGATCGTCCTGAGAGAGCCGCTGGTGACCCCGGTCCCGGTCAAGGAACTGCGGCCAACGCAAATTACGGTCGGGATGCGCGAGGTGGATCTCAAGCGCCAGCTGATCCGCTCGCAGAGCGCCGCGAACACAGGCGCCTTTCTGGGCAAGCACATGATCCCGGTCGTGTTGGGCCCGAAAAACCGCAACTACGTCACCGATCACCATCATCTCGCCCGCGCCCTGATCGAGGAAGGCGTCAAGGGTGTGCTCGTGACGGTGATCAGCGACCTGTCGGCACTGGACAAGGACGCGTTCCTTTTCATGCTCGACAACCGCGGCTGGATGCATCCATTCGATGAAAACGGCCAGCGCCGGGCTTATGCCGCCCTGCCGAAGACCATCGGCGAACTGGTCGACGACCCTTACCGGAGCATGGCTGGCGAACTGCGCCGGCTGGGTGGCTACGCCAAGGACACCACGCCGTTCAGCGAATTCCTGTGGGCGGATTTCCTGCGCCGACGCATCGACAAAGGCGCGGTGGCGAAAAATTTCGACAAGGCGATGAAGGATGCACTCGTGCTGGCCAGGGGCAAGGACGCCGACTATCTGCCCGGCTGGTGCGGCCCGACCATGGACTGATGCCACGGGTGGTGACGCAACTTTTCAGCCGCTGCCCGCGCGCATGGCGCGATAGCGGCCCGGAGTCTCGCCCATGACCCGCCGAAACCGGCGGTTGAAGGTCGACAGATCGTTGAAGCCGGTCTCGAAAGCAATTGCCGAGATGGCATCTTTCGACGTGTGCAATCGCACTGCCGCGCGATGCAACCGGGTCCTGAGCAGGTACTGATAGGGCGTCATGCCGGCGACCTGCCGGAAGGTGCGCAGGAAATGATAGGGGCTGGTCGCGCTCTCATCCGCCAACGCTGGAAGCGAGATCGGTCCGTCGGCACCCAGTTCGATCCGCCGCACCGCCTCGGCAACCCTTTTCTGATCGCGGCGGCTTGGGCCGCACCCGGCATGCGTGGCGCCGGAGATTGTAGCCATCGCGGCACCCGCGATGCGCAAGGCGAGTTCCTCGAAGGCGTCCGCGTCGGCCAGGTCGCGTGCGGCTTCCGCCTCGGCCAGCAACGGCGCCAGGGCCGGTAACGGCGGCAGGCGTGGCGCCGCGAAGGTGAGCGTCCTGGCGCCCGGCACATCAGCCACGATCCGGTCCATATAGGCCGGCCCGAAATGGAAGGAGAGGCAACGGTCACCGCTGCCATGCTCGTGCCCGCATTCGTAGCAGGTGCCGGAATTGCCGAGCAGGAGACTGCCTGGCGCGAGCATTGCCGTGCCTTGCTGCGCGCGGTAGCGGAACGAGCCGCCGGTGACCGCCGCGACGCAAAAATCCCGATGTGCTTCCTCGAACGGCCGATCGCCGGCGCTGGCCGTGCAGATGACATCCGCCACATGCCAGTCAGGTCCGGATGCAAGGGTATTCGCGGTCGCCGTCATGACCGAAATATAGCAACTTTTCCCAAGCCCAGAACCCTGCCAGCGCCTATTCCTCGCGGTCTCCTGACAAGAAGAGGCCGCAGCCATGGTCGACCAATCCTCATTTGCCGAAGCCTTGCACAGTCCCGGACCGATCGAAGGGCTCGCTGAAAAACTGGCCCTCTACGGCCGCTTCGTCGGTGCCTGGACATTTGACGCCTCTCGGCATCTCGAGGGCGGCACGGTGCTGACCGGCCGCGGCGAGGTGCATTTCGGCTGGGTGCTGGAAGGCCGGGCGATCCAGGATGTCTGGATCCTGCCCGCGCGCGACGCCGGCCCCTCGCCTTCGCTCGGCAAATGGACTTTTTACGGCACGACATTGCGGGTCTATGACCCAAGCGCCGATGCCTGGCACATTTTCTGGAGCGACCCGCGCAACCAGTATTACAGCCGCCAGCTTGGCCGCGCCGAGGGCGACACCATCGTACAAGTGGGCGCCGACGGCACCGGGTCATCGGTGCGCTGGAGCTTTTCGCGGATCACCGAGAATTCCTTCCGCTGGCTCGGCGAGCGCTCGCACGATGGCGCGGACTGGCACCTCGAGGTCGAATTCCTGGCGCGGCGAGTAACTACAAGCTGAAGCAGCACATCATTGTAAGAATGGAGAAAAACATGTTCGATCATGTCTCGATCGGCATCCGCGACGCCCAATGTGCCGGATGCGAAACGGCCTCGTGACAATGGCCATTTCTTCGTTTCTCACTGCTCTCGTATCCGAGGCTCCCCCAGCCGACCGAGCGAAAGACATGGACCTCTATGGATGGTTGATCGGAAGCTGGGAAATGGACACGGTCCACCACTTTGACGACGGCACGATCCAGAAATGGACCGGAGAATGCCATTTCGGCTGGGTACTCGAAGGCCGCGCGATTCAGGACATCTGGATCAGGCCCAGGCGCCCTGCGCGGTCCACCATGTATGGCACGACTTTGCGCATCTTCGATCCTGGGATCGGTGGCTGGCACATCATCTGGAATGATCCGCTCAACCAAGATTACTCGCGCCAGATCGGGCGGGCCGAGGGTAAGGACATTGTCCAGATCGGCGATGACTCGCGCGGTCTGCAAACTCGATGGCGTTTCACCGAGATCACTGCCAACAGCTTCCATTGGATCGGCGAGGAAAGACCTTCCGAGAGCCACCCCTGGCAAATCACCTATGAACATTTAGCCCACCGGACAAAGCGCGTCGCCTGAATCCGTTTCGCCGCGACGCGCCCTACCGCATCGAAGTCTCCGGCCCCTCCGACAGTTCCCATCGACCGGGCTTTGCGCTACCAATATCGGAGTGCGGGCTCGGCCCGGCGGGAGGGGTCAGCGATGCCGAGTTTCGACAGCCTGTTCAATGCCTTCGTCACCATTCTCGTGACCATCGATCCGCCCGGGCTGGCACCGCTGTTCCTCGCCGTGACACGCGGCATGAATCGCGACGAGCGCCAGCAGGTCTCCGTACGCGCCTCGATCATCGGCTTCCTGGTGATGGCGCTGTTCGCGATCGCAGGTGCCTCGATCCTGTCGGTGTTCGGCATCACGCTGCCGGCCTTCCGCGTAGCAGGTGGTTTTCTGCTGTTCTTCATCGCCTTCGAAATGGTGTTCGAGCGCCGCCAGGACCGCAAGGAGAAGATCGGCGACGTCGCCATCACTAAGGACATGATCCACAACATCGCCGCCTTCCCGCTGGCAATCCCGCTGATCGCCGGTCCCGGTGCGATTTCGGCGACTGTGCTGCTCTCCGGCTCGTTTCAGGGCTTTGCCGCACAGGCGGCGCTGGTCGGCATCATCTTCGTCTGCCTCGCCATCACCTATCTGGTGTTCGTGCTGTCGGAGCGCATCGACCGCATCCTCGGCCAGACCGGCCGCTCGATCCTGACCCGCCTGCTCGGCGTTATTCTGGCGGCGCTGGCGGTGCAGTTCGTCGCCGACGGCATCAAGGCGCTGATGGCTAGTTGAACGGTATCCCTGCGGCCCTACTGCGCTGTCGTATCGACGATCTCGAAGTCATGCGTAAGCGTGGCCGTCTTGGCCATCATGGCGGAAGCCGAGCAATATTTGTCGATCGACAGATCGATCGCCCGCTTGACCTTGTCGCGCGACAGCGCGCGGCCCTTGACGATGAAATGCATGTGGATGCGGGTGAACACCTTCGGGTCGGTCTCGGCCCGGTCGGCGTCGAGTTCTACGACACAGTCCTCGATCGCCTCGCGTCCCTTTTCAAGGATGTGGACGACATCATAGGCCGAACAGCCGCCGGTGCCGATCAGCACCAGTTCCATCGGGCTCGGCCCCGGGGTCTTGCCGTCCGGGCTGGACGCGGTTCCCAATACGACCTTGTGGCCGCTGCCGGATTCGCCGACGAAGGTGCGCTCCTCGACCCATTTTACCCGTGCCTTCATCGCCCTGTCCTTTCAGTCCTTTGTTCCCAAATCAACAATGCAAAACCCCGAAAGTCCATGCAGGACCCTCGGGGCATATCAAGCACAAGCATTCGCCGTTTGGTGCGGCTCCCGATCAGAACGGAATTTCGTCGTCCAGTTCGCGCGACGAACCGCCGCCACCGCCGCCCCTGGGAGCATTGCCGCCACCGCGGTTGAACCCTTCATTCGGGCTCGACTGGCCAAAATCCGACCCGCGGCTGCTGCCGCCACCGCTGTAGCCGCCGACCTGGCCGCCCTCACCCTGGCCGCGCGCGTCAAGCATCTGCAGCTCGCCACGGAATTTCTGCAGCACGACTTCGGTCGTGTATTTGTCGGCGCCGGTCTGGTCCTGCCATTTGCGGGTCTGCAACTGGCCCTCGACATAGACCTTCATGCCCTTCTTCAGATATTGCTCCGCCACCTTGGCGATGCCCTCATTGAAGATGACGACGTTATGCCACTCGGTCTTTTCCTTGCGCTCGCCGGAATTCTTGTCGCGCCAGCTTTCCGAGGTGGCGATGCGGATGTTGACGACCGGCTCGCCCGAATTCAGGCGGCGGATTTCAGGGTCCGCGCCGAGATTGCCGACCAGAATGACCTTATTGACGCTACCCGCCATGATATTTCTCCGCGCTCATCCGAAACAAATTTTTGTCGCAGCACCTTACAGGCTACGGACGTCAGCCGCCTGCCAAGGCTGGCTTTTCCCACAAGGTTTTTGTTCCCTTTTCGTTCCTATATGCACCGCCGCTGATTGTCAAGGAATGGCAGCAATGGCCAAGGCCTTCATATGGGTTGCAAAACAGCGCTTGCCAAATCAATAAGTATCGACTTATGCTTTTGCCATGATCGAAGCAGAGATTTTCCGCGCCCTGGCCGACCCGACACGCCGTGCCGTCTTCGAGCGGCTCGCGACAAGCGAGATGAGCGTGTCGGAACTGCGCTGCGGCCTGACTGTGTCGCAGCCGGCCGTGTCCCAGCACTTGGCGGTGCTGCGCGGTGCCGGTCTCGTGGTCGAGCGGCGGGCCGGCCGCAACGCCTATTACCGCGCCGATCCGCAGGGGCTTGCCCCGCTGCTCTCCTGGATTGAACGCTACCGGACGTTCTGGCCGGAGCGCATCGAAAGGCTGAAGACGGTTTTGAAGGACATGGATCAATGAAGAGCCAACGCGAAGTCGCACCGGATGCGATCGAATTCGAATATGACCTAGCCGAGCCGCCGGAAAAGGTGTGGCGGGCGCTGACCGTGCCGGAACTGCTCGCCGCCTGGATGATGCCGAATGATATCAGGCCACAGACCGGCAGCCGCTTTGCCTTCGCCGGGCCCGACGCGGCGATCGAGTGCGAGATCCTCGACGCCGAGCCTGAGCGTCTGCTGCGCTATTCCTGGCGGGAACAGTCGGACGATGCGGCGCGACAGCACCCGCTCGACAGCACCGTCACCTTCACACTCGCCCGCACCGTTTCGGGCGGCACGCATCTGCGCATCGTCCATGACGGCTTTGCTCGCAAGGCGGCCGTTACCATGACGAGCGCCGGCTGCCGGCTTTCGCTGCGCGGAGCCGGAAAGCTCATCGCCGCGAGCAACACGCCGCATCTTCTGCTGCGCGCGGCCTGAACACGGAAATTGGAGAAGAAAAATGAGCGGTGTTGCCAGTCTTGTGCCGATGGTGATCGAGCAATCGAGCCGCGGCGAACGTGCATTTGACATTTTTTCGCGGCTGCTGCGCGAGCGCATCGTCTTCATCAACGGCGAGATCAACGACGGCGTCTCAGCGCTAGTCTGCGCGCAGCTTTTGTCGCTGGAGTCGGACAATCCCGAGAAGGAGATTTCGCTCTACATCAACTCGCCGGGTGGCATGGTGACCAGCGGCTTCGCCATTTACGACACGATGCAATATATCAGTTGCCCGGTGTCGACCGTGTGCATGGGCTTTGCCGCGTCGATGGGATCGTTCCTGCTGATGGCGGGCACGGCCGGGCGCCGGATCGCGCTGCCCAATGCCACCATCCTGCTGCATCAGCCGCTCGGCGGCTTCCAGGGCCAAGCTTCCGACATCCAGCGGCATGCCGAACGCATCGGCCAGACCAAGCGCCACATGACCGAACTCTACGCCCAGCATTGCGGCCGCAGCTATGAAGAGGTCGAACGCACGCTCGACCGCGACCATTTCATGACGGCCCGCGAGGCCCAGGCATGGGGCCTTGTCGACCATGTTTTCGACACCCGCAAAAAGGCGGCGTGACCCGAGAACGAAGATTTGACGATACCGGTCTGGTTCAAGTGGCGGCAGGTCCCTATAACAGGGGGATGACCGACGCACATCGATCAAGACCATTGCACCGTGTCACAGCCACCATGGTGCTCGCCATCGTCGGCCTTTTCTCCTGTGCGGCACTTGCCGACGGCGCCTCGTCGTCGGCTCGGAAAGGCGCCCTGCCCGGCGTGAGCGGCGACTATCGCATCGCCAAGCCAGCCCCGGTGCCCGAACCCGACGACGCATTCCCTAGCAGCGGCAACGGGCAGTTCAAGATCGGCGATACGGATGTCAGGATTTCCGGCAGCATCACGGTCGATGTCGGGGTTGGCGGGATCAAGCCGCCCAGGTAGGGCAAAAGATCGGTCCTGCAAACTCGAGCCCGCCCAAAAGAATAGCCCCGCCGTGCCTGGGGCAAACGGACGGGGCTTTTCTGGATCTCAAATCCATTTTTTGCCGGGAGTGTACTGCCGGCGTTGGATTTCGGATGCTTCGCGGCATTCAGCCGACGATCCGACTAACAGTCTCTAATTTTGGGGGATATGGCAGGTCACGGTTTGTCTGGTGGCGCAAACGCTATACCCTGGCACTTATGCCTGCCTCGGCTCCAACGAGACGTGGAGCCCTGGGGGACTGTCCGGTGGCGTCATGCTCCGCTCCTTTTGTCCGTTGCGACATTGCCATCGCGAAGCGCAAATCGCAAATGCCTGCGGCGTCTCGCAGGCCGCCTTGGGGCGGCGAGGCCATCGAAAGACGGCCGGCTTCGCTGACCTCTGGAGACTGCCCCCGTGAGCCGGTCGCGTCAACCATCAATAGCCGGTTACGGAAAAATGTGATCGCCGGGAGGTTACGTCAGGGTCAGTTTCCGCACAGCTTTGTCAGGAGCGTGTTCGGTCTTTGTTCTTTGCGCTTGCCCCTTCGCGCGAAAGACGGTTAAACGACTTCTGTCGGGAGTTGTGGCGTCTCTCGACGTGGCGGCAAAAAGACCTACATAGGGGATGGCCGGGAAAAACCCGCCAATCCCATGAATTCCAGATCTGAGGCGGCGACCGGCGATGGCCGACCATAAATTCCTTTCCATTCGCGGGGCGCGCGAACACAATCTGAAGAATGTCGATCTCGACCTGCCGCGTGACAGCCTGATCGTCATGACCGGCCTGTCGGGCTCCGGCAAATCATCGCTCGCCTTCGACACCATCTATGCCGAGGGCCAGCGCCGCTATGTCGAGAGCCTCTCGGCCTATGCACGGCAATTCCTCGAAATGATGCAGAAGCCCGACGTCGACCAGATCGACGGCCTTTCGCCGGCCATCTCCATCGAGCAGAAGACCACCTCGAAGAACCCGCGTTCGACGGTCGGCACCGTCACCGAGATCTACGACTATATGCGGCTTCTGTTTGCCCGTGTCGGCGTGCCCTATTCGCCGGCCACCGGCCTGCCGATCGAGAGCCAGACGGTCAGCCAGATGGTCGACCGGGTACTGGCGGTCGAGGAAGGCACGCGCCTGTTCCTGCTGGCGCCCATCGTGCGCGGCCGCAAGGGCGAATACCGCAAGGAACTGCTGGAGTTGCAGAAGAAGGGGTTCCAGCGCGTCAAGGTCGACGGCGTCTTCTATGAAATCGCCGACGTGCCGGCGCTGGACAAGAAATACAAGCACGACATCGACGTCGTCGTCGACCGCATCGTCGTGCGCGGCGACCTTGCCACGCGTCTCGCCGACTCCATCGAGACGGCATTGAAGCTGGCCGAGGGGCTGGCGGTGGCCGAGTTCGCCGACAAGCCGCTCGACGCCAGCCAGACCGGCGAGGATTCGGTCAACAAATCCAAGAACGAGACGCATGAGCGCATCCTGTTCTCGGAAAAATTTGCCTGTCCGGTGTCCGGCTTCACCATTCCGGAGATCGAACCCAGGCTGTTCTCCTTCAACAACCCGTTCGGCGCCTGCCCGACCTGCGACGGTCTCGGCAGCCAGCGCGCCATCGATCCCAACCTCGTCGTGCCCGACGAGAACGTGTCGCTGCGCGACGGCGCCGTCAGCCCGTGGGCGAAGTCGACCTCGCCCTATTACTCGCAGACGCTCGAGGCATTGGGCAAGGCCTACAACTTCAAGCTCGGCGACAAGTTCAAGGATCTTTCCGCCGAGGCCCAGGAGGCGATCCTGCGCGGCACCGGCGAGCGCGAAATCACCTTCCAATATGATGACGGCCTGCGCTCCTACAAGACGACCAAGACCTTCGAAGGCGTCATCCCCAATCTCGAGCGACGCTGGAAGGAAACCGAATCCGCCTGGATGCGCGAGGAGATCGAGCGCTTCATGTCGGCAACGCCCTGCCCGGCCTGCAAGGGCTATCGGCTGAAGCCTGAAGCGCTGGCGGTGAAGATCGGCGGCAAGCATATCGGCGAAGTGACGGAACAGTCGATCCGCAATGCCGATCGCTGGTTTACCGACCTGCCGGCGCAGCTCAACGACAAGCAGAATGAGATCGCTGTCCGCGTCTTGAAGGAAATCCGGGAGCGCCTGCGCTTCCTCAACGATGTCGGTCTCGACTATCTCACTTTGTCGCGCAATTCCGGCACGCTGTCGGGCGGCGAAAGCCAGCGCATCCGGCTGGCCTCGCAGATCGGCTCGGGCCTCACCGGCGTGCTCTACGTTCTGGACGAGCCGTCGATCGGCCTGCACCAGCGCGACAACACGCGTCTGCTCGACACGCTCAAGCATTTGCGCGACATCGGCAACACGGTGATCGTCGTCGAGCATGACGAGGACGCCATCCTGCATGCCGACTATGTCGTCGACATGGGTCCGGCCGCCGGCATCCATGGCGGCGAGATCATCGCCCAGGGCACGCCGCAGCAGGTGATGGCCAACCCCAATTCGATCACCGGCAAATATTTGTCGGGTGCGCTCGAAGTAGCGACGCCCGGCGTGCGTCGCGAGGCGAAGAAGAACCGGCGCCTGAAGGTTGTCGGCGCGCGCGGCAACAATCTGAAGAACGTCACCGCCGAAATCCCGCTCGGCACCTTCACCGCCGTCACCGGCGTGTCGGGCGGCGGCAAGTCGACCTTCCTGATCGAGACGCTGTTCAAGGCGGCCTCGCGCCGCATCATGGGTTCGCGCGAGCATCCGGCCGAACACGACCGCATCGAGGGGCTGGAATTCCTCGACAAGGTCATCGACATCGACCAGTCGCCCATCGGGCGGACGCCGCGTTCGAACCCCGCTACCTATACCGGCGCCTTCACGCCGATCCGCGACTGGTTCGCCGGCCTGCCGGAAGCCAAGGCGCGCGGCTACCAGCCGGGACGTTTCTCGTTCAACGTCAAGGGCGGCCGCTGCGAGGCCTGCCAGGGCGACGGCGTCATCAAGATCGAGATGCACTTCTTGCCCGACGTCTACGTCACCTGCGATGTCTGCCACGGCAAGCGCTACAATAGGGAGACGCTCGACGTCCTGTTCAAGGGCAAGTCGATCGCCGACGTGCTCGACATGACCGTCGAGGAAGGCGTCGATTTCTTCGCCGCCGTGCCTGGCGTGCGCGACAAGCTCGACACGCTGAAGCAGGTCGGCCTCGGCTACATCCATATCGGCCAGCAGGCGACGACGCTGTCGGGCGGCGAGGCGCAACGCATCAAGCTGGCCAAGGAACTGTCGCGCAAGGCGACGGGCAAGACGCTCTACATCCTCGACGAGCCGACCACTGGCCTGCATTTCCACGACGTCGCCAAGCTGTTGGAAGTGCTGCACGAATTGGTCGACCAGGGCAACACGGTGGTGGTCATCGAGCACAATCTCGAAGTGATCAAGACCGCCGACTGGGTGCTCGACCTCGGTCCCGAAGGCGGTGATGGCGGCGGCGAGCTGGTCGCGTCTGGAACGCCGGAAGCAATCGTGCGGGAGAAGCGCAGCTACACCGGCCAGTTCCTCAAGGAGCTTCTGGAACGGCGCCCGGGGGGCAAGCGCGAAGCGGCGGAGTGATGGGTAGGGATGGTCGCATCACGGTCCAGAGCAGCTTTGGCGTGAGGCTTGCCCGCCCAGAAGATCTCGCCGCGATCGTCGCGCTGACTCAAGCGGCCTATGCCCCCTACAACGCGATACTCGACGCGCCACCGATCCCGGTTACCGAGGACTACGCACCGCGCGTCGCCCAGGGCGAGGTCTGGCTGCTGGAGAGGGACGCCACGCTTGCCGGGCTAATCACGCTGGAGCGCCATCCCGACCACGTCATGATCTTCTCCGTCGCGGTCGCCCCCGGCTCCCAAGGCAAGGGATTTGGCATCGCGTTACTCAATCACGCGGATGAACAGGCAAGTCTGTGGGGCCTGCCGGAGGTGCGGCTCTACACCAACGCCAAGATGGAACGGAACATCGCGCTCTATCTCGCCTATGGTTTTCACGAAACGGGTCGCCGACCCAATCCCTATCGGCCAGGGTGGGTACTGGTCGACATGGCCAAACCCGTCGACAGGCCCACCGCGGCTTGATCGCTTTTAGAAATCTGGGAGGACGACGATGAGCAAATCGGGAACAATCCGCGCCGGCATGGGCGGCTGGACCTTCGAGCCTTGGGACACGTCCTTCTATCCGGACAAGTTGTCGAAGGCCAAGCAACTGAACTACGCCAGCCGGCAAGTGCCGAGCATCGAGGTCAACGGCACCTATTATTCGAGCTTCAAGGAGCCGACCTTCGTCAAATGGGCCAACGAGGCGCCAGACGGTTTCGTCTATTCGCTGAAAGGCAACCGCTTCGTCACCAATCGGCGTGTGCTGGGCGAAGCCGGTGAATCGATGATGCGTTTCCTCGGTTCCGGCGTGGCCGCGCTCGGCGACAAGCTCGGCCCGATCCTGTGGCAGTTCGCGCCGACCAAGAAATTCGACCCTGACGATTTCGAGGCGTTTCTGAAACTGCTGCCGGAAAAGCAGGACGGCGTCGCGCTGCGCCACGCGCTCGAAGTGCGCAACGACAGCTTCATCGTGCCGGAGTTCGCCGCACTCGCGCGCAAATACAAGGCGGCGATCGTCTATGCCGACCATGCCAAATATCCTGACATCGCCGATATCACCGGCGATTTCGTCTATGCGCGGTTGCAGACCGGCAGCGACGACAATCCCGACTGCTACACGCCAAAGGGCATCGACGAATGGGCGGCGCGCGCAAAAATCTGGGCGGAAGGCAAGCAGCCGGCCGATCTGCGGCGCGCCGACCCCGCTACCGACGCCCCGGTCCAGCCGCGCGACGTCTTCCTCTACTTCATCACCGAGGGCAAGGTGCGCGCGCCGTTCGGGGCAATGGCGCTGATGAAGCGCGTAAGCGACTGAAAAAGCATCAGTCGGTTTCCAGCACCCACTATAGTGCGTCGCCCATGCGTTTTGGGCGCAGCAAAGCGCCTATTCCTGGGCATCTTGGCCACGATCGTAACCTTATCGACACTTCCTTGCCGCATGAATACGCCGACGCCAAGCCGCAGAGCTGGAACCGTCGCCGGCAGGGAAAGAGGGCATGTCGCTCGACTACACTTCACTTCTGCTCGCTGTCGGGTTCTCCGCCGCTTGCCTCAGCCTGACATTGTTTGGCATGTGGCTGACCGCTCGCTCGGAGAAATTCCTGCTGACATGGGCGATCAGCCTGGTGTTCGTGGTCGGCGATATTTTCATCTATGACGCCTATATCGACATGCCCGGGCGCCTGCTCGGCATCGCCACCTCGGCGTTCCTGCTGATCGGCTTTTCGGCCATGCTGGGTGCCGCCTATCAGTTCCGCACCGGCGGCTCGCCGCTGCCGCGGGCGCTGTGGGGTTGCGTTTCCCTGACGATGGCGCTGCCTCCCATGGCTTTGGGCTATGACGGCCTCGGCTTCATGTTCGAGAACATGTTCGCCGCCTTGCTCCTGTTCGCCACGGCGTTCGAATATTGGAGAGGCCGCGATGAGGCGCCCGCTTTGACGATCGGCATCACCACGCTCTATTCGGCCACGGCCACGTCCTTCGCGCTCTGCGCCATGGTTCTCGCCTGGGACGGAACACTGGTGCTCGGCCACGCGCCAAGCAATTGGGCAGAAGAGCTCAGCTTGATCGTGGTGATCGCCAGCATGACGGGTATTGGCGCACTCTCGCTTGCCCTCAACCAGGGGCGTCTGGCGCGGCACCACCACCGCAACGCCCTGACGGATCCCCTGACCGGCCTGCTCAACCGGCGCGCCCTGTTCGACATGCATGGCCATATTCCGGTCGGCGCCTTTACCGCCGTGGTCGTCTTCGACCTCGACAATTTTAAAGCCATCAACGACGAATTCGGCCACGCGGCGGGCGACGAGGTGCTGAAGGTGTTCGCCAGAGAGTTGGCAGCCAACCTTCGATCGGCCGACGTCGCCGCGCGCATGGGCGGCGAGGAATTCGCACTGGTGCTGAGGCGCACTCTGCCGGAGACGGTCGAGGAAGCAGCTGAGCGCATTCGGGCGGCTTTCGCGATGCGACTGATAGAAACCGAAACCGGTTCGCTCACCTGCACGGTGAGCGCCGGATTTGCGTTTGGCAGCAAGGAGGGCCTCAGCTTGGACAAGGTGCTCAGCGCCGCCGACAAGGCGCTCTACGACGCCAAGCGCGGAGGCCGCAACCGCGTCATCGCCTCGCCATTCCGGCGCGCGAGCTGATCACTCGCATCATGGCGACTCTGTGATTGTTGAATAGCGAAGACTGCCCCTAGGCCGCCATGACGATTTCATTGAAGGCATCGAGGTCAACGTAAAAGACCTTGGTGATCTCCTCGATCAGATCATCGTAGTCGCAGCCCTGTGACCTCAAGATGTTGATGGCGGCGATGATGTCGACACGTTCGGTAAGCCGCCGCTTCTGGTAGTCCTCGACGTAACGTTCCATGGCTGTCCCTTAGCCTGTGTGCCCAAACGCGTTTGAACGACAGAGATCGGGAAGCTAGGAAGCCTTGCTTGCGTGGAACTTGCAGAACCTTCGCCGCGCCTCGATCTGCTATAACCAGACTGATACGGAAGCGGCCGACTCACAAAGCCTGGAAAAGACTAGCATGCGACATCGCGTGTGCCAGAGACGCGGATGATGGATGGAAGAAATATTGGACTTGCCAAGAACTTCAAATCTCCAACTGAAGTCCAGTGCCGATTCTAGACCGTGAGGAATTTGCGAACATCAGCCCGGTCTAAATCTTGCGCCGGGCCGGTGTGGACGATCTGGCCGCGATCCATGATGTTGACCTCGTCGGCAAGCTCTCGGCAGAAGTCGAGATACTGTTCGACCAGCAACACAGCGATGCCGGCCTGGTCGCGCAGATAACGTATGGCGCGGCCGATGTCCTTGATAACGGAGGGCTGGATGCCTTCGGTCGGCTCGTCGAGCACCAGCAGCTTCGGCCGCATTACCAGCGCCCTGCCGATGGCCAACTGCTGCTGTTGCCCCCCGGAAAGATCGCCGCCACGGCGGCCAAGCATCTGCCTCAGCACCGGAAACAGCTCGAAGACGTGCGCCGGCACGTCGCGGTCGGCGCGCCTCAAGGGCGCGAAGCCGGATTCGAGGTTTTCGCGCACACTGAGCAGCGGAAAGATCTCCCTGCCCTGCGGCACGAATGCGATGCCCGACCGGGCGCGGTCATACGCCGCGCTCCGGTCGAGCGCCTTCCCCTCGAAGGCAACGCTTCCGCTCGTCAGCCGGTGATGGCCGACGATCGATCTCATCAAACTTGTCTTGCCGACGCCGTTGCGGCCGAGCACGCAGGTGATCTGGCCGGCAGCCGCCTTCAGCGACACGCCGCGCAGCGCCTGGGCGGCGCCGTAATGGAGCGTGGCATTGGAAACTTCGAGCATGTCAGCGCCTTCTCCAAAACCGGAGAAACGACATGTCGAAATGATGGAATTGCACCCGCCAGACCATGCTCATCTCCCCAAATAGACTTCGACGACGCGCTCGTCGGCCGATACGAAATCGAGCGTCCCTTCGGAGAGCACCGAGCCCTCATGCAGGCAGGTGACCTTGACGCCGAGTTCGCGCACGAAATGCATGTCGTGCTCGACGACGATGACCGAATGGTCACGGGCGATGTCCCTGAGCAGCCGCGCGGTTTCCTCGGTCTCGGCATCGGTCATGCCGGCGACCGGCTCGTCGACCAGAAGCAACTTCGGATCCTGGGCCAAGAGCATGCCGATCTCAAGCCACTGCTTCTGGCCGTGGCTAAGATTGGCCGCCAGGTCATGACGCTTGTCGCCCAACCGGATGATGCCAAGAATCTCGTCGATCCGTCGCGTCTCGGCGGGCGATTGGCGGTGGAACAGCGCCGGGAAGATCGAGCGCGGCCCCTTCAGCGCCAGCATCAGGTTTTCCTCGATCGTGTGGCTTTCGAAGACGGTCGGCTTCTGGAATTTGCGGCCGATGCCCATCATGGCGATCTCGGCTTCGTCATGCCTGGTGAGGTCCACCTGGCCGTCGAAGAACACTTCGCCTTCGTCGGGTCGCGTCTTGCCGGTGACGATGTCCATCATCGTCGTCTTGCCGGCGCCGTTGGGGCCGATAATGGCGCGCATCTCGCCTTTGTCGAGCACCAGCGACAGATTGTTGATGGCGCGAAAGCCGTCGAAGGATACCGAGACGCCGTCGAGATAGAGGATTGTGTTGGACTTGCTCATGGCCGCTTACTCCGCAGCCTGCGGTTTGGGATCAGACCAGGACCATTCGCCTGGATTTCTCGCCGGCGATCGAGCAGGCTTCGAGGTGGCGGATGCGACTCTCACCTCGGTGCCGGCTTCGTCAGCGAGGGAAGCTACGCGCAATGCCCTGGCATTGCCGCGCCAACTGTCCCACATGCCGATTATGCCCTTCGGCAGGAGCAAGGTGACGGCGACGAACAGGCCGCCCAGCGCGAACAGCCAGAATTCCGGCAGCACACCGGTGAACCAGGATTTGCCGGCATTGACGAGCAGCGCGCCGATGATCGGCCCGACGATGGTGCCGCGTCCGCCCACCGCCGCCCAGATCACCACCTCGATCGAATTGGACGGTTCGAATTCGCCGGGATTGATGATGCCGACCTGCGGCACGTAGAGCGCGCCGGCAATGCCTGCCATGACGGCCGAAACGGTGAAGGCGAACAGTTTCACGTTCTCCGCCCGCCAGCCGAGGAACCGCGTGCGGCTCTCCGCGTCGCGCACGGCCATCAGCAGCTTGCCGTATTTGGAGCCGACGATCGCCCAGGTGATGAAAACGGCGAGCGCGAGCATTACCGCGCTGGCCGCGAACAGCGCCGAACGGGTCGCGTCGGCCTGCACGTTAAAGCCCAGAATATCCTTGAAATCGGTGAGCCCGTTGTTGCCGCCGAAGCCCATGTCATTGCGGAAGAAGGCGAGCAGCAGCGCATAGGTCATCGCCTGGGTGATGATCGAGAGATAGACGCCGGTGACGCGGCTGCGGAAGGCGAACCAGCCGAAGACGAAGGCAAGCAGGCCGGGCACCGCCAGCACCATGATTGCCGCGAACCAGAAATGATCGAAGCCGGTCCAGAACCACGGCAATTGCTTGTAGTTCAGGAACACCATGAAATCAGGCAGGATCGGATTGCCATAGACGCCGCGCGAACCGATCTGGCGCATCAGATACATGCCCATCGCATAGCCGCCGAGCGCGAAGAAGGCGCCGTGGCCAAGCGAAAGGATGCCGCAATAGCCCCAGACCAGATCGAGCGACAGCGCCAGCAGCGCGTAGCAGAGATACTTGCCGGTCAGCGCGACTATGTAGGACGGCACGTAGAAGGCGCTGGTTGGCGAAACAGCCAGGTTGAGCAGCGGCACGATGACGGCCACCGCCAGCAGGGCGAAAATGGTGATGGCGATGCGGCGGTCGGCACCCGCGGCGAAGAAGCGTCCTGACATCATGCTTCCACCGCCCTGCCCTTGAGCGCGAACAGGCCGCGCGGGCGCTTCTGGATGAAAAGGATGATCAGCACCAGCACGACGATCTTGCCGAGCACGGCGCCGGCATAGGGTTCGAGAACCTTGTTGACAATGCCGAGCGAGAAGGCGCCAACCAGCGTGCCCCAGAGATTGCCGACACCGCCGAAGACGACGACCATGAAACTGTCGATGATGTAGCCGCGGCCGAGATTGGGCGAAACATTGTCGATCTGGCTGAGCGCGACGCCTGCAATACCGGCAATGCCGGACCCCAGCGCGAAAGTCAGCGCGTCGACCCACGGCGTCCTGATGCCCATCGAGGCGGCCATGCGCCGGTTGGCGGTGACTGCGCGCATCTGCAGGCCCCAGGGCGTGCGCTTCATCACGTAGAGCAACATGCCGAACACCGTGAGCGCGAACACCAGTATCCACAGCCGGTTCCAGGTGATGGCCAGTTGTCCGACGTCGAATGAGCCGGACATCCAGGACGGATTGCCGACCTCCTGGTTGGTCGGTCCGAAGATCGAGCGCACCGCCTGCTGCAGGATCAGCGATACGCCCCAGGTCGCCAGCAGCGTCTCCAGCGGCCGGCCGTAAAGAAAGCGGATGACGCCGCGCTCGATGATGAGACCGACGAATGCCGCAACCAGGAAGGCAAGCGGCAGCGCGATCACCAGCGACCAGTCAAAGAGGCCGGGAAAGGACGTGCGGATCACCTGCTGGACGACGAAAGTCGTGTAGGCGCCGAGCATCACCATCTCGCCATGCGCCATGTTGATGACGCCCATGACGCCGAAGGTGATGGCAAGCCCGATCGCCGCCAGCAGCAGCACCGAACCCAGCGATATCCCATACCAGATGTTCTGGCCGGCATCCCACAAGGCCAGCGTCGAATTGATGTTTGCGATCGCAGCCGTCGCCGCGTCCTTGACCGCTCCAGAGGCGTTGGCCTCGACCGAGGTGAGCAGCGAAACAGCATCGCGGTCGCCGCGCGCACCGATCAGGGCGATTGCGGCGAGCTTGTCTGCGTCGGGCTTGTCCGAAACCAGTATGGAAGCGGCACGCGCCTGTTCCAGCAAAGCCTTGACGCTCGCCACGCTTTCACTGGCGATGACTGCGTCGAGCGGGCCGATATTGGCGGCGTCCGGTGTCTTGAACATGGTGTCCGCGGCGGCGATGCGGACCGTCGGATCCTTGGAACCAAGCGTCAACGTGCCCAATGCATCGCGGATCGTGCGGCGCAACGTGTTGTTGACGCTGATCTTGGTTATGTCGTCCTCGGGGGCCTCGCCTGCTGGCTCGCCGCTCAGCGGGTCGAAAAGCTGGACGTTTTCGTCGCCTTCCTTGCCGACAAACACCATCGAGTCGGCCGTACGAACGTAAAGATTGCCGTCCGCCAGTGCAGCAAGCGGCCGTTCGACAGCCGGATCGCCTGTGGCCGTCAACTCTTGAACGACAGCTCCTGTCTCGGAAAAGTCCGTTACTGTCGCGAATTTGGCGATGATGGCACGCAGATCGGCTTCCGCAGCGCCCGAAGACGACAGCGTCGTCAGCAGAAACAAAAGCATCAGGCCAATCGCGTGGAGAATCTTCATCGGCGTTCGGTGACCATTGAAGGTTGAAGTGGGCGTCCGGACAGTGGAGGAACTGTCCGGACGCGCGCGGTCTTGGGCGTGGACCCGAAGGTCCAGCCCGGGGAGGATCAGTTCGTGCCCTTGCCGCCGCACTTGCCGGTTTTGACGTTGAAGTTGCCGCAGCTGAGCGGCGCGCGCCAATCGGAAATCAGGTCCTTGGAGTCGGGCAGGTAGTCGGACCATTCGTCACCCATCACCAGGCCCGATGTCTTCGAAACCGTTTCGAATTGGCCATTGGCCTGGATTTCACCGATCAGCACCGGCTTGGTGATGTGATGGTTCGGCATCATCGTCGAATAGCCGCCGGTCAGGTTCGGCACCGAAACGCCGACCATGGCATCGATGACCTTGTCCGGATCGGTGGTGCCGGCCTTTTGAACCGCCTTCACCCACATGTTGAAGCCGATATAGTGGGCTTCCATCGGGTCGTTGGTGGTGCGCTTGTTGTTCTTGATGAACTTGTGCCAGTCGGCAATGAACTTCTTGTTCTCGGGCGTGCTGACGCTCTCGAAATAGTTCCACGCTGCAAGATGGCCGACCAGCGGCTTGGTGTCGAGACCGGCAAGTTCTTCCTCACCCACCGAGAAGGCCATGACCGGGATGTCTTCGGCCTTGATGCCCTGGTTGCCGAGTTCCTTGTAGAACGGAACATTGGCGTCGCCATTGACGGTCGAGACGACGGCGGTCTTCTTGCCGGCCGAACCGAACTTCTTGATCGCCGAAACTTCGGTCTGCCAGTCGGAAAAACCGAACGGCGTGTAGTTGGTCATGATGTCTTCGGCCGCGACGCCCTTAGACTTCAGATAGGCTTCGAGGATCTTGTTGGTGGTACGCGGATAGACGTAGTCGGTGCCTTCCAGCACCCAGCGCTTCACCGAGCCGCCGTCCTTGCTCATCAGATAGTCGACGGCCGGAATGGCCTGCTGGTTTGGAGCCGCACCGGTGTAGAACACGTTGCGCTCGCTTTCCTCGCCCTCATACTGGACGGGATAGAACAGGATGTTGTCGAGCTCGGAGAACACTGGCAACACCGATTTGCGCGACACCGAGGTCCAGCAGCCGAACACCGCCGCGACCTTGTCCTTGGAGATCAGTTCGCGCGCCTTTTCGGCGAACAGCGGCCAGTTGGAAGCCGGATCGACGACGACGGCTTCAAGCTTCTTGCCGAGCAGGCCGCCCTTGGCGTTCTGCTCGTCGATGAGCATCAGCATGGCGTCCTTCAGCGTCGTCTCCGAAATCGCCATTGTGCCCGACAGCGAATGGAGAATGCCGACCTTGATCGTGTCGTCGGCAGCCCTGGCCGGAGCGGATATCATCAAACCGGCGGCGACCGCGCCCGCCGAGACCATTTTTGTTATTGTCGAGAAATTACCCCTCATACCGAAGACTCCCAAGCTGGTTGATTGTACCGCAACACTACGATGCAACCCCCGTGCCAACCGCTGCCGGCTTGCTGAAAATAGCAAAATAACCGAACGTTATCAGTTAGTTGATACATTAGAATGAACAGAGGTAAGAGAGCCGGTTAAAAAATGATTGAGGGAAATTTGCGCAGCGCACAAGGCGTATGCCTAATTTTAGCTCATTTTTGACACGTGCCTATATTTTGACCTTGGCGCACGTGTCGCGGACGACAAATGTTGCGGCGCGGCACGAAAATAGGGCAAGCTTGTCGTTCAAACGGACGACGTCATGACATCAGGCATTTCACGCATATTCATCGGCATTTTGTCTGTGGCGGCGGCAACCGGAGCGGCACGAGCCGATTTCAGCGATGGCAAGATGCCCGATGGCACTTATCACTGCGAAGTCTATCTGCTCGGCCTGTTCCTCAACCTCGGCGACATCACCATCAAGGGAAACGTCTACACAGGCCCCGTCACCTTCGGGACCGCCCAACAGGCTTACAACTATCAGATGGATGCAAACGGTGTGATTTCGTGGCTGGGCCCGCTCGGCGGCTATACCGCCGGCGGCAACGCGCTCTCGATGACCCAGGCAACCCTGGACGGCCAGAACCCGCCCTCCTTCGACATCATCATGAAGCAACCCGACGGGGCCTTCACCGCCTCGACCTGCACCAAGGGAGGCAATCGGTAGGCCTTCGCCTCCCTTCGGGGCTGCCTTGGGAGTCTGCACGTCTGCCGTGTCATCTGGATGTTGCCGAAACTGGATAGGCAGCGGTGCGCCGTCACATCCACCTCGAGAGGCAGACACCATGGCCAATTCCCCGTCTTCATCCTCCCCCTTCATTCGCGACGCTTCAACTCGGGAAAGCCGAGTGTCGAAAGAGCGGCGACCGCATGTGTTTCGCCGGCAAACAACGAGCCGACAAAGCTGCCGCCGGCGATCAATGCGCTGGATGCAAGGCTGCCTTTCAGGAGCGTGCGGCGCGAAACGCGCTCGGCGATGACGCGTCTACGACAAGACCCACGCCGCCGCCGATGGCTATGAAACAACGATCCTTGCGCGACGCCGCCTAGCGCGCTTCCGTGGCAATTTCGAGCGCCAGGCGGCTCATGTCGGTGAAAAGCTCCTGGCGTTCGGAATAGTCGGTCTGTTCGCCGGTGAGCAGATTGTCGACCACGGTCAGCAGCGATAATGCCCTCGCGCCGAAATGCGCCGAGATGCGATAGAGAGCGCTGGTTTCCATGTCTACGGCCAGCGCTCCGAGCGCCCTGGCGTCGGCATAGCGGGCACGTGGGTCGGGATGGTAGAATATGTCGGTGCAGGCTGTCAGGCCGGCGTGGTGGTCGATGCCGAGTTCGGTTGCCTTGGCCAATGCGCAAGCGAGCAGCGCCGGATCCGGGCCGACGTCAGCCTCGTAAAGGCCAAAGACCCGGCCGTTCTCAGTGTCTTCAGGCCGTGCCGATTGCGAGATCACAAGGCTGCGCAGCTTTGCCTCGGCGCTCAGGCCACCGCAGGTACCGGTGCGGATCAGTGTCCGGGCGCCATAATAATCAAGCAATTCATGCGCATAGATCAGGAACGATGAAACACCGATACCCGTCGCCTGAATGCTGATGGGCCTGCCTCGAAACGAGCCGGTAAAGCCAAGCGCACCGCGACGACGATTGACACAACGCGGCGTGTCGAGAAACGTGCCGGCCATCCACTCCGCGCGCTGCGGGTCGCCCGGCAACAAAATCGTGTCGGCGTAGTCGCCCTTGCTTGCCTCGATGTGTGGCGTCAACAGCTGCTCCCCCAAGCCCGCCTGCTATATTGCCAATAATCATGGCGTTGTTACCGCGTTATGCAAGGGGCGCGGCATTGGAAATACCTAAGATTCAAGCACATCCTTGACGATCGTAGCCAGTTGCTTGAGCGAGAACGGTTTTGGCAGGAAGCCGAAATGCGCCTCCGCCGGCAGGTTTCTGGCGAATGCGTCCTCGGCATAGCCGGAGACGAAGACGAACTTGATGTCCGGCTGGCGTTTGCGCAATTCACCGAGCAGCGTCGGCCCGTCCATTTCCGGCATCACTACGTCGGAAACGACGATGTCGACCTTGCCGCCGAGCGCTTCGAACACTTCCAGCGCCTCGACGCCGGAGGACGCCTCGTGGACGGTGTAACCGCGCGAGGTCAGTGCCCGCATGCCGCCCATGCGCACGGCGTCCTCATCCTCGACCAGCAGTACCGTCGCCGACCCGGACAGGTCCTTGGTGCTATCGGCCAATTTGACTGCCGCGGCGGCCGGTGCTTCACCGGGTTCGGCCGCCTTTTTCGCTTCCGCGATGTGACGTGGCAGGAAAATGCGGAAAGTCGATCCCTTGCCGACTTCGGAATCGCAGAAAATGAAACCGCCGGTCTGCTTGATGATGCCGTAGACCATGGACAGACCGAGGCCCGTGCCCTTGCCGACCTCCTTGGTGGTGAAGAACGGCTCGAAGATCTTCTTCAGCACGTCGGGCGCGATGCCTGAGCCGGTGTCCTCGACCTCGACCACCACATAGTCGGCGGCCGCGAGTTCGCGATACGGGAAGGTCTTGGACTCCTCGGCGGTCACGTTGCGTGTGCGCACGGTGAGATCGCCTCCCGCCGGCATCGCGTCGCGCGCGTTGACCGCCAGGTTGACCACCACCTGCTCGAACTGGCCGATATCGACCTTGACCGGCCACAGGTCGCGGCCGTGGTCGACCTTGAGCTTGATGTCGTTGCCGACCAGCCGGGCAAGCAGCATCCTGAGATCGGCGAGCACGTCGGTGAGGTTCAGCACTTCCGGCCGCAGCGTCTGCTTGCGCGAGAAGGCCAGCAACTGCCTGACCAGCGAGGCGGCTCGGTTGGCGTTCTGCTTGATGTTCATGATGTCGGGGAAGGACGGATCCGACGGCCGGTGATTGGTCAAAAGCAGGTCCGACGCCATGATGATGGCGGTCAGCACATTGTTGAAGTCGTGCGCGATGCCACCGGCGAGCTGGCCGACGGCCTGCATCTTCTGGCTTTGCGCCATCTGCCCTTCGAGCGCCTTTTGCTCGGTCGTCTCGACGGCGTAGACGATGGCCGATTCCTCGGCCCCTTCGCCGCCGGTACCGTCGGCGACGGCATTGACGTAGAAGCGGATGTGCCGTTCTTCGTTGCCGGGCAGCACGGTGTCGATCGGTTCGATATCGGCCTGCCGCTGCCGGGCTTTCTCGAACGCTGCGGCAAAGGCCGGCCGGTCGCGGTCATGGATCACCGTGTCGAGCCGTACGCGGCGATCCACGGCATCGCGGTCGACGACCGAGGAAAACAGCGACAGAAAAGGTGCGTTGGTGCGCAGGATGCGTCCGCTGGCATCGACACCGGCGATCGCCATCGGCGTCGAATTGAAGAAGCGGGTGAAGCGCACTTCCGAAGCGCGCAGATCGGCCGAGGCATCCTCGCCTTGCGTACGGTTGAGCACGATGGTGCGCGTCGGGCCGCCGACGCCCTCGCGGCTTGCCGAAACGCGGTGCATGAAGCGCACTGGCAGCGCCTCGCCGGTCATCGTCGTCAAGTCGAGATCGATGACCGCATTGCGCGTCGTGCCGGGATCCGCCTTGACGGAGCGCACCAGCGCCATGCCGTCGCCGGCAACGATATCGGGCAAGGTGACGGCGCCGGGCGTGAAGCTGGCAAGGTCGATGCCCAGCCATCCGGCGAGCGTGGCGTTGATGTAGGTGACGCGGCCGTCCTGATCGGCCGAAAAGAAACCGGCCGGCGCGTGGTCGAGGTGATCGATGGCCTTCTGCAGATCGAGGAAGAAACGCTCCTGCTCGGCCCGCTCCTGCGAAATATCGGCGAGTTGCCAGGCCAGCATCGGCAACCGCTGGCCCGGAACGCTGAACGCGCGGGCGCGCGCCCGGTACCAGCGGGCGCCCGGTTCAGCGCCGGGCCGGATCGATTGCGCCAGCCTGAACTCGCCATCGCCCGGCTGCCCGTCACGCAAGCCGGACGCCAGCCGGTAAATGGTCACCGAGGCCTCGGGGACATCCGAGAGCAATCCTTCGACGGTCTTCAGATCGGCGGCCGAGGTGGCCCCGGTCATATCGGCATAAGCCCGGTTGGCGTAGACGACGCGACCCTTGGTGTCCGTGACCAGCAGGCCTTGGCCCATCGAATCGACGAAAGCCTTGGACAGTTCGTCGCCCGTCGAGCGCGGTGTGATCTGCACGAAGCCGATCGCGGTCGCGAACAGGAAGCCGACACCGATCATCGCCAGCACGCCGAGCATGCCAAGCAGGAAGGGGTCGCCGAGGCGCTCGCGGAAAAGGCCGAAGACGATGGCCGCGCCCGTCAGAACGACGATGAAGATGATAAGCCGGGTGACCGCGCCCGGTCGCGTATTCTGGTCGACGATCGGTACCGGATAGAAATCGCCGCGCGCTTCCTTGGCCATATGCCCCCTGCTCGTGAAATCCGAGGTTCCGACACCCGCCCCTAATGCATGTCGCCCAAAAGTGACTTCGGTTTTGGGAAAACGTCACGCATGAAAAACAAGGACCTGAAGCGCGTCGCATGAATCCGTTTCAGCGCGACGCGCTTTAGCCGGTTGAATCATATTCTCCTAGTCCGGAAAAGGCCCGGGCGGCAAATGTCAGATAAAAATGATGTCGAGCGGCCTTCCCTGTGTTTCAAGCTGTTCACGATGCGTGAAAGGCAACTTGCGGTGGCCAGTCGCAACGGTCTAGTGTCGCGTCACTTTCCAAAACCGATCAGGGGAAACCAATGCAGTGGCTGGATAGCGTGGCGGGCCCCGGTTATGCGGCGGCACTCCTGTGGACCTTCGCGGCGCTGATCCTGCTGGTCATCGTTCTCATCATCGTCAGGCTCGTGCGCAACCTGACCTTCGGGACGTTTGTCGCCGGTGGCCGCAACCGCAAGACGCGGCTCGCCGTCATGGACGCCACCGCCGTCGACAGCCATCGCCGACTGGTGCTGGTGCGACGCGACGACATCGAACATCTGCTCCTGATCGGCGGCCCGACCGACGTCGTTGTCGAACGCGACATCCGCCTCGCCGCGCCGCGCCGTCCGGCATTGACCGGGGATGGCGGCCCGCAGCCTGTCCCGGCGGCCGGGACCCCGGTCGCGAAGCCGCGGCCGCCGCAGCCCGCTCCCGCGCCTCCCAGACAACCACCCGCTCCGCAGCCGGTGGCAGGGCCCGCCCGCCAGCGCCCGGCGGCACCGCCACCGGCTCCCGCAGCGAAACCGGCGGCGCAAATCTATCAGTCGACCAATGTCACGCCGCTGCCCGCCTATGGCTCCGCCAATGCCAATGCCGTCAGGCACGCGCCACCGCCGCCGCAGGACAGCATCGACGACACGCTGATGAAGGAACTCGAGGTTTCGCTGGACCAACCACGGTCCGGCGGTCCGGCGGCCAAACCGGCAGCCAAGGCGCCGCCGTCGCTCGATGATGAAATGACGAGGCTTTTGGGCGAACTCTCAAGCCAGAAGAGATGATTTGCGCCCAGGGTGGCCTGCCGGTGAATTGAACCGGTCGATGTTCAAGCGCGCTTTGGCATGCGCGGCGACATCGAACAAAAATGGCCGGAAAACCGGCCATTTGGAAATCGATGCAGCGCTACTGTCAGTCGTCGCGATAGACTTTTTCACGGCGCTCATGCCGCTCCTGCGCTTCGATCGACAAGGTAGCGATCGGGCGGGCGTCGAGCCGCTTCAACGCGATCGGCTCACCGGTCTCCTCGCAATAGCCATAAGTGCCTTCGTCGATGCGCTGTAGTGCCGAATCGATCTTCGAGATGAGCTTCCGCTGACGGTCGCGGGCCCTGAGCTCGATGGCGCGGTCGGTTTCCGAAGAGGCGCGGTCGGCGAGGTCGGGATGGTTGGCGTTTTCCTGCTGCAGGATTTCGAGGGTTTCGCGCGCTTCGCGCAAAATGTCATTTTTCCAGGTGACGAGCTTTAGGCGGAAGTAGGATTTCTGCCGTTCGTTCATGAACGGCTCGTCTTCGGAGGGTACGTAATCGGCGGTAACGATGTCGTTCATTCGACTCACCCAAACAGCCCCAAATTTGGCGCCTATATATTCGCCGCCAGACGCCTGCACAAGCGCAATCAGCCACCGGCTCACGCAATTGTTAAAGTGCGCCCGCAGCCTTCCCCGGAGCGGGATAGATCTGTTTCGATGGCGAAAGTAGGACGATCTTCGCCGCTTGCCCCCGCAAGTGATTCGCCGCGCCGAAGAACGTGCACCATTGTGCGCGATGCTTTTCTCGTGGCTAATCGCGGCAGGACTTCGGCTTTCGGGCGTCATTGGAGGTTGAGTGAGCAGGCTTTATCTGTTGCGACACGCCAAGGCCGGCTGGGCCTTGCCGGGCATGCGTGATTTCGATCGTCCGCTCGATGCATCCGGCCGCGCCGATGCCGAAAAGATGGGGGCCGCGATGCGATCCCGTTCCTATGTGCCGGACCTGACGCTGTGCTCCAACGCCAAACGCGCCAAGGAAACGCTCGAGGGACTGGCCGGTCAGACGGACACAGGCAAGGTGCTGTTTTTCGACACGCTCTACAGCGAAGACGCGGCCGGCTATCTCCGGCTCGTCCGGGATCATGGCGGATCAGGCTCCTTGCTGGTCATAGGCCACAACCCGATGACGGAGGATCTCGCCATGGCGGTGTCGGGCGATGGTGGCGAGACGGAGCGGGCAATGCTCAATCATGGCTTTCCGACCTCGGGCCTCGCCGTCGTCCGTTTCCCCGGCAATCTGGCGAAAGCGGCCCAGGGAGCGGGCTATCTCGAAGCCTTCCTGACACCGGCCGATCTCTGATGCCGATGTCCAGCGCCATTTCAAAGCCGGGTTCCACCGCCTATATCGGGCGGACGCAAGTCCGAGAGAGCATATTTTGGCATCATCGCTGACCACCTTCACCGACGAGGCAAGAATTGCCCTCGACACATTGTCGGGACGTGCCACCGGACTTTTTTCTCCATCGCTGCGCTTGGGTGTCACGGGTCTATCCCGCGCGGGCAAGACCGTCTTCATCTCGGCCTTCGTCCACAATCTGATCCACGGCGGACGCCTGCCGCTGTTCGAGGCGCAGAAATCGGGGCGTATCGCGCGCGCCTTCCTCGAACAGCAGCCCGACGACGCCGTGCCGCGTTTTCAGTACGAGGACCACATCGCCGCTCTGGTCAACGATCGCGTCTGGCCGGACTCGACCCGCGCCATCTCTGAACTGCGGCTGACGATCGAATATGAATCGGCCTCCGGCTGGAACCGTATGTTCTCGTCGGGCAAGCTGTCGGTCGACATCGTCGATTACCCCGGCGAATGGCTGCTCGACCTGCCGCTGCTCGGCAAATCCTTCGCCGATTTTTCGCGCGAAGCCCTTGAAATGGCCACGCTGCCGGTACGCGAGGACCTGTCGCGGGCCTGGCGGGCGATCTCGGCGGAAATCGACCCGAATGCCGACGCCGACGAAATGACGGCACGCCGGCTGGCCGAGAGCTTCGCCGCCTACCTCAAGGCATGCAAGCTCGACGAGCGAGCGCTTTCGACCTTGCCGCCCGGACGTTTCCTGATGCCGGGCGACCTCGAAGGCTCGCCCGCGCTGACTTTCGCGCCGCTGGCCGGCCTCGGCGACAGGCGCGCGCGCAACGGTTCGCTGCACGCCATGATGGAACGGCGCTACGAGGCCTACAAGACACATGTCGTCAAACCGTTCTTCCGCGAACATATCACGCGTCTGGACCGCCAGATCGTACTCATCGACGCCATGCAGGCGCTGAACGCCGGGCCTGGCGCCATGGCCGACCTGGAGCGCGCCGTCACCGAGATCCTCAGCTGCTTCCGCCCCGGCCGGGGCAGCTTCCTCACCGACCTCTTCTCCCGGCGTATCGACCGCATCCTGGTTGCCGCGACCAAAGCCGATCATCTGCACCACGAAAGCCATGACCGGTTGCAGGCGATCGTGCGGCGCCTGGCCGACCGCGCCGTGGCGCGGGCGAATTTCACCGGCGCCGATGTCGACGTGGTCGCGATGGCGGCCGTGCGCGCGACCCGCGAAGGCACCGTCAAGCAGGGCCGGGAAACATTGCCCGTTATCATCGGCACGCCGATCGCCGGCGAGAAGATCAATGGCGAAACCTTCGACGGAAAGACGGAAACAGCTATATTTCCTGGTGATTTACCGGAAAAAATTGATGCTGTTTTCGATCTTTCGGGACCGGACCACAGGCAGGACTCCACAGACCCGGCAATCCGCTTCGTCCGGTTCCGTCCGCCCAAACTCGAACGCACGGCCGAAGGCGTCACGCTGTCGCTGCCGCATATCCGGCTCGACCGTGCCCTGCAGTTCCTGATCGGAGACCATCTGGCATGACAGCGCCCCGCAAACCGGCGGCATTCCGTATCGAGCCGGAAGCCACGCCGAAACAAGACGCGCCTCGACCACGCCAGGCCGAACCGCCGCGCAAACCGCGCCCGATGAAGGCCGATGTGGCGCTGGTCATCCCGGCGGAGGTCGACGTCTTCGACGAACCGGACATTATTGCCGCCGAGCCGTCGCCGTCGGTCGCCCCCCGAAAACGCTCGGTTCTCGGCAGCATCTTCTTCGGCGCCTTCGGCGTGCTGGTTTCGCTGGCTGTCGGCCTGTGGACCGACCAGTTGATACGCGATCTCTTTGCCCGCGCCGAATGGCTGGGCTGGCTCGCCGCCGGCATGGCGGCGATAGCGTTGCTGGCGCTTCTGGTGATCCTGATTCGCGAATTCCTGGCGATCGCCCGCCTCGCCGAGGTCGAAAAGCTGCAGAGGCGGGCCCTCGACGCCATCGCGCGCGACGATCCGAAAGCGGCGCGATCTGTGGTCGATGAACTGTCGGCCTTTGTCGCGGCCAAACCCGAGACCGCGGCCGGCCGGCGCGCGCTGGCCGAATTGCGCGGCGAGATCATCGACGGCGCCAATCTGGTGCGCCTGGCGGAAGCGGAAATCCTCGGCCCCCTCGATGCCAGGGCCAAGGTGATGGTCCTCGAGGCTGCAAAGCGCGTCTCGCTGGTGACGGCGGTCAGCCCGCGCGCGCTCGTCGACGTCGCCTATGTCGTCTTTGAGGCCGGGCGCCTCATCCGCCGGCTGTCGGAACTCTATGGCGGACGGCCCGGAACGCTGGGTTTCTTCCGCCTGGCGCGCAGCGTGCTGGCGCATCTGGCGGTCACCGGCTCGATTGCCGTCGGCGACAGCTTTGTCCAACAGATCGTCGGCCACGGCCTGGCGGCGCGCCTCTCGGCCAAGCTCGGCGAAGGCGTCGTCAACGGCATGATGACGGCGCGCATCGGCATCGCGGCCATGGAGACGGCGCGCCCCCTGCCCTTCAGCGCCGCCAAGCGCCCGGGACTGGGCGATTTCCTCGCCGCGCTGACGTCGTTTGCGACAAGGAAAGACACCGAAACAAACGCACCCGACAAATGACGAGCGCCTCTTTCGCGGCACGATGGGATTGCGCTTTCGAGGCCCTGAGGTGACGAAGCATTAACCAATCTTCTTCATGGTCAAACCGGTTTCAAACAGCCTCGTTGTTGCCGGGTGTCGTCGATGAAAAGCGTAATTCTGTCCAGCATCTTGCCCCTGGCGGCGGCGATCACAGCAGTCGCCGGTATTGCCTCCGGGGCTTGCGCCGGAGAGCCGGACAAGCAGTTTTTCCAGTCGGCCGAAGGCAAGTGGGTCGGCCCCGGCGAAATCGTCGCCGGCAAGTACAAGGGCACGAAATTCAACTGCAGCTTCACCGGCTCCACCCCCGACGGCAAGACGGGCATGACGCTTGACGGCGGCTGCCGGGTCGGCATGTTCACCCAGCCGATGTCGGCCAAGATCGAGCGCAACGGCCGCGACTACAAGGGTTCCTTCATGGGCGGCTCGGCCGGTGCCGGGCTCGATATCATCGGCGGCAATGTCGTCGACGCCCGCAAGGTGGTCTTCACCATCAACCGCAACCAGCTGCGCGGCGTCATGCAGGCACGCATTCCCGACGACAATTCGATGACGGTGACGGTCGCCGTGCGCGTTCAGGACCAACTGGTGCCGGTGATCGGCATGAGCCTTAAGCGAGTCGATGCCGTCGAAGTCGGCTCCATCACGCCGAACTGAGGCGCACCCCGCCTCCATTTCTTTACGCAATTCCGGATGGTTCTTGGCATTGCTGGGATACCCCCAAAAGAGGCGGCAGCCCATCGCCACCGCCTCCTTTGAAACAAACGAACCGGGCGTCAGCCCTTGATCGCGGCGGTCACCTCGTCATAGGCCTTGCAGGCGTCGGCCAAGGTCGTGGAACCCTGATACTTGGTCGTCACCGCCTGGACCTTGGCGGTCAGGTCAGCCGCCTTGGACGGGTCCTTGGTGATCGCCTCCTGCAGCGCGGCGGCCATGTCCTGCGCTTTCTTGGTTGCGATCTCGGTCGTGCATTCCGGCGCCTTTGAACAGGCCGAACCGGCAAGCACCGCCAGCCCGACGGCAACGAGCAAAAACTTCTTCATGTCAGTCATCTCCTCAAAAGGGCGCGACTTGATCGCCGCTCACCCCCAATGGCCGAAGCCGAGCGTGCTTAGCCTTCGATTGTGGCAAGATGCAACGCGTTACCGACGTTAACTTGTGTAACGCGCCTGCAATATCGCCAACGGCCGGATTCAGGCTGCTGTGTCGGCGGCGGCAAAGTTCAGCTACGCGGTTGTAGCAGCGCCAAGACGGCCGTCGATGCGGCAAGGATGGCCGTCACGGTCAAAGGCGCTGTAGGGCCATAGGTGTCCACAACATAACCGCCGACAACCGCACCGGTGGTGATGGCGACCTGAAAGGAGGCGACCATCAGGCTGCCGGCTGCTTCCAGCGCGTCAGGCGCCGCGCGAGACAGATTTGTCGGCAGCACCACAGGCGCCATGCCGAAGGCGAAACCCCACAGGGTGGCGAACCCAAAGGCAACGCCGATGTGCACGCCCCAAAGCACCAATGCCAGCGCCGCGAACGCCATCAATGCGGCCGTAACCACGAGAGCCACGTGGATATTGGCGTCGGCCATGCGGCCACCGGCAATATTGCCGATCACAGCCGCGATGCCAAATCCGAGCAATGCCAGGGCAATTGGCCCGGTTGCAAGGAGCGTCACGTGTTCGAGAAAGGGACGCACATAGACCGAGCCGGCAAAATGCCCCGTCATCAGCAAAAGGATGGCGAGCATACCGAGTTGAATGCCACGCCGCCGTGTCAGCCGAAAGACGTCTGCAAGACTATTGCTTGCCGTTGCAGGCAAGGTCGGCAGGCTGAGCAACTGCAGCAGCATGGCAAGCAAGGCCAACCCCGCCGTCATGGCCATGGCGCTCCGCCAACCCAGCCAATCGCTGATCAACGCGCCCATCGACGGTGCGGCAATTGTTGCGAGCGAGACGCCGAGGGTGACGATCGCCATGCCCCGCCCCGTCGCATTGGCGCCAACCAGCCTCGCCACGACGGCGACCGAAAGTGCCCAGAAAGCGCTGAGAGCGATCCCCAGTCCGGCCCGGCCCAACAATAACAGCCAGAAATTGGGCGCCAGCGCCGCAAGAATGTTGGAACCGACCGCCAGTGCCATGAGGCCGACAAGCACCGTCTTGCGGTTCAATCGGCCGATGAGGACATTGCTCAACATGGCCGTCACGGCGCCGACGGAAGCGGTGGCGGTGACCACCTGCCCGGCCGTCCCCTCGCTGATGCCGAGATCGCGCGCCATCGGCGTCAACAGACCTGCCGGCAGGAATTCGGCGGACACCAGCGCAAAGCTGGTTGCCGCCAACGAAAGGACCGCGAACCATGTGGTTGCGCTCCACGTCCCCGGCGCGGCGGCATCAAGGTCTATCGCCGCGTCTTCAAGCTGTAATGTTGTGTCAGTCACGGAAGGATCTCCAAAGTTTGGAGATCTTTCATAAACGAGTCTTTTCGGATGATATGTATCTCAAAATCCGAAATTCATGTCTATTCGTCCAGGAATTGTGCGACGCACAACGCCCGGCGAGACATTGGTGATGCGCTTGAAGGCGCGAGCGAAGGATGCCTCGGAATCATAGCCCAAGCGGGTAGCAACCTCGGCCACCGACAAGCCGTTTTGTCCCAACAACTCGCGGGCAAGCTGCATGCGCAGACGGGCGAGATAGCGTGCCGCGCCTTCTCCCAATACGGCGCTGAAGCGCTCCGCGAAAATCGAGCGCGATTGGCCTGCCAGGCCGGCGAGGCTTTCGAGCGTCCAGTTATGGCCGGGGTCTCGGTGCATGGCTGCCAGAGCGCGGCCGATATGAGGGTCGCGGATGGCCGCGAGCCAACCGGTGGTCGAAGTTCCCGTGCAATTGACCCAGCAACGAATGAGCCGGGCTGTCAGCAAGTCCGCCATACGCGACAAGATGGTGGCGCTGCCCATCTGCGGTTGCGCGGCCTCCGCGGTCATTGCCGCCAGCAAAGGACCAACGACCGGGTCATTGCCTGCAACGTCGCAACCCTTGATGATAGGTGGCATCAACGCGATCAATGGGTTAAGCGCACAGGCGCCCAAGGTCATGGAGCCGCAGAACAAGGTGCTTGTCGCGCCCGTGCCTTCCCGCACGACTTCGCAGACGTTGCCCCCCAACTTGGTCACCTGGCAATCATCGAGCGAGCCGCCTGCAACGTCCGGCGCGCTAGCCAGCCGATGGGCGATGCCTTGCGGCAGCAGCACCAAATCGCCATTGCGCAACTCATGCCATCCCTGCGCTTCGGTATGGATCCAGCATGGACCCTGACTTACAAAGTGAAAACGAAGGAGCGGTTGCTCTGGAAAGGCGATGCTCCACGGATGTCGGAGCTCGCATCGGCCATAGTTGACGCCACTCAAGCGAAAGTCTTGCAGGACTTCGCTGAGCGCATCCATCGGAATATGTGGCGCCGAAGACGGCCGGGACGAATGGTCAGGCATTGGGCAGATATAGACACCAATCGTCCGACAGGCAAGCGGAGACCGTTGTTCCACCAGGGGAATCGCTTCGACGGCACCCCTACCGGCCCTGGCAGGCTCCCCGCCCTTGCCTCCCGCTCCAACTGCATGCAAGGAGTGATGTCGGACACAGGGACAAGAGGCATGGCAGCGGAAGCATCAGGCAGCGATCTCATTCAGGTGGTGGCGCTGCTTGCCGCAGGGGTCGTCGCCGTCCCCATCTTCAAGCGCATGGGTCTCGGCTCGATTCTCGGATATCTCGCCGCAGGCGTGGTGATCGGCCCGTTCGGCATCGGTGTCTTTTCCGAATCGGGAGCCATCCTGCATGTCGCCGAACTCGGCGTCGTCATGTTCCTGTTCATCATCGGCCTGGAAATGCAGCCATCGCGGCTCTGGGGCCTGCGCCGCGAGATCTTCGGGCTTGGCGCGCTTCAAGTCGGGGTCTGCGCGGTGCTGCTGACTGGTGTCGGCATGGCCGGAGGGTTTCCGATCGCGCAATCCTTCGTCGCCGGGGCTGGTTTCGTGCTGACCTCGACGGCCATCGTCATGCAGCTTCTGGAGGAGCGCGGCGAAATCGCCTCTCCCAAGGGCCAGCGCATCGTCTCCATCCTGCTGCTGGAGGATCTGGCCATCGTGCCGCTGCTCGCCCTGATCGCTTTCCTGGCACCCGGCGGTGCCGATACCAGCCTGTCGGAGCGGCTGACCGAGGTCGGTATCGGCCTCGCCGCGATCGTCGGACTGGTGGTGGCGGGACGCTACCTGCTCAATCCCTTCTTCCGCATCCTGGCGGATGCCCGTGCGCGCGAGGTGATGACGGCCGCGGCTCTGCTGGTCGTGCTCGGGTCGGCGCTCGCCATGCAGCTCAGCGGCCTGTCGATGGCGATGGGCGCCTTCCTGGCCGGGGTGCTGCTTTCGGAATCGACCTTCCGCCATCAGCTCGAAGCCGACATCGAACCGTTCCGCGGCATCCTGCTCGGCCTGTTCTTCCTTGCGGTCGGCATGTCGCTCGACCTGCATGTGGTGGCCGCGAACTGGAAGCTGATCGCCATCTATGTCGTCGCCTACATGGTGATGAAGGCTTTCGGCATCTACATCGTCGCCCGCATCCTGAAATCAGGCCACCGCGAGGCACTGGAGCGCGCGGTCTTCATGGCGCAAGGCGGTGAATTCGCCTTCGTACTCTATTCCGCGGCCGCCGCCGTCGGCATCATCGACGGCCAGGCAAACGCGACGCTGACGGCGATCGTCATCATCTCCATGGTGCTGACGCCGCTGGCGATCATCGCCTTGCGCTATTTGACGCCGCGCGACGAGCAGTCGCTGGACGGCGTCGAAGTCGCCGACGGCCTGACCGGCAGCGTGCTGATCATCGGCTTCGGCCGCTTCGGCCAGATCGCCAGCCAACCACTGCTCTTGCGCGGTATCGACGTCTCGATCATCGACAACGATGTCGAGATGATCCAGGCGGCCGCCGATTTCGGCTTCAAGGTCTACTATGGCGATGGCACACGGTTGGACATCCTGCACGCGGCCGGGGCCGGCCGGGCGCGGGCCGTGCTGATCTGTGTCGACAAGCCCGACGCCGCCATCCGCATCGCCGAACTCGTCAAGGCGGAGTTTCCCTTGCTTACGGTGTTGGCACGTGCGTTCGACCGCGGCACGGCGCTGCAGCTCATCCGCGCCGGCGTCGATTATCAGCTGCGCGAAACCTTCGAATCGGCACTCGTCTTTGGTGGCTCGACCCTCGAGGCACTGGGCGTCGATCCCGAAGACGTCGCCGAAACGATCGAGGACGTCAGGCGCCGCGACACGGCCCGCTTCGAGACCCAGCTCGCCGAAGGCATCCGCTCGGGACAGCGTTTCCTGAAAGGCAATATCGGCACGCCGATACCGACCCCGCTTTCCACGCCCCGCCGTCCTGGCCAGGCGCTCAACGAGGAAACGGCCGGCGTCCTGCATAAATCCGAACCGGCGGATTGAACGGGGAAATCAACGATGGAACTGAACAGCAGAGCCCTCTCGGTCACCAAGTTCTGGCGCGACGCCGGCGAGGATGCCTGGTTCGAGAAGAACGACGCATTCGATGCCGATTTCCGCGCCCGCTTCCTCGACCTCCATTACGCCGCCGCGCGGCGCGAATGCGACGACTGGTCAGGACATGCCGAAGGCTCGCTGGCGCTGATGATCCTGCTGGACCAGTTTCCGCGCAATTGCTTTCGCGGCACCGGCCATATGTTTGCGACCGACCCCCTGGCAAAGCATTTCGCGCAAAAGGCGGTCGCTGCCGGCCACGATTTGGCGCTGGAACCGGAGGTCCGCGTGTTCCTCTATTTGCCGTTCGAGCATTCGGAAAATCTTGCCGACCAGGACCGGTCGGTTGAACTTCACACAGCCAGGGCCGAGTTCAATCTGAAATACGCCCTGGAACATCGTGACATCATCCAGCGCTTCGGCCGTTTCCCGCACCGCAACAAGATGCTTGGGCGCGAAACGACCGCTGAGGAAAAAGCATTCCTGGATGACGATGGTTTCTCCGGCTGATACCAGCGGTCTAGCGCAGCCACCAATCCTGGCCTGACGGCAGGCGTTCGATGCCCGCGGCATCGACCGAGCCCAGGCGATCGACAACGCGTTTGCCGCCAATGGTGAGGTCCGGCGCGATCTCGGCCAGCGGTGCCAGCACGAAGGCGCGCTCCAGCATGCGCGGGTGTGGCACCTCCAGGCCCGTTTCATGGATGATGCGGTCGCCGAACACCAGGATGTCGATGTCGATCAGGCGCGGCCCCCACCTCTCCTCGCGCACGCGCTTGAGCTTTCGCTCGGCATCGAGGCAGAGGTCGAGCAATGCCCGCGGCGACAGCCGCGTCGACAGTGCTGCGGCCGCGTTGAGGAAATCCGGCTGGTCGAGCTTGCCCCAGGGCGGCGTCCGGTAGAGCGAGGAAACGGCGGCCATGTCAGTGTCGGCATCGGCGTCGAGCAGGCGCAACGCAGCCCCCATCGACTTGGCCGGATCACCGAGATTGCCGCCGAGGCTCAGATAGACGGTGTTACTCTGGCCAGACAACGGTCACCTCGACGTAATCGAGCACGCCAGGCACCGGCGCATTCGGCTTGCGAACGGTGACCTCGGCTTTGCGAATCTGGGGAAAGCGCCCGGTCAGGGCCTTTGCGACTTCCAGGGCCAGGGCCTCGATCAGGAAGCGCCTGTGTCCGGTAATGATCTCCTCGATGACGGTGAAGGCAACGCCGTAATTGACGGTTTCCCCGATGGCGTCATCGACGAGCGCACGTCCGGGCTCGACGGTGAGCGAGGCATCGACATAGAAGCGCTGCCCGAGCGCTTCTTCCTCGTCCAGCACGCCGTGCCGGGCAAAGAAGGCGCAATTCTTCATGCGGATGACATACATGGCTCAGCGTTCCGATCCGGTGTCCCGCGCCAGCATAGCATCCGCCACGGCCAGCGCGTCCACGTTGATTGCGACATCATGGACGCGAAACAGATGCGCGCCCTTGAGCCTGAGTATGACGCTGGTCGCCGCCGTACCGGCCGCCCGGTCGGCTGCGTCGCGGCCGGTGACGGTGCCGATAAAGCGTTTTCGCGACGTACCGGCCATCAGCGGGAAGCCGAGCGCGCCAAGCTCGGAAAACCGCGCCATCAGATCGAGGTTTTCCGCCGCCGTCTCCTTGGCGAAACCAAAGCCGGGGTCGAGCACGACATGGTCGTCGGCGACACCCTGCCCGCGCCCGATCTCCAGCGATTTTCCCAGGAACGCCAACTGGTCGGCGATCACGTCGGGCAGCTTTTCGCGGTCGCGGCCGGTATGCATGATGACGAGCCCGGCGCCGGTTTCGGCCGCCACCCGAGCAATGTCTGGCTCGCGCTGCAGACCCCAGACATCATTGACGATGTGCGCGCCGGCTGCCACCGCGAGCCGTGCTGTCTCCGCACGATAGGTGTCGACCGAGATCAACACGTCGCCGGCACGCGCCAAGGCCTCGATTATCGGCAGGATACGGGCCTGCTCCTCGCTGGCCGAGATCGCCGCCGCGCCCGGCCGGGTCGATTCGCCGCCGATATCAATGACCGCGGCGCCTTCCCCGATCATGCGGCGCGCATGGACCAGCGCGGTTTCGGGAGCCTCAAACAGGCCGCCGTCGGAAAAGCTGTCGGGCGTGACATTGAGGATGCCGACCACCACGGCCTTGCCGCCAAGCTCGAGATGACGCCCGTGCGCCAGCTGCCATCGCCTCGCCGTCATTGCGCATCAACCATGGGCTCATCAACCAAGGGGGTCATCAACGATGTGTGATCCGCATCGGATCAGTTCCGTTGCGCCGGCAAAGGCCGTAAAGCAAGGTGACCGAAGAGGCAACATGATGACACGATCCCTGCTCTGCGCACTGCTGCTTACCGTCGCCGTTCCGGCGGATGCGGCCAATCTGGTGAAGACATACAGCTATTTCGCCATTGGCGGCAGAACGCTGGAGGATATCGAGCAGCAACTCGCCAAACACGGGCCGCAGGTCAAAAGCACGGGGTCGCGCCACCCGGGCGCCACCCAGATGGCCTTCACGACACGCATCAGCTACGCCAGCCAGTCCGGCTCCTGCCGGATCGCCGACGCGGTCGTGACCGTCAAGGTCAAGGTGATCCTTCCCGAATGGCGCCGCCCACGCAAAGCCGATGCCGATGTACGGCTGTTCTGGGATACATTGTCCGCCGACATCAAGCGCCATGAAGACCGCCATGTCGAGATCGCCAAGAACCACGGCCGCGCACTGGAAGACGCGCTGAAGGCAACCCATCCGCAGAAGGATTGCAATGCGGCAAAGGCCAAGGCCGCCGAGATAACGGCGGCCGAGCTTGCCAGACACGACCAGGACCAGTTGCGGTTCGACCGTGTCGAAGGCGTCAATTTCGAAAGCCGCATCCTGCGGCTAATGCGCTACCGGATGCAACGCATCGAGAGTGGCCAATTGCCGCCGCCAACCTGAATTTCCTCGCCGGCTCCGTTCGCCTGGATGCAAGCCAACCGGGCGGAAGCGTAGTGCCAGCTTCGAATTTTTTTCGAGCGGCGGTCGAAATCGGTCTATAGGGAACGACATATCCAGGGTTGCCTCGGGCACAAGCTGGAAGCACGACCATCACGATCGATCGCGCCGCGAATGCACCACAAAGACCCGATGGTGATGCGGCAGCGCAAGGCGCATGGACGAGAAATATGGACCAGGCAGTCGACAAGCAGGCCGTGGCGGCCGCGAGCGCGCCGCTGACCGAAAGCGAAAAGAACGCCATTATCGGCGGCGTCCTTCTGTCGATGCTGCTGGCGGCCCTCGACCAGACCATCGTCGCGCCCGCCATGCCGACCATCGGGCGCTCGCTCGGCCATGCCGAATACCTGCCCTGGATTGTCACCGGCTACCTCTTGACCGCAACCGCCGTGGCACCGCTCTACGGCAAGATTTCCGACGTCTATGGGCGTCGGCCGACCGTCTATGCGGCAATCCTCATCTTTCTTGCCGGATCGCTGGTCAGCGCACTGGCTCCCAACATGTTCGTCCTTATCCTGGGGCGCGCGATCCAGGGGGCCGGTGGCGGCGGCCTTTTCGCGCTGACGCAGACCGTGGTCGGCGACCTTGTCCCGCCGCGCGAGCGGGCGCGCTATGCGGCGTGGTTTTCCGGCACATGGGCCGTCGCCAGCGTCGCCGGGCCGCTGCTGGGCGGCACTTTTGCCGAACATCTGCACTGGTCCCTCATCTTCTGGATCAATATCCCGCTGGGCTTTGTTGCGATGGCGATCATCAACACGCCGCTCAAGAAGCTGCCGATCGCGGCCAAGAATCACAGCATCGATGGTCTTGGCGCATTGCTGCTCATCGTGGCCACGGCGCTGTTGCTGCTGGCGCTGAACTGGGGCGGCAGCGCTTACCCGTGGATGTCGCCGGAAGTCGTCGGCGTCCTGGCCGGCTCCGCGCTTTTCTGGGGCGCCTTTGCCCTGCGGCTGATGCGGGCGGCCGAACCGCTCATTTCGCTGGAAGTGCTGGGCAACCCGATCGTCCTGGCCGGCACGCTGTCGATGTTCCTGCTCCAGGCCTCCAGCGTCGGCCTTGCCGTCTATCTGCCGGTCTATCTGCAATCGATACTTGGCCTGACGGCCAGCGAGTCGGGCGTTGCAATGCTCGGCCTTCTGCTTGGAACCGTGGGCGGCGCCGCTTCCAGCGGCCGCCTGATACCGCGCTTCACCCACTACAAGCGCATCGCCATGGTCGGCGTCCTCTTCGCCATCCTGTGCATGGGCCTGCTGGCCTTTGTCGCCGGCCATGCATCGTTGCTGGTCGTCGAAGTCCTGACCATCTGTATCGGGCTGGGGACCGGGACGACATTTCCGGTAACCACCGTCTCCGTGCAGAATGCCGTCGACCGCATGCATCTTGGTGTGGCGACGGGGGTGCTTACCTTTCTGCGGTCGCTGGGCAGTGCATTGGGGGTCGCGATGCTCGGGGCCGTCGCTCTGGGCTTTGGGTTGCCGCTGGCCGGTGAAGGCGTTGCGGTGGCTGGACATGTCGCATCGGCCCAGCCCTTCGTGATGATCTTTCTCGTCGCGGCCGGCACTCTGGGACTGGGCCTCATCACGCTGACGCTGATGCCCGAGAAAGAACTTCGAGGCCACGTCGACGATCCGGCGCCCATCCTGGCGGAATAGCTAGCCGGAGACGCCGAGCTTCTTCTGCAGGCTGGTGGACGAAGTCGTATACTGGAACACGATTCGTTCGCCGGGGCTGACGACGCGCTTGGCGGCCTGCGCCATCAGCGCCACCTCGTGGAAACCCGACAGGATCAGCTTCAGCTTGCCCGGGTACCAGTTGATGTCGCCCACCGCGAAGATGCCGGGCACCGATGTCTGGAATTTCTCCGTATCGACCGGGATCAGGTTCTCATGGAGATTGAGCCCCCATTCCGCGATCGGGCCGAGCTTCATGGTCAGGCCGAAAAACGGCAGCATGCGGGTGCAAGGCACCTCGATGTCGCCATTCGGGCCTCCCTTGATGGTGGCCGATGCCAGCTGGCCATCGGCTCCGGTGAGCCCGGTCACCTGGCCAACCCGAAATTCCAGCTGCTTCATCTCCTGCATGGCGTACATCTTGTTGACGCTGTCGGGCGCCGCGCGAAACTCGGGCCGCCGGTGAACGAGTGTCACGCTCTTTGCCACCGGCTGCAGGTTGAGCGTCCAGTCCAGCGCCGAGTCGCCGCCGCCGACGATGACCAGGTCATGGTCGCGAAAATCCTCCATCCGGCGAACCGAATAGAAGACGCTCGTGCCTTCATAGGCCTCGATGCCGGGAATTGGCGGGCGCTTCGGCTGGAATGAGCCGCCGCCGGCGGCGATCACCACCACCTTGGCTTCGAACACCTCGTTCTCGTCCGTGGTCACGCGAAAGCCGCCGTCGTCCAACTTTTCGAGACTGGAGACCATGCGGTTGTAGGTGAAGTCAGGCTTGAACGGCTCAACCTGCTCAAGCAACTTGTCGACGAGCCCTTGCGCCGAGATCGAGGGCCAGCCGGGGATGTCGTAGATCGGCTTTTCCGGATAGAGTTCCGCGCATTGGCCGCCCGGTTTGTCGAGAATGTCGATCAGGTGGCACTTGAGGTCCAGCAGGCCGAGTTCGAACACGGCGAACAGGCCGACCGGCCCTGCCCCGACAATGAGGACGTCTGTGCTGATGATGCCGGTCATGATGCGCCTCGCTGCGAAAGTCCCGGCGAGACTGCATGACCATTGCCCCGCTGCCAAGCGTCAGCGGCAAAAATCGCCGATGCTGGCTTTCAACCCTGACGTTCGGGCACCCGCACGATCAGGCCGTCGAGTGCGTCGCGCACCTTGATCTGGCAAGACAGGCGCGAGTTCGGTTGGACCTCATAGGCGAAGTCCAGCATGTCTTCTTCCATCGCCTCGGGTTCGCCGACTTCGGCCCTCCAGGCCTCGTCGACATAGACATGGCAGGTCGCGCAGGCGCAGGCGCCACCGCACTCCGCTTCGATGCCCGGAACGGCGTTGCGAATGGCGTTTTCCATGACCGTCGAGCCGTTTTCGGCATCCACGTCGAAATGTGTGCCGTCATGGGCGATGAAGGTCAGTTTGGTCATTTGTCACCTGAAGGGAGTTTCGCCCGCAACGAAGAGCCTTTCGCCTGGGACGAAAGAGAGTTTCGCCCGAGATAATCACTCCGGCAAACAAGTCAACTGCCGCGCGAAAGCGGCGCTCCGTGACGTTTTTGTCGCAAACCGGAATCAGCGATTGATGGCGGCGATGAAGTCGCGCATTTCGTCGATCAGCCGGCCGAGCCGCTTGAGGGTCTGGACGTCCTCCGGACGGCGTTCGATATCGGTGGCGCAATCGGCGATGGCGAAGGCGCCCACGCCGAGTGCCGATCCTTTCAAACCATGAGCCAGCAGCAGCCGGTCCTTGATGTCGGCATCGACTATTTTGTCGCGCACCGACAATGCCTGCTGTACAAACAGCGCCAGCACCTCCTGCTCAAGGGCGCGGTCGCCCATCGTTTGCCGGGCAAGGTGTGCCAAATCGACCGGCCGGGACTGCCTCGTTCCCGATACGTCGCCCCCGGGCATTGAGAAGGCAATGCCGCTTTCGCCACGCATGAACTCGAACTCCATTTTCTTCGGCCGCCTGAAAAACTAGGCGATTCCAGTGGACAACGGGTTAATGAATGGCCGGGAAAAATGTTGCGAAAACGGCGCCCAAATCACGGTTCCGTTAACCCTATATTTAAAGTTTTACGTATCCCGCGGAATGCATGTTTTCTTTACCCCCCTGTGTCATTACGATACGAGGGTCCATTTTCAGCCTCCTGCGCGGGGGTAAGATAACCAGAATTATAAGCCCCCGCGGCAGCTAGTACAGGGTAGCGAAGGCATGGCGAAGAAACCAACGACGACCAGAACTCTCGACAGCGACGTAGCCAGGGAACTCGAAAAAGCGCTCGATCTCGACCTGAGCAGCGATGCCGACAGCGGCGACCTCGATATCGCGGCTTCGATGGAAGATCTGGAAGCGCAGATATCGCAGGCCGCCGACGAGCTGGCACGCGAGGGACGCAATCAGCAGCCGTCGGAGCCCGTCGTCAATCAGGCTCAGGCCGCAAAGCCCGCGCCAAAGGCCAAGCCGGCCGAACTTCGCCCGGTGGAGACGCGCAATGGTGGCCAGCCCGCTGGTTTCGCGCCAGCCAACGACGATCGCCAGAAAGATTACAAGACCCTTCTGCACAGCCTGAACAGGCGCGCCTCCAACACCATCTACTGGGTCATCGCCTTTGTCTCGCTCGCCTGGATAGCGGGTGCCGGCGGACTGGCCAACCTGCTTTTTGGACCGGGAATCTGGCGGATACGCACGCTGGACCAGTTTTTCGCCCGCCCCGAACTGATCGGCCTCGCGGTCGCGGCAATCGTGCCCGTCATCCTGTTCTGGGCCTTCGCGGCGATGATCCGCCGCGCCCAGGACATGCGCATCGCCGCGCAATCGATGACGGAAGTGGCCTTCCGCCTGACCGAGCCGGAAAACATGGCCCAGGATCGCGTCATGATGATCGGCCAGGCCGTCCGCCGCGAGGTGGCCGCCATGGGCGAGGGCATCGAACGCACGCTTGCCCGTGCCGTGGAGCTGGAAACGCTGGTCCACAGCGAGGTCAACCAGATCGAACGCTCCTATTCGGAAAACGAAACCCGGATTCGGTCGCTGGTCGATGGGCTGGGCAGTGAACGCGAAGCCGTGGTTTCCCATGCCGAACGTGTCCGCGCCTCGATCTCCGGCGCGCACGAGACCTTGCGCGATGAAATCGGCGCGGCAAGCGACATCATCCGCGACAGCATCCTCAATGCGTCGACCAAGCTGTCGATGACGATCACCAATTCCGGCGACACGCTGATCGACCGCATCAATGAAAGCTCGATGTCGATCTTCGACTCGGTCGAAGGCCGGCTCGACAACATCACCGACCGGCTTTCGACCTCCGGCGAGGCGTTCGCCAGCCTGCTCGATACCCGCATCGCCAAGCTGACGGACACCACGGACGGCTTGACCCGCTCGTTGACCGACCTGCTCGACGACCGCACCACCGGCATGGTGTCGCTGCTCGGCGGCGCCGCGCGCACCCTCAATTCCGAGTTCGAAGCCAGCCTCAACGGCATCGAGCGCACCTTGGCCGAACGCGGCCAGGCGCTGATCAGCGAATTCCAGACCCGCGCCGAAGCGCTGGATACCGGCACGCAGAAGCTCAATGCAGCGCTGGAAGCCCGCGCCCGCCAGATCAACGAAACGCTGGTCGAGCGTGCCCGTGAAATCGCTCACACCTTCGCCGAGAGCAAGGACACGCTGTCGGCCATGATCGATCAGGGCAAGACCCAGATCGGCGCCGACATGGCCGACATCGTCACCTCGACCTCGTCCATGCTCGAAGCGCGCGCCAGCGATTTCGCCGGCCGCATGGAGGCAGCCCGCCACGTCGTGTCGCGCTCCTTCGACGCCGACATCCAGAGACTTGCCGACGCCCGCGTCGGTATCGAGGAAGCCGTCGAAAACCACAGCCGCAAGCTTTCCGAGAGCCGCGAGCGCATGGCGGAAGCCATGCAGGCGGACCTGGCGAAATTCGCCGAGGGCCGCGCCGGCATCGATGCCGCGGTGACCAACCAGGTGCAGAAGCTGGCCGAAGGCCGCAGCCTGATAGCGCGTGCGCTCGAAGAAGACCTGCGCAAGGTCAACGAATCGCGCGCCGCCATCGATGCGTCGCTCGGCAGCCACCTCGAAAGGCTGGAAGAAGGCCGCAACCGGCTCTCTCTGGCCCTCAACGAAGACTCTGGTAAATTGGTGCAAGCTCGTACGATCATTGATGAAATGGTCGCCGGACATGTCGGAAAACTGGCTGAAGGCCGCAACATCCTGTCGCGCGCTTTGGAAGCTGATCTCGGCAAATTGTCCGACAGCCGCGCCGACATAGACGGCCTTGTCGCCGGCCAGGTCGAGAAAATCGCCGAGGGCCGCGCGGTGCTCGCCAAGGCGCTGGAAAACGACATTGCCGGTATCAAGAACCTGATCGAGGCGCATTCGGCGAAACTGGCCGAAGACCGCACGCAGCTCGGCCGTTCGCTCGAAAGCGACTTGTCGGGCATACGCGGCCTGATCGACAGCCATTCGGGACGCCTGGCGGAAGACCGCGGGCTGCTGTCGCAGACGCTTGAAGCCGACCTCGCCAAGCTGGCCGAAAGCCGCGCCAGCATCGACGGGCTGGTCGCCGGCCAGGTCGAGAAGCTCGCTGAAGGCCGCGACATTCTCAAGCGTGCGCTGGAATCCGACCTCAACACCATCAAGAACGTCATATCGAGCCAGTCGGACAAACTTGCCGAGGATCGCGGGCAGCTCTCGCGCGTTCTGGAAGCCGATCTGCAGAACGTGAACAGCGTCATCGCCGACCACATGAACAGGCTGGTTCAGGATCGCTCGACCTTGTCGAAAGCGCTGGAGGACGATCTCGCGAAACTGGCCGAAAGCCGCTCCAGCATCGACGGGCTGGTCGCCGGCCAGGTCGAGAAGCTCGCCGAAGGTCGCGACATCCTGCGCCGCGCATTGGAGGCCGACCTCAACACGGTCAGGAACACCGTTACCGACCAGTCCCAGAAACTGGTCGACGACCGCGCCCAGTTCGCCCGCGCGCTGGAGGCCGATCTCGAAACCGTCAACAGCCTTGTCAACAGCCACTCGGACCGACTTGCCCAGGAGCGTTCGACACTGTCGAAGGCGCTTGAGGCCGACCTCGAAACTGTCGGCAGCCACGTCAACAGCCACACCGAGCGGCTCGCCCAGGATCGTTCGACCTTGTCGAGAGCGCTCGAGGCGGACCTGCTGACCGTTAGCGGCCACGTCAACAATCACGCGGAACGGCTTGTCCAGGAGCGTTCGACCTTGTCGAAGGCGCTCGAAGACGATCTTGCCAAGCTAGCCGAGAGCCGCTCCAGCATCGACGGGCTGGTCGCCGGTCAGGTCGAGAAGCTCGCCGAAGGCCGTGATGTCCTCAAGCGTGCGCTGGAGGCCGATCTCGCCAAGCTGGCCGAGAGCCGCTCCAGCATCGACGGCTTGGTGGCCGGCCAGGTCGAGAAGCTCGCCGAGGGCCGCGACATTCTCAAGCGCGCTCTCGAAGCCGACCTGCAGAGGCTGACCGAAAGCCGCGGCGATATCGACGACATCATCGCCGGGCATGTCGGCAAGTTGTCCGAAGGCCGCAATATGCTCAGCCGGGCGCTGGAAGATGATCTCGGCAAGCTCGCCGAGACCCGCAAGGACGTCGATCGCTCGCTGTCCGGCCATATCGACCAGATTGCGGCCCGGAGCACGGACATTTCCGCCGCCATCGCCGCCGATGTCGACAAGATCGAGCAGGCGTTCAGCCGCCAGACCGGCATCATCGAGGAACGCGCCGGCACCATGGAGCGCGCCCTGTCGACTGGTGTCGACAACGTCCGCAGCGTGCTCGAGAAGAGCGCGGTCTTCGTCGCCGGCGCCTTGCGCGAAAAGGTCCTGGAAGTCACCAGCACGCTGCACGAGCAGGCCGGTGCGGCCTTCAGCGACGCCGATCGCAAGATCGCCGAGCGCGCCGAACAGACGTCCGCCGCCCTGCTGGCACGGGCCGAAGACATTGCCCGCACCTTCGAGGAGGCCGATCGTCGCCTCCACGCCCGCGCGGAAGATACGTCGAACGCCTTGCTCGCCCGCGCCGACGACACGTCCAGCTCGCTGCTGGCCCGCGCCCATGAAACCGCCGATCAGCTCGCCGCTCGCGCTGGCGAGATCGCCGGCACCTTCGACATGACGGACCAAAAGCTCGCCGCCCGTGCCCAGGAGACTGCGGATCAGCTGGCCGCCCGCGCAAGCGAGATTGCCGGCACATTCGACGCGGCCGACCAGAAGCTCGTCGCCCGGGCCGTGGAAACGGCGCAATCGCTGGCCGCCCGCGCCGGCGACATCCTGCGCAACTTCGAAAGCGCCGACCAGCGGCTCGGCATGCGCATCGGCGAATCCGCCGAGGCGCTCGCCGCCCGCGCGTCGGACCTTGGCCGCATTTTCGACGCCGCCGACCAGCATTTGGTCTCGCGCATCGCCGAGGGTTCGGATGCGCTGTCCAGCCGGGCGTCCGAAATCGCCCGCATCTTCGACGACGCCGACCAGCGCCTGGTTTCGCGCATCGCCGACAGCACCTCGACGATCGGCGAGCATGCGCAGACCATTGTCGGCGCCTTCGCCAGCACCGAGCAGAGGGTCGCCGATCGTGCCCGCCAGACCGGTCAGGAACTGGCCGTGCATGCGCGCGAAATCGAGCAGGCGCTTGCCGGCGCCGACGAGCGTCTTGCATCGAGCGCGGCGGCCGCGGCCGCCCGTGTCGAAGAGCAGATCGCCGGCGTCGAAAACCGGCTCGCCTACACGGCCGAGACGATGGGCCAGAAGCTCAACGAGCAGATATCGACCGCCGAGGCGCAACTCGTAACGCGTGCCAATGTGATCGCGGAGACCTTCACCGCGGTCGGCCAGCATATCGGCCAGAGCACCAACGATGCCGCCAAGACGATCGGCGCCAACACCCGCGAGCTCAACACCATGCTCGCGGCGCGGTCCGCCGAGATGTCGAAGATCCTCGACGAAACCGCGCGGCCTTTGGTCGAGCGCTTCGCCCAGGGCGGCTCGGACCTGCAGAAGAGCATGGAAGAGGTCACCGAACGCGCGGCCGAGAAGCTGCGCAGCGAGAATGCGACGCTGGTCAACGCGCTGGCCAGCCGCACCGCCGAAACCTTGTCGGCGGTCGAAGGCGCCCGTTCGTCGCTGTCCGACAGCGTCGCCGATCTCATCGGCCGGATGACCAAGTCCAGCTCGCAGCTCGGTCAGTTGATCGAGCAGGCCGCGGTCAACCTCGGCGAGGTCGACCAACGTCTGACCGGCAGCACGCAAAGCTTCGCGGCAACCACCGAAAAGGCGGCGCAGACCTTTGCCAGCTCGGCGCGTCTGGTCGATTCGAACACGACAAGGCTGACGGAACTGTCGTCGTCGACCTTGCGTGAGGTCGCCTCGATCGCCACCAAGTTCGACGAACACAGCCGCCTGCTCGCCGGCGCCTCGGACCTCCTGAGCTCGGCCCAGAGCAACCTCGAACACACGCTGGAAAGACAGTCGTCGCTCGAGGATCTCGCCGTTGGCCTGGTCAAGAAGTCGGAAGATCTCGAAAGGGTCATGCGTTCTTTCGAAAACCTCGTCGGCCAGACGCTGCAGAACGCCGAAGGCAAGACGCTGGAATCGGCCGACAAGATCCGCAACGCCATCACCGAGGTCGTCGAGTCGGCAACCAAGCGCTTCGCCGATGCCACCGAGGAGATGCGGCGCACGGCGGGCTCGATCAAGAGCGAGCTCGACCTCACCCGCGCCGAGCTCAAGAAAGGCGTCATCGAGATGCCGGAAGAGGCCAAGGAATCGACCTCGGCCATCCGCCGCGCCGTTTCCGAGCAGATCAACGCCTTGAAGGAACTTTCGGATATCGTTGCGAAATCCGGTCGTGGCGGCGACTCCTCGGAACCGCGTCCCTTGCGTCCGGCGCCGCAGGCACCGGCGGCACGCGCCACCGAGCCGCCCCGTCGCGCTCCGGCACCGCAGCAGGCGGATCTGCGCCCGCCGCAGGCACCGCTGGGCGGCGCGGGACTGCGCGGCACGCTCGATCTGGAGCGTCCGGCGGAGGCAGCACCACGCCAGCGTGCCGCTGACGCCGGTGCCCGCGCGCCGCAAGGCGGCTGGGTGCGTGATCTGCTGACCGCCGCGTCGAACGATGCCGACCTCAGGCCGGCGGCCCCCCAAGCGCCCGCGGAAGCACCGCGCCCGGCCCCTGCCCAGCGTTCCCCGCTGCATGTCGTGGAATCGCTGAACTCGCTGTCCGTCGATATCGCGCGGGCCATCGATCACGATGCCTCGATCGAGCTGTGGAACCGCTACCGTCGTGGCGAGCGTGACGTGTTCACGCGCAGGCTCTACACGCTGAAAGGCCAGCAGACGTTCGACGAAATCCGCCGCAAGTACCAGGCGGAGGCCGAATTCCGCGCCGCCGTCGACCGCTATTGCGACGATTTCGAGAAGCTGCTCAAGGATGTCTCGCGCAACGACCGCGACAACATCATGGCGCAGACCTATCTCACGTCGGACACCGGCAAGGTCTACACCATGCTGGCCCATGCCAGCGGCCGCCTGCACTAAGCGGTCGCCAAGCCAAAACGAAAAAGGCGGGGGATTTGTCTCCCGCCTTTTTTCTTGAAGGGACTGATCTCGCCACCTGGAAGACGCATCCGGGTTTGGTCTCGCTTTTCCGGAACCGGATACTGACTTGTGAAGACGGCAATCATCTTCGACTGCGAGTTTCTCTGCCTTGAGGGCTCACAACGCAGATACTGGTGCGCGGCCCATGACCCGGATCCGGTCATCGCCCAGATCGGGGCTGCAAGGCTCGGCCTCGAAGGCGACTTCCCCGTGCTGGGCACGCACAAGGCCTACATCCCGCCGATAGACCGATTCGGCGAGAGATACGCGCTCGATCCGTTCTTCACCGGGCTGACCGGCATCACCGAAGAAATCATCGAGGCCGAAGGCGTCGGGCTGGAAGAAGCCCTTGCCGGCGTCGATCGGTTTTCCGATGGAGCTCGGTTCTGGTCCTGGGGCAAGGACGAACTGAACATGATCGCCATCAGTTGCTATGTCGCGGGCATCAAGCCGCCCATCCCGGCCACCCGGTTCGACAACGCCGTGAAACTGCTGATCGCGGCCGGCATGCCGATCGAGGACCTGGCAAGGACACCGAGCAACAAGCTTGCGCAATATTACGGCGTCGAACACCCGCCATTGCAGGGGCATGACGCGCTAGACGATGCGCTGTCCGTCACCTACACCCTGCAGCACCTGATGAAGACTGGAAAGCTGCGGCCGGACGTCTTCGACCGTCCGTAGCCCGAAAGATGGAACTCCTGCGCGTCTGGCGCTCAGATCACCGAATCGGTCCAGCGGACGATCTGCTTGGCCGCATCGCCGAAGGCCGCGTCGAGCGCGCCGACATAGGCCGGGTTGCCGCTGCCTGATACGGGTGCGGATGCGGTGAAGTTCTTGGAAGCCTTCACTTCGCCGTTGCGGTCGTTGAGCAGGCGCACGAACAGGTCGACCTCGGCATGTTCGCCGCCATTGACGCGGACCTCGAAGGACCTGACCTCGACGATCACCTGATAGTCGATCGCCAGGCCCTCGCCCGGCTTGCCGACGCCGGCAAAGCTGCCCGAGCGCTGGAACGTCTCGGCCAGCCGCGCCTGCACGATCAGCGGCAGGCGGTCGGCCCATTGCGCGCCCTTCAGATACTGGATCGAGCGGTCGGAGGGTTTGATGACGATGTTCTGGCTGTCCAGCGCCTTCAACGCCGAAGGCTGGGCGATCAGGATTTGCTTGCGGCTATGGCCATGCGCGTCGACCGACGGCGCAGACAGTTCGAACGTGTCGAGCGGTGTCGGCTTGCCGCCGAGCGCCGCGCAACCGGCAACCGCCAGGACAAGCAGCACCGCAGCTGATTTCAACCCGCTTGTTCCAAGCCTACTCAACCTCACGCGTGATCCCCGTTGTCCCCGGATCGTAAGATCAAACCCGCATTCACGAGCACTGTTCTTGCGGCGGGGCGGCGCCGAAGTCAACGCCGCGCCCTGCCGTCGAACTGACGAACCTCGCCGTCGCCACCAGAAAGGATGCGCTGCGGATTGCGGCTGAGATCCGTCACCGCCTCCTCGATGCGGTTGATCGAGCGGCGGCTGTCCTGCACCAGCGCCTCGACATTCTGCAGCCCTTGGCCCGAGAAGCGCGCCAGATTGTCGGTGATGACCCCAAGGCGGGCGTTCAGCGTATCGGCGACCTGCTTGAAGGATTTCAGCGTATCCCTTGCGTCGGCCATCACGCCGTCGGCCTGACCCGAGCCGAGCAGCTTGTCGACCTTGGCGAGGATGCCGTCGACCCGCACCGAGGCGTCGTTGAGCCGTTGCGCCAATTGCCTGGCGTCCTTGATTGTCTGGTCGATGTCGTCGGCCCGATTGGCGATCTTGCCGGTCACCTCAGCGATATCGGCAGCCGCCTTGTTGGCGTTGTCGCTGGCCTTCTGGATGTTGGCGAGCGCTTGGCGCACCTGCGCCGGGTCGATGCCGTCGAGTACGCCATCGACCTTGGCCAGCGTGCCTTGCGTCTGCTTGGCGAAGTCGTTGACCGATCCGACAGCCGTATCGACGTTCTTGATCACGCCATCCAGCTGCCGCGAGGTTTCCTTGAGGTTCCCCGTCACCGTGTCGACATTGGCAACGATGCTCTTGATCTTGTCTTTGTCGACGGCATTGAGCAGGCCCTCCGCTGCCTTCAACGTGCCGTCGAGCTTGCCTGAAACGCCTTTCAGCTCATCGGACAGCGCGCTGACGGCGGACAAGAACTTGTCGATGCCGTCGGAATTCCTGGCCAGTGCATCGGAAAACGTCCGTACGTTCTGCACGGTCTGCGTCAGCGGCCCGCGGACATCCTTGGTGAAGCCCTCCAGCTCCGTCAGCACCTTGTCGGCGCGGGTAAAGATGTTCTGCGCCGTCTGCAGCAGATTGGTCACGGCCGAAGGATTGGCGATAATCTCGGCAACCTTGCCCTCCTTCTCAGCCTGGTCGAGCAGCTTCACTTCCTTGGGGTCGGCGCCCTTGAGCTCGATATTGGCCTGCCCGGTAAGGCCGGCAAGGCCGATATCGGCCTGCGTCGACTTGGTGATCGGCGTCATCCGGTCGATCTCGGTGTCGGCGATGGCGACAGTGGGATTGTCGACGTCGATATAGACACGCTTGACGTCGCCAACCTTGACGCCGTTGAACAGCACGAAGCTGCCGCGGCCGAGACCAGAGGCCGAGCCCGGAATGCGCACCCGCAGCAGCGTCGTCTCGCCCCTGTCGCCGATCGCGGCCGTCCAATAGACGAAGCCGAAAGCCGCCAGGATCGCAACCAGCGTGAAAATGCCGACAATGACGTAGTTGGCTCTGGTTTCCATTGCTTCACTTATGGCTATGCACGAGCGGCAAGATCAAGTTGCCGTGCGCGTTTTCCGCGGAAATAGGATTTCACCCACGGTTCCTCGCTCTTCAGCATGTCGTCGATAGTGCCTTCGACCAGGACCTTTTTCTTGCCCAGCACCGCCACGTGGTCGCAGGCTGTAAACAGCGTATCGAGGTCGTGGGTCACCATGTAGACGGTCAGATCCATGGTGTCGCGCAGCTTGACGACGAGTTCGTCGAACTCGGCCGCGCTGATCGGGTCGAGGCCCGACGTCGGCTCGTCGAGAAAGACGATGTCGGGGTCGAGCGCCAGCGCCCTGGCAAGCGCGGCGCGCTTGATCATGCCGCCGGAGAGTTCGGAGGGAAACTTCTGCGCCGCATCCGGCGGCAGCCCGACCAGCTCGATCTTGAGCAGCGCCAGCTCGTCCATCAGCTTCCTTGGCAGGTCGAGATATTCGCGCATCGGCACCTGCACGTTCTCCATCACGGTCAGCGCCGAAAACAGCGCACCATGCTGGAACAACACGCCAAGACGCATGTCGATGCGCAGCCGCTCGATGTCGCTTGCCTTGTCGACGTCGACGCCGAACAGTTTGATTGTTCCCGACTGCTTGGGCATCAAGCCCAGAATGGTGCGCAACAGCACGGACTTGCCGGCGCCCGAGGCCCCGACGAACCCCAGTATTTCGCCGCGCGTGATGTCGAGCGACAGCTTGTCGAGAATCAGTTTGTCGTCAATGGCAACGGTGACGTCGTGCACCGAAAGGACGATTTCGCTGTCGACCTCGTCCTTCACCTCGACCCCATTGCCCTTCGCCATCTTGTCAGAACTCGATCGCTGCGTAGAACATGGCGAAAAGCCCGTCGAGGATGATGACGACGAAGATCGACTTCACCACCGAAGCGGTCACGTGCTGGCCGAGCGATTCGGCGCTGCCGCCAACCTTCATGCCCTCGACGGAGGCGATCGTGCCGATGATCATGGCCATGAACGGCGCCTTGATCAGGCCGGCGAAAATCGTGCTGAGATCGATTGCGACACGCAACCGGTCGATGAAGGCAGCGGGCGGGATATCGGAGTAAAGCCAGGCGGCGACAATGCCGCCGCCAAGTGCGGCAAAATTCGCGATGATCGTCAGGCAGGGCAAGGCGATCACCAGGGCAACCAGCCGCGGAAAGACCAGGACGCCGATCGGATTGAGGCCGATGACCTTCAGCGCATCGACCTCCTCGCGCATCTTCATGGAGCCGATTTCGGCGGTGATCGCGCTGCCGGAGCGGCCGGCGATCATGATTGCCGTCATCAGCACGCCGAGTTCACGCAGGATCAGCACGCCGACGAGATCGACGACGAAGATGTCGGCGCCGAAATAACTGAGCTGATAGGCGCCCTGCTGGGCGACGATGGCCCCGACGATCGCCGACATCAGCACCACCACGGGGATAGCGCCGACGCCCATGCGATCGATCTGGTTGAAGATCGCTGCCGGGTTGACCGCATGGCCGCGGCCGAGCTTCATCTGCGCGCCGCGGATGGTGGCGCCCAATATGTTCATCGAGGCGAGGAAATCGTCGCGCATCTCGTAGACGCGCCGGCCAACCGCCTCCAGCGCCCGAATGACAATGTTGGGCGGCCGCGCCGGTCCGGATTCGGGCTCGCGCCGGACGGCTTCGCCGACTGCTTCGAGCAATATGGAAGCGACGTCACTTTGGCCTTGCAGCCGGACCTCGACATTCTTCTTCTCGAAGACGCTGACCAGCCGGTCAATCAGCCAGGCGCCGGCGGTATCGATCTTCTCGATTTTCGAAAGATCGAGCGCCAACGTCTTGAAACCGCTTCGCTTCTCGATCTTGCGCATCTCGGCGTCGATCAGCGCCACGGTCCGTGTCGTCCAGACTCCGGAAAACGCGCAGCCGAGGACGCCACCCTCCTCGCCGACCGCCACGCGCGGGTCGTGATCAGCCCCCGAGGCGGTCGTGCCGCTTGCGTCGCGTTTACCGATGGTCAACATGGCGTCCTGTTTAGCCTGATGGGTCCGACCTTGTCGATTTGCCGACAACCCTTCTCGCATAGCCGGAGCAGAAAAATATGGCGCGTGTCATTTCGGTCGAGGCCGAGCGTTTTCCGATCGCCGGGACCTTCACCATTTCGCGCGGCTCCAAGACCGAGGCCGAGGTCATCACCTGCACGATCAGCCAGGGTGGCCATAGCGGGCGTGGCGAATGCGTTCCCTACAGGCGCTATGGCGAGACCATGGCTGGTGTCCATGACGCGATCCAGGCGATGAGTGACCGGATCGCCGGCGGGATGGACCGCATCGCCCTGCTCGACGCAATGCCTGCCGGGGCGGCGCGCAACGCTGTAGACTGTGCCCTTTGGGATCTTGAAGCCAAGATCAGCGGCAATCCGGTGGCGAACGCAATCTGGCCGGACCCGTTGCATCGGCTCGAAACCGCTTACACGCTGTCGCTCGGAGAACCCGAGGCGATGGCGGCGCAGGCCCGCGCCAACGCCGGCCGGCCGCTGCTCAAGGTCAAGATCGGCGGCGACAACGACATCGCCCGCATCCGGGCGGTGAGACAGGCCGCGCCCGAGAGCCGGTTGATCCTCGATGCCAATGAAGGCTGGACCGACGACAACATCGTCGCGAACCTCGCCTTTGCCGCCGAGCAGGGCATCGCCCTGATCGAGCAGCCGCTGCCAGCGGGCGGGGACGGCATCCTGCGCCACATAGCGCACCCGGTCCCGATCTGCGCAGACGAGAGCGTTCATGAAGCAGGAAACCTCGAATCCCTTGTCGGACTCTACGATGCCGTCAACATCAAGCTCGACAAGTCCGGCGGGCTGACGGCGGCGCTAACCTTGCGCGACCGCGCTCGCGAACTGGGTTTCGGCGTCATGGTCGGCTGCATGGTCGGCACCTCGCTGGCAATGGCGCCGGCCGTTCTGCTCGCGCAAGGAGCCGATTTCGTCGATCTCGACGGCCCGCTGCTGCTTGCCCGGGATCGTGTGCCGGGTCTTGTCTACCAGGGATCGCTCGTCTCACCCCCGGACCGGGCGCTGTGGGGCTGAGCGCGCCGCAAGTCCGATCAGCACGAGGCCAATGATCGCGATCGGGATCATCGCCAGGAAGCCATCGACGCCGAGGCGGTCATAGAGCGGACCGGAGGCAAGCGTGACGGCGGCCATGAAGAAGCCATTGAAGAAATAGGCGATGCCTTGCGCGGCGCCCGTGCGTTCTTCTGAGACGGTTTCGGCGATCATCTTCTGCAGGCCGATCAGCACCATTGCGACAGACACCGAATGCAGCGACTGCACTGCGAAAAAGCCGCCGACGCCAAGGCCGAGCGGCCACACCAGCGGAAAGGCGATCCAACGCACGATCGAGCCGATGCCGGCAATGAGCATAACCCGGACGACGGGTACGGAGGCGAATATTCGATTGAAAAACAGGAACATGCAGACCTCGGACACCACCCCCCATGCCCATAGCAGGCCGACGACGGAATCGCTGATGCCGATCGATTTCCAATAGATCGAGACGAAGCCATAAAGGAAGGCGTGGCTGGCTGTGATGATGCCGACACCAAGCGTGAAATAGAGGAAATAGGCATTGAACAGGCCCGGCGCCGCCTGCTGGATTTCCGTCGCCGACAGCGGCGAGGCCTTGCGCGGCTTCCCCAGGCGCGGCGCCATCAGGCCTGCGGCGAGTGCCGCGCCAAGGGCAAGGAATATGATCACCGGAACGGCCCGGGGACCAGTAGCCGCCAGAATGAAGCCGCCCGCGACATTGGCCAGGAGATAGCAGATCGATCCCCATTTGCGCATGCCCGCATAGTTGGACCCGAAGCGGCGCACGCCCGAAAGCGCCAGTGAATCGGCGATCGGCGAATGCGGCGTCCAGACAATGGTCAGCAGCAACGACACCGCCAGCACCGTCGCGTAGGTCGGCGTCAGGAAATACCCCGCGGACAACAGCAGCGAGGCCGCGACGAGCACGACATAGACATCGGCGCGGTCCCTGGCTCGATCGGCAAGCGTCGTCAGCAGCGGTGTCGTCACCACGCGCAGGAACATGGGCGCCGCAAGGATGACGGCGATCTGTTCGGCGTGAAACCCATTGGCCTGCAGCCAAAGCGGGAAATAGGGCAAATGGGTGCCAAGCGATATGAACAACGTGCCGAAGATCAAGCTCATGCGCAGCTCAAAACGGCTCGGCTTCACGAGTTGTTCGGGCGAAAGCGGCGGCAGCGGCATGAATCGATCCAATGACGCTGCGCTCAACGACCGGCGAGCAGCGCAAACCGATCCTTAACATGAGGAAAAACCGGACGAAACCGGCTGGACCAGTCGATTAACACCAGAAATTACAGGGCCGGCTTCCACCTCAGGCCGCATGCACCACCCTGTCCTCGATCAGCATCGGGATGAAGGGCTCGTCAGGCGCCTTGGGCAGCACATGCGCCCAGGTCAGGATCTCCATGCGGCCGTCGAAATGCTCGACCACGGCGGTGCAGCTCTCCACCCAGTCACCGGTGTTGATATATTGCACGTCGCCATAGCTTTCGATGGCGGCATGGTGGATGTGCCCGCAGATGACACCGTCGACATGCGAGCGTCGCGCTTCCTCGCTGAGCACCGTCTGGAACGAGCCGATGAAGTTCACGGCCTTCTTGACCTTGACCTTGGCCCAGGACGAAAACGACCAATAAGGCAGGCCGAGCAGTTGGCGCAGCCGCGTGATCACCCGGTTGACCTGCATGGCGGCGTCATAGGCATGGTCGCCGAGATAAGCGAGCCAACGCTGGTTGTGGACGACGGTATCGAATTGGTCGCCATGGATGACCAGCAGTCGCCGACCATCGGCGGTTTCGTGGATGGCGCGGTCGGCCACGACGATGCCGCCGAAATGCACGCCCTGGAACTGACGGGCGAATTCGTCGTGATTGCCGGCGATATAGGTGATCGAGGCGCCCTTGCGCGCCTTGCGCAGCAGTTTCTGCACGACGTCATTGTGGCTTTGCGGCCAGTGCCAGCTGCGCCTCAGGCGCCAGCCGTCGACGATATCGCCGACCAGATAGATGATGTCGGCATCGTGGTAGCGCAGGAAATCGATCAGGAAATCGGCCTTCGCCGCTTTCGAGCCCAAATGGACATCGGAAATGAACATGCTGCGGAAAGTGCGGGGCTCTTGGCCTGACATCGGATTCACCCTTGCTTTCGAGCAGCCTATGCCCCGATTCATGCAACAACCGTATGACGGTTGCGATTGGTCCAGCGCTGGCGCTAGCCTGCCGGGCAAATCAAAGGAGAAATCGTCATGGATCTTGGTATCCGCGGAAAGAAGGCCATCGTCTGCGCTTCGAGCAAGGGGCTCGGGCGTGGCTGCGCCATGGCGCTGGCCGAGGCAGGCTGCGACATCGTCGTCAATGGGCGCAATGCGGAGCTGGTCGCCAAAACCGCCGCGGAGCTGCGCCAACGCCATGGCGTGACGGTGACGGAAGTCGTCGGCGACGTTTCGAAGCCGGAGGTACAAAAGGCGTTGCTCGCCGCCTGTCCGGAACCCGACATCCTCGTCAACAACAATGGCGGGCCGCCGCTCCGCGATTTCCGCGAGCTCGATCGTGGAAAAATCCTCGAAGGCGTTACCCAGAACATGGTGACACCGATCGAACTGGTGCAGGCGGTCATCGACGGCATGGCGGCGCGCGGCTTCGGGCGCATCGTCAACATCACCTCGCTGTCGGTCTACGTCCCGATCCCCGGCCTTGACCTCTCATCGGGTGCGCGCGCCGGCCTGACGTCGTTCCTTGCCGGCGTGGCGCGCACGGTGATCGAGCGCAACGTGACCATCAACAGCCTGCTGCCGGGCAAGCTCGACACCGACCGGCTGCGCGGCCCGCATGAGGCCGGCACGCCGGAGGATCCCAAGGCGGCCGCGGCGCGCAAGACCCGCATCAGCGCCGACGTACCGGCCAAGCGGCTCGGCACGCCGGAGGAATTCGGCCAGATCTGCGCCTTCCTGTGCTCTGTCCATGCCGGCTATCTGACCGGACAGAATATACCCGTCGACGGAGGCCTCTACGTTAGCGCGTTTTGACCGGCGAGCCTGCGAAGCAGCGCAACCTGATTTCGCATGAAACATCGGTAACAAACTGATAAATAATGGATTTTGACGCGCCGGCATTTAAAGCTGCCGGCGCGTCAATTAGCGTCGTGAAAAACCTTGGCCTCATGCTAAAAGGACTCCCGAAGCAGGTTTCGAGGAGCGGCCGCATGGAAGGCGAGAACAAGAAAACGGCACGTTCGGACCTCGACGAAGCCGCCCTCTACTTCCACAAGCATCCTACGCCGGGAAAGCTCGAGATCCAGGCGACCAAGCCGCTCGGCAACCAGCGCGACCTGGCGCTCGCCTATTCGCCTGGCGTCGCCGCCCCTTGCCTCGAGATCCGCGACAATCCCGCGACTGCCGCCGACTACACGGCGCGCGCCAACCTGGTCGGCGTCGTGTCGAACGGGTCGGCCGTGCTCGGCCTCGGCAATATCGGGCCGCTGGCCTCCAAGCCGGTGATGGAGGGCAAAGCGGTCCTGTTCAAGAAGTTCGCCGGCATCGATGTCTTTGACATCGAGATCGACGCGCCGGAAATCGAGCGCATGGTCGAGACCGTCGCGGCTCTGGAACCGACCTTCGGCGGCATCAACCTCGAGGACATCAAGGCGCCGGAGTGTTTTGAGGTCGAGGAACGCCTGAAGGCTCGCATGAGCATACCGGTGTTCCATGACGACCAGCACGGCACCGCCATCATCGTCGCCGCCGCCGTGCTCAACGGGCTGGAATTCGCCGGCAAGACCATTTCGGAGATCAAGGTCGTTACCTCAGGCGCCGGCGCCGCCGCCCTCGCCTGCCTCAATCTGCTGGTTTCGCTCGGCGTGCGCGTCGAGAACATCTGGGTCACCGACCGGTTCGGCGTCGCCTATAAGGGCCGTGTCGACGAGATGGACCGCTGGAAAGACCCCTATGTAAAGGACACCGAGGCGCGCACGCTGGCCGACGTCATACCGGGCGCAGATGTTTTCCTCGGCCTCTCCGCCGCCGGCGTGCTGAAGCCGGAACTGCTCCAGCACATGGCGTCGAAGCCGTTGATCCTGGCGCTGGCCAATCCCAATCCGGAGATCATGCCGGAAGTGGCGCGGGCGGCGCGTCCCGACGCCATGATCTGCACGGGCCGATCCGATTTTCCCAATCAGGTCAACAACGTGCTTTGCTTCCCCTACATCTTCAGGGGCGCGCTCGACTGCGGCGCCAGCGCCATCAATGAGGAGATGAAGATGGCGGCGGTGCGGGCGATCGCCGCCCTTGCCCGCGAAGAACCGTCCGATGTCGCCGCGCGCGCCTATTCCGGCGAGACGCCGGTCTTCGGCCCGGAGTTCCTGATCCCCTCGCCCTTCGATCCGCGTCTCATCCTGCGCATTGCGCCGGCGGTGGCCAAGGCAGCCTGCGACACTGGCGTGGCGACGCGGCCAATCGCCGACTTCGCCGCCTATATCGACAAGCTGAACCGCTTCGTCTTCCGCTCCGGCCTGGTGATGAAGCCGGTATTCTCCTCCGCCAAGGCTTCCAGCGCCAAGCGCGTCATCTACGCCGACGGCGAGGACGAGCGTGTCCTGCGTGCCGCCCAGGTTGTGCTCGAGGAAGGCATCGCCGAACCGATTCTGATCGGCCGCCCACATGTCATCGAGGTCAGGCTGAAGCGTTACGGCCTGCGCATCAAGCCCGGTGTCGATTTCGGCCTGATCAACCCGGAGGACGATCCGCGCTACCGCCACTATGTCGACCTCCTGATCGAACTCGCCGGCCGCCGCGGCGTGACGACGGAGGCCGCGCGCACCATGGTGCGCACCGACAACACGGTGATCGCGGCGCTGGCGCTCAAGCGCGGCGACGCCGACGCCATGATCTGCGGCCTCGAAGGCCGTTTCGAGCGGCATCTGCGCAATGTGACGCTGATCATTGGGCCGCGCACCGGCATCAAGGACCGGGACCTGTCGACCCTTTCCATGCTGATCTCGCAGCGCGGCATCGTCTTCCTCACCGACACTCACGTCTCCGTCGACCCCACGGCCGACGAAATCGCCGAGATGACCGTGCTGGCGGCCGAGGAAATCCAGCGCTTCGGCATCGAGCCGAAGGCGGCGCTGCTGTCGCATTCGGATTTCGGCTCGCGCGATTCGCCGAGCGCCCTGAAGATGCGTCAGGCCGCGGCCATTCTGGCGCGCATCGCACCGGAACTGCAGTGCGATGGCGAAATGCACGCCGATTCCGCTTTGTCGGAGCATCTGCGCCAGCGCGTCTATCCGCATTCACGCCTGAAGGGCGAAGCCAATCTCCTGGTGTTCCCGAACCTCGATTCGGCCAACATCACGCTAACGGCACTGCGCGCCATGATGGATGCCCTGCATGTCGGCCCCATCCTTCTCGGCACCGACAAGCCGGCGCACATATTGACGCCCTCGGTGACCTCGCGCGGCGTCGTCAACATGACCGCACTGGCGGTGGTCGAAGCGGCGCACAAGGCGCAAGCGATCGCCAATCTGGACTGAACTGGCTCTCGCGACCCGATTGATCCAGCCCCGCGCTGGGCGGATCAAGTGTTGCGACCCCACAACTCTTGATCGAGAAATCCCGCATTGAACGAATGCGGATTTCACGGCACGGATCAATTTGATATGGTCAGGCCGTCTGACTAGGCCGTGAGAATGTCATGAGAGCCCTGTTGCTCGCTTCGGCAATGCTGATTGTGACTGGCGCAGAGGCGTTCGCCGCCGACGCCATCGGGTCGGAGCCGACCGTGCATGACTGGTCCGGCGTCTATGTCGGCGGGCATCTCGGCTATGGTTTTGGCAGCACCGACGCGACCTACAACCTGCCAAACACGCCAACGATCCGGGGCACGCAGGATTATGACACCGACGGCTTTCTGGGCGGTGTCCAGATCGGCTACAATTACCAGGTCAATTCCGCGGTTCTTGGAATCGAGGCCGATATTTCGGGCGCCGATATCAAGGGACATTCCGACGAGATCAATGTCGGCGGAGGTGATGTCTACGACACCAAGGTGGATTGGTTCGGAACGATCCGCGCCAGGGCGGGCTATGCTTTCGACAGCACCCTTGTCTACGGGACTGGCGGCCTTGCTTTCGGAGGCGTCGAAAACCAATATCTCGACGGACCCGCCAACAGCTATTCCGAAAAGAACACCAAGGTTGGCTGGACGATTGGCGCAGGGCTGGAGCAGGCAATCACCGATCATTGGTCGGCAAATGCCGAATATCGATATGTCGACCTGCGGGACCAGACGATCAACTACGCGCCCAACTCCAATACGACCTTCGACAATACGTTCAGTACCGTCAGGATCGGGATGAACTACAAGTTCTGACGGCCGGCCATGCCCATTGCCGCGGCTGACGGGCACCATCGAATGCGCGCCGCTTTTCAGCCGACACAAGATGACTTCCGAAATGGACGATTAACCGCGAACGGCGTAGCCTTGGCCATTACTGGCAAGCGGGATCGAGGCGGATGGCAAGCGGAGGTTTGAAGCAGGCGCATGCTGCCGTGCTGCTCGGCCTCCTGCTGTCCGGCGCGGCGGTCAGCGAGCCGCAGGCCGCTTCGCGGGTCTGCCGTCAACTGGAGGCTGACCTCGCCGCGACCTCACGCGGCGGTGGCGGAGGCCCGGCATTGGTGCGGAAATACGACGCCGCGATCGAAAGGCAGCGCGACCAGATCTCGAAGGCTCGCGGTCAGGCGAGCAGCGCCGGTTGCGGGTTCTCGCTGTTTTCACGCAACATCAACCAGTGTGCCGGGCTGAACGCCACCATCGAGCGCATGAACGCCAATCTCGACAGTCTACAGGCCAAGCGTGCCCAGCTCGCCGGCGGCGGCTCACGCCGCGACCGCGGCCGCATCCTGGCGGCGCTCGATGCCAATGACTGCCGTGACGATGCGGTGGGGCCCCGTCGCGCGCCTCCGCAGGAAGCCAATCGTGAAGATGGGGACAATGCCAACCTGTTCGACCAGCTTTTCGGCGGCGACAACCGGCGGATCGATACGTTGGACCAGCCTGACGATTCGGGCGAAGAAAGCGATGTCAGCCGCGTCCTGAACCAGCCCGGCATTCCGGACGTTGCGGGCAGCGGCGGCGAATTCCACACCAGTTGCGTGCGCACTTGCGACGGATATTTCTTCCCCATGTCGAACGCCGCCTCGGCCGGCGATTTCGAGCGCGACCAGAAGAATTGCGAATCGGCCTGCCCCGGTACCGAGATGCAGGTCTTCTATTCGCGCGGCATGGACGACGATTCGGCATCGATGACGTCATCGGTCACCGGCAGGCCCTACGGCGAGTTGCCGACCGCCTATCTCTACAAACAGCCCAACATGTCGCGGCCACCCGCTTGCGGCTGCAATGCCGCGCAGAATTTCCAGATCATTGGCGGCAACTCGCCAAGCCAGCAACAATCACAGCCCGAACCGGACGCGGCGCCGTCTGTTCCGGTACCGGCCTCGAAGCCCGATCCGGGTGCCGACCCCGAGACCCTGGCCAACATGCAAGGCGGGCTCGACCGTGAAGCCATCAAACGTCTTTCGGCCAGGCCGGTGACATCGCCCGTTTCGGCCCTGCCCCCGGAACAGCGCAAGGTCAGGGTCGTCGGGCCAACGTTCCTTCCCGACCCATCAGCGGCAATAGATCTGCAAGCTCCGGCCCCGAAGACCGTCCAGTAAGGGCAAGCCTGAGCGGCATGAACAGCGCCTTGCCCTTGCGGCCGGTCGCTTCCCTGATCTTGCCGGTCCAATCCTTCCAGACCGTCCCGTTCCACGGCTCCTCAGGCAGGAGATCGAGTGCTTGGTGGAGAAAATCGCGGTCGTCATCGGAAAATTCGGGCATCTCCCGCGGCCCTTCGCGCAGGACACGCCACCAGGCAATCGCATCGGCCAGCCGGTCGAGATTGCCGCGCACCGCCAGCCAGAACGGCTCGGCGTGTTCGCCGGAAATACCCAGCACCATCAGCCGGTCCCGCGCCTCGGCGAACGGCATACGGTGCAGCAGCACCCGGTTGAGCACGAACAGCTCGGCCGGGTCGAACTTGGACGACGATTTCGAGGTCGCGGCCGGGTCGAAATGGCCGGCGAGTTCGGCCAGGTCATGCGCGGCCGCGACATTCTCCGATGTGCCGACCAGCACGGCCAGCGAAGCGACGGCCATCGGCTCGATGCCGTCCTCGCGCAGGCTCTCGATGGAAAGCGCGCCGGTGCGCTTCGAGAGTCCCTCGCCCGAGACGGTGGTCAGGAGATTGTGGTGGCCGAAAACGGGCGGCTCGGCGCCCAGCGCCTTGAACAGGGCGATCTGCACGCCGGTGTTCGTGACATGATCGTCGCCGCGGATGACGTGGCTGATGCCCATCTCGATATCGTCGACGACGGAGGGCAGCGTGTAGAGATAGGTGCCGTCCTCGCGCACCAGCACCGGATCGGACAGCGAAGCCAGATCCACCGTCTCCTCGCCACGCACCAGATCGTCCCAGTGGATCTCGGTGCGCTCCGGCTGCAGCGGATCGCTGGAGAAATTGGGCAGCAGGAAGCGCCAGTGGGGCCTGCGCCCGTCGGCCTGATATTCGGCCACCTGCTCCGTCGTCAACGCCAGTGCTTCGCGGCCATAGACTGGCGGCAAGCCTCGCGTGCGGCGCACCTTGCGCCTGAGGTCGAGTTCTTCCGGCGTTTCGTAGCAGGCGTAAAGGACACCCGCAGCCTTCAGCCGCTCGACCGCCGCGTCATAGATTTCGAAGCGTCGCGACTGATACTCGGTGGCATCCGGGAAAATGCCCAGCCAGTGCAGGTCGTAAAGGATGGCGTCGGCGAATTCCTGCTTCGAGCGGGCGACGTCGGTGTCGTCGAAGCGCTGGATGAAACGGCCCTTGTTGTTGAGGGCAAACAACCAGTTGAACAGAGCGGTGCGCGCATTGCCGATATGGATGCGGCCGGTCGGTGACGGGGCGAAACGAACGGTAACTGTCATGAGCGGGGCGTACCGGATGCCTTTGTGATTGACAAGATGCGCCCCCGCACCTTGCCGCAGACATAGAACATGGCGGCTGGAATGAAAAGACCGGGCCGGGGCGCGCCTCAGGCCGCGCATGGCCGGCGGCGCCCCCGAAGAGATAAGTCGAAGGCGATCAGCGGCCGAAGTCGTCGGAACTGAGGCGGGTCCAGCGGTCGCCCATCAAGCCGCCGATAGCGATGTCGCCGGAGCGGACCGCCTCCCTGACCTCGGCGATTCGCGAGCGGACCATCGTCCCCCCGGCATAGCGGAAGATGAGATTCCTATAACCGAAGAGGTGGGACATGAACCTGCCCTGGGTCTGCCCGCTGATGCCCACGCAGCCCATATCCCGCGCGGCGGCGACAAGGCCATCCAGCGTCGAGCCCCAGTGAGGTGCGGACGCCTGGATTTGCAACAGGTTCGCCATGTCGCCGGCTTGACCGTAGAAGGCATAGCAGCCGAGCATTCTGCCGGTTCCGTCGTAAGTCCCGCCAAAATGAAGCGGGCCGTCGGCTCGCTTCTCGGCCGCCAGTGCGAGCAGCCGCGGCAGCTCGCCATCCCTCCAACTCGGCCGAAGAGCGTAATCCGACAGGAGGGCTGGCAGCCGCTCGGCAAATTGCGCGGCGTTGATCGGCTCGGCATGGACCCGATGCGACGATGAAGGCTGGACGGGCGGTTCGAACCTTCGCTTCGTGAGAGCATCGAACGCCCTCGCGCAGGGTTCGAGTGCAAGGCGAGGCAGCCGTGGCCATTTACGGTGCAGTGCGGCGGCCGCCATCGCGGCTGGCCGGAAGATATAGGTCCATCCCAGACAATGGACCGGCAGGAGCTGGTATTTCATCGGACGCGCGAAGGCCAGGGATACCCGGTTGGCCGAATCCGTCAGCTGCAGATCGAATTCGCCTTGATGCAAGGCGCGCAGCAATTGCGGTCCGGCCGAGCCGTGATCGGCGCCAGGGTCGGCCATGAACGGACCGATGATCGCCGCATTCAATGCCGCTCCGTTGAGTTCGTAACGGGCTTTCAGGACGCCAAGGAACCCACCCAGATCGCCCTGTGGGTTGAACTGGACAAGGGCACTGCTCTCACCGGACTGGCCGGCGGGGTCAAGATAGATCTTTCTCATATACTCGGCCGTCTCCGCGATCGCGCGATCGAGGAGGTGACGGCGACGCCGGCGAAACTGCGTCAGGAAGAGTGCGGCGACGCGTTCGAGATCTTCGGCGGCGAGCGGCCGAACCGAGCCATGCTGAGATTCCAGCACCGATGGCGCAGCCACCTTTTCCACGCCAGTAGTTCCGGAAGCAAGATGCATTGCGAAGACCGTTTAGGTTGCTTGTGCACCATACAACAACCAAAAGTAGAGGCAACGAATCTCGGTCGGTAACGTAAACAGACATCGCAACCCGATATCTGAAAAAACGGCTTCACAGGCGGATTTGCTCAGCCCGCATAAGCCGGGTGACAGGGGCTCGGAAGTCTCGCAGCGCGTGATGGAGATGGCCTCCAGCCTAAGCCGGAGGCCATCTCGGGTCAGACCATGAGGCCCTTGGTCAGTTCCAGCGCCTGGCGCTCGAACAGGCGGCGGTAGATGCCGCCCTTCAGGCGGATCAACTCGTCATGCGAGCCCTCCTCGACGATCTTGCCGCGATCGAACACCAGCAGCCTGTCGAGCGCCCTCACCGTCGAAAGCCGGTGCGCGATGACCAGCGTCGTGCGGCCGACCATCAGCCGTTCCATCGCCTGCTGGATCAGCACCTCCGATTCCGAATCGAGGCTCGATGTCGCCTCGTCCAGGATCAGGATGCGCGCGTCGGCCAGGAAAGCACGGGCGATAGCCACGCGCTGACGCTCGCCGCCCGACAGTTTCACGCCACGCTCGCCGACCAGCGTGCCATAGCCTTTCGGCAGGTTGGCGATGAAATCGTGCGCGCTCGCCAGTCTCGCGGCATGCTCGATCTCCTCTTGGCTGGCGCTTGGCCTGCTATAGGCGATGTTTTCGGCCAGCGAACGGTGGAACAGGATCGGTTCCTGCTGGACGATGGCGATCTGGCCGCGCAGCGACGCCTGGGCGACCTGCGAGATATCCTGGCCGTCGATCGCGATCGTTCCCGCGTTCACGTCATAAAGCCGCTGGATGAGCTTGACGAAGGTGGTCTTGCCCGAGCCCGAGTGACCGACGAGCCCGACACGTTCACCCGGTGCGATATCCACCGAAAAGTCGCGATAGAGCGGCGACCGGTGATTGCCGTAGTGAAAGGTGACGTTGTCGAAGGCGATGTGGCCCTGCGTGATGGCAATCGGTCCGGCGCCAGGCCGATCTTCAATGCCGAGCGGTTCGGACTGGAAATCGACCAGTTCCTCCATGTCGTTGATCGAACGCTGCAAATTGCGGATATGCGTGCCGATATCGCGCAAATAGCCTTGCAGCACGAAGAACGAGGTCAGCACAAAGGCGACATCGCCGGCGCTCGCCTGCCCCCACGACCACAGCATCAGCGCCAGGCCGATCACCGCAGCCCGCATGACCAGCAGCAGCGCTCCTTGCGTGGTGCCGTTAATGGTGCCGCGCACCCAGGTGCGCCGTGTGCGCGCACGCCATTTGGCGACCACCCTGGCGAGGCGGCGCTCCTCGCGCTCCTCGGCGCCAAAGCCCTTGACCACGGCGTTGCAACTCACCGCGTCGGCCAGCGAGCCACCCAGCCGCGTATCCCAGGTGTTGGCAAGTCTTGCCGCCGGCGCCACATAGCCAAGCGACAGCATCGCCGTCACCATGATGAACAGCACGGAGCCAGCCGCGACCACCGCGCCCATCAGCGGCCAGAACCAGCCGAGCAGCAGCGTCGAGCCTAGGAGCATGACGACGGACGGCAGCAGCGCGATCAGGATAGTGTCGTTGAGCAGGTCGAGCGCCCACATGCCCCGCGTCACCTTGCGCACGGTCGAGCCGGCAAACGAGTTGGCATGCCAGTCGGTGGAAAAGCGCTGGACGCGATGGAAAGCGTCCGCCGCGATGTCGGCCATCATCTTCAGAGTCAATTCGACGATCGCCATGAAGGCAAGGTTGCGCAGCACGACGCCGGTGAGCGCCAGCGCCATCAGAATCAGGAATGCCGTCATCGCGGCATTCCAGGCAATCGCGTCCGCGCCGGCGCTGCTGGCGACGGCATCGACCAGCCGGCCGGAATAGAGCGGTGTCAGCACGTCGGCCAGCGTCGACAGCAGGAAACCGCCCATGATCAGCGAAAGCCGCCAGGGCTGGCGCCGCCAATGGATGAGCGTGAACCCAAGAACACTGCGAAAGGCGCTGGCGCGCAAATCGATCTTAAAACGAGCCATGATGTCATTCGGGCGCAAACGAGCCCGATCCCAGTAAGGTCGAAAATTGATAAACCGCGCCGGGCAATTGCCCATGAATGCGGAGGTTCGGCTATGGTTGGTCGCCCGCCCAATGGGCGGCGACCGGCAGCGGCAAATGCCTTTTCTGCGTCCGGAATGGTTCCGATAGTTCGGAACACCGGCTCAGACCTAGGCTTCGCGGCCTCGCATAACGATGTCAAATCCTAGCATTCGGTCCTCCCTGAAGGGAATCGCGGAGAGGTCGTTATAGGGACGCTTCGATCGTTCGCCAAGGCAAGCCATGGCCAAAAGCAGTGCTGGACCAGCCGATGAGGCGATTTTGCAACAGTCGCGACCGGTGCCTGTCGTCGTAGCGCGTTGCTTACCCGGCAGATGCCGCACGATCGAGGCGCATGTATCGTCCATCCGTCGATGCCTTGAAGCCCAGTCTTTCATAGACCCCATGCGCGTCGCTGGTCGACAGGCTCCAGTGCGAGACGGTGCTGAGTTCAGGATGGTCGATGAGTGCCCGCACCAGCCGCAAGCCGATGCCTTGCCCGCGATGTTCGGGCCAGATGATGATGTCGGCGAGATAGGCGAATACCGTGCGGTCGGTGATCGCCCGGCCGAAACCGACCTGCTTGCCGGCGATGTAAGCGGCGGCGCAGAACGAGTTGGCAAAGGCTCGGTGATGAAACGCATCGCTGCGTCCAGCTCCCCAGTTGCTCGCCATCAAAAGGTCGGAGGTCGCGCGGAAATCGATGCGTGACAGGTCGAAGCTGATCTCACAATCCGGCATGATGGCACTCTCGCCGCGGTATCGCGCACTCTCGCTCAGCAGGCGAAAGGACGCCTATCCACGATCCCTAAAACGGTTGGTGATGGGATAGCGGCGGTCGCGGCCAAAATTCTTCCTAGTGATCTTTACACCCGGTGCCGCCTGCCGGCGCTTGTATTCGGCGATGTAGAGCAGATGTTCGATGCGTGTCACCGTCGCCCGGTCATGACCGCGCGCGACGATGTCGTCGACGCCCATCTCGTTCTCGACCAGGCATTCCAGAATATCGTCCAGCACCGGATAGGGCGGCAGCGAATCCTGGTCGGTCTGGTTCTCACGCAATTCGGCCGACGGCGCCTTGTCGATGATGTTCTTCGGGATCACCTCGCCCGAAGGCCCGAGCGCGCCCGGCGGCACATGGCTGTTGCGCCAGCGCGACAGCGCATAGACCTGCATCTTGTAGAGGTCCTTGATCGGATTGAAGCCACCGTTCATGTCGCCATAGAGCGTGGCGTAGCCGACCGACATCTCACTCTTGTTGCCTGTGGTGACGACCATCGAGCCGAACTTGTTGGAGATCGCCATCAGGATGGTGCCGCGCGCGCGGCTCTGCAAATTCTCCTCGGTGATGCCTTCCTTGGTGCCTTCGAACAACTGCGTCAGCGTGTGCAAAAATCCTTCGACCGGCTCGAAGATCGGCACGATGTCATACCGGCAGCCAAGTGCACGGGCGCAGTCCTCGGCATCCTTGAGCGAGTCCTTCGAGGTGTAGCGGTAAGGCATCATGACGGCGCGCAGCCGCTCCTCGCCGAGCGCGTCGACCGCAAGGGCCGCACAGATCGCCGAATCGATGCCGCCGGACAGGCCGAGCACCACATTCTTGAAGCCGTTCTTGTTGACGTAGTCGCGCAAGCCAAGCATGCAGGCGCGGTAGTCGGCCTCCTCCTTGTCCGGGATTTTCGACATCGGTCCTTCCGAGCAGACCCAGCCATTGTCCGCACGTTTCCAGGTGGTGACGTCGACCGCGTCCTCGAACTGGCTCATCTGGAAGGCGAGCGTCTTGTCCGCACCGATGGCGAAGGAGGCGCCGTCGAAGATCAGCTCGTCCTGGCCGCCGAGCTGGTTGGCATAGATCATCGGCAAGCCGCATTCGATGACTTGCTTGATGACGACCTGGTGGCGAACGTCGATCTTGGCGCGATAATAGGGCGAGCCGTTCGGCACCAGCAGGATTTCCGCGCCGCTTTCGGCCAGCGTCTCGCAGATGCCGACCTCGCCCCAGATGTCTTCGCAGATCGGGACGCCGATGCGCACGCCACGGAAGTTGACCGGCCCCTGGATCTCGGGCCCGGCCTGGAAAACGCGCTTCTCGTCGAACTCGCCGTAATTGGGCAGGTCGAGCTTGTAGCGTTCGGCGATGATCTTGCCGCCATCGGCGAAGACGATGGAATTATGCGTGCCGCTCTTGCGCTTCAGCGGCGTGCCGATGATGACGCCCGGACCACCGTCCGCAGTATCCCTGGCAAAGTCCTCGGCCGCCCGCTCGCATGCCCTGAGGAAGGCCGGCTTCAGCACCAGGTCCTCCGGCGGATAGCCGGCGAGGAAAAGCTCGGTGTAGAGCACGAGATCGGCGCCCTGGCGGGCAGCATCCGCCCTCGCCTCTCGCGCCTTGGCAAGATTGCCGGCGACATCGCCGACCGTCGGGTTGAGCTGGGCAATGGCGATACGCAGTATGTCGAGTTTTTTGGTCATGCCTGCTGACTTAGCGCGGCGGAATTCGCCCCGCAATGGCGTTCGCTTGGACCAATTCAGACCGTCAATCGTCGCCCATATACTCGCGCAGCGATTGCGGCGAATGGTTCTCTCCGATCGACATCGCCAGGATGCGCGAAATGTGCCGGCGCGGCAGGCCCGTCTCCTTCACCCATCGATTGATCTGGGCCTGGATCCTGTCGAGATCCTTTTTCGATGTCGGGTTCTCGGCGATGTCGAGGCCCGCGTCGCGAAGGGCGGCGGCCATATCGGCCGAAATGACGAAAGCGTCCCAGCCCATCCAGCGCAGGAAATACTGGCCGGTGTTGCCGCCGAGCCGGCTGCCATGCTTGCCGAGATAGGCCATCAGCCCGACCTGGTCGTCGGCGGGCCAGTCGGCGAGGAACTGGCCGAAACCACGATGCTCCCTGGACACGCGCTCGACGAAGGCGGCGTTGTCGCGAACGGATTTGATCTTCTGCGGATTGCGCACGATGCGTTGATCCGAAGCCAGGTCGTGCCAGAAATCGTCAGGCTGGAACAGCAACCGCTTGGGTTCGAAGCGCAGGAACGCCTCTTCGAATCCAGGCCATTTCTGCTCGATGACCCGCCAGACGAAACCGGCTGCGAAGACGCGCTCGGCCATCGTCGAGAGGATACGGTCATCGGTGATGTCGGCCACCGCCGCATTGTCGGGCATCGGCCCCAACAGGGAGGTCAGTTCCGCCTCGCCGCCCTTGCGATTTGCCGCGCGAGCGCGAATTTTCTTGAAGTCGGCCATCGGTCCCTCTCGGTTCGCCTCAATCTAGCACTTCCCGCCTGGGCCGGCAGCCTCTACCTCTAGCGCAGCAAAGCGCTTGGAGACAGCCATGAACAAGACGATCGACGATCTGGCGAACCGCTGGCTGAAGCGTAAGCCGGATGGACTGAGCCAGCTGGAAAGCCGGGTGCTGCAAAGCACCATCGAGCGTACCACCATCACCAGGGACACCAACAAGGCCGTCGCCTTCCATCAGACCTTTGGCGACCGCCTTGCCGATACGATTGCCCGCATCGGCGGCTCCTGGTCCTTCATCCTGACCTTCATCGCCTTCCTGGTCGTCTGGACATCAGGCAATGTCTGGCTGTTGTCACGCGATGCGTTCGACCCCTACCCCTTCATCTTCCTCAACCTCGTGCTGTCGATGATCGCCGCCCTGCAGGCGCCGGTGATCATGATGGCGCAGAACCGCCAGACCGAACGCGACCGCATCGATGCCGCCCACGACTACGAGGTCAATCTGAAGGCCGAGATCGAGATCATGGCGCTGCATGAGAAACTGGACGAGCTGCGCCACAGCCAGATCATCGGCATGCGCGACGAGATCGTGCGGCTGGCGGAAGTGGTCAAGCGGATCGATGAAAGACTGTCACAGCAGTCGGCGTCATGACCGAGGCGATCCACCATTTCATCGAACAATACGGGTTGCTGGCTGTTTTTCTCGGCTGCGTGGCCGAAGGCGAAAGTGCCGCGATCCTGGGTGGCTTCTTCGCCCACCAGCATGTTTTCGTGCTGTGGCATGCCGTTGCCGCGGCGGCGCTGGGCGCCTTCGCGGGCGACACCTTCTTCTTCATCCTCGGCAGGAGTTTCGCCGATAATCGCCATGTCGTCAGGCTGCGCCGACGACCCGGCTTTCGCCGCGCCTACCGCCTGCTCAACACCCACCCCAACATATTTGTGCTGTCGAACCGCTACGTTTACGGCATGCGCCTGGTCGGCGGCATCGCGGCCGGCCTTTCGACCATAGCGGCGCCCCGCTTCGTCATCCTCAACGCCATCTCATCGGTGATCTGGGCAGTGCTGTTCAGCACGATCGGCTATGTCTTCGGATTGGGAGCCGAACAGTTGATCGGCCAGGCGCTGATGCGCCACGAGCGGCTGTTCGTCGGGCTTGGCATCGGCCTTGCCGTGGCCGTGCTTGCCTGGCTTGCCGCCCGCCACATCGCCAAGCGGGAGCGCGCCAAGGAGGTTTGACCGGTTAGTCGATGCCGAGCGCCCGATCACCCCGATCGAGAATGAGCGGGATGATCAGGTCCTCCTCATCGGCGAGATGCCGGGTCAGCATCGCGATCAGCCGGCTGTTTTCGTCGGCATAGGCATCGGCGGCGAAGCGCTGCTTGTCCTCACTCTCCTGAAGTGTGCGGATGAAGGCATTCGCCGCGTCGGCGTTGCGCTCCAGTCCTTCGTGGATCGTGTGGTGATCGGCATCGAGAATGTCGAAGCCGCGTTTCAGACGGGGCTCCGCCTTGGCGAAGGCCGGGAAATACTGGTAGTCCTCGACATTGTGGTGCCCATCGAGATCCCCGAGAAAATGGTTGAGGCGCGGTGCGAACCAGCGCGCGAAATCGGGAGCCGCCAGTCTGCCTTCGCGATAGTTGCCAATGCCGCCGGTGAGCATGCCGCCGAGTTCGCGGAACATGTCGTGCCGCTGCAGCCACATATTGGCCATGCCGTGAATGTTGGCGTGACCCTGCCAGTTCTCGCGCGGATACTTTTCGGCCAGCCAGCGCAGGTCTTCCGGCAGGCCCAGACGTTCGAGAAGCGAGGAATTCGTGACCTCTGCCATGACGGTCTCCTTTGGTGACTGTCATATAGGGATCAAAGTCTCAGATCGGCACCCCCGTTATGCGCTCGATCAGGGCAATGCCCCAGACGCCGCCAGCGATCACGACCGAAATCAGCACCGCCAGCGAGCCACAATCCTTGGCCAGCTGGATGTCGACATTGAACTCGCGGCTGAACGCGTCGCATGCCGCCTCGATGCCGGTGTTCAGAACCTCGACCATGATCAGCAGCAGCACCGCGCCGATCAGCAAGGCATAACCACGCCAGGAGACCGAAATGAACCATCCGGCCGGCAAGGCGAGCGCCAGCAGCATCAGCTCCTGCTGAAATGCCTTCTCATGAGCGGCCAGCTTGCGAAATGCCCGCACCGAATTGATAAAAGCATCGATCAGCCGTTGCATGCCAAGGCCCCTCTCGGAATCACCGGCCCGGGATAAAGCAATGCTCCGATCAATGGAATAAGGCGGATCGTCCAAATTTCATTCGGCGACCGGTATGGATGGCGTCGACTTTTCAAACTGCGGCAGCCCGTCGTCTATCGAATAATAGTCGCCCTTGTCCCCGACGAAGATATGACATTCGCCCTTGAGCGCGGTCGGCTTGTCGAACGATCCCGCCATGACCGAAATATAGTCCTGATCCATTGCCTTCCAGAACAGCACCGATCCGCATGCCTTGCAGAAGCCGCGCCTGGCGAAAGCGGACGCTTCATACCAGGTGATGCTTTCCGTCCCTTCAATCGAGATGTCGGTATCGGCGACATTGGTCGCGGCATAAAAATGCCCGCTCTGTTTACGGCATTGCGAACAATGGCAGTAGACAACGCCACGCAGCGCCCCGCTTGTCCGGAAGCGGACCGCTCCGCACAGGCATGATCCCTGGTGGTTGTTGCTCATTTCGGCACTCCTCGAAGAAACCTCGTCTCCAGCATCCTTGTCAGGATTCCAGCTTCGCGGTGGTTACGCGCAAGCAAATACGACATCGATTGGCGCGGCGAATTCGAAATTCAGTTTCAATTGCGGCAACACACCGCGGAGTTTCGCATTCAAGACCACCGAACAGCGGGTTGTCCCGGGATGGTTGTGCAAAAATTCATGCGATTACAGCCACAGGTAGAGAAAACCTGTGGAAGTCGGGCGGATTAAGGAAACTTTAGCGCCGACGCAACTATGATCCTCCCAAGCGAAGGGCGCAGGTGGGGACGCGCCTCTTCGCAAGATGTTCTGGCGCACCGGGTAGCGCTCCCCAGGTCGGTGATCAATGGACCCGCGAATTCTGGCCGGGATCCGAGGGGAAGAGTGAATCAGACATGCAGCCGGCAGCAGCCTCGACCGAACGAAGCACCGATATCGCAACCACCGTTGTCGCCACCATGCGCCAGCTTGGCGTCCTCGGTCTGCCACGCAACTATGAGATTTTCTATGAGGCCTTGAGCGGCACCAACCGCGAACTCAGCCTCGCCGTCGTATCGCTGAGCAACCGGCCGACGCAGGACGAGCTGGATCAGATCGGACGCACCTTCTTCGCCCATAACCATGGCCCCGGCATCGTCGAGCATGCCAGGGACGTCATCGCCCGCGAGCTCGAAGAGGTCGCGTCGCTCCTGCGCAGCGAACGCAGCCACATTGAAAAATACGGCAGAATCCTCGATGAGACATCGAGCGGCCTGACCAACCGCAGCCTGCTCTCCCAGGATCTTCTGCAAAAAATCGCCAATGCAATGACCATCGCGACCAATTCGACGATCGATCACGGCCGGCAGATCGCCTCGACGCTGAGCGACAAGACGGCCGAACTCGAGAGCGTCAAGTCGAAGCTCGAGGAATACAAGCGGCTGGCCGACACGGATCCGTTGACCCAGATCTGGAATCGCCGCGCCTTCGACAAGGAAATCACCAGGATCTACAACAGCAACAAGGGTATCCTGTTCAATGCCCTGGTGCTTGTCGACATCGATCGGTTCAAGGACATCAATGACCGCTACGGCCATCCCGTGGGCGACAAGATCATCCAGATCATCGCCGAGATTTTCCGGACCAGCATTCGCGGCGACATGTTCGTCGCCCGCACCGGCGGCGAGGAGTTCGCGCTGATCATCGAGGGCGCCAGCGAGGACGCGACCTACGAGATCGCGGAACGCATCCGCACGCTGATCGAGCAGACCCCCTTCACCAGCAGCCAGACCGGCATGAATTACGGCACCGTGACGGTATCGATGGGTATCTGCATGGCATCCGAGGCCGAAGGCCCCGAAGACCTCTACACCAAGGCGGATCGGGCGCTCTATCGCTCGAAAGTCAGTGGCCGCAACCGCGTCACCAGGCATTCGGCCATGGCCGGCCGCGCCGGCAAGAGCTGGCTGCTCTACAAGCAAGACTGAAGCCTGCGCTTTTCGCCGGCCGCGCCAGCACGGTCGGAGGCACAAACAAAAAAGCCGAAAATGGAAAAGGCGCCGGGTTTCCCAGGCGCCTTTTGCTTCATCGGTCCAATTGCCAGGCTCAGCCGTTCGCGACTTGCTTGTGCTGCACCGGATGGCTCTTCTTCAACAGATCCGAGACCAGGAAGGCCAGTTCGATCGCCTGGTCGGCATTGAGGCGCGGATCGCAATGGGTGTGGTAGCGGTCCTGCAACTCCTCGGCCGTGATGGCGCGCGCGCCACCGGTGCATTCGGTGACGTTCTTGCCGGTCATCTCGACATGGATGCCGCCCGGATGGGTACCTTCGGCGCGGTGCACCTCAAAGAAGGTCTGCACCTCCTTCAGGATGCGATCGAAGGGCCGCGTCTTGTAGCCGGCGGCTTCGATGGTGTTGCCGTGCATCGGATCCGACGACCAGACCACGCTGCGGCCTTCCTTCTGCACCGCGCGCACCAGCTTCGGCAGATGGTCGGCAACCTTGTCGGAACCGAAGCGGGCGATCAGCGTCAGCCGCCCCGGCTCGTTCTCGGGGTTCAGCAGGTCGATCAGTTCCAGCAGGCCGTCCGGCGTCAGCGACGGACCGCATTTCAGCCCGAGCGGATTCTTGATGCCGCGGCAATATTCGACATGCGCATGGTCGGGCTGGCGCGTGCGGTCGCCGATCCAGATCATGTGGCCCGACGTGGCGTACCAGTCGCCGGAGGTCGAATCGACACGGGTCAGCGCTTCCTCGTAGCCGAGCAGCAGCGCCTCGTGGCTGGTGTAGAAGTCGGTTTCGCGCAGCGCGAAATTGGTTTCGGACGTAATGCCGACCGCGCGCATGAAATCCATCGTCTCGGTGATGCGGTTGGCGAGCGACTCGTATTTCTCGCCTTGCGGGCTGTCGGAGACGAAGCCGAGCATCCAGCGATGCACGTTCTCAAGGCTGGCATAGCCTCCCTGCGCAAAGGCACGCAGAAGGTTGAGCGTCGCCGCCGACTGGCGGTATGCCATTTCCTGGCGGGCAGGATCAGGGATGCGGGACTTGGCGTCGAATTCGATGCCGTTGATAATGTCGCCACGATAGCTCGGCAGCGTCACCTCGCCCTTGGTCTCGTTGTCGGACGAGCGCGGCTTGGCGAACTGGCCGGCGACGCGGCCGACCTTCACCACCGGCTGCGCGCCGGCGAAGGTCAGCACGACCGACATTTGCAGGAAGACGCGGAAGAAGTCGCGGATGTTGTCCGCGCCATGTTCGGCAAAACTCTCGGCGCAGTCGCCGCCCTGGAGCAGGAAGGCCTCACCTGCGGCGACGGTAGCCAATTGCTTCTTCAGCTTGCGCGCCTCGCCGGCAAAGACCAGCGGCGGAAAGGTGGCGAGTTGGGCTTCCGTGTTCTTCAGCGCGGCAAGGTCCGGATAGGCGGGAACCTGCTTGATCGGCTTTGCTCTCCACGAATTCGGCGACCATTTCGTCATCGCTGCACCCAACGCTCTTTCCGGCGAACACCCTTGCCCGCCATTTCCAGCCCCTAGATGGGGTGGCGGCTCCATACACGAAGCCGATTTCCTATTCTAGACCGGAATTTCGATGCTGGCGAATGGCTTGACGCCCCCAGGACGGCCCGAAAGCCGGGATCAGGCCGCCTTCTCCGCCAACTTCGCCAATTGCGTCATGACCACAGCCGAGCCCGCCAGGCGCTTTTCGGCATTCGGCCAATCACGCGCGAAGACCACGCTATGGTCCGGCCTGATCTTGGCCAGCGAACCCTGCTCGCCAATATACTTGACCAGTCCGACGGGATTGGGGAATTCGCGCTTGCGGAAATGGATGACGACACCTTTCGGCCCGGCGTCGAGCTTCTCGACATTGGCCTTGCGGCAGAGCGCCTTGATGAAGACGATCTTCAAGAGATGCTTCACCTCGTCCGGCAGCGGGCCGAAACGGTCGATCAACTCGGCGCCGAAGGCGTCGATTTCCTCGGTGGTTTCGAGATCGCCGAGACGGCGATAAAGCGCCAGCCTGAGCTGCAGGTCCGGCACGTAGCCTTCCGGGATCATCACCGCCGTACCGACGGCGATCTGCGGCGACCAGCCGCCATCCTGGACCTCGCCGGAATCCTTCACCTCGGCGACCGCCTCCTCCAGCATCTGCTGGTAGAGCTCGAAGCCGACCTCCTTGATGTGCCCGGACTGTTCTTCGCCCAGAAGATTGCCGGCGCCCCTGATGTCGAGATCATGGCTGGCGAGTTGGAAACCGGCGCCCAGCGTGTCGAGCGATTGCAGCACCTTCAGTCGGCGCTCGGCCGTGTCGGTCAGCTTGCGGTTGGCCGGCAGGGTGAACAGCGCATAGGCGCGCACCTTCGAGCGCCCGACGCGGCCGCGCAACTGGTAGAGCTGCGACAGGCCGAACATGTCGGCGCGATGGATGATCAGCGTGTTGGCGGTCGGGATGTCTAGGCCCGATTCGACGATGGTGGTCGACAGAAGCACGTCGTACTGCCCGTCATAGAAGGCGTTCATGATGTCATCGAGTTCGCCAGGCGGCATCTGCCCATGGGCCACCGCCACCTTCAGCTCGGAAACGGATTCCTTCAGGAAATCATGGATTTCAGCGAGATCGCTGATCCGCGGAACCACATAGAAGGAATGGCCACCGCGGTAGCGCTCGCGCAGCAGCGTCTCGCGGATGACCAGCGGATCGAAGGGCGAGATGAAGGTGCGCACCGCCATGCGGTCGACCGGCGGCGTGGCGATCAGCGACAGTTCGCGCACGCCGGTCAGGGCCAGTTGCAGAGTGCGCGGAATCGGCGTCGCCGACAACGTCAGGACGTGCACATCGCTCTTCAGGTCCTTCAGCCGTTCCTTGTGCTTGACGCCAAAATGCTGCTCCTCGTCGATGATCAGCAGGCCGAGATTCTTGAACGAGATCGACGACCCGAGCAGCGCGTGGGTGCCGACGACGATGTCGACCTGCCCCTCGGCCAGGGCTTTCTTCGTCTCGGCGAGTTCCTTGGCGCCGACCAGCCGCGAGGCCTGGGCGACACGGATGGGAAGCCCTGAGAAACGCTGCGAGAATGTCTTGAAGTGCTGGCGCGACAACAGCGTCGTGGGCACCACCACGGCGACCTGAAATCCTTCCAACGCAGCGATGAAGGCGGCGCGCAGCGCCACTTCGGTCTTGCCGAAGCCGACATCGCCGCAGATCAGCCGGTCCATCGGCTTGCCGGCGCCAAGGTCGTCGCGCACCGAGTCGATGGCCGTCTGCTGGTCGTCGGTTTCCTCGTAGGGGAAGCGGGCGGCAAACTCGTCATAGAGGCCTTCGGCCGGCACCAGCGCCGGCGCGGCGCGCATCTGCCGTTCGGCGGCGATGCGGATCAGCTGTCCGGCCATATCGAGCAGGCGCCGCTTCAGCTTGGCCTTGCGCGACTGCCAGGCGCCGCCGCCGAGCTTGTCCAGTGTTGCCTCGGCTGTGTCGGAGCCATAGCGCGACAAAAGCTCGATGTTTTCCACCGGCAGGAACAGCCGGTCGTCGCCGGCATAGTGGATTTCCAGGCAGTCGTGCGGCGCGCCGACCGCTTCGATGGTGCGCAGGCCGATGAAGCGGCCAATGCCGTGGTCGGCATGGACGACGATGTCGCCGGCCGACAGGGCCGAGGCTTCGGCGATGAAGTCGGACGCACGCTTCTTGCGCTTCGAGCGCCGGATCAGCCGATCGCCCAGAATGTCCTGTTCGGCGACAACGACCAGCTTGTCGGTCTCAAAGCCGGATTCCAGCGGCAACACGGCCAACGCAGCCTGTCCCGGCTCTAGCTGTTCAGCCTCGGCCAGCGTCTCGACCTGTTTGAGATTGCCGAGATGATGTTCGGCCAGGATCTGGCCAAGCCGGTCGAGCGAGCCTTCGGTCCAGCCGGCGATGACGACCCGGCGGCGCGCCGCGCGCTCGTCGGCTATGTGCCGGACGACGACATCAAAGACATTGACGTTCGGATCGGCACGTTCCTCGACGAAGCTGCGGCCATGCCGCGAGCCGGCGTGGAAGACTTTCTTACCCCCTACGTCGGGCGCATCGAACACGGTAAAGTCGATGTCCTCGCGCTCGCCAAGCGAAGACTTGAGATTCTCCGGCGAGAGGTAGAGCAGGTCCGGCGCAACCGGCTTGTAGGGCACCGCATCCTTGAGCGCACCGTCAGCCTGCTTTTTGCGCGCCTCGTAGTGGTCGAGGATCAGCGTATGACGTTCGGCAAGCGCCTCATGCGCCAGATGGTCGAAAACCACGGGTGCGTCAGGCAGGTAATCGAACACCGTCTCCAGCCGCTCATAGAAGAACGGCAGCCAATGCTCCATGCCCGCGAAGCGCCGCCCCTCGCTGACCGCTTCGTAGAGCCCGTCGTCACGCGATGGCGCGCCGAAGGCCTCGATATAGGCGCGGCGGAAGCGGCTGATGGTTTGAGGCGTCAGCGCCACTTCGCTCATCGCCTGCAGCGCCATCGATTTGCGCTGGCCGGTGGTGCGCTGCGTGGCGGCGTCGAAGACGCGGATCGATTCCAGCGTGTCGCCGAAGAAATCAAGTCGCAGCGCCTCGGTCCAGCCGGGCGCGAAGAGGTCGAGAATGCCGCCGCGCACCGCGAATTCGCCAATGCCTCGCACGGTCGGCACGCGTTCGAATCCCGACGTCTCCAGCCGCGCGATCAGCGCATTCATGTCGATCTGGTTGCCGGGTCTGGCGTGGAAGGTCTGCGCCTCGACAAGCTCCGCGGGCGGGATACGCTGCAGCAACGCATTGGCGGTTGTGAGAATGACGGCACGATGCGGTTTCTTCGCCAGCGCGATCATGGCGGTCAGCGCATCGAGGCGCTTGGCGGCGGCATCGGAACCCGGCGACACACGGTCGTATGGCAGGCAGTCCCAGGCAGGCAGCTCCAGCACGGGCAGGCCGGGTGCGACGAAGGACAGCGCCTCGATGATGGAAGGCAGGCGCTGGCCGTCGCGGGCCACGAACAGCACCGGCTTGTCGGGTGCGATCTCGAGCGCCGTCTGGACCAGCGCGAAGGCCTCGTATCCATCGGCGACACCGTCGACGATGAACTGGCCGGTGCGGCCCTTCGGCAAGCCAATGGTGGGAATGAGAGCCATCAAATCACGGTCTTGGTTGTCGCAATTCCCGTGGGAAAACCGCTTCGCACTTTTCCTGGAATTGCTTGTGTTCAGAAAGTCATGTGTTCAGAAAGTCATGGTCCGGCGGGACGCCAGGATTTTTTGCAGGACGGCACAGTCGATCTCCGCCGGCACCGGGCGTTCGCCAGTGACCAGCGGCAGGAATTCCGTGTCGGAAATGTCGAGGAGCCTCTCATATTGGTCGATTTCCTCGGCGGTCAAGGTGCCGATCTCGGCATCGGCGAAGGTGCCGAGGATGAGGTCCATCTCGCGCATGCCGCGATGCCAGGAGCGGAACAACAGCTTGCGGCGATGGGCGTCCAGACCCTCGCTTGATCGTTTCGTTCCGGTCATTGTGCCGCATCCTCGCTTCAAGCGGCGCATATAGCGTGGATAGTGGGCGGTGTCAGCCTTGCGCTGCGGCCGTCGCGACATAAGCTGACATCATGCGTCCTTCCATCCTCGATCCCCTGTTTGTCCCGATCACTTCGCTTGCCGGCATCGGACCGAAGGTCGGTGCGTTGATCGAGAAGGTCGTGGCGGCCGACCTCGGCGATCGCGCAGCGCGTGCCGGCGATCTGTTGTTCGTGCTGCCGCACACCGTCATCGACCGCCGCAACCGGCCAGGCATCGCACTCGCGGCCGAAGGCGCCATCGTGACGCTCGAGCTGCGCATAGACCGCCACCAGCCGCCGCCGCGCGGCAACAAATCGGTGCCCTACCGGGTCTACGCCCATGATGATACCGGCGAAATCGGCCTGACCTTCTTCCATGCCCATGCCGCCTATCTCGAAAAGGCAATGCCGGTGGGCGAGCATGTCGTGGTGTCAGGCCGCATGGAATGGTTCAACGGACGCCCGACCATGGTCCACCCCGACCATATCGCACTCGCCAATGAAGCCCAGAACCTGCCGCTGGTCGAGCCGGTCTATCCGCTGACCGCGGGGCTGTCCGGCAAGGTTTTGCGCCGTGCCATCGGCCAGGCGCTCGGCCGCCTGCCGGACCTGCCGGAATGGCAGGACGATGCCTTCATGCGCCGCCAGAGCTTTGCGTCCTTCGGCGACGCGCTGACCCGCATCCATTATCCCGCCGACCCGATCGATGTCGCGGTCGAAGGGGCTGCATGGCGCCGCCTCGCCTATGATGAATTGCTCGCCGGCCAGGTTTCGCTGGCCCTGGTGCGGGCAAAGGTGCGACGCCTGTCAGGCCGACCGCTCGTCGGCGATGGCCGCATCGTCGAGAAGCTGCGTGCGGCCCTGCCCTATTCGCTTACCCCCTCGCAGGAATTCGCGCTCGCCGAAATCAACGCCGATCTCGCCGACCCCGAGCGCATGCTGCGGCTGCTGCAAGGCGATGTCGGCTCGGGCAAGACGGTCGTGGCGCTCCTGGCCATGGCACGCGCCGTCGAGGCCGGCGGCCAGGGAGCGCTGATGGCGCCGACCGAAATCCTGGCGCGCCAGCATCTGGCGACGATCACTCCGCTTGCCGCCAAGGTCGGATTGCGCATCGCCATCCTGACCGGCCGCGAAAAGGGCCGCGAGCGAGTCGAAACACTGGCGGGTCTCGCCAGCGGCGAAATCGACATCGTCGTCGGCACCCATGCGCTGTTTCAGGAAACGGTCAGCTTCCACGATCTGGTCCTGGCCGTCATCGACGAGCAGCATCGCTTCGGCGTCCACCAGCGGCTTGCCATCACCGCCAAGGGCGACGCGCCAGACATGCTGGTGATGACCGCGACCCCCATCCCGCGCACGCTGGTGCTGACCGCTTTCGGCGACATGGATGTGTCGAAGCTGACGGAAAAACCAGCCGGCCGCCAGCCGATCCGCACCGTCACGTTGCCGCTCGAACGGCTCGACGAACTGGTCGGCCGCATGCTCGATGCCGTCGCGGATGGCCAGAAAATCTATTGGATCTGTCCGTTGGTGGAGGAGTCCGAAGAGATAAAACTGATGTCGGCCGAGGATCGTTTCGCCTCGCTGAAGCCGCTGTTCGGCGATCGCATCGGCCTTGTCCATGGCCGCATGAAGGGTGCCGAGAAGGACGAGGCGATGCGCGCCTTCAAGCAGGGCGAGACGCGCATCCTGATCGCCACCACGGTCATCGAGGTCGGCGTCGACGTGCCTGACGCCACGATCATGGTCATTGAGCATGCCGAGCGATTCGGTCTCGCCCAATTGCACCAGCTGCGCGGCCGGGTCGGGCGCGGCGATATCAAGTCATCCTGCGTGCTGCTCTACAAGGACCCGCTCGGCGAAACCGCCAAACGCCGGCTGTCGGTGATGCGTGAGACCGAGGACGGCTTCCTGATCGCCGAGGAGGACCTGAAATTGCGCGGCGAAGGCGAATTGCTCGGCACGCGCCAGTCCGGCACGCCGGGTTTCCAGGTGGCGCGGATCGAGGTGCATGCCGACCTTCTCGAAGCCGCGCGAGACGATGCCAGGCTGATCCTGTCGCGCGACCCCGAACTGCAATCGGATCGTGGCGAGGCGCTGCGGCTCCTGCTCTACTTGTTTGGCCGCGACGAGGCCGTGCGGCTCCTGCGCGCCGGATGAGGGCCTAGCGGCGGATTGGCCAGGGTTCCGTTGATCGGCTCACCGTTCAGCGTCACCAATTTCGTCTTTACCTCAGGGGCCACCAACCCGGCCGACACGATCAGCTTGGCGCCGTCCTCGATCGTCATGTCGAGCGGCACAATGTCGGATTTGGGCACATACATCAGGAAACCGGTCGTCGGGTTCGGCGTGCACGGCATGAACACGGCGATCAGCGGATCGCCTTCCTGGTCGAGCTTCTGATTGATCTCGGTTTCCTTCTCGCTGGCGACAAACACCAGCGACCACACACCCTTGCGTGGATATTCGACCAGCCCAACCTGACGGAACATGTCGCCCTTGTTCGACAGCACGGTCTCGAAAATCTGCTTCAGCGAGCCATAGATGCCGCGCACCAGCGGCATGCGGCCAAGCAGGCGCTCGCCAAATCCGACGATGGCGCGGCCGACAATGTTGGCGGCGAGAAAACCGATCAGCGTTATCAGGATCAGCGCGACGATCAGCCCGAACCCCGGAACCGGGAACGGCAGGTAGGTATCGGGGCTGTAACGCGCCGGGATATAGGGTTTGACCCAGGAATCGACCCAGCCGATGAACGACCATGCGATATAGGCGGTGATCGCCAGTGGGGCGCAGACGACGAAGCCCGTGAGGAAATAGTTCCTCAACCGGGTCATGCCGGAGGTCTTCGGAGCATCGGACATGGTTCACCGGGCGCGCGGGTTGCGGCGCAACATTAGTGAACCGGAAGACGGTTTGGAACTGCGAAGTTTTTAAAGGTCCTTTTATGCGGCTGCTTCCAGCGGCGCGATCTTCTCAAGTTCAGGCGCCAGCTTTTTCGCCTCGGTCTCAAGTTCGTAAGCCTGCTGAAAATTCATCCAAAATTCAGGCGTGGTGTTGAAAAACCTGGCGAGGCGAAGGGCCGTGTCGGGAGTTAAGCCGATCTCCTCTTTGGCAATGCGTTCAATACGGGTGCGCGGAAGATTGAGCTTTTTCGCCAGCGCGCCCGCACTCATACCGAGCGGCACGAGATATTCTTCGCGCAGGAATTCTCCAGGATGAACTGGACGTGCGAACTTGAGCATAGTTCAGGACTCCTCAAGGTTCAGGGCAAGTGCCCGCTCAATGGTAATCGACGATCTCCACGTCTTCAGCGCCGGCAGCAGTCCATCTGAAGCAGATGCGCCACTGGTCGTTGATGCGAATTGAATGTTGCCCAACGCGACTCCCTTTCAGGGCTTCCAGATGATTTCCGGGTGGCGATCGAAGGTCGCCCAGTTGGGCAGCGTTGGCGATCGCGCGAAGACGACGTTCGCCACGAGCAACCAAATCCGGCGGAAAGCCTTTTGGCGTCTTCCCTTCGGCAACCGCTTCGACCGCCTTGCCTTTGAACGAAACGATCAACCAAGCGCCCTCGTGGCTGTATCATATATTGATACAGAACGGCGCGCAAGCAATGTATCATCGATCGATACAAAATTCACCGGCGGCGCATTGAGAGTTGCCGATAGCTATTCCACCGTCACCGATTTCGCCAGATTGCGCGGCTGGTCGACGTCGGTGCCCATGAACACGGCGGCGAAATAGGCGAGCATCTGGATCGGCAGCGCATAGATGATGGGCGAGATGATTTCCGGCACATCCGGCAGCACGATCGTCTCCATCGTCTTGACGCTCACCTGTGCCGCGCCCTTGCTGTCCGTGATCAGGATGATCTTGCCGCCGCGCGCCGCCACTTCCTGCATGTTGGACACGGTCTTTTCGAAGATGCGGTCATGCGGCGCAATCACGATCACCGGCATGTTCTCGTCGATCAGCGCGATCGGTCCGTGCTTCAGCTCGCCCGCCGCATAGCCTTCGGCATGGATGTAGGAGATTTCCTTGAGTTTCAGCGCGCCTTCCATGGCCAGCGGGAAATTGGTGTCGCGCCCGAGATAGAGCACGTCCTTGTAGCGCGACAGCTCCCGCGCGATCCGTTCGATCTGCTCTTCGAGCTTCAGCACCTGGTTGGCATAGCGCGGTGCTTCCGAAAGCGCTCGCACCAGGGTCTTCTCTTGCTCCGTCGAGATCGACCCGCGCGCCACGCCGGCGCGCACGGCAAGCGACGCGAGCACGGACAACTGACAGGTGAAAGCCTTGGTCGAAGCGACGCCGATCTCCGGCCCCGCGAGCGTCGGCAGCACCACGTCGGATTCGCGCGCCATGGTCGATTCCCGCACATTGACGACGGCGCCGATCTTCATCCCGGCCTTGCGGCAATAGCGCAGCGAGGCCAGCGTATCGGCGGTCTCGCCGGACTGCGAGATGAAGAAGGCCGCATCGTTCGCCGACAGCGGCATCTCGCGGTAACGAAATTCCGATGCGACATCGATATCGACCGGGAGTCGCGCATAGCGCTCGAACCAATATTTGCCGATCAGGCCGGCGAGATAGGCGGTGCCACAGGCGGAGATGGCCAGGCGGCCGATCTTGGCGAAATCGAATGGCAGGTCGAGCGGCTTGGACACCCCGGAGACGAAATCGACATAGTGCGCCAACGTGTGCGAGATCACCTCGGGCTGCTCGTGGATTTCCTTCTCCATGAAATGGCGGCGGTTGCCCTTGTCGACCATGAAACTGGTCGACAGCGACTGCTGGCGCCTGCGCTCGACTTGTCTGCCGTCGATGTCGAAGATGGCGACGCTGTCGCGGCGCACCACCGCCCAATCGCCATCCTCGAGATAGGTGATCGAGTTGGTGAACGGAGCGAGCGCGATCGCGTCGGACCCCAAGAACATCTCGCCATCGCCATGGCCGACCGCCAGTGGCGGGCCGTTGCGGGCGCCGACGATCAGGTCCTCGTCGCCCTTGAACATAATGGCCAACGCAAAAGCGCCTTCCAGCCGCTTCAGCGCCTGATGCGCGGCCTCGACCGGCTTCAGCCCCTTGGCGAGCTCCCGCGCCACCAGATGCGCAACGACCTCCGTGTCGGTCTGCGACGAGAATGAATAGCCGTCGCGGATCAACTCGTCGCGCAATTCGGCAAAATTCTCGATGATGCCGTTGTGGACGATGGCGACGCCGTCGGAAAAATGCGGATGCGCATTGGTCTCGTTGGGGACGCCGTGGGTCGCCCAGCGGGTGTGGCCGATACCGATCGTGCCATCGAGCGGCTCGTCCTTGAGCCGGCGTTCGAGGTTGACCAGCTTGCCTTCGGCGCGGCGGCGGCCGAGCACGCCCTTTTCGATGGTGGCGACGCCTGCCGAGTCATAGCCGCGATATTCGAGCCGCTTCAGCGCATCGACGATGAGCGGCGCAACCTGGGAGTGGCCGACGATTCCAACGATACCGCACATGCAGACAGTCCCCGATTGCCCATGGAAAACCAGCGCTATTTAGGGGTGGCCGGCCTGCCGCGAAAGTCACATTGCATTTCGTCCCGTGTAACGGACGCTTCTGCAGGCATGCACCATGACAGCCCGCCCTTGCAATCCGGTTACTGCAATCGCTCGGTTTTTCGATTGCTTCGGCGAGAAAGCAGCCCCGTCGACCAATCGCTAGTGGTCGGCGCCAGCCGCCTTTTTCTTCGCCGCCGCTGCGGAAGCAAACCGTTCGCGCAATTCCTTGGCCTTGCCGGGGATCGTCTTCTGGCGGGCACGGCCGAAGGCCAGCGCATCATCGGGCACGCTTTCGGTGATGACGCTGCCCGAAGCGATATAGCCGCCCTTGCCGATGGTGACCGGCGCCACCAGCGAGGAATTCGAGCCGATGAAGGCGCCCTCGCCGATGTCGGTGAAGAATTTCGAATAGCCGTCATAGTTGCAGGTGATGGTGCCGGCGCCGATATTGGCCCCCGCGCCGACCCGCGCGTCGCCGATATAGGTCAAATGGTTGACCTTGGCGCCCTCCTCGATAACGGCCTGCTTGACCTCGCAGAAATTGCCGACCTTGGACTTCGGCTTGAGATCGGCGCCCGGCCGCAGCCGTGCGAACGGCCCGACATCGCAATTGGAAGCAATGGTGGCGCCCTCGATATGGCTGAAGGCGTGGATCTTGGCGCCCGAGGCAACCCTCACACCCGGTCCAAACCAGACATTGGGTTCGACGATCGTGTCGGCGCCAATTTCGGTATCGTGCGAGAAATAGACGGTTTCCGGAGCAATCAGCGTCACGCCCGACAGCATCGCCTCATGGCGCCGACGCGCCTGCCAGATGGCTTCGGCTTGCGCCAGTTCGGCGCGGTTGTTGATGCCCAGCGCACTTTCGAAGCTGGCTTCGGTGGCAACGACATCAAGGCCCTGTGCACTGGCGATCTCGACGATATCGGTGAGATAATACTCGCCCTTGGCATTCTTGTTCCCGACGGCGTCGAGCAGTTTGAGCGCGTGCGCGCCGGCCACCGCCATCATGCCGGCATTGCAGAAGCCGATCTTCTTCTCTTCTTCGGAGCAATCCTTTTCCTCGCGGATCGCTATCAGCTTGCCTCCCTTTTCGATCAGCCGGCCATAGCCGGTCGGGCTGGGCGGTCGGAAACCGATGACCACGACAGCGGCACCTTCAGCCAGTTTCAGTCGCGCCACCGTCAGGGCATCCGCATCGATCAGCGGCGTATCACCGAACATGACGAGGACATCGTCATAACCCTTTGATATCGCCTCGCGAGCGGCGAGGACGGCATGCGCCGTGCCAAGGCGTTTGTCCTGAACGAAGGTCTCCGCCTTCGGTGCAAATTTCGCCGCCGCCTTACGCATCTCATCCGCGCCATGCCCGATGACCAGAGCCTGGCCGCTGGCGCCAGCGGCCTCGGCCGCCTTCACCACATGAGCTACCATCGGCAACCCCGCGATCTGGTGCAGCACCTTCGGCAGCGCGCTCTTCATGCGCGTGCCTTCGCCGGCGGCGAGGATGACGGACAGGCAGGTTCTCTGGCTCATGAAGGCAACCATATGAAAAGGGTTGGGAATCAAATCATGCTAGCAGTGGCGCGATGCTGCACCAATGCGGTTAAATTCCGGTGAGATGCAGACGGAAGAGCAACTGACTTCTAATCAGTAGGCTTACCCCAGCCGCCCCAGCAGCGGAAAATTCTCCAGCAGCCAATAAGACACCGCCTGCACGCCGCCGGTGAGGAAAAACACGCCGGCGACGACCAGCAGCGCGCCGATCGCCTTTTCGACGCGGCCGAGATGGACGCGGAATTTGCCGAGGAAGCGCATGAAAGCGCCGGAGAACAGCGCGGCGATCAGGAACGGGATGCCGAGGCCGAGCGAATAGGCGGCGAGCAGCAGCGCGCCCTCGCCCACGGTTTCACGACCGCCGGCCAGCGTCAGGATCGGTCCCAGCACCGGTCCGATGCAGGGCGTCCAGCCGAAGGCGAAGGCAAGGCCCATGACATAGGCGGCGACGGCGCTGGCCGGCTTGCCCTGCGACTGGAAGCGCGCCTCGCGCGACAACAAGGGGATGCGCAGGATGCCCAGAAAATTCAGGCCCATCAGGATGATCAGCACCCCGGCGCCCATCGCCAGCGGCTCCTGCCAGACGCGCAGCAGCCGGCCGATGGTCGAGGCGCCGGCGCCGAGCGCCACGAACACCGTGGAAAAGCCGAGCACGAAGGCGAGCGAGGAGTAGAGCAGCGCGCCGCGTGCGCCCTGGCTTGCGGTCGCGCCCGCACTGCCGCGGAAATCGTCGACCGATATGCCGGCCATGTAGCAGAGATAGGGCGGCACCAGCGGCAGCACGCATGGCGACAGGAACGAGATGGCCCCCGCCCCGACCGCGCTGACATAGCCGATGTCCAATGCCATTCCAAAGCTCCTACTGTTCCGGCGCCGATATAGCGACGCGCCGACCTGTGCGCCAATCACCAATGTGTGGCAACCGGTCGCCGTTCGGGCAATCGCACTCGCCCCGAATTCAGCTGCGCCACCCATCTTAGTACGGCCGAACCGAGAGAATTGTTACGGGCAACGAGGCCCGCCAGCTGCCGATGTCCTCAAGCCTCTCGGGAAGAAAACCCGACCGGCAGGCGTTGACACGACGAGGCCGCGATTTCCCGCGCACCTCCACATATTAGCCAGGGAGATTTCCATGAAGACCATAACTGTAGGGCTAGCCGCGCTTTTGCTCAGCACCGTCGCATCCCTCGCCGCCGATGCGTGGAAGGAAGCCAATGTCGGAGGCACCAAGATCTACACCAACGCCAAGGGCATGACGCTTTATACCTACGACAAGGATGAGAAGGGCAAGTCGAACTGCGACGACAAATGCGCCGCCAACTGGCCACCGTTGAAGGCCGAAGCCGGCGCAAAGGCCTCCGAAGGATGGACGACCGTCAAGCGCACCGACGGCACCAAGATGTGGGCCTATGACGGCAAGCCGGTCTACACCTTCATCAAGGACAAGAAAGCCGGAGATGTGAGCGGCGATGGCGTCGCCGGCGTCTGGCACATCGCCAAAGCCGACTGAACCCCTCAACGCCATATCCTACCCGCTGGGGGACATGGGTTGGTCGCCGGCATCCTTGCCCGATCCGGCGATTGGCTTTTTTGTGAACCATGGCGCGCCCCGGTCCGGCATTCCGGCGGATCTTTCCTCGACTCACCGAAAAATGAACCGGGTCATCTTTCGAGACTGGTGACGATCATCCAGCCTGACCGAAATTCTGTGATTTCTCCATACACTCTTAGAGTGTATTGCTGGCGGCACCCGCGCAATTTGGCCCCTTCCCCTTGACCGGATGCAAAAGCGCGGCCATGTGAGCGACGAACAGAACCGAGATTTCGTCGCGCGCAGCGGAATTCTTCTGCCGCATCACAGCTGATATGAGACCTCATGGACGTCGTCGTCGTCGAATCGCCGGCCAAGGCGAAGACAATCAACAAATACCTCGGCAGGAACTACAAGGTTCTTGCCTCGTTCGGCCACGTCCGCGATTTGCCGGCCAAGGATGGCTCGGTGCGCCCGGATGAGGATTTCGCGATGTCCTGGGCGGTCGACACCGCCTCGGGCAAGCGCCTTACCGACATCGCCAATGCGGTCAAGGATGCCGACGGCCTGATCCTCGCCACCGACCCGGATCGCGAAGGCGAGGCTATCTCCTGGCATGTGCTGGAGGTGCTCAAGCAGAAGCGCGCGCTGAAGGACAAGCCCGTCAGCCGCGTCGTCTTCAACGCCATCACCAAGGCGTCGGTGCTGGAGGCGATGGCCAATCCGCGCCAGATCGATGCGCCTCTCGTCGATGCCTATCTCGCCCGCCGGGCGCTGGACTATCTCGTCGGCTTCACGCTGTCGCCGGTGCTGTGGCGCAAATTGCCGGGCGCCCGCTCCGCCGGCCGCGTCCAGTCGGTGGCGCTACGCCTGGTCTGCGACCGCGAATCCGAAATCGAACGCTTCATCCGCGAGGAATATTGGCAGATCGCTGCCATCCTCGGCACACCGCGCAACGAGACCTTCGAAGCCCGCCTGACCGCATTCGAGCGCAAGAAGCTGCAAAAGCTCGACATTGCCAACAAGGCGCAGGCCGACGACATCAAGGCGATGCTCGAGGGGGCTACCTTCAAGGCGCTGTCCGTCGAAGCCAAGCCGACGAAGCGCAACCCCGGCCCGCCCTTCACCACCTCGACGCTGCAGCAGGCCGCCTCGTCGGGCCTCGGCTTCTCGGCCACGCGTACCATGCAGGTGGCGCAGCGGCTCTATGAAGGCATGGACATTGGCGGCGAGACCGCCGGCCTCATCACCTATATGCGAACCGACGGCGTGCAGATGGCCCCCGAGGCGATCGACGCCGCTCGCGACGCCATCGCCAAGGAATTCGGCCCGAAATACCTGCCGGAAAAGCCGCGCCAATACACCGCCAAGGCCAAGAACGCCCAGGAAGCGCACGAAGCGATCCGGCCGACGGATTTCATGCGCACCCCGGCGTCGGTCCGGCAATATCTCGATGCCGACCAGGCACGGCTCTATGAACTCATCTGGAAGCGCGCCATCGCCAGCCAGATGCAGTCGGCCGAGATCGAGCGCACCACCGTCGAAATCGAGGCGCTGAACGGCGCCCGCACCGCCGAGCTCCGCGCCGTTGGCTCGGTCGTCCGCTTCGATGGCTTCATCGCCGCCTACACCGACCAGAAGGACGACGACGCGGAAGACGAGGAAAACCGCCGTCTACCCGAAATCCGCGCCGGCGAGCAGCTTGCCCGCCGCGCAATCAATGCCACCCAGCACACAACCGAGCCGCCGCCGCGCTACTCCGAGGCGTCGCTGATCAAGAAGCTGGAAGAACTCGGCATCGGCCGTCCCTCTACCTATACGGCGATCCTGAAGACGCTCGAGGACCGTGATTATGTCACGATCGACAAGCGCCGGCTGGTGCCGCAGGCCAAGGGCCGCCTGCTGTCGGCCTTCCTCGAAAGCTTCTTCGAGCGCTATGTCGAATACGACTTCACCGCCTCGCTGGAGGAAAAGCTCGACGAGATTTCCGACGGCAAGCTCGCCTGGAAGGACGTGCTGCGGGACTTCTGGAAGGATTTTTCCGGTGCCGTCGCCGACATCAAGGAGCTGCGCGTCACCGACGTGCTCGATGCGCTGAACGAAGAACTGGCGCCGCTGGTTTTCCCTGCCCGCGAGGACGGCTCCAATCCGCGTATCTGCCCGAAATGCGGCACCGGCAATCTGTCGCTGAAGCTCGGCAAGTTCGGCGCCTTCGTCGGCTGCTCGAACTATCCCGAATGCTCCTTCACCCGCCAGCTCGGCGACGCCGCCAATCCCAATGGGGAGAACGGCGGTGGCGAGGACGGCACCAAGCTGCTTGGCAAGGATCCTTACACGGCCGAGGAAATCACGCTGCGCTCGGGCCGCTTCGGCCCCTACATCCAGCGCGGTGACGGCAAGGAAGCCAAGCGATCGAGCCTGCCCAAGGGCTGGACGCCTGAATCCATAGATCACGAGAAGGCGCTCGCCTTGCTGGCGCTGCCGCGCGACGTGGGGCAGCATCCGGAAAGCGGCAAGATGATCTCGGCCGGTCTTGGCCGCTACGGCCCATTCGTGCTGCACGATGGCACCTACGCCAATCTCGACAGCATCGAGGACGTGTTCTCGATCGGCCTCAACCGCGCGGTCACCGTGATTGCCGAGAAGCAGTCGAAGGGCAAGGGCGGCCGCAACGGCGGCACGCCGGCAGCCCTGAAGGAGCTTGGCGACCATCCGGACGGCGGCGGCAAGATCGTCGTGCGCGACGGCAAATACGGCCCTTATGTAAATTTCGGCAAGGTCAACGCCACGCTGCCCAAGGGCAAGGATCCGCAATCAGTGACCGTCGAGGATGCGCTGGCGCTGATTGCCGAGAAGGAAGCCAAGGGCGGCGGTGGCAAGAAGCCGTTCCGCAAGGCGGCCGCGGCCAAGGCCCCCACAGCCAAGAAAACCACGACCAAGAAGGCAGCCGCCAAGAAGCCGGCCGCGAAGAAAAAAGGATAGGACGGCGTGGCGCGCAGGATCACCGGAAGAAGCCACGGCGATCCGCGCACCGCCGACACCAGGGCCAAGGTCAAGGACGATTACCGGCCCTCGCGCGATGAAATCCTGCGCTACATCGCCGAAAACCCCGATCGTGCCGGAAAGCGCGATATCGCGAAGGCGTTCGCGCTGCGCGGCGACGACCGAATCTGGCTAAAGGATCTCCTGCGCGACCTGCAGGACGAAGGCGTTCTGACCAAGGAACGCAAGCGGCTGGCCCACGTCGGCGCCCTGCCCCATGTCGCCGTGCTCGACATCTTTGGCCGCGATGGCGACGGGGTCTTGCTGGCGCATCCGGCCGAGGCGGTCGGCCCGGGCGAACCTCCCGTGGTCTCGATCCGTGTTTCGCGCGGGGGGAACGGACCGGCGCCGGGCATCGGCGACCGTGTGCTGGCCAAGACCTTCCCGACCGACGATCCGTCAGGGCCTGCCTATACCGGCCGGGTGATGAAGATCTTCGAGAAGCGCACGGATGCCGTCCTCGGTGTCTTTCGCGTGCTTCAGGACGGCAGCTTCCGCATCGAGCCGGTGGAACGGCGCCAGCCCGAGCTGATCGTCGACAAGGAATTCCAGAACGGCGCCAAAAACGGCGACCTTGTCGAGGTCGAGCCCGCGCGAGCCTCGCGTTATGGGCTGCCGAGAGCCAAGGTGCTCAACGTGCTGGGTTCGCTGACGAGCGAAAAGGCGGTCTCGATGATCGCCATCCACGCGCACGACATTCCGCATATCTTCCCGGCCGAGGTGATAGCCGAATCCGAAGCCGTCAAGCCGGCGACGCTTGCCCATCGCGAGGACTGGCGCGACCTGCCCCTGGTGACCATCGATCCGGCTGATGCCAAGGACCATGACGACGCCGTCTTCGCCACCCCTGACCTCGACGAGAGAAATCTCGGCGGCTTTATCGCCACCGTCGCGATCGCCGATGTCGCCGCCTATGTCCGCTACGGCACGGCGCTCGACCGCGAGGCCCTGAAGCGTGGCAATTCGGTTTATTTCCCGGATCGCGTCGTGCCGATGCTGCCCGAGCGCATCTCCAACAATCTCTGCTCGCTGCGCGAGGGCCAGGATCGCCCGGCGCTAGCGGTGCGCATGACCTTCTCCGCCGATGGCCGCAAGATCAGGCATTCCTTTCACCGCGTCATGATGAAGTCGGCGGCCAAGCTCGCCTACAGCCAAGCCCAGGCGGCGATCGACGGCGTGCCGGACGACAAGACCGGCCCGATCCTCGACACGGTGCTGAGGCCGTTGTGGGACGCCTACGCGATCCTCAAGCGCGGCCGCGACAGCCGCCAGCCGCTCGAACTCGACCTGCCGGAGCGCAAGATCCTGCTCAAACCGGATGGCACGGTCGACCGCGTCATCGTGCCGGAGCGGCTCGACGCCCACAAGCTGATCGAAGAGTTCATGATCCAGGCCAATGTCGCCGCGGCCGAAACGCTGGAGGGCAAAAAGCAGGCGCTGGTCTACCGCATTCACGACGCGCCGTCGCTGGCCAAGCAGGAATCGCTGCGCGAATTCCTGCAGACGCTTAGCCTGTCGCTGGCACGCGGCGCCCAGATGCGGCCCAGCCAGTTCAACGGCATCCTGGACCGCGTACGCGGCGCCGACAATGAGGCGCTGGTCAACGAAGTGGTGCTGCGCTCGCAGAGCCAGGCCGAATATTCACCCAAGAACATCGGCCATTTCGGCCTCAACCTCAGGCGCTACGCGCATTTCACCTCGCCGATCCGCCGCTACGCCGACCTGATCGTCCATCGTGGGCTTATTGCCGCACTCGGTCTTGGACCCGGAGGACTGACGCAAGACGAGGAGGCGCGCCTCGAAGACGTTGCGGTGCTGATCTCCGGCACGGAACGGCGCGCAATGGCTGCCGAGCGCGACACGGTCGACCGGCTGATCTCCGCCTACCTCGCGGAGCGCATCGACGACCGCTTCGACGCCCGCATCTCCGGCGTCACCAAATCAGGACTTTTTGTCCAATTGCCGCAGTATGGCGCCGATGGTTTCATCCCGGTGTCAACTCTGGGCGGCGATTACTATATATACGACGAAACGGCCCGCTCCCTGTTCGGAGAACGCTCGGGCAAAGGCTACCAACTGGCGGACCGCGTCGAGGTCCGGCTCGTCGAGGTGGCGCCAATGGCCGGCGCGATGCGCTTCGAGATGTTGACCGACCCAAAGCCCCTGCCAGGCTCCAGCAGGTCGTTTCACAAGGCTAAGGGCCGCGCCCGTGCGTCGCAATCGCGACCGGGGTCGCGCGGCAGGAGACGATGATGGAACAACAGGTTTTTGGCGGCGAACATCACTCGGGCCGGATTGCCCGCCCATTGTGGACGGCGATGAAGCGAGGGCTCTTGGGCCGCTGCCCGAATTGCGGCGAAGGCAAGCTCTTCCGCGGCTTCACCAAGACCGTCGAAACCTGCAGCGTCTGCGGCGAGGAGATTCATCACCATCGCGCCGACGATTTGCCCGCCTATCTCGTCATCGTCATCGTCGGCCACATCGTGCTCGGCGCCTTCATGGGTGTCGAGGCGACCTCGACGCTCTCCACCTGGCAACACATCCTCATCTGGGTGCCCTTGACCATCCTTCTCTCGATCGCGTTGCTGCAGCCTGTCAAAGGCGCCGTCATCGGATTGCAATGGGCGTTCTATATGCACGGATTTGGTGGCGAAAAGGATGTGATCGAGCCGCATCCCGGGGCCTGAGGTGTTGGCTGGCGCAACATGCCAATCGTTAAGGCCACTTTCGCATGCAAGAAGTTTCCGCTAGGTCCCGCGCATGGAAGCTATGACCAAGGCGGACGTCGACAAGATCGACAAGGGCCTGGCCGTGCATGACGGCCGGCCCCTGCGTCCGCGTGATGCCGCGACGCTCATCCTGCTCGACCGCAAAGGCGACGACGTCCTGGTGCTGATGGGACGCCGCCACGCCGCGCACGCCTTCATGCCAGGGAAATTCGTTTTCCCGGGCGGCCGCACAGACCCTGCCGACAGCCGCATCCCGACGGCGACCGCCCTTAACCAGCACGAAGAAGCCAAGCTGACGGCCGGCCCCGGCCGCACCAGCCACGCTCGAGCCCGTGCCATCGCTTTGTCGGCGGTCCGCGAAACCTATGAGGAAGCCGGCCTGCTGATCGGCCGCAAGGGCGCCTTTGCGACGACCAGGCGCGACTGGCAGGGTTTCGTCGAACATGGCGTGGCACCGTCGCTGGAGGCGTTGCGCTTCGTCGCGCGCGCCATCACACCGCCGAACCGGGTGCGCCGATTCGACACCCGCTTCTTCAGCGCCTGGCGTGGCGACGTCGCCATCGAATTGCCCGATGGCGGCCCGACCAACGAGCTGGAGGAACTGGTCTGGCTGCCGCTCGCCAAGGCCAAGCAGGCTGATATACCCGACATCACCCGAATGATCCTGGACGAGTTGGAAAGGCGGCTCGCCCACGATCCGCTGCTGCGTCCGGGTGGCCCCGTCCCCTTCTACCGGCTTGTCCGCAACCGCTTCACCCGCGAACTTCTCTAGAGCAATTCCAGGAAAAGTGTGACCCGGTTTTCCCGGGACAAGAGCGAAGCACTTGCCCTTGGGAATTGCGTAAGATCAAACAGACAGAGTATTCAGCATCTCATGACGGTCGATACCCAACCACAGGGCGACGAACGCGTACACTGGCTGCCGATGGTGGCGGCGATCTCGTCGATCAGCGTCGTCGGCATTGCCATCGGCCTCGGCATGCCGCTGCTCAGCGTCATCCTGGAAACACGCGGCCATTCGGCCTCGATGATCGGCCTCAACACGGCCGTAGCCGGCCTGGCCTCGATCGCCGGGGCGCCGCTCGCCACGCCGCTCGCCATGCGCTTCGGCGTCGCCTGGACGATGATCGCCATGATTGCTACCGGCGCGCTGGCTTTCGTCGGTTTCCATTTCGCGCCTGATTTCTGGATGTGGTTTCCGCTGCGCATCGTGCTGCACATCGCGCTGACGGTGCTGTTCATCCTGTCGGAATTCTGGATCAGCACGTCGGCGCCGCCGCACCGGCGCGGCCTTGTGCTTGGCATCTACGCCACCGTCCTGTCGCTCGGCTTTGCCGCAGGGCCGTGGCTGTTCGCCCATCTCGGCAGTTCCGGCTTCAGGCCGTTTGGCGTCATCATCGCCCTGGTGACGCTCGCCGCCATACCGGTTCTGGCCGCCCGCAACGAAAGCCCTACCATCGTGGCGGAGAGCGAGACCAGCCACTTCCTGCGCTACATCTGGCTGGTGCCGACCGCGACTTTCGCCGTGCTGGTGTTCGGCGCGGTCGAGACCGGCGGCTTCGCGCTGTTCCCGGTCTATGGCAACCGCATCGGATATTCCGAGGCCGACGCGGCGTTGCTGCTGACCATGATCGGCCTTGGCAATGTGCTGTTGCAGATCCCGATCGGCATGATCAGCGACCGCGTCTCGGACCGGCGCTATCTGCTGCTCGCCTGTGCCACGGTTGGTCTCGTCGGCACGATATTCATGCCGTTCTTTGCCGCGAACTGGCATTTGATGGCAGCGCTTCTCTTCGTCTGGGGCGGTGTCGTTGCTGCCATGTACACGATCGGTCTTGCCCATCTCGGTTCGCAGCTCTCCGGCCACGAACTGGCGTCGGCCAATGCTGCTTTCGTGCTGTGCTATGGCGTCGGCATGGTGCTAGGGCCGCAGGCGATCGGCATCGGCATGGACAGTTTCGGGCCTTCCGGCTTCGGCTGGTCGCTCGGCCTTTTCTTCGCCGCCTACATCGCCCTGGTCTGCTTCAGGCTCGTTCGCAAGATCCTTCTGTAGAGCCCAACCCGTCGCTTATCGGCACCGCGCAGCGACAGGCTGCTGACAGAACCGTGTCAGCAGCCACCGGTTAAAAGGGTGTCCTAAAACACCTGAACCGAGGACACTCCGATGATCGACAGCGGCTTTGAAACCACTTCGCTGCGAATGACCCTCCTGCTGCTCGTCAGCTTCCAGGCTCCGGCTGCCGACGTCGACCGCATCATGGACGCGGTTGTGGCGATCGCACCGCTTGCCATGGGCAAGTATGACCGCAATGCCTATCAGTCGGCGCACGGCATCGAGCGCTACAGGCCCCTTGAAGGGGCAGCGGCCGGCGCCGAAACCGAATTGCGCCGCCGTCCGGGCACGGTCGAGGTTTCCTTCGAATTGCCCGACGACCAGGCGCTGGCGGCCCGCGTCGTCGAGGCGATTTTCCAGGCCCATTCCTATCAGGAGCCGGTGATCCGCATCCAGCCGATCCTTGCCAGCCGCTCCAAGGGGCTGGACGACCGCGCCAATCCGAATCGCTGGTGGAACACGACGGGAGACTGGAAGAAGGTCGCGGTATCGGCGGCGCAAACCGTCTGATTTATGCATACCGGACAGCTTGAGCGGGCCACATCGGGTCCGCCGGGCTTGACTTTCCAGGCACGTTCTTTATGTGTCGCGCCAAGTTTCCCGCGTCCGGGTGTTTTCCCCGTGCTCCAGCGGCCAAAACTCCACGAACATAACGGACTGAGATCATGGCCAAAGCCGCAAACATCAAGATCAAGCTTCTGTCGACCGCCGACACCGGTTTCTTCTACGTCACCAGCAAGAACAGCCGTACCAAGACCGACAAGCTGTCGTTCCGCAAGTACGACCCGGTCGCCAAGAAGCACGTCGAATTCAAGGAAACCAAGATCAAGTAATCTGGGTTTTCCCTCTGGAATGCAAAAACGCCGCCCGATGGGCGGCGTTTTTGTTTGCAAGGCGGAAGGCTACGGCTGGGTGCGCTCAGCCCGGCTGAATTCATTCAGCCTGACTGAATTCATTCAGCCGATACGGTCGCCGCTTTCCCTGTCAAACAGATGCAGCGACGCCGGATCGGCCGCCAGCCGCACGACGTCGCCGGGTTTCACGCCCGCGCGGCCCATGGCAAAGACGCAAAGCTGCTGGCCGGCCAGCTTGACATAGAACTGCGTCGACAGGCCGAGCGGCTCCACCACACCGACTTCGCCTTGCAGCGCACCGTCATCGGCCAGCCTTATATGCTCGGGCCGCAGGCCGACGGTGATGACGTCGCCATCCCCGAGCGGCAATCCGTCCGGCAGCCGAAGCTTCTGGCCATCGGACAATACGGCGTCCATCTTGCCGCCCTTCTCCACCACCGCCGGCAGGAAATTCATGCCCGGCGAGCCGATGAAGCCGGCGACGAACATGTTGGCCGGCCGGTCATAGAGATCGAGCGGCGCGCCGACCTGCTGGATCAGCCCGTCATGCATGACGACGATCCGGTCGGCCATGGTCATCGCCTCGATCTGGTCGTGGGTGACGTAGACCGAAGTGGTCTTCAATTGCTGGTGCAGGGCCTTGATCTCGGCGCGCATGTGGACGCGCAGCTTGGCGTCGAGGTTCGACAGCGGCTCGTCGAAGAGAAAAACCTTGGGATCGCGCACGATGGCGCGGCCCATAGCGACACGCTGGCGCTGGCCGCCGGATAATTGCCTGGGCAGGCGTTGCAGGAATGTATCCAGCCCCAGCCGCTTGGCAGCACCATCGACGCGAGCATCGATCGCCGGCTTCTCGGCCTTTCGCAACATCAGGCTGAAGCCCATGTTCTTCGATACGTCCATATGCGGATAGAGCGCATAGGACTGGAACACCATGGCGATGTCGCGATCCTTCGGCGCGACATCGTTGACCAGCCGCTCGCCGATGCGGATTTCGCCGCCGGAGGCCTCCTCCAGCCCGGCGATCATGCGCAAAAGCGTGGACTTGCCGCAGCCGGACGGTCCGACCAGCACGACGAACTCGCCATCGGCGATCTCGAGATCGACCGCGTGCAGGACGCGCACGGCTCCATAATCCTTGCGAACCTTTTCGAGCGTGACAGAGGCCATCGATCATCCTTTGACGGCGCCGGCGGTCAGGCCGGTGACGAGATAGCGTTGCAGGAAGGCGAAGAAGATGCAGACCGGGATCAGCGCCAGGATCGACGCCGCCATCATCTGCCCCCAGTCGACGGCGAACTTGCCGATGAAGGTGAGCAGGCCGACGGCGAAGGTCTTCTGGTCGTCGCTGGAAATCAGCATCAGCGCGAACAGAAGCTCGCTCCATGCCGCGGTGAAGACGAAGCCCAGTGTCGCGCCCATGCCTGGCAGGGTCAGCGGCACGATCACCCGGCGCATTGCCTGCGCACGCGTGCAGCCGTCGATCATCGCCGCCTCTTCGAGGTCCTTCGGGATGCCGTCGAAGAAGGACTGCATCAGGAAGGTGGCGAAGGCAGTGTTGAAGGCGGTGTAGATGATGATCAGCCCGGTCAGACTGTTGATCAGGCCGATCTGGCCCATCACGCGGTAGATCGGCGGAATGACCATCACCAGCGGAAAGGTCTGGGTCAAAAGCAGCATCAGCGCCAGTGCCGCCTTGCCGCGAAAGGTGAAGCGCGACATGGCGTAGCCGGCAAGCGTGGCGATCACCGTCACCAGGGCAGCCGTCGACACCGAGACGATGACGCTGTTGACGAAATAGCGCGGGAAATCGGTGGCTTCGAGCACGGTGATGAAGTTCTGTAGCGTCATGTGCGACGGCCAGAAGGTGATGCCTTCGGAATAGAGAAGCCGCTCCGGCGTGACCGAGATCTTCAGCGTCCAGTAGATCGGGAACAGTGCGAAGACCACATAGGCCGCGATTGCCGCGTAGAGACCGACGCCGCCGAAAAACCGTTGTGAAGCAGAGCGTCCCGCGATCATCAGACGTGCCTCACAAGCGAGCGGCGGATGGCGATCAGCGCAATCGCATAGGCGATGAGCAGGACGAGCAGCAGCACGGCCACAGCCGAGGCATAGCCCTTGTCCAGCGACTTGAAGGCGCTGACATAGATGTAGACCGGCACCGTGTTGGTCGAGCCGGCCGGTCCGCCCTCGGTCATGACGAAGATCAGGTCGGCGAAGGTGGCGATCCAGATCGTGCGCAGCATCACCGTGATGGCTATGGTCGGCGCCAGGAACGGCAGCGTCACCTTGGTGAAGCGTTGCCAGGGCGAAGCGCCGTCGATCGCCGCCGCCTCATGCAGTTCCGAGGGAATCGACTTCAGCGCCGCCAGCAGCGTGATGGCAAAGAACGGAATGCCGAACCAGACATTGGCGACGATCGGCCCCCACATGGCGGTGGCCGGATCGGAAAGCACGTTGGTCGGCTCGGCTTTCAGCCCCAAGGCGAACAGCCAGTGCGGCAGCGGACCGATGATCGGGTTGAACAGCCAGGCCCAGGTCAGGCCCGACAGGAAGGACGGCACCGCCCAGGGCAGGAAGACCAGCGCCTGCACCGCCTTGCGGCCTGGGAACGGCTTGTCGAGCAGCAGCGCCAGGCCAAGGCCGAGGAAGAATTGGAAGAACAGGCTGGCGACCGTCCACCACAGCGTGTTGACCAGCGCCTGCCCCAGCACCTGATCCGAAAACATCGCCTGATACTGCCCGAGCCCGACATATTCCGACTTGAAGGCGGAGAACTTGCGGAAGGAATAGCTGATGCCGATGACCAGCGGCACGAGCAGCACCACGACCAGCAGGATGATCGCCGGGCTGAGATAGAGCCAGGGCTCGATGGCAGCGTGTGTGAGCCACTTACGTCGCGGCTTGCCGACAGATCGTATTTCGGACACGGCATAGGTCATTGGCTGTGGAACGTCCTTTGGGAGCGCGGCGTTGGCGACAAGCGTCCTTCTCCCCGTTCAACGGGGAGAAGATGCCGGCAGGCAGATGAGGGGCGGCGCCAGCTTCTGAGAACTCAGCGCTGCCCCTCATCTGGCCCTGTCGGGCCACCTTCTCCCCGTGAACGGGGAGAAGGAAAAGCCTGCGCTTACTTCTTGTTCTTCGCCAGCCAGTCCTGCTGCTCCTTGGTCAGGAAGGCAGCCCACTGGTCGGCGACGTCCTTGGCCGTCTTCTGGCCAAGCAGCACTTCCTGGAAGTTCTTGATCGCCACCTGGTCGACGAAGTTGCCGAGGTTTTCGAGATGCGTCGGCGGCGTCACCATCTCATATTTGGCGCCGTCGCTGAGCTCGGTGAACCAGCCCTTGAACTGCTCGGTCTTGAAGTGGGCGTCCTGGTCGGCGCCCTTGTGGATCGGGATGACGCCGACTTCCTTGGCCCATTCCAGATTGTCCTTCGGCGAGAGCAGCGTCGCCATCAGCTTCCAGGCATCATCCTTGTGCTGCGAGTTGGCGAACATCGCCCAGCCGGCATAGCCGAGCGTCGGATAGGATTTGCCGCTCGGACCGGTCGGCATCGGCGCCACGGCGAAGTCGTCGGCGCTCATCTTGTCGGCGATGCCGAGCAGCGCGTCCGGATCCTGGTTGAGCATGGCGCAGGTGCCGGAATAGAAACCGGTGACCGTTTCGTTGAAACCCCAGCTCACGGCATCCTTCGGCGCAAGACCGTCCTTGTACATGTCGGCCAGCATCTGCAGACCCTTGACCGAGCCCGCTTCATTGATGGTCGAGGTGCCGTCCTCGTTGAAATAGCCACCCTTGCCGGCGGCGATGTTCATGAACATGTGCATGCCGTTGAAGGCGCCCGGGCCGCCGCGCAGGCAGTAGCCGTATTTGCCGGGAATGGCCGAGATTTTCTTGGAATCGGCGACGAATTCGTCGAGCGTCGCCGGCGGACCGTCGAGGCCCGCTTGCTTGAACAGCTTCTTGTTCCAGAACAGCGCGTTCACATAGTAGCCGTAGGGGATCATGAACTGGGTGTTGTTGACCGTCGAGCCGAACTGCTTGGCGCGGTCGCCGAGCGTCTTGGCGTCGTCCCACTTGGCCATATAGGGGCCGAGATCCTCGAGCTGGGCGTTGTTGGCGTAAAGCCCCATCCAGCGTTCCGGCATCTCGACCACATCGGGCGTATCGCCGGCCTGCACCATGGTCAGGAACTTTTCAAACGCCTGCCCCCAGGGCAGCGAGACCAGCTCGACCTTGACGCCGGGGTTGGCTGCCTCGAACTCGGCGATCTGCTTTTTCAGGAATTCGGTGCGCGGCGGGCTGGTGATGACCTCGACCATTTTCAGGGTCGAATCGGCGAGCGCGCCCCCGGCGGAAATTGCCAGCCCCGCGACGGTGGCAAGCATGACGGTCAGTTTTTTCATGTTCAAGACTCCCATTTTGAACCCGCTTGTTATTTTCTGGCTTTTTCGAAGGCCTGGGCGACATCCGCCCAGAGATCCTCGACACTTTCCAATCCGACATTGAAGCGGATGGTTCGGGGGCTGACGCCGAAGCGCGCCATCGAATTCAGTCCCGGCGTCTGCTCCAGCGACGCCTTGGCCGGCACGACCAGGCTCTCATGCCCACCCCAGCTGACGCCGATGCGGAAATATTTCAACGCGTCGACGAAGACGGGAATGTCGATATCCTCGGTAACTTCGAACGAGAACAACCCGCCATAGCCGGCAAGCGTCGCCTTGCCCGGATGGTTCGAATAGACGGGGTGGTTGACCCGCTCGACATTGCCATGCGCCTTCAGCCGTTCGGCGATGGCGAGCCCGCTCTTCATGTGGTGCGGCAGGCGCAGCGGCAGCGTGCGCAGGCCGCGCAGCAAGAGCCAGGCCTCGAACGGTGACAGCTTGCCGCCGAGATAGGAATAGGTCTGCTCGTTGATGTGTTTGATGTGCGCGGCCGAGCCCGCCACCACGCCGGCAACGGTGTCGCTGTGGCCGCCGAGATATTTCGAGGCCGAGTGCAGCACGAGATCGACGCCGTGCGAGATCGGCTTCTGGAACACCGGCGTCGCCCAGGAATTGTCGATGGTGGTGATGATGCCCTGCTCCTTGGCCAGCCGGGTCAGATGCGGCAGGTCCTGAAGCTCGAACATCATCGAGGTCGGGCTTTCCAGATAAAGCAGCTTTGCGCCGGGCAATGCCGCCGCCACCGCATCCGGGTCCGAGCCGTCGACATAATCGACCTTGATGTTGAGCCGCGGCAGGAGCCGCTCGAACAGCCGGTAGGCATCGCCATAGCAATTGCGTACCGCGACGATGCGCTCGCCCGCCCCGACGAAGGCAAGCACGGTGGCGCTGATCGCTGCCATGCCGCTTGAAAAGCCGCGCGCGGCCTCGGCGCCTTCGAGCGCCGCGACACGCGCCTCGAACTCCATGACCGTCGGATTGTCGCCGCGCGAATAGATCGGCTGCTTTCGCTTGCCGGCAAAGGTATCGGCCATTTCGGCGTAATTGGCGAAGGTGAACAGCGACGTCTGGTAGATAGGCGGCACGACGGCGCCGCCGGGGAACGGTTCATCATGCGCCAAAAGCGTCGCCGCCTCGGCGAGATAGTCTTGATCGAAACCGGCTGGGTGCTCGTTCATCTCAGGTCCGAAAGTTTGAGTTTGGCCGCACCGCGCTTCAGGTCGTCCTCGACGGTGGCGATGAGCTTCAGCGCCTCGCCGCGGGCGCCTTGCGGATCACGCGCGGCGATGCACTCGTAGATGGTGCGGTGATAGGGAAAGCTGGCATGGCCGAAATCGCGCACGCCGAGTGGATGTTCCCAGAAACGGTGGAACAGTTCGTGCATGGCCGCGATGATCTGTTCGAACAGCGGATTGCCGGAGACCCGGTAGATCGCCTGGTGGAATTCCCAGTCCTCTTCCGATGACATGCCGTCTAGGGTGCGAAACGCCTGCTCCATGATATCGAGCTTGCGTTCGATCTCGGCAATGTCGGCGGGGCTTGCCCGCTCGGCGCACAGTGCCGCCGCTTCCGCTTCCAGTGCGCGGCGGATTTCCAGCGTCTGCATCAGGCTGGTGAAATCATTGCCGCCCGCCAGCGTCAGCGGCAGATGCAGCATATCGGGCGATACGGCCGCCTTGAGATAGGTGCCGCTGCCTTGCCGGCGCTCGACCAGGCCCAATCCCTCCCACCGCGTCAGCGCCTCGCGCACCGTGTTGCGGCTGACCTTGAGCCGTTCGGCCAGGATGCGCTCGGTCGGCAGTCGCTCACCAGGCTGCAAGGCCTCGGCGCGGACGAAGCCCACCAATGCCTTCAGCACGGCGTCGTCGCGCGCCGTCGTCTGAATGGGTGGCAGGCTGTTCTGGTCCACACTTCCTCCAAGTGGTCCAATGGTCCAACCAATTTCTGCATAGATGGAGCCTCCTGTCAATCGCTTGTCAGGAGGCAGCCGCCTTCAGCCTGTGGAAGCCAGCCTTCAGTCCGTGGAAGAGTGTGACGCGCTGCGTTCGGAAGGACACCCGGCTGCGGCAGCCGGTCCGAACCATCTGGTCAGCGCATCGGCCAATCCCTGTGGAGTCCCAACTCCTACCCAGGCCACATATCCATCGGGCCGGATCAAAACCGCGTCGGGCGCAGCGACCGTTCCGAGTACGGGAAGCTCCCAGGCACCGGCATACCTGGCGTCGATCTGCCGGATCCGGCCGGCCGAAGGCGCACTGTCCAGTCTGCCTGGTTCACCGAAATGGAGGAGCACCGGCCGCGCGTCGTGCAGCAAGGTAAACAGCCGCAACGGCCCGTTGGCGGTGAGCAGATCGAGGTCGGGCATTCGCCGCCCAAGCAGCGCGTGCCCTTCCCCGAGGTCGTAGTGGACACCCAGGCCGGACATCTCGGCGGCGATTCGTTTGCGTGGCCCGTCCATGGCGAGCAGTTCGGCAAACGTGTCGCCCAGAGCCTTGGTGCGGTCGTCCCTGCGACGAAGCGCGACCTGCGCCATCGCATTGCGCAGCACGCGGGCGGCAACCGGATGGCGTTCGGCATGGTAGCTGTCGAGCAGGCTTTCAGGGGACGTCGCCTTGACCACCTGGGCCAGCTTCCATCCCAGGTTCACCGCGTCCTGCACGCCGATATTGAGGCCCTGTCCGCCCATTGGGGGATGGATGTGCGCAGCATCGCCGGCGAGCAGAATACGTTTGTTGCGGTAAGACGCGGCCTGGCGTGTCATGTCGGTGAACCGGGAAATCCAGGTCGGATTGTGGACCCCGTAATCGGTGCCGTAAACCGCGACAAGCGCCTCGCTGAGATCGCGCAGCGTAGGTTCGCCGCCAATGGTCAGATGCCTCTCGGTCAACACCACACCCACGCGGTCGCTTTCTTCAATCTTGCCTATCGCATGAATACCGTAGGCGTCGCTGCGAAAGCCCCATGCAGGTTCCTCAGACATCTCGACGTCGGCGATCATCCAGCTCATCGTCGGATCCCACCCGTCGAACGCGATGCCCGCCGCCTTGCGGATGATGCTGCGTCCTCCGTCGCAGCCGACGAGATATTGCGCTCTCAGGCACCGACCACCGGACAGTTCGACGTCGACGCCATCGTCATCCTGTGCGAGGCCCGTGACGTCCTGTCCGCGATAGATCGGCACCCCCAACTGGCTGATCCAGTCGGCCAACAGCCGCTCGATATGGTTTTGCCGCAGCGCCAGCAGATAATTGTGCCGCGTGGGAAAATCGCTGATGTCCAACCGGATCATGTGGAAGCCCACGGACGGCGATAGCTGTCCCTGTGACAGGAACCGGTCGGCAATTCCACGCTGGTCGAGTACCTCGATGGTGCGTGCGTGCAGGCCACCCGCTCGCGAGCCGATGAGTTCCTGGTTGGGCCGCCGCTCGACAATGGCCACATCGACGCCCGCCAATGCGAGTTCGCCACCCAGCATCAACCCGGTCGGACCGCCTCCGGCGATCACCACTGCACGGTCCCGACCTACTTGGCCTCTTGGCAACAATTCCGGCATTCGCCACTCCCGTTTCGGTTAACTTGGGTCGTGGTTTTACGGGAACAGCCAGGTCTTGCCGCAAGCCCCTTGTACGCCATATGTATGAAATGGAGGGGGTAGCCTCTCGCCTTCCCCTCTGCATACGGCAGTGAAAAGGTCGCGCGTTGCGAAGCGATAGCGCGCGAGGTGCCGTTAGAACCCAGGAAAGCGTTCTTCAGATCCTGCCGCGCACAAAAAAGCCCCGGCACTTCCGGGGCTTGGCGCGGAATCCTGATGTCATGTCGGACAAGAGGGGGCCGGTCGGCGTTTGGCAGCGGTACGAGGAGGCCACTATGTGCCAGCGCCGGCCGGCCGACCCCACGGACCCAGGAGATGCGGCGGACCTGAGCATCATGGGGTATTCCTGAGGGACCGAGCCGGCTGTCTACCCTCGTGCCGGCTTCGTCTTGGCCTGCACATTTGCGCAAGAGCTTATGAAAATCAACAGTTTCTTAACCAAGGCTCGCGAATCGCTTGGATTAAGGTAAATGGGTAACCCTGTTGGGTTGACCGGATAATCGGGCCCGGACCCTCAGGCCGCCTTGGCAACGACGCGGTTGCGGCCGCCGCTCTTGGCTTCATAGAGCGCGAGGTCGGCGCGCTTCATCAGCGCCGCCACCGTATCCACGCCCTTCAGCACCGATGACACGCCGACGCTGACGGTGACCTCGATCGTCTGGCCGTCGGCGCCGATGGCGAAAGGCTTCTGGGCGATTTCGGCACGGATGCGCTCGGCCACCTTCTCGGCAACGGTGCCGTCGGTGTCCGGCATCACCACCACGAACTCCTCGCCGCCGAACCGGCACGCAAGGTCGATACCCCTGACGTTCTTGCGCAGCCGCCGCGCGAATTCGCGCAGCACCTCGTCGCCGCCATCATGGCCGTGCGCGTCATTGATGGACTTGAAGCGGTCGAGATCGGTGATCATCACCGACAGTGGCCGGCGCCGCGCCACTGCGCGGTCGAACAGCGTCTGCAGATGGCTGTCGAGATAGCGGCGGTTGTGCAGCCCGGTCAGGCCGTCGGTCACGGCCATTTCGATGGTCTGGGTGACGCTGGCGCGCAATTGGTCGTTGTAGCGCTTGCGGCGCACCTGGGTGCGCAGCCGCGCCGTCAGTTCCTGCTGGTCGATCGGCCGCATCAGATAGTCGTTGATGCCCAGTTCGAGCCCTCGGATGAGGCGCTCTTCCTCGCCCTCCTCCGCCAAAAGGATGATCGGCACAAAACGGGTGCGGTCGAGCGAGCGCAGTTGCGAGCAGAGCCTGAGCGGATCGAAATCGGCGAAGGCCGTCGAGATCATCACACATTCATAGGGCGTTTCGGCGGCCTGGAAGAACCCGGCATGCGGATCGCCGGTGACGTCCAGGTCGGCACGGTCGCGCAACATCTTCTGGATGCGCTCGACCGACGATTTGCGCTCATCGATCAAAAGCACTTTCGGCGTCGTGTCCTCGGACGCGAAATTGCGGCTCAAAAGTTCCTCGATGCCTATGTTGCGTGTGGTCGAGGCGCGCAGCCGAAGCTCGTCGGTCAGCGACTTCAGGCGGACTAGGCTCTTGACGCGCGTCATCAGTTGCAGGTCGTTGACCGGTTTGGTCAGGAAATCGTCGGCGCCGGCCTCCAGCCCGCGCACGCGGTCGGAGACCTGGTCGAGCGCGGTGATCATCACCACCGGAATGTGCGACGTCGCCGGATCGCTCTTCAGCCGCCGGCAGACCTCGAACCCGTCCATATCGGGCATCATCACGTCGAGCAGCACGACATCGACCTTGCCGTTCTCGCAGGTCTCGATCGCGTCGGGTCCGTTGGTGGCGGTCAGCACCTCGAAATATTCGGCCAGCAGCCGGACTTCCAGCAGCCTCACATTGGCAGGGATGTCGTCGACGACGAGGATCCGCGCGGTCATTTCACAAGGCTCCGGCTCGGCTGGAAGGGCACATCAGGCATCGCCCAGATAGGATTTGATGGTTTCGATGAAGCGCGGCACCGAGATCGGCTTCGAAATATAGGCCTCGCAGCCACCCTGGCGGATGCGCTCCTCATCGCCTTTCATCGCGAAGGCAGTCACGGCAATGACCGGGATAACGTGCAAATCATCGTCCTCCTTCAGCCATTTGGTCACTTCCAGCCCCGACACTTCGGGCAGTTGGATATCCATCAGGATAAGGTCCGGCCGGTGCTGGCGCGCCAGGTCGAGCGCCTCGAGACCGTTGCGGGTGCGCACCGTCTCGTAGCCGCTTGCTTCGATGAGGTCCCGAAAGAGCTTCATATTGAGCTCGTTGTCCTCGACGATCATGACCTTCTTAGGCATCGACATCCCGTCCCGGCCGTCCTCCGCCCGGAGGTGGCCGTCATGCGCTCTTTCCTTGAACGCACCAAACCCTGCTTCACTATACGGCAATATGATTGACGAAACGGAAACCCGCGGCCTGCAAAGCAGCACGAATTCCGCCTCGCCTCCCTGCGCGTCCAAAAGGCGCGCCACACTCTAATGGCTTGCCGCAAGCAACTCTTGCCATTACTGCGGGAGAGACTCATTCCACACACCGAAGGTAGTGATGGCAAACGCAGCGTCAATGCGCGAAGAGGCGGAAACCATTGCCGTGAAGGCATTGGGCTTCGTTGCCGCCGATCCTGAGCTTCTACCGCGTTTTCTGGCGATCACGGGAATAGAGGCGCATTCGATCCGCCGGGCGGCCGGCGAGCCGGGTTTCCTGGCCGGCGTCCTGCAGTTCATTCTCGCCCACGAGCCGACCTTGATGCGCTTTGCCGAGGAAACCGGCACCCCGCCGGCGGCCGTTGGCAAGGCGTTGCGCGCCTTGCCGCTCGGCGATGACAGTCACGAGCGTTCCACATGAGCGACGATCCCGAAACCGCGCGCCAGATCGAGGAACTGGCGGCCGACGACCGGCCGCTGCTGGTGCTCGACGTCGACGATGTGGTGCTCGAATTCATCCGCCCGTTTCCGCATTTCCTCAAGGCACGCGGCTATGGCCTGACACTGGCTTCCTTCCGGCTGACCGGCAACATTGCCGAAACGGCCAGCGGCCGGCTGATCGAACAATCCGAAGTCACGGCACTCCTGGGCGATTTCTTCGACGCGCAAGCTGATTGGCAAAGCATCACCGATGGCGTCGCGGCGGCCTTGACGGGGCTTGGAGGTCGCGCGGAAATCATATTGCTGACGGCCATGCCGCACAGGCATCGCGCCGCGCGCCGCGCCCATCTCGATGCGCTGGGACTAGCCTATCCGCTGCTGACCACCGAGATGGCCAAGGGCCCGGCGGTGGCCAGGCTGCGCGGCAAGACCGGGCGGCCCGTGGTCTTCGTCGACGACCAGCCACACAATCTGGCGTCGGTGCGGGAATCGATCGCCGATGCAAATCTCTTCCACCTGATGGCCGACAATTCGCTGCGCGCGTTCCTGCCCCCGGTCTCGGACGATGTCATCGTCGTCCAGGACTGGCACGAAGCCGCGCCGAAGATCGCGAACGCTCTGGGACTACAGGCGCTTTGACGCAATTCCGGGGGGAATTGCTGGAGGGCTACCCCCTCAAGGGTTCAGCTTGGCCCCTGCCCCGCCATTATTATCGGTGCCGCCGCTATTGCTGCCTTCGTTAGCGCTACCGCCGTTAGCGCCACCGCCATTGTCATCGCCGCTCTCATCGTCCGCGCCGCCACCATCATCGACACTGTCATCCACCGCCGGATCGGCCGGCTTCAGCATGACGCCGTTGACAGTGACCGAACCGTCGGCCTTGGTGTTGATAGCCCATTCCAGCTTGCCGTCCGGCAGCGTCTTGGCAAAACCCTTCGCCATGAGAGCGACAGGCACGTACTGCCCGACCTCCGGCTCCGCCTTCGCCGCTTCCTGCAGGTGCTCCATGATCTTGTCGAAACCGGCGACATCGACGGTCAGATTTGCATCGGGCTTCTGGCCGAAGGTCGTCATCTCGCCTTCGAGCGCGATCTCCATGTCCTTGTTCTTCACGGTGCTGTGGCCGATGACGACCTTCGGAGTCTTGGCCAGGAAGTCGGCCTTGAGCTGGTCGCCAAACTCGGCCGGCAGTGGCGGATCCTGATTGAGATCAAAGGCTTCGATCGCCTTCTTCGCCATACTGTCGAGATCGATGCTGGCGCCGCCGAAGTTCAGGTCGATATCGGTGGGCAGCAGTGCCACGCTCCAGCTCGGCAAGAGCTGCTGCGGCACGGTCAGCCCCGAAGCCTTGATGCCATAGCTGATCTTGCCATTCTGGGCGACGCCGTCGGAGCCGAACGCTATGCCGAGCTGGGTCGCTCCGAACGTGCCGATCGGGCTGTCGACCGCAAAATCCTTGAAGCCATAGGTCCCGTCGATACGCTCCCACACCGGAAGCGCGGCGAGCAGAAGCGACTTGAGCTGCGCCTGGTTTGCCTTCAGCGTCTTCTCGTCCTCATTGGCCACGGCAAACGCCAGGAGATCGAGCAGCGGCTTGGTCTCGACGCCCTTGCCGCTGGCCTCCACCGACAATTCCGGCGACTTCACGGTAACGGGAAAATTCAACCCGCTCTCGGGATCATTGAATTTTATCGCTTCGACGAAGTTCGCAATCTTTTGCGTCGTCGTGAAATCGACGCCGCCATTGGCTGCCTTGGCCGCGGACAGGGTCGCGGTGCCGGCACCGGCGCTCGCATCCATCTGCTGCTTGGCGTCCTGCGACGACATCGTCATCCCGGCAATCGAACTGGTGGCGCTGCTGAACGCCGCCAGCTTGGGGTCGTAGACGCCGCTGCCCTTGCCGTCCTTGATCGAAAACCGCGTGCTCTGCTTTCCCTCGGGACCGTTGAACTCGAATGAGGCGCTCTGCGAAAAGTCCATCGAGACATCCCAGGACCCGTCGCTGCGCGGCTTGACCAGCAGGGCGTAGGGCGCAAAGTCGAATTTCACCATCTTCTGGTCGGGGAAGGTCGCGGCAAGCGCCTTGAAATCAAACACGATCTTGTAGGCGTCGCCTTCGGCCGAAACCTTCAGGATACCCTTGTCGAGCGCCTGTTTGCCGACATAGCGCGACAGGTCATCGGACAATTGCTTGGCGCCCTGGCTGTCGACGGTCTGGCCGAAAGCAGGTGCGCTGAGCAGAAGCGCGGTAAACGCAATTGGCAACATAGGGTTCACGGGAATTCTCCGTTCGGTCGAAGGCAAAAATCGTTTCGCATCTCTGGTAGGGAAATACCATCCCGACTGCAAGACGATGACAGTCAGGCAATCGGCTTCAGCATCAGCCGCATCAGCGGCCGACCGGCCTTGCGCTCCACGAGCCTCTCGAACCCGGCCTTCTCGAACACCCCGGATGAGCCGACGAACAGGCCGATCGAGCGCGAATCGCGGGACAGGTCTATCGGGCAGGCCTCGACGAGCCGTGCCCCGTTCCTGCGGGCGAAATCGATGCCGCCTTCGACGAGGCGGTGCGTAATGCCTCTGCCACGGGCCTTGGCGCGGATGAAAAAGCAGGAGATCGCCCAAACGGCCGGATCGGAGGCGTCGGCGGGTTCGATCGGCGCCGAACCCCTGCCCTTGTTGTTCCATTCGGGCACGTCGGCGCGTGGCCCGATCTGCATCCAGCCAACCGCCTTGCCGTCCTCGAAGGCCAGCAGCCCGGGCGGCGGGCCGGCCTCGATGCGCGCCTTGATGTGATCCTTGTTGCGTTCGCGGCTGCTCTCGCGCCGCGCCGCCGGCGCCAGCCGGAAATGCGTGCACCAGCAGCCGTAGCAGGCGCCGTGCTTGCCGAAAAGGTCCTCGAAATCAGGCCAGAGCTCTGGCGCCAGCGGCACTATGGTCGTGCTCATGCGTTCTCCCCAGGCCACGCTTGTCGCTGGCCCTGCGCTGTCGTACCATTGCATTTGTTCTCTTTATGTTCGCAGTGATGGCGGCTCCTGTCAACAATCCCGATCACGGTTTTTGTCGTGACTGCCTGACGTTTCAGCGTGGTGAAACGCGCCGCTGCGAACGCTGCGGCAGCCCTCGCCTGGCCCGCCATCCCGAGCTTTACCGGCTGCACCTCGCCCATATCGATTGCGATGCCTTCTACGCGGCGGTCGAAAAGCGCGACAACCCTTCGCTCAAGGACAAGCCGCTGATCGTCGGGGGCGGCAAGCGCGGGGTCGTCTCCACCGCCTGCTATATAGCGCGCATTCGCGGCGTGCGTTCCGCCATGCCGATGTTCAAGGCGCTCGAGGCCTGCCCCGAGGCGGTGGTAATCGCGCCCAACATGGAAAAATATGTGCGTGTCGGCCACGAGGTGCGCGCCATGATGCAGGCGTTGACGCCGTTGGTCGAGCCGCTGTCGATCGATGAGGCGTTCCTCGATCTCGCCGGCACCGAGCGGCTGCACGGCCTGCCGCCGGCGGTGGTGCTGGCGCGCTTCGCGCTGGCCGTGGAGAAGGAAATCGGCATCACCGTGTCGGCCGGCCTGTCCTATTGCAAGTTCCTCGCCAAGATTGCATCGGACTTCCGCAAGCCGCGCGGCTTTTCGGTAATTGGCGAGGCCGAGGCGGTCGGCTTCCTGGCAACGCAGCCGGTGACCATGATCTGGGGCGTCGGCAAGGCGTTCAACGCCACGCTGGAACAGGATGGCATCCGCACCATCGGTCAGCTCCAGAAGATGGAGCGTAGCGACCTGATGCGTCGCTACGGGGTGATGGGCGAACGGCTCTACCGGCTTTCGCGCGGTGAGGATGTCCGCCGCGTCGACCCCGACCAGGATGCCAAGAGCGTATCGGCCGAAACCACTTTCGACACCGACATCGCCTCGCTGGACGAGCTGACCTCGGTGCTGAGGGGCCTTTCTGAAAAAGTCTCGGCGCGGCTGAAGAAGTCAGGCATTGCGGGTCGCACCGTGGTGCTGAAGCTGAAGACCCAGGATTTCAAGCTGCGCACGCGCAACCGTCAGCTTGGCGACCCGACCCGGCTCGCGGACCGCATCTTTTCGACCGGCGTGGAGCTTCTTCGCAAGGAGACGGACGGGACAAAATTTCGATTGCTTGGCATCGGCGTCAGCGACCTTTCGGATGACGGCAAGGCCGACCCACCGGATCTGGTCGATGTCCAGTCGCGCAAGCGCGCCATGGCCGAAGGCGCCATCGATGCGTTGCGCGACAAATTCGGGCGCAAGGCGGTGCAAACCGGCTACACCTTCGGCAAGGGCCGCGACGCCCATCCGCCGGAGCCGCTTGAGGATTGAACCAGATCAGCTGCGTCGAAGGTCGATGCGGCTGGTCACGACGCTCTTTCCGGTCTTGGGATCACGGTCGACCACGGTCAAAACAATGCCGTCCGCCCCGTTTTTCTGTACGGTAAGCTGCGCGGTGCGGTCGCCATTGACCTCCTTGGCCCAGCGGATGGCGAGGTTTATGGCATTGCCAGAACGATTTCCGTTCAGCTGCGCCGGTCCGGTGCGCGATCCCACATAGACGCCGCTGTATTTGGCGCCGCTGGTCTTCAGACGGGCGCTGATGGCGCGTGTCACCAGGATCAGGCCGCGGCAGTTGCCGTCGAGCGACAGCGAAGACGATGTCGCATCCGATTTGAATGTGCAGGAAACGCTGACCGTCGGCGCCTGCGTCGTCACCTGAACAGTTCCCTTGCCGGCGAAACTGCCCTGGAAGGACTGGAGAAATTTGCTGTCGTCGGCACGCGCGGCAGTGGCCGCGACGAGCAGGCATCCAGCAAGCGCAAACCGCGTGAGTGATGTCATCGAAGGTCTCCTTGTGACTGGGTGGAGGGGCAATCGGCGATGCTCAGGCGGGATCCAGCGACTCAACGCACCTTGCCATGTCAGGTTCCGCCCGCGACAAGACTGTTTTGCAACTTCGCGCCAACATCTCTGGCCCAGTCAAATGGGGCGGCTAGTGGTTGCGGCAAAAACCCCGGCTTGCGACATAGCGGACATGGCACCCACCCCTTCGATCCCCAAGGCCGCGTTCTGGATGGCGCTGTCGATCACGTCGTTCCTGGCGATGTCTGTCGCCGGCCGCGCCACCACGGCCGAACTCAACGTCTTCCAGGTGCTGGAACTGCGCTCGGTGATCGGCTTCTTTATCCTCTTGCCGCTGGTGTTTGCGAGCGGCGGGTTTGCGGCGATGCGCACGCAACGTCCCCTCGCCCATCTCGCCCGAAACGTCATCCACTATACCGGGCAGGCGGCATGGCTCTACGCCTTGACCTTGATTCCGCTGGCCGTGCTGATTTCGATCGAATTCACCACACCGATCTGGACGGCTATCCTGGCGGTGACTTTTCTTGGTGAAAGGCTGTCCAGGCCAAAGCTTGCCGCGATCGTGCTGGGCCTGATCGGCGTGGTGGTCATCGTTCGGCCCGGTGTGGGCTCGGTCGATCCGGGCCATCTCGTCGTGCTCGGCGCCGCGGTCTGCTTCGGCATCTCGGTGGTCATGGTCAAATCGCTGACGCGGACGGACAGCGTCGTACGCATCATCTTCTGGATGCTGATCATCCAGTCGGTGGTCGGCCTCGTTCCAGCCCTTTACGAGTGGCGCAACCCGCCACTGCAACTGTGGCCGTGGATCGTGCTGATTGCCTTCACCGGCATGTCGTCCCACTTCTGCATGGCCCGCGCGCTTGGCTATGCCGACGCCACCGTCATTTCGCCGATGGATTTCCTGCGCGTGCCGTTGTCGGCGCTGATCGGCTGGCTGCTCTACAGCGAACAGATCGACGCTTTCACCGCCGGCGGCGCACTGCTCATCCTGATGGGCAACCTGCTCAATCTACAGCGGAAACCGGCAAGGCCGGCGGAAGTGGCCGCTTCGTAAAACCGCCGCCGATCAGTCGCCCTCGTTCGGTATGTTGAGGACGTGTCCGCAGGCCTTGCAGTGCACGGCGTCCGGTTCATGCCGCTGCAACCCGCACTGCGGGCATGGAAAGAACACCTTGGCCGGCCGAAAGATCGCCTGCGCCAGCCTGACGAACAGCGATATGCCGATGATCATGGTGACGATCGCCGTCAGCTTGCCGGCGATGCCCGGCAGCACGATGTCGCCGAAGCCGGTCGTCGTTACGGTCGCGACGGTGAAGTAGAGCGCGTCGATGTAGTTTTCCAGCCCGGCTCCGTTGCGGAAGAAGAATGTGTAGACGAAGCCCGTGATGACAAAGAGAAAGGTCAAAAGATTGATGACCGCGTGGCTTGCCTCGCGCCAGGGTCTCAGGCCGCGCATCTCGAAATGCCGCCAGATCGAACCGCTGCGCGATAGCGACCACAGCCGCAGAATGCGCAGAAAGCCTAGATTTGCGAGCGCCGTCGGCATCAGCAACGTCAGAAGGATGAAGGCATCCACCCAGAAGGTCGGCTGCTTCATCAGGCGCAGCATGTCGTTTGAGGCCAGCAGCCTGGCGCCCAGATCGGCGGCGACGAGGGCCGCCACGGCATAGTCCAGCCACAGAAACGAGGCCGATTGCTGGATGACCGGCGTGGCGATGAAGAAGGCGATGATGGCGAGGTCGATGATGACAGCGATCAGTTGGAACCGGAACGCGGCGGGCGAGCGTCCATGATAGAGCCTGCGCAGCGTGTCGCGCAGCTGTGCCGTCACGGAGAGACCCTGCGGTGCCTTGCTGTCGGCGCCTGTCATGCCGATCGCGACAGCGTGAGCAGCGGATGCCTTCCCTGGGATTGCCGTCTGGCAAGTGCGCAGATCACACCAGTTCCACTTCGACCACGCCCGGCACGGCGCGCATCGCCGAGGCGATCTGCGGAGAGACGCGATAGCCGCCCTGCAAGGCAATCTCGACCTCGCCCTGCGCCTCTTCCTTGATCACGATGATGCTCACCTGGCTCTCACCGCGCTGGGTGAGCTGGGATTGGATCATCGAGGCAGGCCCATCGTTCCGGACGAAAATGCGCAGCGCCTTTTGGATGCGGCTTGCTTCGTCTTCCAGCGATTGGACGGAGTTGATGCGCAGGTTGACACCCTCGGGCCTGTCTTCCGCCGCGACGGTGATGACAACGGAGCGGCCGGCTTCGAGGAGATCGCGGTACTGGGCCAATCCTTCTGAAAACAACACGGCCTCGTACTGGCCGGAGGTGTCGGAAAAGGCCACCACGCCCATCTTGTTGCCGGTGCGCGTCTTGCGCTCCTGCTTGCTGGTAACGGTGCCGGCAAGCCTGCCTGCGGAAGCGCCGCGCTTGACGGCAGCGGAGAACTCCGCCCAGTTCTGCACCCGCATCTTCTGCAGCGCCGCCTTGTACTCGTCGAGCGGATGCGCCGAGAGATAGAAGCCGACGACCTGGAATTCGCGGTGCAGCCGGTCGGCGGCGAGCCACGGATCGGTCGGCGGCAGGTTGAGCGCCTGCGACTGGGCGCCGAGCGAGGCGCCGAAAATATCGGCCTGGCCGGAAACGGCGTTCTGCTGGGCGAGTGACGCCAGCCCCATCATCCGCTCGACGCCAGCCAACATCTGGGCGCGATCGTGGCCGAAGCAGTCGAGCGCGCCGGCCATGATCAGGCTTTCGAAAACCCGCTTGCCGACGATCTTCGGGTCGACCCTCTCGCAGAAATCGGCCAGGCTCTTGAACGGCTTTTCGCCGCGAACGGCGACGATGTGCTCCACCGCGGCGTCGCCGACGCCCTTGAGGGCAGCCATCGAGTAATAGATGCGGTTCTCGCCGACCTCGAAGGCACGAAAACTGGTCATCACCGACGGCGCCAGGACCTCGATGCCGAGGCGCAGCGCATCCTGGCGAAAGTCGGCGAGCTTGTCGGTGTTGCCCATGTCGAGCGTCATCGACGCTGCCAGGAACTCGACCGGATAATGCGCCTTGAGATAGGCGGTCTGGTACGAGACGACAGCGTAGGCGGCCGCGTGCGACTTGTTGAAACCATAGTCGGCGAACTTGGCCAGCAGGTCGAAAATGAAGTCGGCTTGCGGCTTGGCGACGCCGCGCTCGACCGCGCCGGAGACAAAGCGCTCGCGTTGCTTGTCCATCTCGGCGCGGATCTTCTTGCCCATGGCGCGGCGCAGAAGGTCGGCTTCGCCGAGCGAATAGCCGGACAGCTCCTGCGCGATCTGCATCACCTGTTCCTGGTAGACGATGACGCCTTGCGTCTCCTTCACCAGATGGTCGATCTTGGGATGGATCGAGGCCATCTCCTCCTCGCCATGCTTTCTGGCGTTGTAGGTCGGGATGTTTTCCATCGGGCCCGGCCGGTAGAGCGCGACCAGCGCGATGATGTCCTCGATGCAGTCGGGCCGCATGCCGATCAGCGCCTTGCGCATGCCGGCGCTTTCCACCTGGAACACGCCAACCACCTCGCCGCGCGAGAGCATCGCGTAGGTCTCGGGATCGTCGAGCGGGATGGTCGCGAGATCGATGTCGATGCCGCGGCGACGGATCAGCTTTACGGCGGTCTCCAGCACCGTCAGCGTCTTCAGGCCGAGGAAGTCGAACTTCACCAGCCCGGCCTGCTCGACATATTTCATGTTGAACTGGGTGACAGGCATGTCCGAGCGCGGATCGCGGTACATCGGCACCAGTTCCGACAATGGTCGGTCGCCGATGACGATGCCGGCGGCATGCGTTGAGGCATGGCGGTAGAGGCCTTCCAGCTTCTGCGCCATGTCGAGCAGCGTCTGGACGATCGGCTCCTTCTCGGCCTCCTCGGCAAAGCGTGGCTCGTTGGCGATGGCATCGGCGAGCTTGACCGGATTGGCAGGGTTCTGAGGTACCATTTTTGAGAGCTTGTCGACCTGGCCATAGGGCATCTGCAGAACACGGCCGACGTCGCGCAGCACCGCGCGCGCCTGCAGCGTACCGAAGGTGATGATCTGGCCGACCTGGTCGCGGCCGTATTTCTGCTGGACGTAGCGGATCACCTCCTCGCGGCGATCCTGGCAGAAGTCGATGTCGAAATCGGGCATCGACACGCGGTCCGGATTGAGGAAGCGTTCGAACAGCAGTGAGAAACGCAGCGGATCGATGTCGGTGATGGTCGTCGAATAGGCGACCAGCGAACCGGCACCCGAACCACGCCCCGGCCCGACCGGAATGCCTTGTGCCTTGGCCCATTTGATGAAGTCGGCGACGATCAGGAAATAGCCGGGGAATTTCATCTTCTCGATGATGCCAAGCTCGAATTCGAGCCGCTCACGATATTGCTCGACCGTGTAGCCCGGTGTCGGTCCGTGCAGGGCAAGCCGGGCATCGAGCCCTTGGCGCGCCTGGCGGGCCAGTTCCTCGGCCTCGGCCTTTTCGGCGGCGTCCTTGTCGGAGGCATCGCCGCCCGTGAAACGCGGCAGGATCGGGCTACGGGTTTTCGGATAGTAGGAGCAGCGCAACGCGATCTCGACCGTGTTGTCGATCGCTTCCGGCAGGTCGGCGAACAATTTCGCCATGTCGGCCTGGCTGCGCAGAAAATTGTCCGGCGATAGCCGGCGGCGGGTGTCGACGGCGACGACCGAACCTTCGGCGATGGCGATCAACGCATCGTGCGCCTCATACTCGTCGAGCGACGAGAAGAAGGCCTCGTTGGTGGCGACCAGCGGCAATTCATGGGAATAGGCGAGATCGATCGAGGATTTCTCGATCATGCGATCATAACCCGAAACCCGGTCCAGTTCGACATAGAGGCGGTCGCCGAACATCGCCTTGAGCGTGAGCAGGCGCGCCTCGGCGAGATCGCGGCGGTCTTCCTTCAGGGCTATGCCGATCGGACCGCGCGGCCCGCCACTGAGGCAAATCAGGCCGTCACATTGGCCGTCCATCATTTCGGTGGTCAGGTGCACCGCTTCACCGGGCGGTGTTTCGAGGTATACGCGGCTGACCAGCCGGACGAGATTGGAATAGCCGGCTTCGGTGGCCGCGATCAGCACCACCGGCCGCATGTCGGGACCTTGCCGACGGCGATCACGCTGGCCATCGCTGTTTTCGCCGGAGAAGGCGAGAGCGATCTGGCAGCCGATGATCGGCTGGATGCCGTCCTTCACCGCCTTCTGCGCGAACTCCAGCGCGCCGAACAGATTGTTGGTATCGGTGACGGCGATGGCCGGCGCTTCGTCCTTGACGGCATGGCCGACGATCTTGCCGAGTTGCAGCGCGCCTTCCAACAGCGAATAGGCCGAATGCACGCGCAGATGGACGAACGGCCGTGCCGGTATTTCAGGCCGCGCGGCAGCAATCGCGGCTTCGCGCTTCAGTGGGTCGCGTGGAAGTCTGTCGTCCGCCATGGTATTTCGCGCTGCCGAAGGTCTTTGAGTCGATGAGAATGTATTGTCCGGGACCGGGCGATACCAGTCCAGCACAAACGACTACTGACCACAGGCTTCCAGCCCGCTCACGCGAATTCCATGATTACCGCGTCGACAGCCAGGCTGTCGCCCGGCTTGGCGTTGAGTTTCGAGACGACAAGATCGCGCTCGGCGCGCAGAACGTTTTCCATCTTCATGGCCTCGACAACGGCCAAGGTCTCGCCGGCCTTGACCTCCTGGCCCTCGGCAACGGCGATCGACACCACAAGCCCGGGCATCGGGCAAAGCAGCAGTTTCGACGTGTCCGGTGCCACCTTTTCCGGCATCAGCCGTTCAAGCTCGGCGGTGCGCGGCAGCATGGCACGCGCCGTCACCGACATGCCTTTCCAGGCGATGCGCAGGCCGTTCGCGACAGGCCGGATCTGGGCGGCGACCCTGTGCTTGCCGACCGTACCGCGCCAGATGAGGTCGCCCGGCCGCCAGTCGGACGAAACGGTCAGCGCCTTGCCGCCATCGATGGACAGGTCGATTTCCATCGGGATGGAAATCATGCCTTCGAGGATCGACGCCGAGAGATAGTCCTCGCCGATCTTGACCACCCAATCACGCTTGAGCGCTCCCGAATGCGGCGCCAGCCGCCCGCCCAGCCGGTCGAGCCGGTCGCGGCGCAGCAGCTCCACCGCCGTGGCGATCGACGCCAGCACGGCCTTTTCCTCGCTGTTCGGTACGATGGGGGCAAAACCGTCGGGATATTCCTCTGATATGAAGCCAGTCGATATCGCCCCTTCCCGCCAACGCGGATGCTGCATCAGCGCCGCCAGGAACGGAATGTTGTGCTCGATACCGTCGACCACAAAGCTGTCGAGCGCTTCCGACATGGCATCGATCGCCTCGATGCGCGTCGGTGCCCAGGTGCACAGCTTGGCCACCATCGGGTCGTAGAACATCGAAATCTCCGAGCCTTCGGTGACGCCGGTGTCGTTGCGGATGACGACATCGCCGAATTGCCCTTCCTCCGGCGGCCGGTAGCGCGTCAGCCGGCCGATCGAAGGCAGGAAATTGCGATAGGGATCCTCGGCATAGAGCCGGCATTCCACCGCCCAGCCGTTCAGCTTGATGTCGCCCTGCTTCAAGGTCAGCTTTTCGCCGGCGGCGATGCGGATCATCTGCTCGACCAGATCGATGCCGGTGACCAGTTCCGTCACCGGGTGCTCGACCTGCAATCGTGTATTCATTTCAAGGAAATAGAAGTTCTTGTCCTTGTCGACGATGAACTCGACGGTGCCGGCGCTCTGGTAGTCGACGGCCCTGGCCAGCGCCACCGACTGTTCGCCCATGGCCTTTCGCGTCTTGGCATCGAGGAAGGGCGATGGCGCCTCCTCGGCGACCTTCTGGTTGCGGCGCTGGATCGAGCATTCGCGCTCGCCGAGATAGAGCGCGTTGCCATGCGCGTCGGCCAGGACCTGGATCTCGATATGGCGGGGATCGACGACGAATTTCTCGATGAACACCCGGTCGTCGCCAAACGAACTCTTGGCTTCAGAGCGTGCCCGATCGAACCCGTCGCGCACTTCAGACTGGTCCCAGGCGATGCGCATGCCCTTGCCGCCGCCGCCGGCCGAGGCTTTGATCATGACGGGATAGCCGATCTCGCCGGCGATCTTTTCGGCATGGTCGGCATTTTCGATGACGCCGAGCCAGCCGGGCACGGTGGAAACCTTGGCGGCGTTGGCGAATTTCTTCGATTCGATCTTGTCGCCCATCGCCTTGATGGCTTTGGGTTTCGGCCCGATGAAGACGATGCCTTCCGCTTCCAGCGCTTCGCAGAAGGCGGCCCGTTCGGACAGGAAGCCGTAGCCGGGATGCACCGCCTGAGCGCCGGTCGCCTTGCAGGCGGCGATGATCTTTTCCGGCACGAGATAGCTCTGCGCAGCGGGCGATGGCCCGATATGAACGGCTTCGTCGGCCATCTCGACATGCACGGCATCGCGATCGGCATCGGAATAGACGGCGACCGTGGCAATGCCCATCTTGCGCGCCGTCTTGATGACGCGGCAGGCGATCTCGCCACGGTTGGCGATCAGGATCTTGGTGAACATGCGGGCAGAATTCCCCTCCGGCGAACGGTTCAGTTCTATGGACTATGTCGCCATGTCTCAAGTACCGCGATGGACGACATGAAAGCCGCGCCAGCGACGCGCCATTGCGCTCTCTGCCGAACCGGTTGTCGAATGGTGTGCTATCTGCGTCAACAAAGCCGACATTTCGTCTCATCTGACAGTTGATGAGCAGCCCAAAACCTGAAAACTTGGACACAAAAATCGCCTTGGAGGAATTGCCCGATGAAAACCCGCGCCGCAGTCGCTGTCGCCGCCGGAAAGCCGCTGGAGATCATGGAGGTCGACCTCGAGGGACCGCGCGATGGCGAGGTGCTGGTCGAGATCAAGGCGACCGGCATCTGCCACACCGACGAATTCACGCTGTCTGGCGCCGATCCCGAAGGCATTTTCCCGGCCATTCTCGGCCATGAAGGCGCCGGCGTGGTGGTCGATGTCGGCAAGGGCGTCACCTCCGTCAAGAAGGGCGACCATGTCATCCCGCTCTACACGCCCGAATGCCGGCAGTGCCCGTCCTGCCTGTCGCGCAAGACAAACCTTTGCACCGCCATCCGCGCCACCCAGGGGCAAGGCCTGATGCCCGACGGCTCGTCGCGCTTCTCGATCGGCAAGGACAAGATCTTTCACTATATGGGCTGCTCGACCTTCTCCAACTTCACCGTGCTGCCCGAGATCGCGGTCGCCAAGGTCAACCCCGACGCTCCCTTCGACAAGATCTGCTACATCGGCTGTGGCGTGACCACAGGCATCGGTGCGGTCATCAACACCGCCAAGGTCGAACAAGGGGCCACATCAGTGGTCTTCGGCCTCGGCGGCATCGGCCTCAACGTCATCCAGGGCCTGAAACTTGCCGGCGCCGACATGATCATCGGTGTCGATTTGAACAACGACAAGAAGGCCTGGGGCGAGCGCTTCGGCATGACGCATTTCGTCAATCCGAAGGAGATCGAGGGCGACATCGTTCCCCACCTCGTCAACATGACCAAGCGCGGCGCCGACCAGATCGGTGGCGCCGACTACACCTTCGACTGCACCGGCAACACCAAGGTGATGCGCCAGGCACTGGAAGCCTCGCATCGCGGCTGGGGCAAATCGGTCGTCATCGGCGTTGCCGGCGCCGGCCAGGAGATTTCCACACGGCCGTTCCAGCTGGTCACCGGACGCACCTGGATGGGCACCGCCTTCGGCGGCGCGCGTGGCCGCACCGACGTGCCGAAGATCGTCGACTGGTACATGGACGGCAAGATCCAGATCGACCCGATGATCACCCATACGCTGAAGCTAGAGGACATCAACAGGGGATTCGACCTGATGCATGAGGGCAAGTCGATCCGGAGTGTCGTGGTTTACTGAAGACGGCCACATGCCGCCTGCCAATCGGCCAGCGACCTCTGTGGTGAAACATGGGAGGAAATGGAATGGCGGAGAAACTGCATCCGAAAATCGACAATGGGCTGCCAAGGGAAAGCGCGAGCTTTGCCGGCGGCACGCTGGTCTGCGCCTGCACCAGCAAGCCGGTCAAGGTGAAGGTCAAGGGCCAGATCGCCCACAACCATGCTTGCGGCTGCACCAAATGCTGGAAGCCTGACGGCGCGGTGTTCTCGGTGGTGGCGGTTGCCGGCACCGGCGACGTCACCGTCACCGAGAACGGCGACAAGCTCAAAGTGGTCGACCCCTCTGCGCTGATCCAGCGCCATGCCTGCACCGGCTGCGGCGTCCACATGCACGGGCCGGTCGAGCGCGACCATCCATTCAAGGGCCTGTCCTTCATCCATCCCGAGCGCTTCGAGGAGGATGGCTGGTCGCCACCGGGCTTCACCGCCTTCGTCTCGTCGATCATCGAATCGGGCGTCGACCCCAAGCGTATGGACGGCATCCGGGCCCGGCTGAAGACAATCGGGCTGGAGCCTTATGACTGCCTCAATCCGGGCCTGATGGATTACATCGCCACCTGGACGGCGAAGAAGTCCGGCGCGCTGCCCGCCTGACAACTGTGACATTTCAGGTATGGGGCCGGATGCGTTTCCGGCCCCTGCTTGTTTCTGGAGAGACAATGCCCGCACCCGCCATCTACGTCGACGCCGATGCTTGCCCGGTCAAGGCCGAGGTCGAAAAGGTCGCCGAACGCCATGGCGTCGTGGTTACTTACGTCTCCAATGGCGGCCTGCGGCCGTCGCGCGACCCGATGATCCGCAATGTCGTCGTCTCCAAGGGCGCCGATGCCGCTGACGACTGGATCGTCGACAACGCGAAATCAAACGACATCGTGGTAACAGCGGATATTCCGCTTGCCGCCCGCGCCGTGGCGCTCGGCGCGCATGTGCTGGGACCAACGGGACGGCCCTTCACGCCGGAGACGATCGGCATGGCGGTGGCCATGCGCGACCTTAAGCAGCATCTGCGCGAGACCGGCGAGAGCAAGGGCTACAATGCCAGCTTCGCGCCCCAGGACCGCTCGCGCTTCCTCGGCGAACTCGACCGTATCTTGCGGCGAGCGCTGAAATCCGCCACACCGGGCTAGCAACAAAGCGCCATCCAGGTAGAGACCGCCATGGCCGCCGAAACCCCGATCGAGAAACCCATGCAGCGCCACATGCTGTTTGCGGTATCGGCGTGTCTCGGTGCGTTTGCGCTGCTTGTGGCGTTGCTGCTGCACGCCCCGCTCACCTATTCGATCGGCGCCAACGCATTTTTCGCCGCTTACGTCATTCTTGTCGTTAGCCAGATGCCCAAACTCACCGGCAAGTATCTCAGCAAGAATGCACGCGCCACCGATCAGCCGGTGCTGGTCATCTTCGCGGTGACGCTCGTTGTCGTCGCCTTTGCCGTTGTCTCCTTGTTCTTGCTGATCAATCGGAAAGATGGGGATCACCCGATCCAACTCGGCTTCGCGCTGCTGTCGATCCCGCTCGGCTGGTTCACCATCCATGCCATGGCGGCGCTCCACTATGCCCATGTCTACTGGATGGACGGCGATGCGGTCGACGCCGAAACCAAGAAGAAAATCCCGGTCGGCGGCCTGCTGTTCCCGGGCGACAAACACCCCGAGGGATGGGACTTCCTCTATTTCTCGACCGTCATCGGCATGACGGCACAGACGGCCGACACAAACATCTCGACGACGCACATGCGTTGTGTCGTGCTTGTCCACTCGGTCCTGTCGTTCTTCTTCAACACCGTCATCGTCGCCGCGGCCGTCAATCTCGCCGTCAGCCTGGGCGGTCCGTAATAAATCCGTGATCGGATGAAACATCGGTTTGGATCGCGACGTATCAGGAGGACAATGAACACGTAGACCAAGCCGCAGGGCCGGGAGACCAGACAAGATGGAATCGGTTGCCAGAAGCCAATCCGAAATTGGACCGGGTGTCCCCGCTTCAAAAGAGAAAACCTTGATCTACCGGCAGTCGCGCTGGACGCGGCTGACACACTGGCTCTGGGCCATCTCATTGTTTTTCATGCTGCTGTCCGGCCTGCAGATTTTCAATGCCCGGCCGCAGCTCTACATCGGCAAGCAATCCGGCTTCGGCTACAGCAACACCATTTTCGCCATAGGCGCCGAAAACACCAATGCCGGTCCGCGCGGTTACACCGCAATCTTCGGGCACCGCTTCGACACGACAGGCGTCCTCGGTTGGTCAGGTCCGACCGGTAACGAGACGGCGCGCGGTTTCCCATCCTGGGCGACGATCCCCTCCTATTATGACCTCGGCACAGCCCGCGTGATCCATTTCTTCTTTGCCTGGATCCTGACCACGACTTTGCTGGTCTGGCTGGTCGCCAGCCTGATCAACGGCCACATCCGCCGCGATCTGGCACCGCGCCTGGATGACCTCAAACGCTTGCCACAGGACATCGCCAATCACGCCAGGCTCAAATTCCACCACACGCGAGAATACAACACACTGCAGAAAATGGCCTATGGCGGCGTGCTGTTCGTACTCTTGCCGCTGATGATCATCACTGGCCTGGCCATGTCGCCGAGCATGGATTCGGTGCTGCCCTTCCTCAACGATCTGCTCGGCGGGCGGCAGACGGCGCGCACTATTCATTTCACCGTCATGGTTCTGCTGGTTGCCTTCTTCATCATTCACATCCTGATGATTCTGGCCGCCGGCCCGATCAATGAGCTGCGTTCAATCATCACCGGCTGGTACCGCACCGATCCTCCCGCGCCTGACAACAACACATCCGAGAGGAGTGCCTGACATGGCAAAATTTGAGATCAGCCGCCGGAAATTCCTCACCGCCGCCAGCCTCGGCGCTTCCGGCATCATGCTGTCGGGTTGCGACGCCTTCGACAGCCAGCTCAGCATCGGCAGCGGCCTGCGCAGTTTCCTCGAAAACGCCAATGGCCTCACTCACAGGGCACAACGGTTGCTCGGCGGCGGCAATTCGCTGGCGCCGGAATTCACCGAAGCCGATATCCGTCAGCCAATGCGGCCGAACGGCGTCACCGCGCCGGATGACGACGCATACAAGGCCCTGCTCGCCAACAACTTCGCCGATTGGCGCCTGGAGGTGTCGGGCCTCGTCGAAAAGCCGCTGTCGCTCACCCGCGAGCAGCTCATGAACATGCCGAGCCGCACCCAGATCACCCGCCATGACTGCGTCGAGGGCTGGAGCTGCATCGCCAAATGGACGGGCACGCCGCTGTCGCTGCTTCTTGACCAGGCGGTGGTCAAGCCGCAGGCGCGCTATGTCATGTTCCACTGCCTCGACACGATCGACCGCAGCCTGTCGGGCGACATCAAATATTACGGGACGATCGACCTGATCGATGCCCGCCATCCCCAGACGATCCTTGCCTATGGCCTGAACGGAAAGCCGCTGCCGGTCGAGAACGGCGCGCCGCTGCGCGTCCGTGTCGAGCGCCAGCTCGGCTACAAGATGCCGAAATATCTCTACAAGATCGAACTGGTCGACGGCTTTGCCAATATTGGCGGCGGCCGCGGCGGCTATTGGGAGGACAATGGCTACGACTGGTACGGCGGGATTTGATGGCCGTCCGCATAGAGGCCGAGCACGATCTGTCGCCCATCGAGTTGAGTTCGCTCGAGGAGCGTCTCCATCGCGACAACCGGCGTATGACGGACCGCGACGACGACCGGGAACTGGCCTTTGTCATCCGTGATGATGCGGGACACGCGATCGGAGTAGCCGCCGGCTATTCCTGGGCGGGCACGTGCGAGCTCACATTGATGTGGATTGACGAGGCTCACCGAGGCCGCGGCTACGCAAGGCGATTGCTCGACGCTTTTGTCGCCGAGGCGGCCGATCGCGGCGTCAAGAAGATCTGGGTCGCCACCCACGACTTCCAGGCACCAGGCCTGTATGAAAAGGCCGGCTTCGAGCGCATGGCCGAACTGGCGGGATGGCCCGAAGGCCATTCCAACATCATCCTTTGTAAAACGGTAGCGGCGGCCGGCGCGGCTTAGGCAACCTTGTCGAGCAACGGCTTCAGCGCCGGATGGATTTCCGGCGAGGCATGCTTGATCAAAGTCAGCAGTGCACGCTCATTCTCGTACAGAGGCCGGTTCACCCCGATATGTCCGACCAGCCAGCCGGCTTCACCGGCATCGATCGTCTCGGCGCGTCGGGCCAGCGCCTCGGTGGCCCTGTTCTTCGCCTCCCACTCGGTCTCTATGTCGTCAGGTGACCGATAGGCCTCGATAATGCCGGCAAGACCACCGGAGACCATGCGGCTGAAGAAACCGCCGATTTCCGGACCCGCGTGATCGAGGAAGGTTTCGTGGCGCAGCGCCACCTCGCGGGTGGGCGCCTCGTAACCCGCCGAGCACATGACGAAATTGGCGATCGCCTTGACGAACAAGTCGTTCCAGGACGGATCGTTGTTGGCTTGGGCTGTCCGCTCGTTGATCCTGAACAGCACCTCGGCCTCGGCCCGGGTGATGGCGATGTTGCCATCGCCGCCATGGGCATGGAGGATACGGCGAAGAAGCTCGACTTCCGTTTTGGCGATCAGTCCGGGCACCAGCACACCGCCGATCATCAGCGGCCCCTTGCCGTCGACGACCGCGTGGGCGACTTGCTCCAGCGCGTAGACGCAAAGCCGGCTCGGCGATGATTTCGCCTCTTCCAGCACGTGGACCAGCAATTCGAGTTCGGTCCGGCTGTCGACCATGCCGTCGCGCGAAATCGTGCGGACCAGCCAATCGGCGTTTTCCTGCGAAATATAGCCCGAGGGCTTTTCCTGGTGGACGATGTAGTCGGTGACCGCCTCGACGAAGAACGGTGCCCATTCCGCGCATTTGTCTCGCGCCGTCTGATCGAGCGCGAACAAGGCCTCGGCTTCGCCCCGGGTCACCACGCCGTCTGCGAACACGTCGCGGCGCAGCATCACGACATCCTCCGCAGTAATCCGGTTCTTCGACGTCAGCCCCGCCACCGGAGCGCTCATGATCAATTCGCCCATCTGTCGTCCCCGTCCGCCCAACGCGTCACATCTGCCTGCTATATCAGGAGTGTCTTGAAAAACCGCCAAATGGCGTGGTTAGCGAAGACTTGTGAGATCAATGTCGACCAAAAGTGTGCAGCGGTTTTGGGAGAACGACATGCATCAACAAAGATCTAAAGCGCGGGACGCGCTTAGATGTCGCTGGGAGGTGACAAGGTGTCGCCGACGGGCTATGGATGGCGCGTCGAGGGCTCAGGGTTTGAGTCCTACCTGTTTGCGGGAGAGAGCAGCGAGAGCTGCCGCCGAAGGGGAAATCGCCCGAAATCTCTCAGGCAAAAGAACCGTAGACGGGAAAGACACTCTGGAAAGTCGGGGCTTGCCCCCGCGCCGAAGGTGTAAGCGCCGCTGACAGAGTTCCGGCTGCGCGAGTCTCTCAGGCTTCAGACAGAGGGGCACGGACTGGTCGCCATCAGCGACCGATTGCGTGCGACTCTGGAGACGACATGACGGGCGACGACAAACACCTTCCCCTCGAAGACATCCATACAGCCGCCGGTGCGCGCTTCGGCGCCTTTGCCGGCTGGTCGATGCCGTTGACCTATCCGGCCGGCGTCATGAAGGAGCATCTTCACACCCGCGAACATGTGGGGCTGTTCGACATCTCGCATATGAAGCTGTTCGAGGTCGGCGGGCCGGAAGCGGCTGCGCTGTTGAGCCGCGCTTGCCCGCTGGACGCCGGCACGCTCGAGATTTCGCAGTCCAAACTGACGTTCTTCCTGAATGAGGCAGGCGGCATTCTCGACGATCTGATCGTCACCCGACTTGGCGACGACCGCTTCATGGTCGTCGCCAACGCCGGCAACGCCATCGCCGATGAAAAGCATCTGCGCGCGCTGGCGGCTGATTTCGATGTGCAGGTCGAGCCGCTCGACCGTGTCTTCCTGGCCATCCAGGGCCCTGAAGCCTGGGCCGCCCTTTCCCGCGCAGGCATCGAGACCGGCTCGCTGCTGTTCATGCACGGCGTCGAGCCACGGAAAAACTGGTTCATGAGCCGGTCGGGCTATACCGGCGAGGACGGTTTCGAGATCGGCCTGCCGGAGGCGGACGCACGGGACCTGGTCGCCAAACTGCTCGAGGACGAGCGCGTGCTCTGGATCGGCCTTGCCGCGCGCGACAGCCTTCGGCTCGAAGCCGGCCTCTGCCTGCACGGCCAGGACATCACGCCGGAGACCGACCCGGCCGCGGCGGCGCTGATGTGGGCAATCCCAAGGGATACCAGGGCTTCCGGCGCCTTTATCGGTGCCGACGCCTTGCGCGCCGCCGTGGAGCGGGGCCCGGCGCAAAAGCGCGTTGGGTTGAAGCCCGAAGGCCGCCAGCCGGTACGCGCGGGCGCGGCGCTATTCGACGCCGACGGCAACCCGGTCGGCCATGTCACATCGGGCGGCTTCGGCCCGTCCGCCGGCCATCCGGTGGCCATGGGCTATGTCACCACATCGTTGGCAAAGACGGGAACGCGAGTTTTCGCCGATGTGCGCGGCACGAAGATCCCAGTCGAAATCAGTTCCCTGCCCTTCACCCCTCATCGCTACCGCAAAGGATGAATTCCATGGCAACAACCTATTTCACATCAGACCACGAATGGCTCCGCGTCGAAGGCGGCACCGCTACCGTCGGCATCACCGATTATGCGCAGGAGCAGCTCGGCGACCTCGTCTTCGTGGAACTGCCGGAAACGGGAAAGAAGCTCGCCAAGGGCGATACCGCCGTCGTGGTCGAATCCGTCAAGGCGGCCTCCGACGTCTACGCGCCGGTCGACGGTGAAGTCACCGAGGCCAACGGCACGCTGTCTTCCGACCCATCACTGGTCAATTCGGCGGCGACCGGCGCCGGCTGGCTGTGGAAGATGAAGCTCGCCAACGAAAGCCAGCTCGCCAGCCTCATGGATGAGGCCGCCTACAAAGCCCATATCGCCTGACATCAGGAACTTGTTGACATGACCGCTGCCCCCTACCCGTTCTCGGCCCGCCACATCGGACCCGGCCTTGCCGACGTTCGAGCCATGCTCACCGTCATCGGTGTTCCCTCGGTGGAGACGCTGATCAGTCAGGCCGTGCCGAGATCGATCCGCCTCGACCAGCCGCTGGACCTGCCAGCGCCAGCCAGCGAAGCCGAAGCGCTTGCCGAATTGTCCGCGACCATGGCGAAGAACAAAGTGCTGAAGAGCTTCATCGGCGCCGGTTACCACGGTGTCCACGTGCCGCCGGTCATCCAGCGCAATCTGTTCGAAAATCCGGCCTGGTACACCGCCTACACGCCTTACCAGGCCGAGATCAGCCAGGGCCGGCTGGAAATGCTGTTCAACTTCCAGACGCTGGTCACGGAACTGACCGGCCTGCCGGTGGCGTCGGCTTCGTTGCTCGACGAGGCAACAGCAGTCGCCGAAGCGGTCGGCATTGCCCTGCGCCACCATCGCGACAGGCGCACCAAGGTGGCGCTCGCCGGCACGCCGCATCCGCAGACACTGGACGTGGTGCGCACCCGCGCCGAGCCGCTCGGCATCGAGATTGACGGCGAGGAGATCGACGACAACACCGCCGCCCTGCTCGTCTCATGGCCTGACACCTTCGGCGTCTATGGCGACCACAAGGCGGCGATCTCCAAGGCTCGCGCTGCCGGCGCGCTGGTCGTTTTCGTCGCCGATCCGCTTGGCCTGACGCTGACCGACGCGCCGGCAAAGCTCGGCGCCGACATTGCGGTCGGCCCGATGCAGCGCTTTGGCGTGCCGATGGGTTTTGGCGGCCCGCACGCCGCCTATTGCGCCGTCTCCGACAAGCTGACGCGCCTGATGCCCGGTCGCCTGGTCGGCCAGTCGACCGATAGCAAGGGCCGGCCGGGCTACCGCCTCGCCTTGCAGACGCGCGAACAGCATATCCGCCGCGACAAGGCGACCTCCAACATCTGCACCGCGCAGGCGCTGCTTGCCAATATGGCGACCGCCTACGCCATCTGGCATGGTCCGGTCGGCTTGCAGGCAATCGCCGGGCGCATCCACGCGCTGGCCAACCGCCTGGCAAGCGGCCTCGAGGCTGCGGGTGTATCGGTGCTCGGTTCCAGCCGTTTCGACACGGTGACGGTGGAGACCAAAGGCAAGGCCGCCCAGATCGCCGCCGCCGCCGAAAAGACCCACCGGCTGCTGCGTGTGCTCGACGCCGACCATGTCGGCATCAGTTTCGACGAAACCTCGACCAATGCCGATCTCGAGGCGATCGCAGCCCTGTTCGACGCCAAGGCTGCTTCTTCGGCCGACAGCACGGTGCCCGGCAAGCCGCGCGGCAAGGAGTTTTTGACCCAGCCGGTCTTCCACGAGAACAAGTCGGAAACCGAGATGATGCGCTTCCTGCGCCGGCTGGCCGACAAGGACCTGGCGCTCGACCGCGCCATGATCCCGCTGGGCTCCTGCACCATGAAGCTCAATGCCGCGGCGGAGATGATGCCGGTGAGCTGGCCGGAAATCGCCAACCTGCATCCCTTTGCGCCGGCAGCGCATTCGGCCGGCTACCGCGCCATGATCGGCGAGTTGGAAGGCTGGCTGGCGGAGATCACCGGCTTCGACGCCGTGACCTTGCAGCCCAATGCCGGCAGCCAGGGCGAATATGCCGGGCTGCTGGCCATCCGCGCCTATCACCGCTCGCGCGGTGAGGGCCATCGCACCGTCTGTCTGATCCCCTCTTCCGCGCATGGCACCAATCCGGCGAGTGCCGCGATGGCTGGCATGAGCGTCGTCGTCGTTCGCTGCCTGGAAGACGGCAACATCGACATGGACGATATGCGCGCCAAGGCCAATGAGCATTCCAGGAATCTCGCGGCGCTGATGTTCACCTACCCCTCCACGCATGGCGTCTACGAAGAAGGCGCGCGCCATCTCTGCGCGCTCATCCATGAGCATGGCGGCCAGGTCTATTTCGACGGCGCCAACCTCAACGCGCTGGTCGGACTTGCCCGTCCCGGCGACATCGGCGCCGACGTCTGCCACATGAACCTGCACAAGACCTTCTGCATCCCGCATGGCGGCGGCGGACCGGGCGTCGGTCCGATCGGCGTCAGGGCGCATCTGAAGCCCTATCTGCCCGGCCATGTCAGCGAAGGCTCGGCGCATGCCGTGGCGGCCGCCCCGTTCGGCAGCGCTTCCATCCTGCCGATCACCTGGATGTACATCCGCATGATGGGCGCTTCCGGCCTCAAGCAGGCGACCGAGACGGCGATCGTCTCGGCCAACTACGTGGCGACGCGGCTCGCCCCGCACTTCCCGCTGCTTTACAAGGGCAGGAGCGATCGTGTCGCCCATGAGTGCATCCTCGACACCCGCGTGCTCAAGGAGAGCGCCGGCATCGGTGTCGAGGACATCGCCAAGCGCCTGATCGACTATGGTTTCCACGCGCCGACCATGTCGTTCCCGGTCGCCGGCACGCTGATGGTCGAGCCGACCGAGTCCGAGCCCAAGCGCGAACTCGACCGTTTCTGCGAGGCCATGATCGCCATAGCCGGCGAAGCGGCGAAAGTGGCCAAAGGCGAATGGCCCTTGGCCGACAATCCGCTGGTCAACGCACCGCATACGTCAGCCGAGGCGCTGGCCGGTCAATGGACCCACCCTTACTCGCGCCTGGAAGCGGCCTATCCCGCCGGCGACGCCGACACCGCCGCAAAGTACTGGCCGCCGGTATCGCGCATCGACAATGTCGCCGGCGACCGCAACCTGGTCTGCTCCTGCCCGCCGCTGTCGGATTATCTGGGTGCTGCGGAATAGCTACGCGGAGCGCAAGGCCGGCTTGATCGGTTCGGCCTTGCCCATCCTATTGTGGCTGATGACGCAGTTTCGGCCGGCGCGCTTGGCCGCGTAGAGCGTGGAGTCGGCCCTGGCCAGCACCTCGTCGAGGGTGCTGCCGTCGGCCTCGCCGAACCCGATCCCGCCGCTGACCGTGCTGCGCAAGGGGCCGAGCGGCGTGGGCACGACTTCCGTGCCGAAAGCGACACCGATCTTGCTGGCAAGATCATAGGCCCGCTCTTCCGTCATCCGCGACATGATGATCGCGAACTCCTCGCCGCCCAGGCGAAAGGCGTCGGCCCCGGTCCTGGCATATTTCCGGATGACGGCACCGAAACGGCACAGGACCTGATCCCCGACCGGGTGTCCATAGATGTCGTTCGTCCGTTTGAAGTGATCGAGATCGAACATGACGATCGCCATGAACGGGCCGAAGGTGCGCTCGCCATAAAGCGACGTCAGGCCCCGGCGGTTCATCAGCCCGGTCAGCGGATCGGTCATGGTCTCGGCCTTCAGCTCGATCTGCGCCTGCAAATGGTGGAGCGAAAGCGTCAAAGCGCCGAGGCCGGTCATACAGGCCACCGCCACGACAGAGTTGAGGCGTTCAGCCCAATTGTCGGGCGCGACACCGAGCGTCCACTGCCCTTTGGCCATCAGAACCACGCCGCAAAGGGCAAACGACAGCGCACAGGTGCCGCTCAGGAACGAAACCACCAGCAGGATGCGGCGATCGTGACTGCCATTGATCCAGAACATGGCCCCGATCGTCGAGAGCAGCACGGTAACCGTCGCGTAGGTGATCACGAAACCGATACCGTCAAGGCTCATGAAGGTCACGGCCGCACAGACGGCCATGGCGGCAAATGTCGGAGCAATCACACGCCTGTGGTCCGGCACACCGAGATATTGCATGGCCGAAATGCAGATGATCAGAAAACCCAGGCTGAGCAGCGCCAGCGCGATCTGGCAAAGCAGCGGATCGGGCTCCCTGGTATAGCGCCAAAACAGGATTACATGCGCGACGAGCACGAGAATGCCGCATGCCACCGTCAGCACGAATCCGGCCCGCGGCGCGGTGGCCCAGATCGCGAACATGGTCACACTGAGACAGATGCCCGACAGCGCGGCTGCGAGCAGGAGCGAACTGAAATCCAGCATATCGGGCGGGGGCCTCTCGAGCGTCGGCGGTTGCGCCGCATTCTAGGTCAGCGGCAGCCCTCGGACATGGTTTTCAGGCAATCTCTCGACCCAACCTGCGGATAGGGTTTACAAAGCGTCGATGCCACCTGTGCCGAAACCGCACCCCTGGCCGGCGCGCGGATCAACCGGCATCAGCCCTTGTTGAGCAAGGCGAGGTTGGCATCGACAACGGTGGGATCGGCCATGCCGGCCTTCGCCTCCAGCAGCAGTGCCCTGGCCTTCGTCTTGTTGCCGCGCAACAATTGCGAATAGCCCATATTGTTGACGATCCGCGGTTTGCGGCCGGCGACTTTCAAAAGCTGGCCATAAGCGCGGTCGGCGAAGTCGAAGCGGCCGAGTTCGTCATAGGAAGCCGCAAGCCCCATCCAGGCCTCCGCATTGTCGGCCTTCAATTCGACGGCCTTGCGGAAATGCTGTTCGGCAAGACCATAATTGGCGTCGCGAAACTGCGCCTTGCCTTCCGCCAGGTCGGATGTGTCGACATCCTTGGCAGTCGGCTGGATGGCGGTTGTCTTGGTCGTGTCGACGTTGGTGTTCGTCGTGCACCCGGTGATCATCAGGACGGTTGCCATCGTGGCCACCGCCGCAAATTTTATCTGACGCATGCCCTGCCCCGTCGCCCGATTTGCCGGGTCGTTCTTCAGGGAAAGACACTACAGCACAGCGATTAAGCTTCGGTGCCGAAATGCGGCTAACTTTTAGTGTCCCGAATACCGGCCATTAACCACGGGTCGCGACGCCCTCGATACCGCAGGGTTCTTACGGCTCCATGGCCCTGAGCTCGCCCGGAACCGGATAACGGCTGCCGTCATAGCGCAGCCGGTAGGTTCGGTTCACAGGTTTGCCGGGATGAGACTGGCACTCGCCATCCGTGTCGGGGGACGGCTCGTCGGTATCCGTCCGTTCGACCGCGGTGATGTCACGATAGCCGTGATGTCTCGCCGCGCCCATCGTCAGGCTGACCCGACTGGAATGAAAGGATCCCGCGCAATTGGTATCGCCTTCGCCACCATTACCGGCAACGACAAGGCCATCGAGCACCATGCGCAGTGCATCGCCGGCGACGGCATAGAGCCGCAGGTCGGTTTCGCTGAAGGGATTGGCCTGCGAATGATTGGCCATCTCGATACGCAGGCCAAAGGCGGTGACACCGGGCGCCAACCCATAGCGGCCGGTATCGAATTCGATCTTGCGGATAGCGATGGCATCGTCGGTTATCAGCCCGGGCTGGAGCAAGCGCTGGCGCACTTGCTTGCTGTTCCTGTCGACGACCAGAAGCTCGATATCGCCAACATGCCCGTCGTCCCTGGATTGGGCGCTGTCGGTCAGCGGCACCGCGACCAGCAGCAGATCGTCATGGGCGGGCCAGATCTTGCAGATCAGGCGGAATGGCGAATCGCTGTCCTGAGGCGCCAAGGCGATGCTGGTGTGGGGCTCGAGCGTGAATGAGGCGCCATCGGCGCTCTTGAGAGCCTTCGGATAGGCCTGCTGCACCAACGCGGCGGCATCGCCGCAATCGCCAGCCGCGGCCTGGGCGGGTGACAAGCCCGCCGCGGCGAGGCCCAGCAACAGGGGGGGGGGCAACAGTATTCGCATGGACTTCTCGCTGATTACGGACGTTACAGGTCCAGATTGCGTGCATGTCGCGCGAATCGGTCGCGACCGGCGCGCTTTAGTGACCCGTCATTTTGACGATGATGGGAATGACGGCGATCATCAGCACCACCGGCAGGATGCAGACCACGACCGGCACGGACATCTTTGCCGGCAAGGCGTGCGCCTTCTCCTCGGCCAGCGACATGCGCTTGTGGCGCATTTCATCTGAAAACACCCTGAGCGCGCCCGACAGGCTGGTGCCGAGTTCCTTCGACTGCTGCAGGAGCGTGGCGAAGGAGCGCACCTCGTCCAGGCTGAGGCGATCGGCGAGCGCCTTCAGCGCGTCGTCGAGGCTGCGTCCCGCCCGAAGCTCCAGCGACACGAGCTGCAAATTCTGGCTGAGCGACGGATAGGTCTTGGCGAGTTCTTTCGAAACGCGCTCGACGCCCGCTTCCATACTCATGCCGGCATCGGAGCAGACGATCATCAGGTCCATGAAATCGGGGAAGCCGTTGCGGTATTCGCGCATCTTTTCCCGAACATTCTGGGTCAGCACCAGACCCGGCAAGAAATAGCCGGCAGCGCCCGACAGGATGATGAAGGTCCACCGGCTGGTCATGGTAGCGTCCGGGCTGGCCATCCACCGGTTGAGCACGAAGACGGCGAACGTCGTGCCGATCATTGCCGTGAACCGGATGAGGAAGAACATGCCAACGGCGCGCGGCTCCATGTAACCGGCCTGGATGAGCTTCAAACGCAGGCGGGCGACATTTTCCGGGTCGCTCTTGGCGTAGAATTCCTGCGCCCTCTTCACCGCCTTCTCGCGCACGACGCCGCTATTCTTCTTCTGCACCGGTTCGGGCTTGGCCGCCACCGGACCGTGGTCGACCTTGAGCCGGCGCTTGACTTCATTGCGGTCACCCTTCGCCGCCACCATCGGCCAGGCGACCGCGGCGACTCCGACGAGCAGCAAGAGGACCGCAACCGGCATCAGCGAGGCCGGCGCGAGCGAGGCGAGGAATTCGATGACGCTCTGCATGTCAGAACCTGAAGTTCGACATCTTGAACATGATCAGATTGCCCAGCATCAGCCAGGTAACCGAGCCGCCGATCATGTACCACGTCTTCGGCACGCCCCAGACGTCGCTGTAATATCCCGGCATCATGGCCATGATGGCGGTGAACAGCAGCGCCGGCACGGCAGTCAAAATGTAGGCCGACAGGCGGCCTTCGGTCGAAATCGCGCGCACCTTGCGGCGCAGCTTGCCGCGTTCGCGGATCGTCGTCGACAACCCATCGAGGATTTCGCGCAGATTGCCGCCCGAACTGGTCTGGATCGACACGGCGGTGACGAACAACGGCAGGTCCTCGTGGCCTACCCGGTCGAAAAGCGAGTTCAGCGCCGAGACCAGGTCGGAACCATAGGTGACTTCGTCGGCAATGACGCCGAATTCCGTACCGATCGGATCGGGCATCTCGCGCGACACCATGGCAATCGCCACCGGAACCGGATGACCGGCCTTGAGGCCCCGCGTGATCAGTTCCAGCGCCTCCGGCAACTGCATGCCGAAACGTTTCAGCCGGCGCTTGCGCATGGAGCGCATCGCCATGACCGGCAGCAGCGGCACCAGCATGACGAACAGAATGAGCCCCATCAACAACGGCAAGCCGCGCGAGATGGCGAACAGCGTCATGGCCATCGCCACGCCGCAGGTGATCGTCAGGAATTTCGACAGCGGCATCACCATGCCCGACTGCGTGCGCAAGGCACGGAACCGGTCCGGCGAGAACAGCGACGTTCCCGCGTCGAGACCGCGCTCCTTGCGCAGTTGGATCAGCACCTGCTCCTGGCTGATCTTGTTTTCCTGAAGTTTCATGCGCCGGTTGATGGCGGTGCGCTTGTCGCTGCGGCCGGCATAGAGCAGGTAGACCGCCTCGGCGACCATGATGCCGGTCAGTGCGGCCCCGGCATAGACGACATAGATCGCGCTGAAGCCGTCGAACACCCCGGCTACTCCTGCGGCCGGCCGGGTTCGAAATAGCGTCCCGGAAAGTCGATGCCCATGGCGCGCAGGTCCTCGAGGAAGCGCGGCCGGATCCCGGTTGCCTCGAAGTAGCCGAGAATGCTGCCGTCGGCATCCATGCCGGTGCGCACGAAGCGGAAGATTTCCTGCATCTGGATGACATCACCCTCCATGCCGGTCACCTCGGCGACGCTCGTCACCTTGCGCTTGCCGTCGGAAAGCCGGGTCAATTGGACGATGATGTCGATGGCGCTGGCGATCTGGCTGCGGATCGACTGCACCGTCATCGGCATGCCGGTCATGCCCAGCATCTGCTCGAGGCGTGAAATGGCATCGCGAGGCGTGTTGGCATGGATGGTCGCCATCGACCCTTCATGGCCGGTGTTCATCGCCTGAAGCATGTCGAATGCCTCCTCGCCGCGGCACTCGCCGAGGATGACGCGGTCGGGACGCATGCGCAGCGCGTTCTTGACCAGGTCGCGCTGTTTGAGCTCGCCATGGCCTTCGATGTTGGCCGGGCGCGTTTCCATGCGCGCGACGTGCGGCTGCTGCAATTGAAGCTCCGCCGCGTCCTCGATGGTGATCAGCCGCTCGTCTTCCGGAATGAAGGCCGACAGCGCGTTGAGCATCGTCGTCTTGCCTGTGCCGGTGCCACCCGAAATGATCGTCGTCTTGCGGGCATGCACGGCCGCGGCCAGCACTTCGGCCATGTTCTGCGTGATGGCGCCGAATTCGACCAGCCTGTGCAGGCCAAGCTTGTTCTTGGAGAACTTGCGGATCGACACCAGCGGACCGTCGACGGCCACCGGGCGGATGGCTGCGTTGAAGCGCGAGCCGTCCAGCATGCGTGCGTCGACCATCGGCTGCGATTCGTCGACGCGGCGGCCGACGGCGGCCACGATCTTGTTGACGATTCTGAGCAGATGCGCCTCGTCCTTGAACGGGATGTGGACCTGCTGCAGCTTGCCTTTCTTTTCGACGAAACAGTTCTGGTGGCCGTTGATCAGGATATCGTTGATGTCGGGGTCCTTGAGCAACGGCTCGAGCGGGCCGAGGCCGACCATCTCGTCGACGATATCGTCGACCAGCGCGTCGAGTTCGGCGGTATTGATCGCCATCCGCTCCTGGCGGGTTTTTTCCGATACGAAATCATGCACTTGCCGGCGCATCTCGTCCTTGGGCAAGCGCTCCAGCGCGACGAGGTTGATCTCCTCGAGCAGCATCCGATGGATGCGCACCCGGGCATCGAGCACCTTGTTGGCATTCTTTGCCGGTGCCGCTTCCGGTTTCGCCGGCAAAGCCTTTCGGCTGGTCGGGATAACGACGGCATGATGCGCGACCGGTGTCGATTCCGCCGGTCGCTGCGGGCGGGCGTCGCGATTCTGCAGGGTGGAAAAACGGCTGGTCATCCAGCTTTCCTTTTCAACAGGCCCCTGCCGAAACCGAATAGCGACTTCGACTTGCTCGCGGTCGCCACCGACTCTTCCGGAAGGATGATCTTCTTCAGGTCGTTGACGACATTGGCGTTGGGATCGATCTCGTGCAGCGGCACGCCGCGGTCGACCGCCTCGCGCACCAGCCGGTAGTTGTTGGCGATGCCGCCGACAAAATGCTCGCCAAGGATTTCCTGGACATCCGCCTGCTTGATGCCGTTGTCGAACATCTTCTGCTCGAAACGGTTGACGATCACGTTCGGCTTCACTTCCTTGCCGGCGGTCTCATAGACGGCCTGGATCAGCCGCTGCGTATGGCGCAGGCACGGCACCGTCATTTCAGCAACGATGTAGAGCTTGTTGGAACCGAGCAGCACCGTTTCCGTCCACGGAAACCAGGTGCGCGGCATGTCGATGACGACATTGTCGAAATAGGCCGAGACGAGGTCCAGCATGCGCACCACGACATCGGTCTTGAACGAGCGCATTTCGGCCGGATGGGTCGGCGCCGCCAGCACGCAAAGTCCGCTGGCGTGCTTGGACAGCATCACATCGAGCAGCTGCCGGTCGAGGCGCTCGGGTTGGTTCTCGATTTCGGTGATGTCGAAACGCGGCTCCAGATCGAGATATTCGGCGCAGGCACCTTGCTGGAAATTGAGGTCGACCACACAGGTCGAGGCGCCGCGCGTCACCGAATGATGCAGCTGGAACGCGGTCTGCAGCGCCAGTGTCGTGGTGCCGACGCCGCCGGCGGCGGGCATGAAGGTGTAGATTTGCGACTCGGTGTTTTCCTCGCGGCCGGGTCCCTGCAACGCTCGCACGACCGAACGCACGAGGTCGGCCGTGGTGATCGGCTTGACCAGGAAGTCGGCGACCTTGAGTTGGACCAGGATGCGGACAGCGGCGGCGTTGAACTCCTGCGTGACCACGACCACCGGTGCCTTGCCCTCGAGCCGGCGCATCACACGTTGCAGTGACTCGATTTCTTCCAGCTTCGCCGCATCCATATCGACGATAACGACGCCGAACTCGGCCTCCTGAACCTCGCCGCGCAGTTCGGTGACGTTCTTCTCGACCGTCATGAGCTGGATGATCTCGGAGGCGGCAAAGGCCGTCTTCGTGTCCTGCGCGAAGGTCCGGTCTGTCGATACGAGCAGGATCTTCTTGGTGCTGTTTGCCATTCTTGCCGCCTATGAGGTCGATCGCCGTCTGGATCAGTTGCCGGTGGTCGTTTGCGCTGCCTTGGCACCGGCCGCCTGATCGGGCGTGGCGGCCACGGCATCGCCACGCTTGGCAGGCACGAGAAGCCTCGTGTTCTGGACGCCGTACTTCCACGGGTCGACCATCTGCATGACGGTGTTGGCGGCCTGCGCCTCACCGGCGGCTGTCGTCACGCCTTCGCTGCGCACATAGTCGTCGCTGGTACAGCCGCTTGCCAAACCGGCAAGAAGCAGTGCGATGCTCGATCTCAGGACCAGACGCATGGCTTCAGTCCTTCGGCAGGTCGAGGAAATGGCCGACTTTGGTCGCGGAAGCGCCCCGCGCAGCGCTGCCGTCAGCCAGCGCCAGCGCACGGTTGGTGTCCGGCGCCTTCACTTCCTCGGTGTTGTTGAGGAAATAGTCGACATTGCTGGCGGGCTGTGTGCCATCGGTCGGCTCAGCCATTTTCTTCGACGGATCGACCGGCTTGACCAGATAGGGCGTGACGATGATGACCAGGTCGGTCTCGCGCCGCTGATAGGATTTCGACGAGAACAGCGACCCCAGCACCGGCATCTTGCCGAGACCGGGTATGCGAGACGTGATGATGTCGTTCTGGGACTGCAGCAGCCCGGCGATCATGAAGCTCTGGCCGTTCTTCAGGTCGACCGAAGTCTTGGCGCGGCGCACGATGAACCCCGGCACCGAAATGTTGCCGATATTGTACGATGCCGACGCATCGATCGAGGAGACTTCCGGCGCGATGTCGAGGCTGACCAATCCGTCCTTCAGCACGGTCGGCGTAAAGTCCAGGCTGACGCCGTATTTCTTGTAGCTGACGGAGATATTGCCATTGTCTTCGGAAACCGGGATGGGAAATTCGCCGCCGGCGAGAAAGCTCGCCGTTTCGCCGGAGCGAGCAATCAGGTTCGGTTCGGCCAACCTTCGGGCAAGGCCGCGCTCCTCCAGCGCCTTGATGGCGATATCGATCGAGACGCCATTGGACAGCAGCCGGCCGATGATCTCGCCGGTGCCGGCCGCCGGGACCGGGCCTGGATTGATCGAGACGTCGCGACCGCCGAAGCCGTAAGCGAAATTGGCGCTGTATTTCGCGCCCAGATCCTGCCCGGCCTGGCGATTGATCTCGACGAAGCGGACATTGAGCTGGACCTGCTGCGACGAGGAGATATTGACCGAATTGATCACCTCCTCATTGCCGGAGAAGCGGGTGGCGATCTTGTTTGCCTTTTCGGCGGCGACCGCGTCATCCGCCTCGCCCGAAAGCACCACGCGGCCATTGGCCGAGCCGACCTTGATCTTGGCGTCCGGCACGCTGGCGCGGATGGTGCTCGCCAATTGGTCGGTGTCGAGCGTCACTTCGATGTCGATGGTGCCGACGAGCTGCTTGTTCTCGTCGAACAGCGCAATGCCGGTGGTGCCGAGATTGTTGCCCAGCACATAGAAGGATTTGTCGGTCAGCGGATTGACGTTGGCGATCTCCGGATCGCCGATGACGATCTGGTAGAAGGCCGCGCTCGTCATGATCGTCTTGGGCTTGCCCTTGGCGACCTTGATCGACGCATTCCTGGTCGACGAGACATGGACGATGTCGTTGTCCGCCTTGGCCGCGCCGACGAAGGCGAGCATGCCGCTCGCGGCCAGTGAAGCCGCCATCGCCAAGGCGCGCACCAAACGCAACCGATCCGTCATTCGATATAGGGTATGCATCGCCATTATCCCGTCCCGCCCGGTCCCCACCGGTCTTTACTTCTGATCCCGCGAAGGAACCTTGTATTCCTCGGCCTGCGTGCCGCGTGTCACGATGACCGTCTTGAACTTCGGCTTCTCCGGCTCCTTTGCGACGGCATCGAACAGGGAGCCGGCCGCCGCCTGGGCCTTGGAAGCCACAGATCCGCCGAAGGAAGAGATGGTGGTGACGCCGTTCTTGCCGTCGCCGCCTTCGCTGGCGGAGCGCAGCGAAAGCGACAGCGTGCCGACGGTGCGGGCCAGCGCCACTTTCTGCGCGCCGTCGCTCGTCACCTCGATGGTCACGGAATTGGCCACCTGCGGCGTCGTCTGGCGCTCGTCGGCGCCCTGCCCGACGCTCAGCACCTTGGCGTCGGCAACGACGATTTCCGAGGTGATGGTCGAACCGGCCGCGCCTTGCGCGTTCTTGGCGACTTCCTGGATTTCGCCGGCATCGCGGGTCAGCACGACATCGACCCGGTCGCCCGGCGTGACGAAGCCGCCGACGCCGGCGATCTCGTCGGTGCGGATGGTGACCGCCCGCATTCCGGGCGTCAGCATATTGGACAGCGTCGCGCGGCCGTTCGGTCCGGACAGCTTGGTGAGCAGCACCGGCTCGTTGACCTCGATCGGCGACAGCACGACCCGGCCACCTTCGCCGAGCAACCCGTCGATGGTCGCAAAGGCGCCCTGCGGCAGGGAATCCTGCGGCCACGGGATTTCGCTGAGTTTGGTGCGATCGAGCTCCATGCCATAACGCAATGGCGCGGTCGCCACCACGATCGTCTTGAATTCGATCCTGGGTGAGGCCGGAGCGGCGATCGAGGCCGTCTTCTCCTGGGCATCGGCCTGGGCTTGGCTCTTGACCCAGAAATCCGCGGCAAAGATCGAGATCGCGCCGAAAACGGCGGCGATGCCGATCATCGTTATGGCCTTGCCCCTCACACCTAAACCCCTGACGCCTGCAGTTTCTTGTTATGTTGGGCTCACGCTAGTCGGCATTGTTAAAGAATCAGGAATCTTGTGCGGTGGCATTCGACCTATTTCCGCCCGCTTGGTTATCGAATGGTTTTAGGGTAAGAAGGGCTAAATCCCCGAACGTAACAGGAACCTCCGTCGCTTGGCGCCGAAAAGCGTGGCAGTATCGACGGGTGATTCGCAGCACCGGACCCTTATGGTTGGCATGGACGACAACAACGATCTCTTCGGCAACATCGACAAGCAGCCGCAGCCGGTTCGCGCGCCGGCGCGCCCAGCGGATCCGCTGGTGCAAGCGGCCGCCAGGCGCCCGGCCGCGGCCAAGGATGGCAGCGAGGGTTACAGCGCCGCCGACATCGAGGTGCTCGAAGGCCTGGAGCCGGTGCGCCGCCGGCCTGGCATGTATATCGGCGGTACCGACGACAAGGCGATGCACCATTTGTTCGCCGAGGTCATCGACAATTCGATGGACGAAGCGGTTGCCGGCCACGCCACCTTCATCGATGTCGAGCTTTCCGCCGACGGCTATCTCACCGTCACCGACAATGGCCGCGGCATCCCGGTCGATCCGCATCCGAAATTCAAGAAGCCGGCGCTCGAAGTGATCATGACGACGCTGCATTCGGGCGGCAAGTTCGATTCCAAGGTCTACGAGACCTCCGGTGGCCTGCACGGCGTCGGCGTTTCCGTCGTCAACGCCCTGTCGGACCATCTCGAGGTCGAAGTCGCGCGCGGCCGCCAGCTTTATCGCCAACGGTTTTCACGCGGCATTCCGGTAAGCGGTCTGGAGCACCTCGGCGAGGTGCACAACCGCCGCGGCACCAGGACGCGTTTCCATCCCGACGAGCAGATCTTCGGCAAGGGTGCGGCCTTCGAGCCGGCACGGCTCTACCGCATGACGCGCTCCAAGGCCTATCTGTTCGGCGGCGTCGAAATCCGCTGGACCTGCGATCCTTCCCTCATCAAGGAAAAGGATCAGACGCCGGCCAAGGCGGAATTCCATTTTCCCGGCGGCCTCAAGGATTATCTGAAAGCGTCGCTAGGCGACGAATTCCAGGTGACGCGCGAAATCTTCGCCGGCAAGAGCGACAGGCAAGGCGGCCATGGCTCGCTCGAGTGGGCGGTGACCTGGTTCGGCGGCGACGGCTTCATCAATTCCTACTGCAACACCATTCCGACCGGTGAAGGCGGCACGCACGAGGCCGGCTTCCGCAACGTCCTGACGCGCGGCCTGCGGGCCTATGCCGACCTCGTCGGCAACAAGCGCGCCTCGATCGTCACGTCGGAAGACGTCATGATCTCGGCCGCCGGCATGCTGTCGGTGTTCATCCGCGAGCCGGAATTCGTCGGCCAGACCAAGGACAGGCTGGCGACGATCGAAGCGATACGCATCGTCGAGACCGCGATACGCGACCCGTTCGACCATTGGCTGGCCGACAATCCGCAAGAAGCCTCGAAACTGCTCGACTGGGTGATCGCGCGCGCTGACGAACGGGTGCGCCGCCGCCAGGAAAAAGAGGTGTCGCGCAAGAGTGCGGTGCGCAAGCTGCGCTTGCCGGGCAAGCTCGCCGACTGCACACAGAACGCGGCGGCAGGTGCCGAACTCTTCATCGTCGAAGGCGATTCCGCCGGCGGCTCCGCCAAGCAAGCGCGCGACCGTGCCAGCCAGGCCGTCTTGCCGCTGCGCGGAAAAATCCTCAACGTCGCCAGCGCCGGCAATGACAAGCTGGCCGCCAACCAGCAGATATCGGACCTGATCCAGGCGCTTGGCTGCGGCACGCGGTCAAAGTATCGCGACGAGGATTTGCGCTACGACCGCGTGATCATCATGACCGACGCCGATGTCGACGGCGCCCACATTGCTTCGCTGCTGATCACCTTTTTCTACCAGGAGATGCCGGCGCTGGTACGCGGCGGCCATCTCTATCTGGCGGTGCCGCCGCTTTACTCGATCAGGCAAGGCGGCAAGGTCGCCTATGCCCGCGACGACGCCCACAAGGACGAGCTTCTGCGCACCGAATTCACCGGGCGCGGCAAGGTCGAGCTCGGCCGCTTCAAGGGCCTGGGCGAAATGATGGCCTCGCAGCTCAAGGAGACCACCATGGACCCCAGGAAGCGCACGCTGCTCAGGGTCGACGTGATCGACGCCGAGGCGGCGACCAAGGATGCGGTCGATGCACTGATGGGTACCAAGCCCGAAGCCCGCTTCCGCTTCATCCAGGAACGCGCCGAATTCGCCGAGACGGAAGTGCTGGATATCTAGCCGCTGGCGAGTTTAGCTTGCGTCCCTGACATGGAGACCGGCATGTGACCTGGGCGCGGCTGAAAACCTATTTCGAGACGAGCCTGGCCGGCCTGACGCAACCGACGCGATCGGACTGGATCTTTGCCCTGCGCACCGTTTCGGCTGGCATGATCGCGCTTCTCGCCGCCTATGCGCTGAAGCTCGACCATCCGCAATGGGCGATGATGACGGTGTTCATCGTCGCCCAGCCGGTTGCCGGCATGGTGCTGGCGAAAGGCTTCTACCGGCTGCTCGGCACGCTTGCTGGGGGTGTCGCGGCAATCGGCATCACCACGGCGTTCGGCACCGGCCCCTGGATTCTGGTGACGGTGCTTGCCGTCTGGATAGGCATCTGCACCTTCGTCTCGTCGCTGCTGCGCAATCCCGAAGCCTATGGCGCCGCCCTTGCCGGCTACACCGCCATGATCATCGGCCTGCCCGCTTTCGGGCAACCGCATCTGGTCGTTGACCTAGCGGTCGCGCGTTGTGCCGAGATCGTGCTCGGCATCGTCTGCGCCGGCCTCACCAGCCGGCTGATCCTGCCCAAACTGGCCAGCGACGCCATCATCTCGCGGCTGAAACGCTGCATTCTCGACCTCGCCACTTACGCCGGCGGAGCGTTTTCCGGCGGGGATCGGGCAACGCTGATCGGCCTGCACCGGAAGCTTGTCGCCGACACCCAGACGCTTGGCGAGATGCGCGCCTATGCCAGGCTCGAAGCGCCGAGCTTCGCACCGCGCGCGCACCCGGTGCGACGCACGATCGGACAACTGCTCTCGGCTCTTTCGGCGGCGCGCGCGCTCTATTCGCATGCCGCTCCGAAAAACGCGGCCCTCATCCCGGTGCGCTCGGAGCTGCAAGCCCTTGTAGGCGAACTGGCAACCAAGCCGGGAGCGCTGGACGATACCTCGCCCTGGTTGGCGCGGCTCGACGCGATCTCAACCAAGGCCCGGCAAATGCCCGATGCCTCGGTCGATCAGGGTGAGGACAGGGTCGGAACCATCACCCGCCTCACCATAGCGGCCGATTTCGCCGAGGCGCTGAAACAGGTGCTTCGTGGCCTGGACGCGCTGCGCGCGCCGGTGACCCGCCGACCAGGTCCTGGCAGCCAGCAGCCGGCCCTGGTGGTGCATCGCGACTATCCCGGTGCCGCGCGCAACGCCATCCGCGCGGCCGTTGCCACGCTGTTGGTCGCGGCTTTCTGGCTGACGACGAAGTGGTCGGAGGCGGCCGGCACCGTCATCCTGGTTGCCGTCGTGTCGAGCCTGTTTGCCGCTCGCCCCGATCCCGTGCAGGTATCATGGGGTTTCTTCAAGGGAACGCTGCTCGCTTTGCCGTTCGCCTTTCTCGTCGGCCAGATCGCGCTTCCCGCCCTGCCGGGCTTCGGCTGGTTCATGCTGTTCGTCGTGCCCATCATGGTGCCGGCGGCACTCGCCATGGCCAATCCGCGCTATGTCGGCGTGGCGACGGCCTTCGCCATCAATTTCCTGGCCTTCCTCAGCCCGCATCAGGCGATGACCTATGATCCCGGCCCCTTCTTCGCCGGTTCGGCATCGATCCTGGTCGGCATCCTGCTGGCGATCGGCGTCTTCATCGTCGTGTTGCCGGCGGATCCGTGGCTCGCGGCCGACCGCATCGTACGGGCCATGCGCGAGGATCTGGCGCGGCTTTGCCTGCATGAGCGCGTGCCGAGGCGTTCGGCCTTCGAGAGCCTCGCTTATGACCGGGTCAATCAGTTGATGCCGCTGGTGCAGAATTCCGGCAGGAAGGGCGAGGCGGTGCTGGGCGGCGGCGTCGCCTCCGTCACGGTCGGCCTGGAAATCCTGCGGCTGCGCAGTGCCAGCCAAGACCATGCCATCCCATCGGAAACGGCGCTTTCAATCGCCAACTTCCTGAGGGGATTGGCGCGCGAGCTGCTTTTCCGTGCCCCTGGCGATCCGCAAACAGCGACCGTCGCTGTTGCCCGGCAGTATGCGGCGGGCATCGCCCAGCGAAACGCCACCGGCGACATGCTGCAAATCGCGGCGTCCCTGCGCATCATCGCCGCGGCGATGGAGGATTTCCCGGATTTCTTCGCGAGGGATAAAACCTAGGCTGCGGCGATCGCCAGCGCGTGGCCGCGCGCGTTCTCGCGCAGGGCATCGAGATGGATCGACTTGACCAGAGCGGCAAGATCGCCTTCGGCGGATTGCCCGCCCAACTCCTTGAGCATCAGCCAGCTGACCTCCTGAACGCCGGCGACGCGCTTGCCGTTGGCAACCTCACGCCAGATCTTCAGCGCGCGCAGGATGACCGCATGCGTGGCGGCAGCCAGGCCGGCACTGCGGAACAACGCCTGCAGGGCCACGTCGTGCCCGCTGGCCAGCAGCGCCCTCACCCGTGGCTCGGACTGCTGGCTGAGCGCGACCAGCGCCGAGCCGAAGAAATCGACCTTGCCGTGCGCGATAGTGCGGATCAGGAAGCTCGCGGTCAGATCGCCACGCAGCCTGAGATGCTCGATCAACGCCGCATGCTCTTCCTGGCGCGTGCCTTCGATCAGCGTCACCGAGGCCTTGACGCAGGCCTCCCGCATGACGCGTTCTGCACGCGCGGCTCCCATCAACGCCATGACCAGCGGCGATGTCTTCAATGTCTCGCCAAGCTTGATGAGCAGCATGTGCCGGCAGTCGGCGGGCAGCCTGATATCCGATATCAGCGCCTCGCGCACCAAAGGCAGATGCCCATGGCGCTCCGCCATGCGGCGGAAACTCATCGAAGCGATGGCGGCACCGGTGTTGGCCAGAAGCACGGCGCAGGCCTCCGCCTCGCCGATCTCGGCGATGGCCGCCGACAGCGCCATCGAGACGAGCGGCCGATCGGCGATCAGTTTCTGCGTTGCCTTCTGGCTCGCCGCCACGCGGTTGATCAGATCGGCGTCGGTGAGCAGTGGCGAGCGCGCCAGCACGACACCGGCGACTTCCGGCTGGTCGGCGGCAAGCACGCTTATGATCTGCAGCGGCGCGTGGTGGCTCATCGAGAGCGCTTCCGCCATCGCCAGCCGCACCTTCGACGAGGCGTCGTCGAGCAGCAGCGTCAGCGCCGCTTCGGCGGCGCAGCGGTCCTCGAACGGCAATTCGGAATTGACATAGGCCCGGGCCAGCGCATTGGCCGCGGCGGCGCGCTCCGACACCCTGGCCGTGTAGATCCATTTCAGGAAATGCGAAACAACAACCATGCCCGTCTGCTTACGCCCCTAGCCGGAAGGTTTCCGGCCCCGTGAGGACGGTAGGCAGAAATGGTTTACGAACGGTTCACCATGTTCATTAACTGGCTTGCGAGCGCTGGATGCAGCGCCTATCAACCGTCAGACAGCGCAGGAGACGGAAATGGCCGGGCTATATCTCGAGGAGTTTGTTGTCGGCCATGTCTTCCAGCACACGCTGCGCAAGACCGTCACCGAGAGCGACAACATGCTGTTTTCGGTGATGACGCTGAACCCGCAGCCGCTGCATATCGACTTCGATTTCGCCGCCAAGAGCGAATGGGGCAAGCCGCTGGTCAACTCGCTGTTCACGCTCGGCCTGATGATCGGCATCTCGGTCAACGACATCACGGTCGGCACCACGGTCGCCAATCTCGGCATGAAGGAAACCGTGTTTCCGCACCCGGTCTTCCATGGCGACACCATCCGTGTCGAAACATCGGTCGTCTCGGTGCGCGAGTCCAAGTCGAAGCCCGACCGTGGCATCGTCGAATTCGAGCACCGCGCCTACAACCAGCATGGCGATCTGGTCGCCAAATGCACCAGGCAAGCGATGATGCTGAAGAAGGCGGCCTGATGCGCTCGCTGCTGTTCGTTCCCGGCGATTCCGAGCGGAAGCTGGAAAAGGGATTCGGCGCCGGCGCCGACGTGGTCATCGTCGATCTCGAGGATTCCGTGGCGCCGCGGAACAAGGCGCAGGCGCGCGAGATAGCGGCGCGCTTCATCCTCGAACGCAGGGGGCAAACCAACCCGGCGATCTATGTCAGGGTCAATGACCTCTCGACCGGGCTGACGGACGATGATCTTGCCAAGCTCGTTCCGGCAAGGCCGGACGGCATCATGCTGCCAAAATCGAACAGCGGCCAGGATATGCAGCAGCTCGCAGCCAAGCTCAGGGTTCGCGAGGCCGAGAACGATCTGCCCGACGGTTCGATAAAAATCCTGCCGATCATCACCGAAACTCCGGCGGGCCTGCTGGCGGCCGCGACCTATGCCGGCGCAAGCGTGCGGCTTGCCGGCCTGACCTGGGGCGCGGAAGACCTGTCGGCCGCGGTCGGCGCGCGTGCGGCCCGCGACGAGCGCGGCCACTACACCGACCTCTTCCGTCACGCCCGCCTGACAACCATCCTCGCGGCCGGGGCCGCGGAGGTCGCCGCGATCGACACCGTGTTTCCGAATTTTCGCGACATGGCGGCCTTCGCCGTGGAATGCACCGAGGCCGAACGCGACGGCTTCACCGGCAAGATGGCGATCCACCCGGATCAGGTGCCCGTCATCAACACCGCCTTCACGCCCTCGGCCGCGGCGGTGAAACAGTCGGCGGCCATCGTTGCGGCGTTCGAGGCAGCGGGAAATCCCGGCGTCGTCGGCATCGACGGCAAGATGTTCGACCGCCCGCATCTGCGGCTGGCCGAACGCCTACTGGCGCGCGCAAGGGCGGCCGGTATACACATCTGACAGCTACTTTTGTTCCCAGCGCGGTCGGCGCATCGAAAAGACCTCGTCGACGCTGGCATAGTCCATATAGCCGAGACGAGCGACATTGCCGGCCTTGGTGATGTCGAACAGGCCATCCTTCAGGAAGGCATCGTCGATATGCACGCCGATCACTTCACCGGCGACGACGACGGCGCTCGTTGGCGATCCGTCGAGCGCCTTTGGGCGAAACACTTCCGTCACCCGGCATTCGAGCGCCGCGGGTGCCGCCGCCACGCGCGGCGGCCTGACGAGACGCGACGGCGCCATGGCGAGATCGGCATAGACGAACTCGTTGACCCCGCGCGGCGCGGCGACGGACGTGTAGTTCATCTTCTCCGCAAGGTCGCGGCTGACCAGATTGGCGACGAACTCGCCGGTTTCCTGCGCGAACGAGGCGCTGTCCTTCTCGCCCTCGGAGGAAAACCAGACGATGAAAGGCCGGGTCGAGACGGCGTTGAAGAAGGAGTATGGCGCGAGATTGACCTCGCCGGCCTTGTTCAGCGTCGATATCCAGCCAATCGGACGCGGCGCCACGATCGCCTTCGACGGATCATGCGGCAGGCCATGCCCCTTGGACGGCTCGTAGAACATTCAGCCCGCCCAAGGTCCGGTATAGTCCGCATAGAGTTTTGCCGGATCGGGCCGTGGCCGCTCCGGCGCCTGGCCCGCATAAGAGCCGATATGGATGAAACCAACGACGCGCTCCTGCGGCGCCAGTCCGAGGATCGCCCTGCCCTCCGGCACGTCGGAATACCAGTTGCTGATCATGTTGGTGCCGTAGCCAAGCGCATTGGCAGATATCATCAGATTCAGCGCCGCCATGCCTCCGGACAGGAACATCTCCCATTGCGGGATTTTCGGGTTCTCCCTGGGAATTGATACGACACCGATCACCAGCGGCGCGCGCGAGAACCGCGCCAGTTCCTGGTTGCGGCGGCCTTCTGTCAACGGTCCTTCACGTTGTTCAGCCAGCGCCGCCAGTTGTCTGCCGATCTCGATGCGGGCCTCGCCGCGATAGAGGATGAAGCGCCAGGGTTCGAGCCGTCCATGGTCGGGCACGCGTGTGGCGGCGGCAATCATCGTGGCGATATCGGCGTCGCTGGGCGCAGGCTCCTTGAGATCGGGAATCGGCGCTGAATTTCGGGTCAGCAGGAAGTCGATGATCGGCGACGCCATGGGCGCAAGTCTCCTGGACATTCTGTTTTGAGCTGAAGCGCACCATCGGGAATTCGGGCGGCTCGGGCAAAGGCGCGCTAGCGCCGGGCTGAAGAGTCACGGATCGGACTCTTAAGCCTTGAAATTGCCACCGCCATGGGCTTCAACGCAAGGCATGTTTGAGGGGCGACTGCGTCTTTTCCTGGTCCGGCTCTGCGCCGCGCTGTTCCTGCTGCCGGTCTCCATGGCTGTCGCGCAGGAAAAGGATGGCGTTGGCGACCTGAAACTTCCCGGAATTTCGAGCTATGCGACGCCGAAGAGCGGGACCCCGCTGGCGCTTGGCGGCGGTGGCGCCATCACCCTGTCGGCCCAGTTGACCGACAAGGGCACCGACATCACCCGCGGTCTCGTCTGGCGCGTCTTCAAGCCTGAAGCCGTCAACGGCAAATTGCCGATGGTCGCCTCCGCGCATGGCGGCAGCGCCGTCTTCCAGCTCGAACCCGGCAGCTATCTGGTCCACGCCTCTTATGGCCGCGCCGGCGCCACCAAGCGCATCACCGTCGGCAAGGAAGCCAAGCGAGAAAGCCTGGTGCTCGATGCCGGCGGCCTGAAGCTCGACGCGGTCCTGTCCGGAGGCGTGCGCATTCCGCCGAAAAAACTGCGCTTCTCGATCTATGAGGGCACCGCCGAGGCCAATGGCGACCGCGCACTGATCATCCCCGATGTCGAACCCAACAGCGTCGTGCGACTCAATGCCGGCATCTACCACGTCGTCTCGACCTACGGCGCGGTCAATGCCGTCATCCGCTCCGACATCCGCGTCGAGGCCGGCAAGCTGACCGAAGCCACCGTCGAGCATCACGCCGCCGAAATCACGATGAAGCTGGTGCGCGAAGCGGGTGGCGAAGCGATCGCCGACACATCCTGGTCACTGCTCAACGAATCCGGCGATCCGATCAAGGAAACCGTCGGCGCTTTCGCCTCGATGGTGCTCGCCGAAGGCGACTACACCATCATCGCCAAGAACCGCGACCGGATCTATCAGAAGGATTTCACGGTCGTGGGCGGGCAGAACCAGGAAATCGAGGTTCTCGCCACCGAAGCAGCGGCCATGGATCCGGAAGAAGGCGCGGACTGAAGCAATTCCAGCAAAGGTGCGAAGCGGTTTGGCGTCCGGAATTGCGTAAAAGCAAAGAGACGGCGCATTGGAGGCGATCTCGTTTTCGCCGGAGATACTCCTTTAGGCCGCCAGTTTCGTTCGAGCCGGCAGGAAAGGAATGCGCCGACGCGGCAGCTCTGGCGCCAGGTCGAACACGCCGCGATAAAGGCGATCGAGCAACGCTTTGCGGTCGCGCAACGGCTCCAGTTCGCTCCAGCTGAGCACATTGCCGACGCGCACCTCGATCGCCTTGCCGGACAACCGCGCGAATTCACGGATGAGCAGCGAGGTGCGCAAGGTCAGCGAGGCCTTGCCGACGAATTTGGCCACGCGCCCGTCGCGCTCGGCCATGTTCATCGGCCCGCTGACCAGATGGAAAAGCCTGCCGTTCTGCCCGGAGAAATGCATGGGGATGACCGATGCCTTGGCTTCCTGGACGAGACGGGCCGGAAACATCTTCCATGGCAGGTCGCGCGCCCGGCCAAAACCCTTTGGCGCGGTGGCGACGCCGCCGGCCGGAAACACCACGATGGTGACGCCTTCCTTGAGCAGCCGCACCGCTTCATGGCGCACCGCCATGTTGTTCTTCACCGCGTCCTTGGTCTCGGAAAAGTCGATTGGCAGCGAATAGGGCCCCATCTCGCGAATCCTGAGCAGATCCTTGTGGATCATCACTCGAAAAGGTCGCCCGAGTTGCTCTGCCAGTGACAGCACGGCGATGCCGTCGCCAATGCCGAAGGGATGGTTGGCAATGATCACCAGCGGCGTGTCGGGCAATTGCGCGGGCGGCCATTGGTCGGGCGTTCGCACGCCTACATCGATGAGGTCCAGCATGCGGCTGAACACACGCTCACCGGTCGGCACAACCTGATGGCGCCAGAATTCATAGAGCGCTGCGAACCGGTCGCGCCCCGAAAGGCCTTCCACCGAATGAATGAACCAGCGCGCCAGAGCCGGCTGGTGCGGGTTGGCATAGGAAAGCTCGGGAAATGGTCGTTCGCGCGATTTCAGCTTGAGCATAGCGTTCCGGTACAACATCGCCGTGACAGGGATATGAAAATGGCGGTGGATCGCTCCACCGCCATTCGATCGAAAACAGTCCGAATCAAGCAGCGCGCTTGCGTCGGCGATCAGGTGTGACCGCTTCTTCGGTCAGCCGTTCGATCGCTTTGGCAAGGCCAAGCGATTCCTGGTCGCGCGAACCGAGCCGGCGGATATTGACGGTCTGCTCCTCCGCCTCGCGCTTGCCGCAGACGAGGATGACCGGCACCTTGGCCAGGCTGTGCTCACGGACCTTGTAGTTGATCTTCTCGTTGCGCAGATCGGCTTCCGCCAACAGCCCGGCGGCTTTCAGCTTCGCCACGACCTCGTTCGCATAGCTGTCGGCGTCCGACGTGATGGTCGCCACCACCACCTGCAGCGGTGCGAACCACAGCGGGAAATGGCCGGAATAGTTCTCGATCAGGATGCCGAGGAACCGCTCCATCGAGCCGCAGATGGCGCGATGCACCATGACAGGCTGCTTCTTCTCGGAATCCGAGCCGATGTAGAAGGCGCCAAAACGCTCCGGCAGGTTGAAGTCGACCTGCGTCGTGCCGCATTGCCATTCGCGGCCGATCGCATCCTTCAGCACATATTCGAACTTCGGCCCGTAGAAGGCGCCCTCGCCCGGATTGATCGAGGTCTTGATCCGATTGCCGGAGCGCGTCCTGATCGTTTCCAGCACGCTGCCCATGATCGCCTCGGCATGATCCCATGCCTCGTCGGTGCCGACGCGCTTGTCCGGCCGCGTCGACAGCTTGACGCTGATTTCGTCGAAACCGAAATCGGCGTAGGTCGACAGGATCAGGTCGTTGATGCGCAAGCACTCGGAAGCCAGCTGTTCCTCGGTGCAGAAGATATGCGCATCGTCCTGCGTGAAGCCGCGCACGCGCATCAGCCCGTGCAGCGCGCCCGATGGCTCGTAGCGATGCACATTGCCGAATTCCGCAAGCTTTACGGGTAGATCTCGGTATGACTTCAACCCATGCTTGAAAATCTGCACGTGACCCGGGCAGTTCATCGGCTTCAGCGCGAAGACGCGGTCATCGTCGGTTTCATCGCCGGCGACCGTCACCTTGAACATGGCGTCGCGGTACCAGCCCCAGTGGCCCGACGTCTCCCACAGGCTCTTGTCGAGTACCTGGGGGGCATTGACCTCCTGATAGCCCTGCTCGTCGAGGCGGCGACGCATGTAGTTGACCAGGTTCTGGAACATCTTCCAGCCCTTGGCGTGCCAGAAAACCACGCCCGGCCCCTCTTCCTGGAAATGGAACAGGTCCATTTCGCGGCCAAGCTTGCGGTGGTCGCGCTTCTCGGCCTCCTCCAGCATCGTCTGGTAGGCCTCGAGCTGCGCCTGGTCGGCCCAGGCCGTGCCATAGATGCGTGTCAGCATCGGGTTGTTCGAATCGCCGCGCCAATAGGCGCCGGCCACCTTCATCAGCTTGAAGGCGTTGCCGATCTGGCCGGTCGAGGCCATGTGCGGACCACGGCAAAGGTCGAACCAGTCGCCCTGCGCATAGATCTTGAGATCCTGATCCTCGGGAATGGCGTCGATCAGTTCGAGCTTGTAGCGCTCGCCCTTGTCGGCAAAGACCTTTTTTGCCCTGTCGCGCGACCAGACCTCTTTGGTGAACGGCTTGTTGCGCGCGATGATCTCGCGCATCTTCTTCTCGATCACCGGGAAATCGTCCGGGGTGAACGGCTCGTTGCGGGCAAAGTCGTAATAGAATCCGTTCTCGATCACCGGCCCGATGGTCACCTGCGTTCCCGGCCACAATTCCTGAACGGCTTCCGCCAGCACGTGCGCGGTGTCATGGCGGATGAGTTCCAGCGCACGCGGGTCTTCGCGGGTGATGATCTCGACCTTGCCGGATTTGCCCACGGGGTCACTGAGGTCGCGCACGGTGCCGTCGATGGCATAGGCCACGGCCTTCTTGGCCAGCGACTTGGAGATCGACTCGGCAAGGCCGGCACCGGTCATTGCCGCGTCGTAGTCGCGGACGGAGCCATCGGGAAATGTCAGGGAAACGGAATTCAGCATATGGTTCTCCTATCCAGTCCCGCAAACGAGCGCGGGTGGTTGAAAGGCATGTCGCCCAAAAATGTATGGCGGTCCTGGATTACGACATGCACAAGATAAAGCCGGAAGCGCCAATCACATGGACAAACGGCAGCGCGCGGGTTTTAGAGGCAGTGCCGGGCCAGGTAAAGAGTGCTGACTGGCCCGGCCGTCAGGAAATGTCGGCAGAGATGTCGCAGACACGTCGCCCAGGCTTGCGCACATCCCCGCAATCGTCTGGAATTGTCGATATGGAAAACGCGACACCCAGCCGAACCGCCCTTGGCGTCGCCCGCATGAGGGCTCTGCATCAATTTTCACCGCAGGCAGGGTTGTTTCGCGATGCCTACGCGATCGCGATTCTGGGTGAAGCCGCTCCCGCGGCGCAGGAGCTTGAGCAGGAAGACGAGCGCCGCCTGCGCATGCGCCTGTTCGTAGCAGCGCGCGCCCGCTTCGCCGAGGACTGGCTGGCGGCGGCAGTGCGTCGCGGTGTCCGCCAACTCGTCGTACTTGGCGCCGGCCTCGATACGTTTTCGCTGCGCAATCCGTATCCGGACCTCAGCGTGTTCGAAGTCGATCACCCGGCCACGCAAGCCTGGAAACGCAAATGCATTGCCGATAGCGGTCTTGCCGAGCCAGCCGCCACCAGATTCGTGCCGGTCGATTTCGAGCGGCAAAGCCTGTCTGCGGAACTGGCCGAGGCCGGTTTGCAGTCGACCGCGCCGGCCTTCTTCATCTGGCTGGGGGTCGTACCCTACCTGACGAAGGAAGCGATCTTCAACACATTGTCCTGGATAGCCGGTATCCCCGGCTCGGAGGTCGTGTTCGACTACAGCGAGCCGACCGAGAACCGCGATGCGGCGGGACAGGCGGCCCAGGCCTTCCATGCGGCGCGCGTCGCGTCTGTCGGGGAGCCTTGGATCAGCTTCTTTGTTCCGGCAGAGCTGGCGAAATCCCTGACTGAACTCGGCTTCGACGAGATCGAAGATCTCAAGAGCGGCGATATCGCCGCTCGCTTTTCCGGAGCACCGAAGGCAATGACGAGCAATTCCGGCGGCCACATCATCCGCGCCCGCCGAAGCGCTTAAGCAAATCCAGGAAAAGCGTGCAGCGGTTTTCCCGGGAGAAGCGCGTAGCGCTTCCCCTTGGGAATTGCGTGGAAATCAAACTCATTTCATCAGCTGCGGCAGGTCCTTCAGGAACGCGGCCCGTGTCGCCAACCCCTTCGGCATGTCGGTCCGCTTCGCATCGACGACGAGCCGGGCGAACACGATCTGGCGGCCGTCTTTCCGCGCCCAGCCGACAAACCAGCCGAGCGAGCGCTTGTCCTTGCCGCCCTCGCCGAGCCTGGTGCTGCCGGTCTTGCCCTGAACGGCCCAATTGCCGGCCTTGAAGCTCGGTATGATAGCCCGTGTCATTTCATGCGCCTTGGCCGACACTGGCATAGTGCCGGCGAGCAGTTGCCGCAGGAAGGCGACCTGTTCGACCGGCGTGATCTCGAGCGAGGAGTTCACCCAGGAATGGGTCAGTCCGTCATCCTTGCCGGGTTTGCCGGAAACGTCGCCGTTGCCGTAGTTGAGCTTCGATACGTAGCCGGCAAACTTCTCGGCTCCAAGCCTGCGGGTGATCTCGCGTGAGAACCAGATGATGGAATCACGTTCCCAGATCGTCGGATCGACGGTTTTCTGGTCGCGCTTCACCGCCTTGAACTCAGGCTTGTAGTCCCATGCCGGAGTGTGTTGATCGGTGAGGATGCCTGCGTCGTAGCCGATCAGCGAAAGCGGCACCTTGAACGTCGATGCCGGGCTGAAGCGCTGGTCGCAGGTACCGTCCTGGTAAAGCGTCTTGCCGCTCTGGGCGTCGGCGATGAGCGTGCAGTGCACATCCGCGAGCGGCGCCGATTGAGCGCGCATCGGAAACCCCAACAGCCAGGCAAGCAGGAACAGGATTCCGGCAAAGATGAAGGGAAGACGGTCGATGTTGCGCATGGGATGCTCGCTCCAGGAGGGGTTCGCGAGCGGGCTTAGCGAGGGCTCTTGTCTCGATTTTGTCTCAAATGCGCAGTTGTTGTGCAGGCTTGCGTTAACCCTACCGGATCGTAAACCGGCGCGGCTGGCGCCGCGTGAGCAGCTTCCTCATCCCTGCGCTTCGCCTCGCTTACGGCCGATCCCCCAGTACCGCCATGGCATGAACCAGGCATAACGGGGCGCCAGAACCTCCGGCACGAGGTCGATGCCGTGCGTGCCGAATGGACCGCAGCGCAGCACGCGGAACAACCCCATCCAGCCACCGGCCCAAAGACCATGACGGGCGATTGCCTCATGCGCATATTCCGAACAGGTCGGCAGATGCCGGCAGGAATTGCCGACAAAGCCGGACAGCGTCAGTTGGTAAAGCCGCACGAGCGAGGTGCCGAGCACGCGGCCGGGCGTCTTGCGCCAAGGGCCGGGCCAATTGCGCCCGCGCCTCGACGCTCCGGCTGTATGCGCATGCCCGTGCTGGTCGCCCACTGCGATCTCCGCGTTTCCAGCTGATAGATGTGCGCTTGCGCCGGAGAACGCAATCCCGCTCGCCCCGCCGTCACGGGCGGTAACGGCGAAATGGCTGCCGGTCGACCGGAGGTGCCCACCGGCCAGGGTGGTGGGGCCACTCTTCGTGATGCCTTGCATCGCGTCTTTCGTCACGCCATTGAAACGTCGCGATCCGCATGACATCGCCAAGGATGTTCAGAAACTGGACCATGGCCGTGTCTCCTTTGACCGGACTAGACCGCTGCTGGCCTTCGCCTTCAAACGAGTATAATTTCCGCTTCGGATAATCCTGGGTTATGCGAAAATGAAGCGTGGACGCCTGCCTCTGACGGCATTGAGGAGCTTCGAGGCGGCTGGGCGGCATTTGAGCTTCAGCAAGGCCGCCGAGGAGCTTTTGGTCTCGCAGGCGGCGATCAGCCGGCAGATCCGCGAACTCGAAACCTTCCTGCGCCAACCGCTTTTCGAACGGCACCATCGCCGCGTCGAACTGACGGATGCGGGCCGCCGGCTGCTTGCTCAACTGATGACGAGTTTCGATGCAATTGACCGCCTGCTCGGCGATCTGGCCGCCACCCCGGCCCAGTTCGTGGTTCGCGTCAGCGTCGAACCTTCGCTCGCAGCGGTGTGGCTGGTGCCGAGGCTCAACCGGTTCCGGCAGTTGCGGCCCGACATCGACGTTTCCCTCGAAGTCGACCCAAGGCTGATCGAGTTCCGCAGCGACCAGCCCGAACTTGCCTTGCGTTTCAGCTCGCGCTCGACGTCATGGCCCCGTAGCGAGGCCGAACGGCTGGCTTCAACGGTCGATTCGCCGGTTCTGTCGCCGGCGCTGCTTTCATCGGGCCCGGCCCTCGAGAAGCCGGCCGATCTTGCTCGCTTCACGCTTTTGCACGAGGAAAACCGCCAGGGTTGGGCGCGCTGGTTCGAGGCGGCGGGCGTGCCTGCCGATGCCGTGCCCGCGCGCGGGCCGATGCTTGCGGACGCCTCGCTCTCGAAGCAGGCCGCGCTGCTTGGACATGGGGTGGCGCTGGGCGATATCCTTCAGATTGGCGAAGAATTGGCGACCGGGGCACTGGTCAAGCCGTTCGACATCGATGTCGCGTCCGGCGCCTATTGGCTGGTGGCCAGGAGTTTGCACGATCTCTCCGAACCGGCAGCGGCCTTCGCCGATTGGCTGAGGGGCGAATTTGCCGACAGCAGGCTGGCGCTGAAAGCGCCGGCCTGAGCCATTGCCCTGGCAAGATTCCGCTACTTTGCTTTGTATTTTTCGAGAAGTTTGTCGAGATCGTTGACGTCCAGGGGCGGATGTCCCGCCGCAGGGTCGTCTGCCGGGTTGAACGTGACGACGATGTCCCGCCACAAATCATAGTGGGCGGCGTAGGATGCCAGCCCGGGAAACGGCGCGCAGCGTGTGATTGCCCGAATGGCGGCTTCGGCAACCTTATCCCGTGGCGGTGTCACGGGGCCGACGATTTTTGGCGGGCCGGCGAGCGATCCGTCCTTGTTCAGGCTGATCCGAACGCGTGCAATGCTTGTGGGCATGCTCCAACAGGCTTGGATAGCCTTCATGAGATAGTCGCCGATATCGCGCTGGACCGCTGGTTCCGCCCCGCACGAGCCGCCGCTCGACACAAGTGAAGCCGCAAGAATGCCGGCGAACATGAGGTTATTGCATGAATGACCGGCTGTGCCCTGGCTGGACCCGCCCGCCGCCGTAAGGCCAAAGCCCACGCTCAGGCCGCTTCGTCGGCGCGCTTCTTCTCGATCTGGCCGATCGCGTCGACCACCGCGTCGAAGGTCAGCATGGTGGACGCATGGCGCGCCTTGTAGTCGCGCACCGGCTCCAAATAGCTGAGGTCGGCGAAGCGGCCTTCCGGCGGCGCGCCGTTTTCCTTCAGCATCTTCAGCATGGTTTCGCGCACCGCGCGCAATTCCTCGGCGCTGGCGCCGACGACATGTTGCGCCATGATCGAGGACGATGCCTGGCCGAGCGCGCAGGCTTTCACGTCGTGGGCGAAGTCGGTAACCACGCCGTCCTCCATCTTGAGGTCGACGGTAACGGTCGAACCGCACAGCTTGGAATGCGCCTTCGCGGTCGCGTCTGGATGATCGAGCCGGCCGATGCGGGCGATGTTTCCGGCAAAACCGAGAATTTTCGCGTTGTAGACGTCGTTGATCATTATTTTCCAATCCGTCGCCGCCAAGCGAACAGCGATTGCCGTTGTTGCGTCTTTCATTCGCTCGGCACGACCATATATAATGCTGGCAGTCCGGTATCGACAAGGCGGCGAACGCCACCGTCCTTGCCGGGAAGTTCACGCCGCTTACGGGGCTGGAAACGGGGCGAGTTTCCGACACCGAAAGGTCGTGGTCCGTTCAACTCGTTCCTCCTGAGAGAGGAACTACGGGAGACGCCTTTTATGGATGCCGTCATCAAGAAGCTCATGCCCCAGTCCGCCTACATGGAAAAGCCGGTCACCGACCGCCCGAGCGAAGCCGAAGTCGAGGCTGCCGTGCACACCTTGCTACGTTGGACCGGCGACAATCCGGATCGCGAGGGTTTGATCGACACCCCCAAGCGCGTGGCCAAGGCCTACCGTGAAATGTTCGGCGGCTACGACATGTGCCCGGCGGACGAGCTCGGCCGCACCTTCGAGGAGGTCGCCGGCTACGATGACCTGGTCATCGTCAAGGACATCCAGTTCCATTCGCATTGCGAGCATCACATGGTGCCGATCATCGGCAAGGCGCATGTCGGCTATCTGCCCGACGGCAAGGTGGTCGGCCTGTCGAAGATCGCCCGCGTCGTCGATATCTTCGCCCATCGCCTGCAGACGCAGGAAGCGTTGACCGCGCAGATTGCCGGTGTCATCCAGGACGTACTCAACCCGCGCGGCGTCGCCGTCATGATCGAGGCCGAGCACATGTGCATGGCCATGCGCGGCATCCGCAAGCAGGGCTCAACCACGCTGACCTCAACCTTCACCGGCGTCTTCAAGGATACGCCTGAAGAGCAGGTTCGTTTTGTCACCATGGTGCGCGGCGGCGGGGCGTGAGCCCCTTGCCGACGTCACGGTCAACAGGAAAATAGACCTGATATGTCGGCACTGGAATTCCCGAAAGCTCCGTCAGACAAGAAGACCCTGGAAGAAGGCGCGGTGTTCTCGCCGCGCTTCGACGCCAACGGCCTGGTCACCGTCGTCGTCAGCGATGCCGCCGACGGCATGCTGCTGATGGTCGCGCATATGAATGCGCAAGCGCTGGCACTGACGCTGGAGACAGGCATCGCCCACTACTGGTCGCGCTCGCGCAACACGCTCTGGAAGAAGGGCGAAACCTCTGGCAATTTCCAGCATGTCGTCGAGATGCTCACGGATTGTGACCAGGATGCGTTGTGGTTGCGCGTGAAAGTGTTGGGCCACGACGCAACTTGTCACACTGGCCGACGTTCATGCTTTTATCGGACGGTGGGGCTGATCGACGGCAAGGGGACGCTTGCCGACGACGGCAGCAAGCCGCTGTTCGATGCGGAAAACACGTATCGGAAGCCATCAGCTTGAACCTTCTGCCTCACATCAACCACACAGATTCATCATTTCGATACGGCCCATCCGTATATTAGCTTTGGGACAAGGGAGATCATGATGCTCGAATGGGCGTCATTGCGTAGCAGACCAGACGTCAGGGAGGCCAACGGCCTGTCCTCGACCGGCGGCGCATCCGAAACAAAATCCCCCAAGAAAACAGGTATTTCGCTGGCGCTCGGCGGCGGTTGCGCCAGAGGCTGGGCGCATATCGGCGTGCTGCGCGCGCTCGATGAAGCCGGCATCGAAGTTTCGATGATTGCCGGTACCTCGATCGGTGCTCTGGTCGGCGGCTGTTATCTTGCCGGCAAACTGGATGAGCTGGAAGAGTTCGCCCGCAGCCTCACCAGACGGCGCATCTTCGGCCTGCTCGATCTCAACCTGCGCGGCAGCGGCCTCTTCGGCGGCATGAAACTGGACGCGCGCCTGCGCGAGCACGTGGCCGGTATCCGCTTCGACGATCTGCCAAAGCCGTTTGTCTGCGTCGCATCGGAAATCCGCACCGGCCACGAGATCTGGCTGTCGAGCGGTTCGCTGATCACGGCCATGCGCGCATCCTACGCACTGCCCGGCGTGTTCGAGCCGGTCGATTGCAATGGTCGTGTGCTGGTCGACGGCGCGCTGGTCAATCCGGTGCCCGTTTCGGTCTGCCGCGCCTACGAGCAGCCGCTCGTCGTGGCGGTCAACCTGCACTACGACCTGTTCGGCCGCGCCGCCGTGATCAAGCACAGTGCCGGCGAACTGGTTATCGAAAAGGACGCCCCAAGGCCCGGCCAGGTCAACGCCCAGCACCAATCGCACCAGACGCGTCTGGGCATCACCGGCGTGATGGTCGAAGCCTTCAACATCATCCAGGACCGCATTTCGCGCGCCAGGCTTGCCGGGGATCCGCCTGACATGTCGCTGCAGCCCAAGCTCAGCCACATCGGCCTGACCGAATTCCACCGGGCCGACGAAGCGATCCAGCTCGGTTACCAGGCGACGATGGCGCAGATCGGCGAACTGACGCGGCTGCAGACGGTTCTCGCCTAGATCATCTAACTCTATGCGCTTGCGCACAAACTGATTGCAAGATGCAATTGGTCATGGTGATCTGCGCCAATTGAAGCGGAGGTGCCGATGGCCAGGATTGTCTATTCCATGCTGACGTCGTTGGACGGCTACATCGCCCGATCGGACGAGGACATCGGCTTGCCGGTACCCGAAGCAGAGCTGCACCAGCATTTCAACGACATGATGAGACAGGCCCCCGCCGTGCTCGCGGGACGGCGCATGTACGAGACCATGCGCTTCTGGGACAACCCTGAGCGCGAGACCGGCGCCACCGAGGTCGAGCGGGATTTTGCCCGTGCATGGCGGGAGACGCCGAAGATCGTCTTCTCGACCACGCTTCAGCAAGTCGGGGCCAATGCCCGGCTGGTGGATGACGATGCGAGAACACGGTAAAGTCTCTCAAGGCACGGGCCGATGGCCTCGTCATCCTCGGCGGCGCCGATCTTGCGGCGTCCCTGGCACGAGCCGGTCTCATTGATGAATACCGGCTCTACATGCATCCTGTGGTGGTGGGTGGCGGCAAGCCATACTTCCAATCCGGCCTGTCGCTGACGCTGAAACCGCTCGGCACGGAAAGTCTTACCCAGGGCGTGACGTTGCTGCGTTATGCACCGGCCAGCTGAATTGCCCGGTTTCCGCCGCGCGGCTATGCCCGCGCAGCATCGATGATGCGAAACTGCACCGTGCGGTTGCCGTTCCAGTGATTGCCCGACAGCGAGCCGGCGACATGCACGGTCTTGCCTCGGTTCTTGAACAGGAATTCGCCAAGCACGGTGTCGACGGCGCGAAAGGCGATCGCCTGGATGCGGCCGCCGCTCTCCGACTGCAAATCAGCCCGAATATGGTTGGTGCCGACCGGCCTGATATCGACCAGCCGATGGCGCGGCAGCACGAAAACCGGCGCGACATGCCCGGCGCCGAAGGGGCCCGCCTTCTCCAGCGCGTCGAGCAGGCCGAGCGTCGCGCCTTCCGCGGCAAGCGCGCCGTCGATCGCCAGGCTTTCCTCATCCTGCAACCGGAAAACGTCGGCAGCCGCGCGCTCCTCGAAGAAGGCCCTGAGTTCGCCCAGCCTTGCGCGCTCGACGGTGATGCCGGCGGCCATGCCATGGCCGCCGCCCTTGACGATGAGCCCGGCAATGGCCGCCTCGCGTACCAGCCGGCCAAGATCGAAACCCGACACCGAACGGCCCGAACCGGTACCGATGCCCACAGCGTTGAAGGCTATGGCGAAAGCCGGCCGCCGCGCATGATCCTTCAATCGCGAGGCCAGCAGGCCGACAATGCCGGGATGCCAGTTGTTGCTGGCGGTGACGACGATCGCCGGGCCGCTGCCGCCCGCCAGCTCGGCATCGGCCTCGGCGCGCGCGGCGGCAAGCATCTCCTGCTCCATCAGCTGCCGCTCCTGGTTCAGCCGGTCGAGCGTCTCGGCGATGGTCTGCGCCTCGACCGGATCGTCCGTTGCAAGCAGCCGGCTGCCGAGCGCCGCATCGCCGATGCGTCCGCCCGCATTGATGCGCGGGCCGATCAGATAGGCGAGATGGAAGGTGCTGATCGGCTCGCCGATGCGCGACACCCGCGCAAGGGCAGCCATCCCTTCATTCTTCTGCTGCCGCGCCATTTGCAGGCCCTTGACGACGAAGGCGCGATTGACGCCGGTGAGCGGCACCACGTCGCAGACGGTCGCAAGCGCCACGAGATCGAGCAGGGAAAGCAGGTCCGGCGGCGCGGCGTCGGTCATCGCGCGCAGCACCTTCGCAGTCTGCACCAGAGCGAGAAAGACCACGCCGGCGGCACAGAGATGGCCCTGCCCGGAAAGGTCGTCGTCGCGATTGGGATTGACGACGGCATGCGCCGCCGGTAGCGCGCCGCCAACCTGGTGGTGGTCCAGCACCACGACATCGGCGCCCGCCTCCTTGGCTGCCTCGACGGAAGCGGCGCTGTTGGTGCCGCAATCGACGGTGACGATCAGCGTCGCGCCGCGCGAGACCAGTTCGCGCATGGCATCGGGATTGGGACCGTAGCCTTCGAAAATACGATCCGGGATATAGATTTCCGACGGCACCGAGAAATGCGCGAGAAACCGCTTCAGCAAGGCCGACGAGGCCGCGCCATCGACGTCGTAGTCACCGAAGATCGCTATTTTTTCCCGGGCCACGACGGCGGCGGCGATGCGGATGGCGGCCTTGTCCATGTCGGTCAATGAGGCCGGGTTCGGCAACAGGTCGCGGATCGTCGGGTCGAGAAACCGCTCGGTCTCATCAGCGGTCACGCCGCGTCCGGCAAGAACGCGCGCGACGATGTCCGGCACGCCATGGCCTTGCGCGATGGCGAGCGCGATCATGTCCTGCCGTTCGGTCAGCCGGTGCTCCCAGGAGAGACCGGTAGCCGACTGCCTGACATCGAGGAAGAGGCGCCTTTCGCCTGTCATGCGCTTTGCCAACTCATGGTTGGCCGCAGAATAATGCATGTCGCCAAAAAGTGTGCAGCGGTTTTGGGATAACCACATGCACAAACAACACCCGAAAGCGCGTCGCGTTAACGCGACGCGCTTTAGGGCCAAAGGCCGGCAAGGCCAAGCGGTTCGCGGCAGTAGGCGTCGCAGAAGAATTCAAGAACAACTACGCTTTCCGCTTTTCAGCCTGTCGTCGGCTGCATCTCCCCTCGTCTTTTCCCGACCGTCCTTGAGCCAGGCCATGAAGGGTCGATCGAACCTGAACGTGACGCCGCATTCACGGGTGAGAAAGCGGCGCGCGTTCTGGGTGTTGCGATAGGATTTTGTGATGGGAGTGGCACGCAGGATCGGATCCGCGTGCCAGTCAAACGCCTTCATCGTCAATCCTTGCGCGGCCAGGTTCAGATGCCGCCAATGGCTAACAACTGCGACCCGGCTCCGCAAGCAGGTCTAGAACTTATCCAGATCCTGGTGCCGGGCCTTGATCTCCCGCACGGTGCGCGACGAGGAGCGCAGCACGATCGTATGCGTGGTGATGTAGGTGCGGCCGAACCTGACGCCGGCCAGCATGTTGCCGTCGGTGACGCCGGTGGCCGCGAACAGCACGTCGCCGCGCGCCATGTCCTCGGCCCGATAAACCCGCTTCGGATCGGCAATGCCCATCTTTGCCGCACGGGCGATCTTCTCCGGCGTATCGAGGATCAGCCTGCCTTGCATCTGGCCGCCGGTGCAGCGCAGCGCGGCCGCGGCCAGAACGCCTTCCGGCGCGCCTCCGGTACCGAGATAGATGTCGATGCCGGTTTCTTCCGGGTCGGTGGTGTGAATGACGCCGGCGACGTCGCCGTCGCCGATCAGGCGGATCGCGGCGCCGGTGGCACGCACGGCGTCGATCAGCTTGGCGTGGCGCGGCCGGTCGAGGATGCAGGCCGTGATGTCGGATACGGCGGCGCCCTTCGCCCGGGCGACACTGGCGATGTTGTCCGCCGGCGATGCATCGATGTCGATGACGCCTTCTGCATAACCAGGGCCGATCGCGATCTTGTCCATGTAGACGTCGGGTGCGAACAGCAGGCTGCCCTTCTCGGCGATCGCGATCACGGCGAGCGCGTTCGGCAGGTTCTTGGCGCAAATCGTCGTGCCTTCGAGCGGATCAAGCGCGATATCGACCGCCGGGCCTTTGCCGGTACCGACCTCTTCGCCGATATAGAGCATCGGCGCCTCGTCCCGCTCGCCCTCGCCGATCACCACCGTGCCCTTGATGGCAAGGCGGTTGAGCTCCTCGCGCATGGCGTCGACTGCGACCTGGTCGGCGGCCTTTTCGTCGCCGCGGCCGCGCAGCCTGGCGGCCGCGACGGCGGCTCGTTCGGTGACGCGCACCAGTTCCATGGTGAGTATCCGGTCAAGGCCGGCGACGATATTCTGGGCCACATTCATTCGGCAAATCCTCGTTTGACGCCGCCTCCCGCCGGAGGCGCGCCTGTTTTGTCAAACGAGCATGACAACGGCAAGACCTGCCGCCAGTTTTATCGAAAGGATAGCAATATCAATCGATTGAACCTTATTCTTGAAACAATGCCGGCCCGGTTCGAGACGAAACGGGCCGGCAGGAAACAGGAAGTTGCCGCCCTTGGTTGCCTAGAAAACCGCGAGGTATTTGAGCAGCGAAATAATGCCGATGATGATGACGATGATCTGCACGATCTGCCTCATTCTGGCATCGAGCGGCAGCCGCTGCACCAGATAGAGAACGAGAATGATGACGAGAAACGTGATCAGGATGCCGATCAACACGGACGAAGCCATGGTGCCCTCCTTCAATGATGTCCTGAAAAGAAACGAGCCGGCATAGCCGGCTCAATACCGACGCGCTCAGTACCAGCGGCGCGACGTGTCGTTCATCGACTGGCCGACGGCGATCCCGGCCAGAAAGCCGAGCAGGCCGATAAGGCCAACCACGGCGGTCGTCGTGCCCGGATTTTCGCGCGCGACGTCCGAAACCGCCTGGGCCTGGCTGCGCAACTGCTGTGCCGTCCGCGAGGCACGCGAAGCGGCTGTCTCGTAGAAATCCGATGCCTGTTCGCTGGCATCATCGAGCATTTCCGCGCTGCGCGCCGAAATGCTCTTGTTGATCTTGGTGATCTCCTTGCGCAGGTCGGCGATCTGCTTTTCCAGCGTCTTCTGGATGTCGCCGATGTCAGGGCTGTCGGATTTGTTGGTATCGGCCATGAAGCGGCTCCCTTGGTTGCTGACCAAGAGAACGGCGCCGACGCCAATTCGTTCCGGGATATCCTCATCGAACCGAAATGCGCCGGCAGTGGTTATGCCCAGAGATTCCGGGGGCCTGCTACCCTGCCCGCTCGATGCGGATGACCTGCGGCTTGTCGGTCAGATGGCCGTCCTTGGTGATGCCGTCGACGGCCTTGCGCACGGCGGCCTCGGTGGTCTCGTGGGTGACGAGGATCACTGTCTTCTGCGCCGCCGCCTCGCCGCTGACCGCATGCTGGACGATCGATTCCAGCGAAATATCATTGTCGGCCATACGCTTTGCGATCGCCGCGAACACGCCGATGCGGTCATGCACGGTCAGCCGGATGAAGTAGCCGCCGGCATGGCTGCGCATCTGCGCCTTCCTGTAGGGTTTCAGCTCCTTCGCCGGCCGGCCGAAGACAGGACCATGCTGGAAGCCGGGCCGGCTCTTGGCGATGTCGGCGACGTCGCCGATGACCGCCGAGGCGGTGGCATTGCCGCCGGCGCCGGGGCCGGAGAGCAGCAATTCGCCCAGAATATCGGTCTCGATGGCCACCGCATTGGTGACGCCGTGCACCTGCGCGATGACGGAAGCCGTCGGCACCATGGTCGGATGGACGCGCTGCTCGATACCGCTCTCCGTGCGCTGGGCGACACCGAGCAGCTTGATCCGGTAGCCGAGATCGCCTGCCGCACGGATGTCGGCCTGGGTGATGTTGGAAATGCCTTCCATGTAGATGTCGTTCGCCGCGATCCTGGTGCCGAAGGCTAGGCTGGTCAGAATCGAGAGCTTGTGCGCGGTGTCATGGCCCTCGATGTCGAAGGTCGGATCGGCTTCGGCATAGCCCAGCCGCTGCGCGTCCTTCAGCACGACGTCGAAGGAGACGCCCTCGGCCTCCATGCGGGTCAGGATATAGTTGCAGGTGCCGTTGAGAATGCCGAACACACGGTTGACCGAGTTGCCGGCCATCGCTTCACGCATCGTCTTGATGACGGGAATGCCACCTGCTACAGCGGCCTCGTAGTTGAGCAGCACGCCCTTCTTCTCGGCGATTTCGGCAAGCGCCACGCCATGCTTGGCAAGCAGCGCCTTGTTGGCGGTGACGACATGACGGCCGGCTTCGAGCGCGGCTTTCACCGAGGCCCGCGCCGGCCCCTCATCGCCGCCGATCAGCTCGACGAAAACGTCGAGCTCGGCGGTCTGCGCCATCTTAACCGGATCGTCGAACCAGTTCGCGGCGCTTAGATCGATGCCACGGTCGCGTTTCCGGTCGCGCGCCGAAACCGCCGACACGATGATGTCGCGCCCGCATTGGCGGGTCAGTTCCGTCGCCTTGTCGCGCAACACGCGCGCCACCGATGCGCCGACCGTGCCGAGTCCGGCAATTCCAACACGCAGTGCTTCAGCCATGGAAGGCGACGCCCCTCAAATCAGATCGAATTTGTATTTACCGGTGGGCGGAAAGCGGCACCACATTGTTGGGCTGCTTGGCGCTGGTCGACAGGAAGCGCTTGATGTTGCGCGCCGCCTGGCGGATCCGGTGCTCGTTCTCGACCAGCGCCACGCGCACGAAATCATCGCCATGCTCGCCAAAACCGACACCGGGCGCCACCGCCACATCGGCGTGTTCGATGAGCAGCTTGGAGAATTCGAGCGAGCCGAGATGACGGAACGGCTCCGGGATCGGCGCCCAGGCGAACATCGAGGCCGCTGGTGCGGGAACGGTCCATCCGGCGCGGCCGAAGGCATCGACCATCACGTCGCGGCGCTTGTGATAGATGTCACGCACCTCGGCGATATCGGCGCCGTCGCCATTGAGCGCGTGCGCGGCCGCCACCTGGATCGGCGTGAAGGCACCGTAATCGAGATAGGATTTGACCCGGGTCAGCGCCGAGATCAGCCGCTCATTGCCGACGGCGAAGCCCATGCGCCAACCGGGCATGGAGAAGGTCTTCGACATCGAGGTGAACTCGACGCAGACGTCCATGGCGCCCGGCACCTGCAGCACGGAAGGCGGCGGATTGCCGTCGAAGTAGATTTCCGAATAGGCAAGGTCGGACAGGATGATGATGTCGTTCTTCTTGGCGAAGGCCACCACGTCCTTGTAGAAATCGAGCGAGGCCACCAGCGCCGTCGGGTTCGACGGATAGTTGAGGATCAGCGCCAGCGGCTTCGGGATCGAATGGCGGACGCCGCGCTCGAGCGCTGGGATGAAGCCGTCATCGGGCTCGACCTGCAGCGAACGGATGACGCCGCCCGACATGATGAAGCCGAAGGCGTGGATCGGATAGGTCGGATTGGGGCACAGGATCACGTCGCCGGGCGCGGTGATCGCCTGCGCCATGTTGGCGAAGCCTTCCTTCGAGCCAAGCGTGGCCACCACCTGGGTGTCGGGGTTGAGCTTCACGCCGAAGCGGCGGGCATAGTAGTTTGCCTGGGCGCGGCGCAGGCCGGGAATGCCGCGCGATGAGGAATAGCGGTGCGTGCGCGGATCGCGCACGACCTCGCATAATTTGTCGACGATGGCCTTGGGCGTCGGCAGGTCCGGATTGCCCATGCCGAGGTCGACGATGTCGGCGCCGCGCGAACGGGCGCTGGCCTTGAGCCGGTTGACCTGCTCGAACACATAAGGCGGAAGCCGGCGGACCTTGTGAAATTCTTCCATGGCAGTTCCAGACAGCAAAGGGAGCCCCGGATATGTTAGGGCATTGGGCGCGCGCTATATACTCATTTGCAGGTAGGGTCGAGGGCGGGGTCGCATTTGCCTTCGATCTGCGTCAGCGTCTGCGGACCATGTTTCTTCGCGAGATCGGTTAGCGCCGCCTGGTTGGTGACGGCAGCGCCGCCTCTTTTGGCACGCTGCGCGTTCTCGTCGGCCTTCAACTGGGCCAGCTTGGCGTTCTTCTCGGCCTCGGTGAACTGTTTCGCCGCCACTTGCGGCGGGATGTTGAGGTTCGGAAAGGTGCCGGTATCCTTCGGCCCCGCGTCGGTGGCCATCGGCACCGGACCGCCGGTATTCGTGCTCGAGCATCCGGCGATGGCCACGAACATGATCGCAGCGCCGATGCGGAAAAAATGGCCCGCACCGAAAAAAACAGTCTCGCCAAACTTAATCGTCATATTGTTTCCTTGGCAGCCGGGGTAGAGCGAGATTGGACCCTGTCGGATGTCCCATGTTAATATGTCAAGAAAACGCTTCCGGAGGAACCCCGCGAACCATGTCCAAAACACCCGATTCGGGCAAAGCGGAAGATGGCGGACCTTCGACGGTCGAGCAATATCTGGTGAAGGACCCGGAACGCTTCGCGCTGAACATGGCGCGGATGATCGAACAGGCCGGCAAGGCGGCGTCCGCCTGGGCTGAACCGCGCGAAAAGGGTGAGGTGCGCGACCACGTCGCCGAGCCTGTCGTCGACATGGTCAAGACTTTCTCCAAGCTCAGTGAATACTGGCTTGCCGATCCGCAGCGCGCGCTCGAAGCGCAGACGCGGCTGTTCGCCGGCTATATGACGGTTTGGGCGAACGCCATCCAGCGCGTCAGCCCCAACGCCGAGGGTGCCGACGATGCCGTCAAGCCGGAGCGCGGCGACAAGCGCTTCCAGGATCCGGAATGGGGCCGCAACGCCTTCTTCGATTTCCTCAAGCAGGCCTATCTCGTCACCTCGCGCTGGGCGTCCGAACTGGTCGACCACGCCGAAGGCCTGGACGAGCATACCCGCCACAAGGCGAGCTTCTACGTCAAGCAGGTATCCAACGCCATCTCGCCGTCCAATTTCATCCTGACCAATCCCGAATTGTTTCGCGAAACCGTCGCCTCCAACGGCGAGAACCTGGTGCGCGGCATGAAGATGCTGGCCGAGGACATCGCCGCAGGCAAGGGCGACCTGAAATTGCGCCAGGCCGACTATTCGCCCTTCGAGATCGGCAGGAACATCGCCACCACGCCCGGCAAGGTGGTCGGGCGCAGCGATGTCGCCGAGATCATCCAGTATGATGCGGCGACCGAGACGGTGCTGAAGCGCCCACTGCTGATCTGCCCGCCCTGGATCAACAAGTTCTACATCCTCGATCTCAACCCGCAGAAATCCTTCATCCGCTGGGCGATCGAGCAAGGCCACACCGTTTTCGTCATCTCCTGGATCAATCCGGACGAACGTCACGGCGCCAAGAACTGGGAAGCCTATATCCGGGAGGGCCTGCAATACGGCCTCGACACGATCGAGAAGGCGACCGGCGAACGCGACGTCAACGCGATCGGCTACTGCGTCGGCGGCACGCTGCTGGCGGCGGCACTGGCGCTGATGGCTGGGGAAGGCGACGACCGCATCAAGTCGGCGACCTTTTTCACCACGCAGGTCGACTTCACCCATGCCGGCGATTTGAAAGTGTTCGTCGACGAGGAACAGGTCGCGGCGGTGGAAAAGTCGATGAACGAAAAAGGCTATCTCGACGGCACCAAGATGGCCACCGCCTTCAACATGCTGCGCTCGGGTGACCTGATCTGGCCCTATGTCGTCAACAACTACATGCGCGGCAAGGATCCCCTGCCCTTCGACCTGCTCTACTGGAACGCCGATTCGACCCGCATGGCGGCGGCCAACCATTCCTTCTACCTGCGCAACTGCTATCTCGAGAACAACCTCTCGCGCGGCACGATGGAGCTGGCGGGCCACACGGTCTCGCTCGGCGATGTCACCATCCCGGTCTACAATCTCGCCTCCCGGGAAGACCACATCGCGCCGGCGCTGTCCGTCTTCCTCGGCTCGAAATATTTCGGCGGCCCGGTCGAGTACGTGATGGCGGGATCGGGACATATAGCGGGCGTCGTCAATCCGCCCGCATCCAACAAGTACCAGTACTGGACCGGCGGCCCGCCGAAAGGCGACTTCGATCAGTGGATAGAAAGGGCCACGGACCATCCCGGATCCTGGTGGCCGCATTGGCAAAGCTGGATAGAGGCCAAGGACAACACCCGCGTACCTGCCCGCAAACCCGGCAAGCATATGAAAACCTTGGGCGATGCTCCCGGTACCTATGTCAAGGTGCGTGTGTAACGGACTGTAATGTGTGGTGAGTTGACGGCCCCCTAAAAGCGGGCGAAATGGTGTCGTCAACCATCAAGCAGCCGCAATTCGGCAATCGCTGCAAAAATACTTACAGGCTTGCTGATTTGACACAGGTCTCGTTTCCGGATCGGAGACAAAGGTCACCCTGACGCGGACATGCCAGTCAGCGACACGGATGTACCGACCGGACGTCGAGGGGGAATTTGACTTTGAAATCAGCAGGATGGAGCCTCGCAAAGGGAGAACGCCGCGCCATTGTGGCAGCGCTCTGCTCCGTGCTTCTGGCCTCCTGCACATCGGCTGGCGACCCGACGATGTCGGTTGGAATGCCGGGCTATAATGCTTCCGCATCGGACATCCACGCCGCCTCCACGGGCAAGCCCCCAGCCGCCACCGATTCGTCGTCGCAGGTGGCGACGGAGCAGACGACCGTGATGAGCGAAAGCGACGCGGCACTCCCCGAGACAGTTGCCTACGTACCCGTGGCCAAGCCCCAGGCCGCTTTCCCGCTTCCCACGCCGGCCGGCGCGGAAACGATCGCGGGACAGACGCCGCAGGCCCTGCAGCAGCCGGTACAGACGGCGCAGCAGACCGACGCGGTCGCCCAGAAGATCGCCGCCGCCGATGCCGCCGCGACGGCGCCGAAGCCGGCTGCGGCACCGGTGATGAACAATCCGGTCTATGTGACCGCCGGCGAGGCGCCGCAAGCCGAGGCTCCGAAGAAGAAAGGCTTCCTGGCCTCGATGTTCGGCGCCACCCCCGCTTCGGCGACGCCCGCGCCGCTGCTCAACCCACGATCGGGCGAACAGCCGACCGTGCAGGCCAAGCCCGCTCCGGCAAAGCCGATCATCACTTTGGCCTCGGCCGATTCCACGGCAAAGCCGATACAGTTGGCTTCGACCGGTGACGAAGCCGGTCACATCACCGGTAGCGATGCCTTGCCCGGCGTGCGCCAGACGGCCCTGTTCGAGATCAAGCGCAAATCCGGCCTCGACGACGAAAGCGACGTCGACCTCAACGAGGACGAAGGCTCGGGTGGCAGCTATCAGGTTGCGTCGGCCGCCGGCATGGCCCGCCTGGCGCCCAACGGTCTCCTGAAGCAGAATGAGAGCGTGGACGTCGCCTGCCTGAAGCCGTCCCTCGTGCGCGTGCTGAAGACGATCGAAGGCCACTACGGCCGCAAGATGATGGTGACCTCCGGCTATCGCGACCCGGCCCGCAACCGCCGCGCCAACGGCGCCAAGAATTCGCTGCACATGTATTGCGCCGCCGCCGACATCCAGGTGCCCGGCGTCTCCAAATGGGAGCTGGCGAACTACATCAGGACCATGCCAGGCCGCGGCGGCGTCGGCACTTATTGCCACACCGAATCGGTCCATGTCGACGTCGGCCCCGAGCGCGACTGGAACTGGCGCTGCCGCCGGCGCAGTGGCGGTGGCGACGGCTGACAGCGTCAATGGACCTGAGCCTGTTGGGCTCCGCCAATAGCGCTCCCGTGAACCTTCAAGATTGGCCGAAGCCGGCTCGACTTCGTCACTCCTGTGCGAAGCAGACGCGAAGCCTTGCCGCGACGGCCCGAGGACGACGAAGCGACTGACGTCACCGCAAATTACCAGGCCCTGCCAACCCGGGCGAAATCGCCGATCTGGCGGGCCGGAAAAAAGTTGTCCAAGGCGGCACCTAACGGGTTGCCGGTTGCGCGCAACGTCAGTATAAGCCGCTTCGTCTGAGCGCGCCCATCGTCTAGCGGTTAGGACACCGCCCTTTCACGGCGGTAACAGGGGTTCGATTCCCCTTGGGCGTACCAGATCTTTCAAGCACTGAGCTCCGTTTTGAGACGATGCGTCGAATATCCGACGAATAACGCCAGTGAATTTGCTTGAACAGTTCGGCTGCGGACGGAGGAATACCGGCGCCGGCTTTCCATGGTGTCCAGCCCTTGGTCGGCGGTCCTTCAGTCCGTGGTCGCGCACGCAGTGCCTCCAATTCGAACGTCTGGTAATCGCGCTGATTATCCATGAAAGCCGTGCAAAGAGAGGTTGACGTTTGCGAGGGACCGTTCAGCGGACCGCCCGTTCATGCTTTGTTGGGACTATTTGCTCATCATCCCTGGCGGCAGAGGGGACCGGTGCCGATGGAACGACTATCTTTTGGACGAGTCTGCGGTGTAACGACCGTCGTGCTGATCGCCATTTGGGGCGTGCAGAAAGCCGGCGATCATATATGGCCGAGGCATCCAGCCGCCGTCGTAAACTCGGCATTGGTGCCGGAATACGAACTGAGGCGTCAAAGAGACGAGGCATGGATAAAGCGTTACGCGCTTTGGCTGACCTAGCGCCGAACAGGAATTAACCTCCTATACACCTTCCGCCTTGCACGGCGGTGATCGCGGTGCTTTGGATATCCTCTCTGTCCGTTGGGAGGGTTGGGGGCGTGGATGCGATACAGCAGATCGCCGACCTGTTCGGCCTGAAGGCGGTCGCGATCGGCCTGCTGATCTTCATTCCGCTGGAACGGCTGTTTCCGTTGCGGCGGCTGCAACGGATTTTTCGCAAGGGCTTTTTCAACGACCTGTCCTACGCGGCCTTCAACGGCTTCGTCGTCAACTTCGTCGGCGGCCTGATCTTCGTGCCGATCTTCAGCGCGCTCGCCTTGCTGGTGCCGGACGGGGTGACGACGGGGTGGCGGGCCAGCAGACCTGGATGCAGGTACTGGAAATCATCGTGCTGACCGACCTTGGCGTCTACGCCGCGCACCGCACCTTTCATGCCGTCCCGATCCTCTGGCGCTTCCATGCCATCCATCACAGCGTCGAGGAAATGGACTGCCTCGCCGCCTTCCACGTCCACCCCGTCGACCAGATCGTCACCAAGGCAACGGCGCTGCTGCCGGTGTTCCTGCTCGGCTTCAGCGGCGAGGCCATCGCGCTCTATTCGGTGATTTATATGGGGCACACGATGCTGGTCCATTCCAACACCAAGATCGGCTTCGGGCCGCTGACCTGGCTGATCGCCGGTCCGCAGTTCCATCACTGGCACCATGCCGGCGAGCGAGCCGCCTATGACCGCAACTTCGCCGGCCAACTGGCGCTCATCGACCTGGTGTTTGGCACCTATCGCGTGCCTACAGCCTCAATGCCGGCCAAGTACGGCGTCGACGATCCGATCCCCTCAAACATCTTTGGCCAGATCGGTTATCCCCTGGTGCCGCGCAAGGCGGTCACGACCGGGGATAGACCGCGGTCGGAACCGTGAAGCTTGCGCTACGGTTAGATGATTGCGCACTCCTAATTTAGACGATGCTTGCACTCCTGCCGTGACTACGCGATGCTCAGTTGGGGCAATAATGGGGGCGGGTTTTGCGTAGATACCGACATTTCGTGTACGTCGCGCACCGCGGCGGCGCATGATCACAGACCTATTTCTCACTGGCGTCGCCGCTTTTTCTATCCTGATTCCACTCTACGTCATCCTCAAATGACAACCCTGGTCTTGGCTCTTCCGCTCGTGGCGGGAACTTCGAGCGGCAAAACCGAGCTTGCGAGGCCGTTACAGCGCGTTCCTCCCGGTCACCAATGCCAGTCTATCAGACCTCGGTCTCTCTCCCGATCCTACGCGGCCAATGGCTGGCCGATGCGATTTGGCAGGGGGCGGCACCGCGTCGACAATATCGCCGGCTACGACGTCGGCTGCAGCCATGCCTTCGCGCTGACCGCTCGGCTCCTCTATCTTGTCGAGCGGACGGGCCGGTGATTAAATGGATGCGAAAGGAGCGCTCATATGACGGTTCACCTTTCGGCCGATGTACGCGCTCCCGCGGCAACGCCCCCAAAATATCTCTTTGGTCCGCTCGCGGATTTTCTGATGCTTGGCGGCAGCGCATTCCTGATATTGCCGGCGCTGTACTTCGTGCCACTGAGGTACGAAAGTCTGGTGGCGGCGACGATGCTCTTCCTGGCTTATGTGATCAACTATCCGCACTTCGCCCACTCATACCAACTCTTCTACCGCAATTTCGGACGGAAGCTGCGCGGCGACGGCTACGACAGGAACCTCCAGCTCCGCTACATCTTCGCCGGCATCGTCGTTCCCCTGCTCATGGGCGCATTTTTTGCCTACGGCTCGATCACGGCGAACGCCCGGCTGCTGGGAAACGCAACCAACGCGATGTTCTTTTTCGTCGGCTGGCACTACGTCAAGCAAGGCTACGGCATGTTGATGGTGGATGCCGTCCTGAAGCGCAGGTTCTTCACCGATCCGGACAAGAAAATCCTGCTGATCAACAGCTATGCCGTCTGGCTGTTCGCATGGCTTCAGACCAACACGGCGGTCAGCCGGGGAAAGTACCTGGGACTGGAGTATTATACGTTTGCCACCCCTGCATGGCTCAATGCGATTGGGCTGTCGGCCGCGGCCGCGTCAACGGCCGCCACTGCCGTGATGCTGATCAATCGTTGGGGCAGGAATGGCGGCAGCCTGCCATATAACGGCGTCATCGCCTACGTCGCGTCGCTCTATCTCTGGATTCTGATTGTAAGGACAAATCCGCTCTGGCTGCTCGTGGTGCCGGCGCTCCATTCCTTGCAGTACCTGGCGGTGGTCTGGCGCTACCAGAGCAATGTCGAGCGTGACGGGCGCGATGCCGAGAAAGTTCCGCCGTCCGGAATCCTGTCCATTCTTGGTCCGGCCTACAGGGTGCGGCTTCTGGAGTTCATCAGTGCTGGCCTCCTCCTCGGCGGTCTGGGTTTCTGGCTGATTCCGACCGCGCTGACGGCCCTTATCCCCTATGACCAGGAGGTGCTGGGATCGTCGCTGTTCTTCTTCATCGTGTTGATTTTCATCAACGTGCACCACTATTTCCTGGACAATGTGATGTGGCGCCGCGGCAATCCCGAGGTCTCGAAATATCTGTTCCGATAGAGCTTTTTGCGGCCACGCGGAATCGCTCGGCGTGACGCGGAAATGAACCGGGAATGGGATTTACTTCCGCCCGAGCCAGTCCATTGCTTCGGAATTTTGGAGGCCTCGCCTCGGAATCGAACCGAGGCTTCCGAGATTTGCAGTCTCTAGCGTAGCCGCTCCGCCACGAGGCCATGCGTGCTTTGGTAACGTGCAGAAGTTTAAAGATTCTTCATGTCTTGGGTAAAAATTTCGGCAACACCCCATTGCGGAAAAGAGCCTGACCACGGGGCTCGAGGCCAGCAGCTTCGTGGTCAGACTGCGTGTCTAACTGCCGACCAGCGGCACGGTCACCGTCGTCGCGTAATTGATCGGGAAGCCGTCGAAGTATGGGAAGTCTATGACGAAGGCATAGGTGGCGGTCAGATGCGCCATGCGAAAGCCGCCGCTCGCCGGATCGATGGCGATCGTGACGTTGACATCGTGCAGGCCCAGGGCCTGCAATTTCTGCGTCGCGATCGACTGGAGGGCAGCCTGGGTCAACGTGTTGTTAAGTTGCAGGGACCGTGCGGACGCCTCCAGCGTGTAGCGAACGCTGGAGGCCGAATTCATCGACCAGCCGAAGGCGAAGATTCCGAATAGCAGCATGATAAGGAACGGTGCGATCAGCGCGAATTCGAGCGCGGCTCCGCCCGATCGATCGGCCTTGAAGCCTCCCGCATTACCGAACACGGATCAGCTCCTGCTGGCCGATCGTGCTGGGGGCGGAAAAGACGCCGAAGGTGAAGGGAGGTGTCCATGTCGCCGATGCGTCGATCTGGACAAAGACCGACGGTGCCTTCGGCCCGCTGCACAAGGTCGAAGCGTCGACCACGGTCGTTCCGCATTTGTAGATCCGGCTCAGCGTGACCTGACCGTCGTCCGGCATCCTCTCCCAGTTCGCCAGTGCTGCGGCCTGCGTCGCGCTGTCGTCGGCCGAGCCCGCCAAGAGCATGTTCGCTGCCGTCTTCACGCTGGCGCGCATCGACAGCGAACTCGTGACGTATGACCAGCCGTCGGCTATGCCGAGCAATACCAGACACAGGATGGGCAAGACCATCGCGAACTCAACCGCGGCAGTGCCCGCGTCTTCGCGAATGGCTGGAATCAATCGATAGGCCCCGGGCTTCATTCGACAATCGCGACTGACGCCGCCGCCGGGAGGTCCTTCATTCCCAGACTCGAGCAGTCCTGGTTGATCGTGGAATTGCCGGACCACTGGATAGTGTCGGCCACAACCTGCGTGCAGCCATTCTTGCCTGAGAAGTTGCCCAGGTAGTTGACTTGCTGCTTGGAGAAATAGATGGCGCCTGTCAGCAAGGAATCTGCAGTACCGTTGAAGGTGCTCTGCGCCGCCATGCCTGTCCTGTCACCGTAGAACAGCATACCGGAATAGGTGCCCGACTGAGGCGCGCTGAGCGTCACGGTCGCATTCCCGTTCATGCTGACGGTGCTGCTGCCCGCCATGAAGATGGTGACGCCGCTGCCCGTGACGACTGCCCCCGCGTTGATCTTCAAATTCCCCTGAACGACATAGACGCCGGGCGAAAGCGTGACATTTCCGGAGAGGTCCATGCCACTGCAATAAGTCCCGGGCTGGATTGTTTGCGTCGTCTTATTATTTTTGAGAGTCTGGCATGGGTTGCTGGCGGCAGGCGCTGGCACGCTGGCGAACGGATCGGGTATGGGCAAGGCCTGGGTGATCGGCGCCTTGCAGATCGTGGTCACCGGATTGTTCAGCACGACGCCGCCCGCCGAGATCAGGCAGTCGGCCTGGAGAGCCGCCGATCCCTGCACCTTAATGGCGTCTTGGGCGATCGAATTCGTCATGATGACGCAGCCGGTGAGCTTCATGCTGGCGCTGCCGGAGACGAGCACCGACTGCGAGGCCGAGGGATCGAGCGCCCGGAGGCAGGCCTTGGATGCGTCAGTGATGAGCGCCACCGCCCTCGCCTGTTCTGGAACCTGACTCTGGGTGAAGATCAGGGTGAACATACGATTGAGCTTTTGGCCGACGATAACTTCAACCGCTTTCTTGGCCGTGTTCGGCCCGGATGCCGGCGGTGTATTGACGACGATCGTGCCGGCGCCAAGACCATTCGTTGCAGCAGACTGGGTCGCGGCAGCGACGATCGTCGGCGTATCCGAACCCGAGATCTGCTCCAGTGCGCCGGCATAGGCCGCGGCATCCGCCGTGGCCTGCAGTCTCAAGCTGTTATAGTACCAATAGGAGGTTTCCACGCCAAAACCCGCCGCACCGACAACGATCGGCAAGGTGAGGGCAAAGATGGTGGCGACATTCGCCGATCTGCTGCGGCGCATGCTGGCCGCCATGAGCCGGATTCGGGTGAAGCAGTTGAACACCATAATCCATTAGAAAACACGCATGTATGAATGAACGCCTAAAAACTTTGGCTCATTTTTGATGAAGGCCGCCATTCTTAATGGGTGCACGCGGCCATCTGGACGAACAGGGGGCCAACGGACGGGGCGCCGGCTGTTTACCGTTCCCTGACGAAACGACCACGCCGCGCTGCATGGGGGAGCCGGTATGGGGACAGGATCAAGCGGCCCGGCTTAGGACCTATCACCGCGAACTGGGATCAGCGCCGTCTGGCCCCAACAACATGCGACGGCACCGGCAGTGGCCGACTCGAAGGATGAGCCAAGAAAACTCGAACCAGTAGCGCGATCTTTGGGATGATATCTGCTTCAGGCGGAAAGAACTGGAGCTGGCTCAGCAACCGACCCAGCCAACAGTTCTCTTTGTACGGCAAGGAAAAACCTGCGTACTTCGTCACTGGCCGCCGTTCTGTCCCTGCCCGTCCCGACAACGAGATCGAGCAACTCCGCCGCTTTTGCCTTCCAGAACGAGGTGGCGGTCTCGCCATGCAGATTGCCGAGCCTGGCGGCAACTTCCCTGACCAAGAATAACTGACGATCGATCGGGAACGCACGGACTTTTTCTGGAGACATCTTCCGAACCATGAAACTGACGCAACGAATCAACCATTGCCGAACAAGCAATGGCTAACCGCGAAAGTGGAAACGGAAGCTTAACGGCGCCGGCCAATGCATTCCCCGCACGCGAATTGTCATACGCACTCGAAGCTGAACTGGTTTACGCCATTCGGCGCGGCTCTCAAGCCTGCAGTGCTCGCGCCTCACCGCCGCGCTTGCGTGGCGCCATCATGTCGCCCGCCATAAGTCCGGTGACGCGGCAGAACGCCATGAACGCCCGGCAGGCGTCTTCGGTCTTGACCACATCGACGGTCGCGCCAAAACAGGCATTGAAGGCTTTCTGATACACGGGCCCCTGCCGGCGTGCCGGCCAGTCCTGCAGAAAATCGAGCGCCTGCTCGACGCCGTAGATTTCCTCGACGGGCAAGCCGGGGCCTGGTGCAATGCGCACCGGCACCTCGAATTGCAATCTGTCCATCCGACATCTCCCGAACCGGCATAGTCCCATGCAACGCCGCTCGTCGTAAAAAGTTGCTCGAAGCATCTTATGCCGTGAGAATGTGTCGCTACTGCGGAAGCGGACGTTTTGCCGCGGTCAACCGCGGCCGTTTGCTACGGCAAGGACTCAGAGGCCCGTGAACTTTCGAACACGGGCGTCTTGAACCCTTCGGTCACTGGTTAGCCGGATCGGTCTCCGCGTTGAAGGCCATCCGCGCCACCGTCAGCAGAACGTAGGCTGACGGCAAGGCGAACAGGGCGCCGAGGACGAGCGCTCCGGTTCTCGACAAATAGAGCGTCTCGGCGATCGCCCAATAAACGGTTCCGATACCGATGAGCGCCTGGACGGAAAGAAATGAAGCAGCCGAGGCCGCGCGTGACAGGCTTTTGAATGTCTTGATACGCTGTTGCATTGCAATGATCCGAAAATGACGCGCCGCGCCACCAATGCGCGGCTCTCGGCCGCCGCACGGGTTGCGACGCGAATGGCTTGGAATGGAGGTGAACGTGCGGTCCCGGACCGCTCAGGCTCGCGTGGAGGGAGGCGCACGCGGCTGGTTGGTGCTGACAGGGGGCGCGCAGACCGGCCCATGGCCGGCGACAAACATCTCCGGCGACGTCGGGGCGGGGCGACGGAAGACAGCCTGCGGAACCGGGAGGGCCGGATGGCCGCCGGCGAACTTCGCAAGCACCGGCCGGGCGCCGCGAACCTCCAGCGCCTGGGCCTTGTTGGCGACACGCAGCAGCGCTGCGACCTCACCCGACCGTTCAAGGCCAACGCTGGCACCGCCTTGCGCGGCATCCCAGGAAATGGGCGTGTCCGGCCGGCCGAGACACAGCATCGCCAGCAGCACCAGGCCCATCAGACATGAGCAGGCTGCCGTCAGTGGCGATTCAAGGGACTTGATGCGCCGGACCGTCGGGAACGGATGCGACCTCCAAAACATCACCCCGCCTAACGCACGATGGCCACAATGGAAAGCGAACGCCATGCAAAACCGGGAAAAGGATCGCCTCGGCATGCGAATATCCCGGCGCTGGAGCCGCATCAGGCAGTTCTTCCTTGAACCTTGCGCCCCCAAGTGCCAAATCTGGTGACATCTTAGCGCCAGCACTCCTGCGGCGCGCCACCTTCTATACGGACAAAATGGTCACCTATCTCGACGCCGCCACGGCACCGCTCAGAAACACCGGCCAGATCCGCCTTTATGGCGAGGACGGCTTTGCCGGCATGCGCAAGGCATGCGACCTCACCGCGCGCTGCCTTGACGAACTGGTGCCGATGGTCGGCCCCGGCGTCACCACCGACACGATCGACCGTTTCGTCTTCGAGTTCGGCATGGACCACGGCGCACTGCCGGCCACGCTCAACTATCGCGGCTATACGAAATCGTCCTGCACCTCGATCAACCATGTCGTCTGTCACGGCATTCCCGACAACAAGCCGCTGAAGGATGGCGATATCGTCAACATCGACGTGACCTACATCCTCGATGGCTGGCACGGCGATTCCTCGCGCATGTATCCGGTCGGCACGATCAAGCGGGCGGCCGAACGCCTGCTCGAAGTCACCCACGAATGCCTGATGCGCGGCATCGCCGCCGTAAGGCCAGGCGCGCGCACCGGCGCCATCGGCGCCGCCATCCAGACTTACGCCGAAGCCGAGCGCTGCTCGGTGGTGCGCGATTTCTGCGGCCACGGAGTCGGCCAGCTGTTCCACGACGCCCCCAACATCCTGCACTACGGCAGTGCCAATGAAGGCGTGGAAATGCGCCCCGGCATGATCTTCACCATCGAGCCGATGATCAACCTCGGCCGGCCGCATGTGAAGGTGCTGTCGGATGGCTGGACAGCGGTGACACGCGACCGCTCGCTGTCGGCGCAATACGAGCACACTGTCGGCGTAACCGACACCGGCTGCGAGATCTTCACGCTGTCGCCCAAAAAGCTCGACCGCCCCGGCTTGCCCGCCTAGGAGGCCGTCCTCTCTATCGTCTGGTTGTTTTCGCGCCTATTTCCAGTGTTTGCGTGGCCGCCAGTCTTCGTCCTCGTCCTGGTCTCGGAACCAGCGCATTATTTCGCGGCAACTGCGCGGACGGCCATCGCTGACCCTGCCATCGGTGCATGGATCGTAGCGTTCGCGCGGGTAATAGTCGTGCCTTTCCCGATAACGCTCGCGGTGATCCAGCATGCGCAGGATCTCCCGGCAATCATGCGGCCTCCCGTCGCTGTAACGACCGTCGGTGCAGGGATCATCGTATTGGATGAGATGGATCGGAAGGTTTTGATCGCGGCGGCTAACGGCGGTTACGTCATCGATCACCTGAGCAGCCATTGCAGGACTGAAGCCCAGAAGCAGCCCGGCGGGCAGCAGGATACGAATGAACCTGGGCATCTTGGTTGTCTCCGAATGTGGCGCCATCAATGACGACACCGAGAGCTTGCGCGCGCGCCATTGCCGCAACATTGCGCGAAAGGCGGAGGCTACTCATTCCTTGCCGACTGGGGAGCAATTCCGGCTGCTCGACGGCTGTGGGCTGATTGACAGCGTTGAAAAGACAAAAGACCTCGACCGCCCCTGTCCGCCGTCCTAGTATTTCGTGGGGATCAGCGATCATTGCTCAGCTGCGGGCTGGATATGGGCGGCACATGGCGACACAAGGCGACGACGATGAGCGGAGTTTCTTCTCCGAGGTGCCGGTGCGGTCGGCGGCGAGAGCCAAGGCGGCAGCCGATGAAAAGCCGCATTATCTCGGCCATCGCGATCGTCTGCGCGAGCGCTTTGCGTCGGCCGGTCCGGATGCCTTGCCCGACTATGAGCTTCTGGAACTCCTGCTCTTCCGCCTGATCCCGCGCGCCGACACCAAACCGGTGGCCAAGGCGCTGCTCGCCCGCTTCGGCACCTTGGCCGAGGTGCTCGGCGCGCCCGTCGGCCTGTTGCAGGAGATCAAGGGCATCGGCCCGGCCGTGGCGCTCGAACTGAAGGTCGTCGCGGCGACCGCCCAGCGCATGGCGCGCGGCGAGATCCACGGCCGCGAAGTCCTGGCCTCATGGCAGCAGCTTCTCGACTATTGCCGCTCGGCCATGGCGTTCGAGGCGCGCGAGCAATTCCGCATCCTGTTCCTCGACAAGAAGAACGCGCTGATATCAGACGAAGTGCAGCAGACCGGCACGGTCGACCACACGCCCGTCTATCCCAGGGAAGTGGTCAAGCGCGCGCTCGAACTGTCCGCCACGGCCATCATCCTGGTCCACAACCACCCTTCCGGCGATCCGACGCCGTCACGCGCCGATATCGAGATGACGAAAGAGATCATCGAAGCGGCCAAGCGGCTGGGCATCTCAGTCCACGACCACATCATCATCGGGCGAAAAGGCTATTCCAGCATGAAGGGCCTGCTGCTGATCTAGACGGCGGGACTGGCGCCAGGCCAAGGGCAAGAGCCGGGATTTTTCAATCAACATAGTCGGCTCTAGAATTGCGACCCCAAAATAAGCTATAATGGGCCAGGTATTTCCCTGGACGGCTTCGCGCCTCTTGGAATGCCTGGAGGAACGGGACATGGCCGTAGCGCTTGTACTCGTTTTGATCGTCGTGGGCTCAGTGTTGTTTCACCTGCTGAGCCCATGGTGGTGGACGCCGATTGCCTCGAACTGGGCCTATATCGACAATACCATCATCATCACCTTCTGGATCACCGGCATCGTGTTCGCCGCAGTGGTTCTATTCATGGCCTATTGCGTCTTCCGTTTCCGTCATCGGGAAGGCAACCGGGCTGCCTACGAACCTGAAAACAAGCGGCTCGAATCGTGGCTGACGATCGTCACCGCGGTCGGGGTCACTGCGTTGCTGGTTCCCGGCCTGTTCGTCTGGAGCCGGTTTGTCAACGTCCCAAGCGACGCAACCGACGTCGAAGTCGTCGGCCAGCAGTGGCAGTGGAGTTTCCGTCTGCCCGGCAAGGACGGCAAGCTTGGCACATCCGACACCCGCGACGTCTCCGCCGACAATCCACTGGGCGTGATCGGCGGCGATCCCAATGGTCAGGACGATGTCGTGGTCGAAGCGGCCGATCTGCATCTGCCGGTCGGCAAGCCGGTCAAGATGCTGCTCCGCTCCATCGACGTGCTTCATGATTTCTATATCCCGGAATTCCGCGCCAAGATGGACATGATCCCGGGCTCGGTCACCTATTTCTGGTTCACTCCGACCAGGACCGGGACCTTTCAGGTCTTGTGCGCCGAACTCTGCGGCCAAGGGCATCCCTTGATGCATGGCGTGGTCGTGGTCGACACGCAGCAGGACTACGTGGCCTGGCTTGGCCAGCAGCAGACTTTCGCGCAGTTGTCGGCGCCGCAGCAAACCGGTTCGGTAGAGCAGGCGCCGGGCAAGACGACGGGTTTGAAAATTGCAGCAAAGCTCGAAACGGCCGGAGCTCGCTGAGAAGGACCGGAGGTGTTCCCATGGTCGACATCACCCCTGCGGACGGCATCCCGCCCGCCGAAGTCGCGGAAGTGGAACTCTATCATCCGCGCAGCTGGTGGACGAAATACGTTTTCTCGCAGGACGCCAAGGTCATCGCGATCCAGTATTCGGCGACAGCAACGGGCATCGGTCTGGTCGCCCTGGTGCTGTCCTGGCTGATGCGGCTGCAGCTCGGCTTCCCCGGCACGTTCGACTTCATCACTCCGGAGGCCTACTACCAGTTCATCACCATGCACGGCATGATCATGGTGATCTACCTGCTTACCGCCCTCTTCCTCGGCGGCTTTGGCAACTACCTGATCCCGTTGATGGTCGGCGCCCGCGACATGGTCTTTCCCTATGTCAACATGCTGAGCTACTGGATCTACCTGCTCGCCGTGCTGGTTCTGGTGTCGGGCTTCTTTGCGCCCGGCGGACCGACGGGGGCCGGCTGGACGCTGTACCCGCCACAAGCCATTTTGAGCGGCACACCGGGTGGCCAGGGCTGGGGCATCATCCTGATGCTCTCGTCGCTGATCCTGTTCATCATCGGCTTCACGATGGGCGGCCTGAACTATGTGGTGACGGTGCTGCAGGGCCGCACGCGCGGAATGACGATGATGCGCCTGCCGCTGACCGTCTGGGGCATCTTCACCGCGACCGTCATGGCGCTGCTTGCCTTTCCGGCGCTGTTCGTCGCCAGCGTGATGATGCTACTCGACCGCGCGCTCGGCACAAGCTTCTTCATGCCGGCGATCTCCGAGATGGGCGAGCAATTGCCGCACAATGGCGGCAGCCCGATCCTGTTCCAGCATCTGTTCTGGTTCTTCGGCCATCCCGAGGTCTACATCGTGGCGCTGCCGGCCTTCGGCATCGTATCCGACCTGATCAGCACCCATGCCCGCAAGAACATCTTCGGCTACCGGATGATGGTCTGGGCCATCGTCGGCATCGGCGCGCTGAGCTTCGTGGTCTGGGCACACCACATGTATGTCAGCGGCATGCACCCCTATTTTGGGTTCTTCTTCGCCACCACGACACTGATCATCGCCATTCCGACGGCCATCAAGGTCTACAATTGGGTGCTGACACTGTGGCGCGGTGACATCCATCTCACCATACCGATGCTGTTTGCCCTGGCCTTCATCGTCACCTTCGTCAACGGCGGGCTGACCGGGCTGTTTCTCGGCAATGTCGTCGTCGATGTCCCACTGTCCGACACCATGTTCGTCGTTGCCCACTTCCATATGGTCATGGGTGTCGCCCCGATCCTCGTGGTTTTTGGCGCGATCTACCATTGGTACCCGAAGGTCACCGGCCGGATGCTCAACGAGATGCTGGGCCGGTTCCATTTCTGGGTCACCTTCCTCGGCGCCTATCTGATCTTCTTTCCCATGCACTATCTCGGCCTGATGGGCGTGCCGCGGCGCTATGCCGAACTGACCGACATGACGATCATGACGGAGTCGGCCCACCACCTGAACTCGTTCATCAGCATCATGGCGTTCATCGTCGGCTTTGCCCAAATGGTGTTCCTGTTCAATCTGATCTGGAGCATCCGCCATGGCCGCGAGGCCGGCGGCAATCCGTGGCGGGCCACGACCCTCGAATGGCAGACGCCGCATACACCGCCGGCCCACGGCAATTTCGGCAAGGATCTGCCGATCGTCTACCGCTGGGCCTATGACTACAGCGTGCCGGGCGCCAAGGAGGACTTCATTCCGCAGAACATGCCGGGCTCCTTCGGCCCCTCGAGGGAACCGGCATGAGCGTCATCCTGGTCTTCCTGCTCGTCATTGCCGGTTTTGCCGGATGGTGGCTTTCACACCAGAGGCTGATGGGCAAGCCATGGCTCGAGCAAGGCCTGGCCAGCGATTTTGTCGCCTTCGACAGGTCGGCGCTGCCCACCGCCAAGATCGGCCTCGGCGTCTTCCTCGCCGTTGTCGGCTGCCTGTTCGCGCTCTTCACCAGCGCCTATTTCATGCGGATGACGGTGTCGGACTGGCAGCCGCTGCCGCTGCCGCGGCTGCTCTGGTTCAACACCGGCGTGCTGATCCTGAGCAGCGTAGCCCTGCAATGCGCCTCGGTGGCGGCGCGCAGGGGCCAAGTCGACATGGTCAGGCTCGGTCTTGTCACCGCCGGGCTCACGGCGCTCGCCTTCCTGATCGGACAGCTCATGGCATGGCGGCAACTGACCGACGACGGCTATCTCCTGAGCTCCAATCCGGCCAACAGCTTTTTCTACCTGATCACCGGCATGCATGGCCTGCACATATTGGGCGGGCTTGTGGGCCTCGGCAGAACCACCGCCGGCGCCTGGAATGGAGCGCGGCCGGAGCGGCTTCGCCTCAGCGTCGAACTGTGCGCCATGTACTGGCATTTCCTGCTCTTCGTCTGGCTCGCCATCTTCGCGCTGCTGGCCGGCTGGGCCGCGACATTCGTCGACATTTGCCAACGATTGCTGACCTGAGAGGATCAAGCGGATGGCAGAGACACTGACACATATCGGCCAGACGGAACCACGGCCCACGGGCTGGCAAGGCATTGCCGCCGACTGGTCCTCAGATCAGCGTGCGTTCAAGAACGTGTCCTGGGGCAAGGCCATGATGTGGATCTTCCTGCTCAGCGACACCTTCATCTTCGGCTGCTTCCTGCTCTCCTACATGACCGCGCGCATTTCGACGCGTGTGCCGTGGCCCAATCCGAGTGAGGTTTTTGCGCTTCGCATCGGTGGCTCCGATATCCCGCTGATCCTTATTGCCATCATGACCTTCGTGCTGATCTCAAGCAGCGGAACGATGGCCATGGCGGTCAATTTCGGCTATCGCCGCGACCGCCGCAAGACGGCGATCCTCATGCTTGTAACCGCGGCACTCGGCGCGACCTTCGTCGGCATGCAAGCCTTCGAATGGACCAAGCTTATCACCGAAGGGGTGCGGCCCTGGGGCAATCCCTGGGGCGCCGCGCAATTCGGCTCATGCTTCTTCATGATCACCGGTTTCCACGGCACCCATGTGACGATCGGGGTGATCTTCCTGATCATCGTGGCCCGCAAGGTCTGGCGTGGAGACTACGACACCGGCCGGCGCGGATTCTTCACCAGCCGCACGGGCCGCTACGAGAATGTCGAGATCATGGGGCTGTACTGGCACTTCGTCGATCTGGTCTGGGTGTTCATCTTCGCATTCTTCTATCTTTGGTGAGAGGCAGATATGGCTGAAGCAACCGCAAACGGCCTGGGGCAACACGCACTTCACACTGGCCATGCACATGAAGCGCCGGCGGCCATCGTACATGCCGACTTGCATCAGGAACATCCGATCAAGCTCTATCTGGTGGTCTGGGCATGGCTGTTCATCCTCAGCACCTGCTCCTACCTGGTCGATTATTTCGGCCTTCACGGCTATCTCAGATGGTCGCTGATCCTGATCTTCATGATCCTCAAGGCAGGGCTGATCGTCGCTGTCTTCATGCACATGGCCTGGGAACGGCTGGCGCTGGCCTATGCGATCATTCTGCCGCCGATACTGGTGCTGGTGTTCGTGACCATGATGGTCTTTGAGGCCGACTACACGCTTTTCACCCGGCTGTCGTTTTTCGGAGCCGGCCCCTGACGCGCACACCGGATTTGCCCTTGGCATTTCCGGGCAGAACCCACGGATCTCGCATGCGTGCAGCCCTCTTGCCGGCGCCTTGAAACTATCGGCCGCTGGTCCAGTTTTCCTAAAAATGGACCCGGGTTTGCCGTGCTGATCTTCGGTTCGGAAAAGAACATGCTCAAACAAGGGAGGCCAGGATGACGATCGCAAACAAATTGAAGGACTTCATCGACGGCAAGGGAATTTCCTACGACACCGTCGCTCACCATCGCACGTCGACAAGCCGGCAGGCGGCACTAGCCGCGCATGTGCCCGGCAGCATCATGGCGAAATCCGTGGTCGTTCACCACGAGCTTGGCTATACGCTGGCCGTGGTTCCGAGCACCCACAGGATCGAACTTGGCAGGTTGCAAGACGTCATGGACAAGCGTCTTGGCCTTGCTTCCGAAGACGAGGTGATTTTGCTCTTCGATGATTGCGACACTGGCGCCATCCCGCCGATCGGCGCCGCCTACGATGTGCCAGTGATCGTCGATGAAAGCCTTGGCGACGCCGCCGACGTCTACTTCGAAGGCGGCGACCATCGAACGCTGGTGCATGTCAGCGGCAAGGATTTCCGCAATCTGACCATGGGCGCATACCAGGGCCGCTTCAGTCACCCGGCCTCCTGACGGCTTCGATCAGCCCTGCACCGGCACCTCGCCGATGCAGGGAGGCGCAACGTCCTCAACTCGCCGACCCGGCTGGCGGCTCCACGACCTTGCGGTAGACATGCCAGGTGGCGTGACCGAGGATCGGCAACACGACGGCCAGCCCGACGAACACCGGCAGCGACCCGATGATCAGGGCGACGGCGACAATCAGTCCCCAGACAGCCATGGTGATCGGGTTCGCCAGCACCGCACGCACCGAGGTGTGAATGGCTTCGTAGGCGCCGACGTCGCGATCGAGCAGCAATGGGAAGGCGACAACCGTTGTGCACAAAACCACCACTGCGAAGACGAAGCCTATGGCATGCCCCAGGACAATCAGCGACCAACCGCGTCCGGTGGCGAATATCTCATTGATGAAGCTGGATATCGATTCCGGCGGAGCCGGACCGAAGAGATATTCGTAGAAGAGTTTCGCCGTCAAAAGCCAGGTGATGAAGATTGCCAGAAGCATGATCCCGACCGCCGCGATGGCGGGGAGCGCCGGAGAATTTCTGACTTCGAATGCGTGCCGCCAGGAAGTGTCGAGCCCGGCTTCCCGTCTGCGGCTAATTTCATAGAGGCCTATCGCCGCGAACGGGCCAACCAGCGCGAAACCCGAGACCAGTGGAAACAACAACGGCAAAGCATTGGCGCCGGAAGTCCAGGCGGCGAGCACGACTCCCACCAGCGGATAGATCAGGCAGAGAAAAACGATGTGCGATGGTTTGACCATGAAATCGTCGACGCCCCGCTTGAGCGCGTCGAAAAGGTCGGAAACACCGATTTTTCGAATTCCGATATGTTCCAGCGTCTCGCTGGAACCTGCAATCACGTGAAAGCTTGCCATGACCGTTCCTCCAGACCTGGTCCGGTAAAGTCGCGGTTTCGTGGTGCTGCCGTTCTGTGTGACTGGCCACGCAAAACCGCGACCTGCACCGCAAACAACATACTCTCTTGCCGGAGACTTGTCGCGCTTTGTCAGAGGGAGACCCGCCGGTCTGGCTAGCTCCGGCGGGGTTTTTTCGATATTCTGGTACAGCGCCGCGTGCCCTTTTTAGACACGCGAAGGGCGCCGTACCACGTTGATTGACGCATGGTTCCTGCTGAAGATCGATTTTCGATTTTCAGGACCATGCGCCGGGTCAAGGGTGAAGGTCATGGACGGAAGGACGCTTCTCATACTCGGCCTTGGCATAGTCGCTTTGCTGATCCTGGGATTTTGGGCAATACCATCTTGATCTCGGAGCCGATCCTGGTCTGCTCGCAGGGTCTTCAACGCAACAATTGCGGACTGGCGGTGTCGAGCCGGCGGGTGTGGCAACAACGGCGTCAACCTCCGGCTGACATGAACGCCCGTGTTGCGACGGTGTCGGCAAGCAGTGTGGCAAAGATCGCGAAAAGATAGAAAATCGAGAAGGCAAACAACGCTTTCGCAGGCTTCGTCTCCTTGTCTGCAACGACCCGAACCTTCCAGGCGTGCCAGATAAAACCCGCGCCCAATGCAGCCGACGCAATCCCATAAAACGCGCTCGCGAATCCGAGCATCCAGGGCAGCACGCCGATCGGCGCCAACAACAGTGAATAGGCGAATATCTGTTTTCTGGTCGAGGCCTGGCCGGCCACGTTCGGCATCATCGGAATGCCGGCAGCCGCGTAGTCGCCGACCTTGAACAGCGCCAGTGCCCAGAAATGCGGCGGCGTCCACAGGAAGATGATCAGAAACAGGATCAAGCTCTCAATGCCGATGGCGCCAGTCGCGGCCGCCCAGCCAATGACCGGAGGAAGGGCACCCGCCGCACCGCCGATGACGATGTTCTGCGGCGTCGAGCGCTTCAGCCACATCGTATAGATGACGATGTAGAAGAAGATGGTGAAGGCCAGCAGCAGCGCGGCAAGCCACCCCACCAGCACGCCGAGCGTCATGACCGAAAGCGCCGAAAGCACCAGGCCGAAGCCGAGAGCTTCGCCTGGCGTGACGCGGCCCGACGGAACGGGCCGCTTTGATGTGCGAGACATCAGCGCGTCGATGTCGGCGTCGTACCACATGTTGAGGGCCCCGGCCGCCCCTGCCCCGACTGCAATCGCACCGATTGCAATCACGGCAATGACCGGATTCATCGCGCCGGGCGCCACCATCAGGCCGACGAAAGCGGTGAATACGGCCAGCGCCATCACTCGCGGCTTCAAGAGCGCGAAGAAGTCGCCCGCTGTCGCTTCCGAGAGGCGGATGCCGGTATCCTTGAGGCGGCCTTCCTGGGTCGACATTTCAGCCGGTGAAAGAACAGGGTTACGGAGAGAATTGTTTCAGATAGGCAATGACGTTGGCCACGTCCGCATCGGTCTTGAGGCCGGGAAACGTCATCTTGGTCCCCTTGACCATGGCCTTGGGGTCATGAAGGTAGGTCGTCAATGTCGGTTCGTCCCATTTGACGCCGGATTTGCCAGCGGCGATCATGGCATCGGAATATTTGAAATCCGGATGCGTACCGGCGGTGCGGCCGATGACGCCATGCAGCGATGGACCGATCTTGTTCTTGTCCTCGTCCGCGATGTGGCAAACCTTGCATTTGGTGAAGACCTTCTCACCAGCCGCAGCGTCCTGAGCTTGCGATGGATTGGCGATGAAGGTTGCAAGAGAGGCGACGGCGAAAAACGCGATCAAGCGCATGGCATTTCCTCCTGATCGTCAAATGTCCCTGAGACGATCTGCGCGCATGTCGGTACCATGCGCCTTGCACGGGAGAACAGATTATCCGCTTCTCCCCATATGGAATTGCGGCATCTATATACCACAGAATCTGGCTGGCAGGTAGAAGAGGTCGACCGTACGAAGGTTTGATGCATGTCGCCCAAAATTGATTACGGTTTCGGGAACAACGACATGCATGGAAGCAAAGGCCAAAAGCGCGTCAAACCGTTGCGACGCGACGCGCTTTAGGCGGTCTGCGGTGGCTCAGGGCACTTCCGTCTGACAAGTCGCGGCAATCTGGCTGACCGCCTCACCGAAGCCGGCCAGGTCGAAATCGGCCTGACCGCGCCCGGACAGCAGCCCGAAACGCCACGACAGCAGCAGGCGATTTGCCGGAACGAGGCGCTTTATGCCGTCGGCGCCATCGCGCATCAGCATCCTGGCGCGTGTGCCGACCGACCAGCTCTCGTCGAATTTGCTGTCCCTGTCGATCGTGACCGACATGGTGATTTTCCGGCTGGCGGAGACCGCGTCGTTCAACTGCAGCCATTCGGTCCAGGCGGGCTCGCCGTCCGCCCGGCAGGCAATTGTCAGCACCGGGCTGTAGCTCAGCGCGCCGCCCCCGGTGATCAACTTGTTAGTGGCATAGAGAGAGGCGGTGACGAGGCCGTCATTGCCGGTATCGAAACGCCAATTGTCCGTGCCGGCCCCGGCAGCGCCGCAGGCCAAGGCCAGGAAAAACACGGTGGCGGCGGCGCGCCTCAGTTCCACGAACACCCGCAACGACATTGCCAACTACCTCTGGTCTTCCAACCAACCAGATAATGATCAAGGCTTCGCACCGCCACCGGTGCCCACCAGGAACGAATCCGATGTTGCAATTTCGCAACGAAAAAGGCCGCCCGGAGGCGGCCTTTCGGAATTCGTTGGAATGTCCGGTCTATTCGGCGTCCTTGGCCGCCTTTTTCTTCGGTGCGGCCTTCTTCTTCGGCTCTTCCGCGTCGTCGGCTTTCTTGTCGTCAGCCTTCTTCGCGGCGGCCTTCTTGGCCGGCTTCGCCTTGGTCGCGGTTTCGGCCTCCTCGTCGTCGGCCATCAGCTCTTCCTTGCTGACCTTGACGTCGGTGACCGAGATCTGCTCGAGCAGGTGGTCGACAACCTTCTCCTCGAACATCGGCGCCCTGAGCGCGTTGAGCGCCTCGGGGTTGCTGCGATAGAACTCGAAAGCTTCCTGCTGCTGGTTGGCCGGGAAGCGACGAACCTGCTCGAACAGGCCGCGCTGCAGTTCCTCATCCGACACGGTGACGCCGGCCTTCTCGCCGATCTCGGCCAGCACCAGGCCAAGGCGCACGCGGCGCTCGGCCAGACGCATGTACTCGGCGCGCGCCTCTTCCTCGGTCGTCTCTTCGTCGGCGAAGGTGCGGCCTGCGGCCTCCAGGTCGCGGTTGACCTGTGCCCAGATGTTGTTGAACTCCGCCTCGACGAGCTTCGACGGTGCTTCGAACGAATAGGCCGCATCGAGCTGGTCGAGTAGCTGGCGCTTGACCTTCTGGCGCGTCATCGAGCCGAACTGGTTCTCGATCTGGCCGCGCACGATGTCACGCAGGCGCTCAAGCGACTCCAGGCCAAGGTTCTTGGCGGTCTCGTCATTGATTTCCAGTTCGCCCGGCTTCGACACTTCCTTGACGGTGACGTCGAAGGTCGCCTCCTTGCCGGCCAGATGCGCCGCCTGGTAGTTTTCCGGGAAGGTTACGGTGACCTGCTTCTCGTCGCCGGCCTTGGTGCCGATCAGCTGTTCCTCGAAGCCCGGAATGAACTCCTTGGAGCCCAGCACCAGCGGCTGGTCGTTGCCGGCGCCGCCGGCGAAAGCCTCGCCGTCGATCTTGCCGACATAGTCGATGCTGACCCGGTCGCCCTCGGCGGCCTTGCCGGCCTTCGGCTCGTAGCTGCGTGCCGATTCGGCGACGCGCTTGACCTGGTCGTCGATTTCCGAATCGGGAACGTCGAACACCTGCCGCGTCACCTTGATGTCGGAGAAATCCTTGATCTCTATCGCCGGAATGACCTCATAGTTGAGGCGGAATTCGAAGTCGGCGCCGCCGGCCAGGATCTTCTCGGCTTCCTTCTCGTCCTCGGTCATGATCACCTCGGGCTGCATGGCGGCTTTTTCGCCGCGCCCGGTGATGATGGAACGGGTCGAGTCGTTGAGGATCTCGTTGACCACTTCGGCCATGAACGACTTGCCATAGACCTTGCGCAGGTGCTGCACCGGCACCTTGCCCGGACGGAAGCCGTTGATGCGGACCTTGTCGCGGGCATCCGACAGCCGGGCCATCAGCTTGGCTTCCATATCACCGGCCGGCACGGTGATCTTGATCTCGCGCTTGAGACCGGAATTGAGTGTTTCGGTGACCTGCATCGTAAAACCTTTGTTTTCACCAATGAGACTGCCAAACGGCTCCCTGCCGTTCACAGCCTGCCGGTAATTCTTGCCGGGAATGGCTTTTGGTACGGAACCTGGCGATTTGACCGGAAATGCGGCTCAAACTCTCCCAAACTGCGTTCCAAAATGTGAATAAGTTCTTGTTTTTCCTACTTCTTATCACATTCTGCAGAAGCGGATCGTCGCGTCCCGTCACATTTGACACGCCTTTTGTCACAGGCGAGCCTAATTTTCAACAGTCTTCGCGTTTAGGCGAATAACCACATTTTGACCCAGACCCGACATATTATCTCCGACATTGACAGAATGATGGCTACATGGGATTGCCGGGCCACGCGGGTATGGCGGAACTGGTAGACGCACCAGATTTAGGTTCTGGCGAGAGATCGTGGGGGTTCGAGTCCCTCTACCCGCACCACCCTTCGCTCTTCGAACTTTGGGTGGCAGGCCACACGAAGCTCGTTAGACGAAGGAGTGTCCTCCGAAGCCTTGGCGAACGAGGACCGGCGTTATCGTGCCTCCCACGACCTAGTAAAGCGACTCCTCGAACAGCGTCTTGTCGCCATCCACCAGCGCCTTGATCTGCGCCGTGCCATCGGCGGCGAGCGCCAGCTTGATCCCGAATGGCCGCACCCGCATGTCGGTCTGGATCGCCAGTCCCTCGCCTTCGGGCAGATAGAAGCGTTCGATGCCGTAATCCGGCGCGATTGTCATGCCTTCGCCACGCAGGTCCCAACCGGCGGCGACATGGCCCGAAATGTCGGCCTCCTCTGCGGCGGCCGGCGTCGGCGCCTTGCCGAACCAGGCGATGGTCGGTGTCCAGTAGCCATCGGCGCCCTTTTTCAGCCGGACCACGATCGAGGTATCGTCGCTGGAGAATTTGTCGGCCGGAATGTTGGCGATCATCTTCACCGGTATGCGCGAGATGTCGTAGCCGAGGATGATATAGTCGCCGCGCAGCAGATCGCGTGGGTCGACGGGCTCGATCTTCAGCAGCACTTCCTTGCCATTGCGCAGGATCGCCGCCCGTCCAGCGATGATCCAGCTCAGGAATCCGATCTGGACGAGCGCCAGCACCAGCGCCGAGATGACAAGCCTCTTTCCGGTCATCATGCCGTGGCTCCCCCGCTGACTGGACCCTTCATGCGTTTTTCGACGCGGATGATGACGATCGCAAGCACGCCGAGCAGTACCGCGGCAGCAAGGAAGAAGCCGGCCGTATCGAGCATCGACTGCAAGGTCACGACGTAGATGATGGCGAGTTCGAAGGCGAAACCGAGATAGGCAAGCCAGCGCAGGCCCCGGCTCTCGCGCCCTGCGAGCACGATAGCCGCGACGATGCCGGCCAGCGCGACGACCGAAGCGATGGCGAAGCCGCTGTTGTAGGTACTTTCGTCGGCCAGTTCGAACTGGATGATGGCCAGGCCGGTGAGGAAGCCGAGCAATGCGTGCAGCGGCAAGCGGCCGCCGAGCTGGACGATCTTGTCGACAGGGTCCGGCGCAAAGACCGAACCCGCGAAAAGCAGCGCCGAAACGATGACCAGCGGGATCGCTACCGGCAGCGTCGCATGGTCCGTCGCCAGCAATATGAGATAGAAGAGCAGCGACACGATGATCAGGTGCCGCGCCGGCTGGCTGCGGGTCCAGAACGAGATGGCAAACAGCACGATCGCCATGACGACGAAGGCATGCGGAAAGCCGCTGCGGCTGTAATAATCGAACCCTTTCAGGAACAGCCAGGCGTCGGCGATGCCAACTGCTGCCACGGTCAGCGGGTTTGAGCGCAGCGCCACCGCCGCCAACGCCGTGCCGGCGCCCCAGGTGACCAGCGCCGAAGCCTCGTCGCCGGACAAATGGTACATCTGGCCGATCAGCGCGATCGAGCCGCCGAACGCGGCCGCCGCCACGATCCACAGCGCTTCGCCGATTGCCGCGTGGTCGCGCGTCTTCAGCACCCCGCCGCCGACATAGCCGCCGAGGATAATGGCAAAGAGCGCCGCCACCCGCGCCAGGCGCGGAATCGCATCCCAGTTGGCGGCGACGAAGATCAGGATGGCCGCTCCAAAGAGAAGAGCCGCCATCATTGCGAGGATCGAGCCGAAGCTGAGCGACTGGCGTGCGTTGGCCTCGACGTCGCGCCTCAGCACGTCAGCCGTCGAGGCGTCGATCAGTCCGGCCTGCCGCCACCGCTCTATGTCGGCCCTGATCCGTGTCGAGTACCCCGCCATGTCCTCTCTCCCCACCCGGTCGTCATTTTAACCGACGCACCCAAACCGTTGACGTCACGGCACTTTCTGAATCTGGCTTCTTTGTGTCAGGTCCGTGAAGGCGCGTTAATGTTGCATTGCACAATTTGCATTGCAGCCATGCAGCCATAGCGCTTTTAAATCGATATGGGTCCCCCTACTTATGGTTCGTACACAAACGGAATGATCCGCAAGAAAGACGAAACGAGAACTACCATGAACTTGATCCGCAACTACCGCAACTGGCGCCGCTACCGGGACACCGTTTCCGAGCTGAGCCGCCTGAGCAACCGTGAACTGACCGACCTCGGCATCAGCCGCAGCGACATTCCTTACGTCGCTCGCAAGGCGGTCTAATTCTTCGGACCGCGAATGGTCCGAACCAGTTTTGAAAAAGAGAACGACAATGAACCTGATCCGCAACTATCGTAACTGGCGCGTTTATCGCGAGACGGTTACCGAGCTGGGTCGCCTTTCGAACCGCCAGCTGCATGATCTCGGTATCGTCCGCGACGAAATCAAGATCGTCGCCCGCAGGGCGATCTAACAGAATTTCGCTGGGGTCGACCTCCTCCCCGACCTCAAGCGAATACGGTCAGCCCTTACCTCCTCCCAAGGGTTGACCACCAAAACGGCGCCCGCCGCACCTCCTCCCGCGGCGGGCGTTGTTTCCCAGGGGCAAAACGAATTTGCCCAAGAGGCTTCGCCCTCTTTAAAAATGCGAAAAGAATTTCGTCAAAGCCGACCTCCTCCCCGGCGATGACGAATAGGCCCAACCTTCACCTCCTCCCGAGGGTTGGCCACCCAAACGGCGCCCGCCGCACCTCCTCCCGCGGCGGGCGTTGTTTCCCCGGGGCAAACGAATTTTGCCCCAGAGGTTTCGCCCTCTTTAAAAATGCGAAAGGAATTTCGTCTGAGCCGACCTCCTCCCCGGCGATGACGAATACGGTCGATCTTCACCTCCTCCCGAGGGTCGACCCCAAAAACGACACCCGCCGGACCTCCTCCCCCGGCGGGTGTTGTTGTTTTCAGAAGAGGCTTTCCCGACCAGCGTTTGCGTTACCGCCGCGCGACAATTGCAATCGCGGCTGCAAGCGATTATTCCGGCGGCCATGAGCAAAAATCCAATCCACATCATCGGCGGCGGCCTCGCCGGTTCCGAAGCGGCATGGCAGGTGGCGCAAGCCGGCGTGCCCGTCATCCTGCATGAAATGCGCCCGGTTCGCGGCACCGACGCCCACAAGACAGACGGCCTGGCCGAACTGGTCTGTTCCAATTCCTTCCGCTCCGACGATGCCGAAAACAACGCGGTCGGCCTTCTGCACGCCGAAATGCGGCTGGCGGGCTCCTTGATCATGAGTGCCGGCGACGCCAACCAGGTGCCGGCCGGGGGCGCGCTGGCCGTCGACCGCGACGGTTTCTCCGAGGCGGTGACCAAAAAGCTCGAGGCGCATCCGCTGATCACGATACAGCGTGAGGAAGTGCCAGGGCTGCCGCCGGCGGAGTGGGACCAGGCGATCATCGCCACCGGGCCGCTGACCGCACCGTCGCTTGCCCAATCAATCGCCGAGGCGACCGGCGCCGATGCGCTGGCCTTCTTCGACGCCATCGCGCCGATCATCCATTTCGACACGATCGATATGGATACCTGCTGGTTCCAGTCGCGCTACGACAAGGTCGGGCCTGGCGGCACCGGCAAGGACTACATCAACTGTCCGATGGACAAGGACCAATATCTCGCCTTCGTACAGGCGCTGATCGACGGCCAGAAAACCGAATTCAAGCAGTGGGAAGGCACCCCCTATTTCGACGGCTGCCTGCCGATCGAGATCATGGCCGAGCGCGGCGTCGAAACGCTGCGCTACGGACCGATGAAGCCGATGGGCTTGACCAACGCGCACAATCCGACCGTGAAGGCCTATGCCGTGGTGCAGTTGCGCCAGGACAATGCGCTGGGCACGCTCTACAACATGGTCGGCTTCCAGACCAAGCTGAAGCACGCCGAGCAGGTGCGTATTTTCCGCACTATTCCGGGCCTGGAAAACGCCGACTTCGCCCGCCTCGGCGGCCTGCACCGCAACACCTACATCAACTCGCCGACCTTGCTCGACGCCTCGCTGCAGCTGAAGTCGCGGCCCGGCCTGCGTTTTGCCGGCCAGATCACCGGCTGCGAAGGCTATGTCGAAAGTGCGGCCATCGGCCTGCTCGCCGGGCGCTTTGCCGCAGCCGAGCGGCTTGGCCACGCACCGTCCCTGCCGCCGCTCACCACGGCCTTCGGCGCGCTGCTCAACCACATCACCGGCGGCCATATCGTTTCCGACGACGAACCGGGCAAACGCTCCTTCCAGCCGATGAACGTCAATTTCGGCCTGTTCCCGCCCGTCGAAGCGCCGAAGACCGAAGGCAAGCGCATGCGCGGCAAGGACAAAACCGTGGCCAAACGGCATGCGATCACGTCGCGAGCGCGGAGTGACTGTCGACAGTGGCTGGGTTTGCCGGCGGAGACGGCTCAGGCGGCGGAGTAGCGGACAGCGCGATCAGTCCTCAGGCGATATTATTCCGCGGCCTCGAGGCCTGCCGCCGGCAGTCCCGGCTTGCCCGCCTCCCCCGGATTCCTCCGAACATAAGCCGCCTTCCGGCTCTCCGAAGTGTCGCGCGACCGTCATGGCTCCATCCTGGCGGCTTGATGAGGTAGTTCAGGCGCTCTCGAAGCGTCAGCCCAGGCGCGAACGCAACCCGGAACATGCCGATCCATTCATGAAACGCCACCTTCAGCGGGTTGAAGGTGCCCAGGTTCTTGACGATCCCGTAGCGCGGCCGGTCTTCTTCCAGCTCCTCGACGAAGGTGCTGAACATGCGGTCCCACGGCGGCAACCGACAGCGCAATGCCGAGCACGACGATCGCAACCAGCACGGACAAGCTCATCGATTTCCTCCCGGCCGGCCTGTCGTCTTCGGCGACAGTTCTCGGCAGGCGGACTCCTTAACACGATTGACGTTTACGTCAAAGTGCCGGCCAGCCCTTGCCTGCACGACGCAGCAGCAACCAATGCCGGCGCAACGCCGACAGCCGTGCCACGCCGCCGAGCGGTGAGTGGCGCGAGCCTTCCATCTTGGCGAGATAGGCGCGTGACAGCGCCAGCGGCAGGAATGCCGAACGCAACGACCCCGGCAGCGCCGCAGCGCCTTGCTCGAAGGCCGACAGGTGTTCGCGCGCCAGCGCGATCATCGCCGCCACCGCGCGCCGGGCACCAGGCCCGCCGTCGCCGGCAACAAATTCTTCCGGCGACGAGCCCGCCGCCGCCAGGATGTCGGCCGGGATAAAACACTGTCCACGCCTGCGGTGCAGCGGCAACAGAAGCAAAAGCCCCGTAATCGCCTGCGCACAACCCGCCCTGCCCGCCAGTTCGGCAAACCCTGGCGCCTCGGCGGGATCAAGCACCATCGCCGCGAGCTGGATGAGGGCGGCCGCCGTCTCGCCGCAATAGCCCTCCAGATCGGTGCGAGATGGCATCGGGTCGTCGTAGAGATCGAAGATGCGCGCCTCGAGCATGTTCTCGAAGGCCAGTTTTGGCAGTTTGAACGCTGTAATGGTGAGGTTCAAGGCGTCGGCAACGGGATGGCCCGCGCCCGCCTCACCGCCGGCGGCAATGACATCGCGCCACCATTGCAGCCGCACCTCGCCGGGTAACGGCTCATGGATGCGATCACGGATGCCGGCGATCTCGGCATTGAAGGCGTAGAGCGAAAACAGCGCGTCGCGCTTGTCGGCAGGCGCGTAGAGCGCGGTGAGATACCTGTCATGGTCGGCGGCGCGCACCGCGTCCATGACGATTTTGGCGTTCTGCAACATATCAATCGACGGCGATGAGCGCCGCGGCCACGGCGCGGTCTTCCGCCAGAAGGACATTGTAGGTCCGGACCGCGGCCCCGGTCGACATCGGGTCGGACGTTATGCCGGCCTCTTTCAGCGCCGCCCGCAGCGCCGCCGGCAAGGGCCGCAAATCCCTGCCCATGCCGACCAGCAGGATCTCGACCTTGTCGGCTTCCGCCAGAAGCTTGTCGAAATCCGCGACGGTCAGCGCCAGGGGATTTGCCGGCTCCCAGCCATGGATGCCCGTGGGCAAGCAGAGCAGCGAGCCGCGATGCGACATGTCGGCAAAGCGAAACCCGCCATTGCCATAGGCCTCGATCGGCGCGCGGCCGGGGAAATGCGCCTCGCGGATGACGATGCCTTTGCCGGTCACCACTCTGTCACCCTTCGGGCCGCGCGTCAGGTCGCGACGGCCTTGCCGCCGTTCACCGGCTTTTCCTCATCGGCCGAAGCCTGCGGCCGCAGCTTGAACAGGATCAGCAACGGCGCCGCGATGAAGATCGACGAATAGGTACCGAACACGACGCCGAACAGCATCGCCAAGGTAAAGGAGCGGATCACTTCGCCGCCAAACAACACCAGCGCCAGCAGCGCCAAGCTGGTCGTCACCGACGTCAGCGTCGTTCTCGACAACGTCTCGTTGATGGCGTTGTTCAGCAGCTGCGGTAGAGGCATTCGCTTGTATTTTCGCAGATCCTCACGGACGCGGTCATAGACGACGATCGTGTCGTTCAGCGAATAGCCGATGATGGTCAGGATCGCCGCCAACGACGACTGGTTGAATTCGAGCCCGGTGATGACGAAGAAGCCGAGCGTCATGACCACATCGTGCACCGTCGCGACAATGGCGCCGACCGCGAACTGCCATTCGAAGCGGAACCAGACATAGACCAGGATGCCGACCAGCGCGACGATCATGGCTATCGTGCCTTGCTTGGCCAGTTCGCCGGAAACCGTCGGGCCCACCACTTCGACACGGCGGAAATTATACTGGTCCTGCAGCTCGCCGCGCACCTTGTCGATCACGGTCTGCTCGGCATTTTCACCCGCGTCTTGTGTGCCGACGCGGATCAACACGTCGTTGGGTGCACCGAACTGCTGCACCTGGACTTCGCCGATGTTCAGTTCCGTCAATCTGCCGCGGATGTCGGCGAGATCGGCATTGCCCGACTTGGATTGTACCTCGATCAGCGAACCGCCCTTGAAATCGATGCCGTAATTGATGCCGGCGCTCATAAACAGCACCACGGACAGTATCGACAAGGTGCTCGACAGCGCGAACGTCCACCGCCGGATACCCATGAACGGAATTTTCGTGCCGGGTGGAATGAAGGTCACCGGTGCCTTCGGCAATTCCTTCGGACGGGCGCGGCGCAGCCAGATCGACACCAGCAGGCGGGTGAAGGTGAAAGCGGTGAAGACCGTGGTCAGGATGCCGATGGCATAGGTGATGGCAAAGCCCTTCACCGGTCCGGTACCGAGATAGAACAGCACCACTGTCGCAATCAGCGACGTGACGTTGGAATCGACGATGGTCGCCAGCGCCTTCGAGAAGCCGGTGTCGATCGCCTGGATCACCGAGCGGCCGGCTCGTCGCTCCTCGCGGATACGCTCGTAGATCAGCACGTTGGAATCGACCGCCATGCCGATGGTCAGCACGATACCGGCGATACCGGGCAAAGTCAGCGTCGCGCCAAGCAGCGACAGCAGCCCGACGATCATCGCCACGTGCACCGCCAGCGCGATGTTGGCGAGGAAGCCAAGGAAGCCGTAGGCGACGAACATGAACGCCACGACGAGGATCGAACCGATGATGCCGGCGACCTTGCCGGCATGGATCGAATCCTGGCCCAGGCCCGGACCGACGGTGCGTTCCTCGATGACGGTCAATGTCGCGGGCAGCGCGCCGGCGCGCAGCAGCACGGCGAGGTCGTTGGCGCTCTGGGCAGTGAAATTACCGGAGATCTGGCCGGTACCGCCAAGGATCGGCTCGCGAATCTGCGGCGCCGAGATCACCTGGTTGTCGAGGATGATGGCGAACAGCTTGCCGACATTCTGCGCGGTGGCCTGGCCGAAGCGGGCAGCGCCCTTCGAATCGAAGCGGAACGAAACCACCGGCTCGTTGTTCTGCGAATTGTATGTCGCCTGTGCGTCGACGAGGTTTTCACCCGATACGATGACGCGGTTCTCGATCAGGTATGGAACCGGCGGATCGTCCTGCGAATAGAGCACCGAAGAACCGGCCGGCGGGCGTCCCCTGAGCGCATCCTGCACCGGCATCGACTGGTCGACCATCTGGAAGGTCAGCTTCGCGGTCTGGCCGAGGATTTCCTTCAGCCGCTGCGGATCCTGCAGGCCGGGCACCTGGACAAGGATGCGGTCGTCGCCCTGCCGCTGCACGATGGGCTCGGTCGTGCCGAGTTCGTTGACGCGGCGCTCGACCACTTCGATCGACTGCGCCAATGCGGTCGATGTGCGGTACTTGATACCGGCGTCGGTGACGGTGAACTTGAGCAGCCCCGGCTCGGAATCGTCGAGCGACATTTCCTGGATGGAGCCGCCTGTGAACAAGCCGGCTGCGACAGGATCGGTCAAGCTCTTCAACGCTTTCTTGGCGGCATCGAGCTGAGCGGGATCGGTGATGCGGACCTGCAGGGTCTTGCCGGTACCGGCAAGACCCGTATAGCCGATCTTGGCATCGCGCAGCAGTGTGCGGATTTCATCGCGCGTCGTCTCGAGCCGATCCTTGATCAGATCGTTCTGGTTCATCTCCAGCAGGATGTGCGAGCCGCCCTGGAGATCGAGGCCGAGTGTCATCTGCCGCTTCGGCACCCAGCTGGGGAGCTGGGCGAGCGTGCTGGCGGGGAACAGATTCGGCGCGGCGAGGACCACTGTGGCGGCCACGGCCAGCCAGATCAGGATCATCTTGAAGCGCGAGAAATAAAGCATATGGCGTCGTCCGTCAGAGCGTGTCCGCGGATCGCTCCGCCTGGAATTTGGTTATTTCTTGGCGTTCTGGTTGGCGACCGGTTCGCCCTTGACGCGCACGTCGGCAATCGTCGAGCGCAGCGCCGTCACCTTGGTGCCGCCACCAAGGTCGATCTCGAGTTCGTTGTCGTCGATCACCTTCGTCACCTTGCCGACGAAACCGCCGCCGGTGACGACCGTGTCGCCGCGGCGAACCGCCGCCAGCATCTCGCCGCGCTTCTTCAGCTGCGTGCGCTGCGGGCGGATGATCAGAAAATACATGATCACGAAAATCAGGACAAACGGCAAAATGCTGATGAACATATCGGGAGAGGCGCCGCCGATGCCTTGGGCGTATGCCGGTGTCACGAACATCGAGGTACTCCTGAATTTTGAAAACAGCCGCCAAACCGTCTTGTGGAATTTGGCGGCCCCTAGAAATTTGGCCGGAATATAGTCGGTAAAGTTGTCAATGCAACTGCGCGACCGGGCAAATCCGCCGCTTTTCCGGCCTGTTTAGCCGTGTTAGAGCAGGATCGCGAAAAGCGCGAGCCGGTTTTCGGAAAAGATCACGTTCGAACAAATGGTTGCAACCGGTTTCGAAACCGCCGGTATCGAACCGGGTCCGCCTGCCACTGCAAAAACCAAAGCAAAAAGACCTGATATGACCGATACCAGCATCGATGCCTTGAACCAGAAACTCGACCGCCTGATCGAAGCGGTCGGCCGCCTCGCTCCGCCGCCGGTCCCTGAAACCGACCTCGACGTGGCCGACTGCTTCGTCTGGCAGGCCGATCCCGGCTATCTGGAGCCGGTGCGCAAGGTCAATCGCGTCGACATCGGCCTGATCCGCGGCGTCGACCGCGTCCGCGACATCCTCGTCGACAACACCGAGCGCTTCGCCGCCGGCTTCGCCGCCAATAACGTCCTGTTGTGGGGCGCGCGCGGCATGGGCAAATCGTCGCTGGTCAAGGCCGTGCATGCCGAGATCAATGCCAAGGCCAAATCACAAAAGCCCAAGTCCGACCTGCCGCTCAAGCTGATCGAAATCCACCGCGAGGACATCGACACGCTGCCGAAGCTGATGAGCTTGCTGAAGGCGGCCCCTTTCCGCGTCATCCTGTTTTGCGACGACCTGTCCTTCGATCATGATGATACGTCCTACAAGTCGCTGAAGGCGGCGCTTGAAGGTGGCGTCGAGGGACGCCCGGCCAACGTCATCTTCTACGCCACATCGAACCGCCGTCACCTGTTGCCGCGCGACATGATCGACAATGAGCGCTCGACCGCCATCAACCCGTCCGAAGCGGTCGAGGAAAAGGTCTCGCTATCCGACCGTTTCGGCCTCTGGCTCGGCTTCCACAAATGTTCGCAGGACGAATATCTCGACATGGTCAACGGCTATGCCAGCCATCATGGCCTCGACATCGATCCCGAGCAGCTGCGCGCCGAAGCGCTGGAATGGGCAACGACGCGCGGCAGCCGCTCCGGCCGCGTCGCCTGGCAGTTCACGCAGGATTTGGCCGGCCGGCTTGGCAAGCCGTTGAAGGATTGATGCGTTTGATCGCGTCGCGGGCGCAACGTCATCCGGGCGGTTGAGCCCGTCGCAGATCGCCCGGCGTTTGGCCGATCTCGCGGCGCATCCAGTGCGCCAGGTGTGACTGGTGCGCGAAGCCGGTCAATTCCGCCACTTCGCTTGTGCTGAGATCGCCTCGCAACAGCAGAACGCGTGCGCGTTCGACGCGACGTCGCAACACGTAGCGGTGCAGGGTGACGCCCGTCGCCACCTTGAACCATGTCCGCAAATGCGAGCTGCTCGCGCCGGCAACCCGGCTTAGTCGATGCGTCGAAAGCGGCTCGTGGAGAGCCGCCTCGATGTACTCCAGCACGCGTTTCAGCTGGGTATCCGACAAACGGTTCGTTCGACCGATATCAGGTTCGCCGAGGCCAAGCAGCCTCACCGCCAGTGCGGCGCCAATGCTGTCGGCAAACAAAGGGTCACTCGGCGAGTTCGACTTCAATTCGCTCTCGAGCGCCCGGGCGAGATGTTCGATGCGCTGGTCACGAAGCAGGTGACGCGTGTCGAACCGCGCTGCTTGTGCCTTGCCGCCAAGTTCCGCCGCCACCCTTTCCATCAGCGCCGGCTGCAACGCAATCTCTATCGTGTCGAACGGGGTTTCGGCCTCGAAGCCGCCTTCCTGGCCGGCCGGCACCAAGTCGATATCACCGGCGCGCCTGACGAAATATCGTCCGACCTGATTGCAGTAGGAACGCGTCGCCGCGCTGGCATGCACCATGATGCGATGGTGTGGCGCCCGGGACAGACGATGGACGCCAGCTTCGACATGCCGGGAGGCCATTGTTACGTCGGACGCGGCTTGGGCCGAAGCGTATTGCGAACGCATGCTCTCTCGATTCATGGCAAAACCTGTTCAAGATTTGGCAATTCCCGCGCGATTTTCAATGCCGTGGACCTGTACTCACGCCTCTCCATCAAACCTGGAAGAGAGGCTATGCCATGAGTTTCTATGTTGTTGTCGGAGCCGGCCCGGTCGGTCGCGAAACCGCTCGCCTTCTTGGCGAGGAAGGACATGACGTCGTTCTCACCAGCCGAAGCGTCGGTTCGAACGGATTGCGGAATGTGCGGGCCGTACAAGCCGACGCCACCGATGCCTCGGACCTCGCGCGTGTCTGCCAAGGCGCCGATGCCATCTTCATGTGTGCCATGGCCACCTATCACAGGTGGCCGACCGACTTCTTCCCCATCATCGACGGTACCGTGCGCGCGGCCGAAACGGTGGGCGCCAAGCTCATCGTACTGGGAAACCTGTATGGCTATGGGGAAAATGCCGACAGCCCGCTTCGCTCCGACCTTTCCCTGGACCCGACTTCGAAGAAAGGAACCGCCAGGACGATCATGTGGCAGCGGGCGGTTCGGGCCAATGTACCGGCGATCGAAGTGCGGTCGAGCGACTATCTCGGACAAGGCGCCATCAGCTACTTCTCGCTGGTTGCGCTGCCTTCCATCATCGAGGGGAAACCCACCGCTTTCATTGGAAACCTCGATGCGACGCATGCCTGGGCCTTCACCAAGGACGTCGCCAGGACGCTTGTCGCGGCCTCCCGCTACACGGGCGAATGGGGGCGCGCGTTTCACGTTCCCTCGCAATACGCCTCACCCAGGGAGCTCATCCAGAAAACCGCTGCGATGCTTCGGCGAGAGATTTCAGAAACGCGTTCCTATTCCATCGCCGAGATGGAGGCATTGGGCATGCATGAGCTGATCGAGATGAGTTATCTTTTTGAGAACCCCTTATTGGTGGATTCTTCCGACGCGGAGGTCCTTCTCGGCATCAAGGCCAGCAGCCTCGAGGCCATGATCGCCGACACCCTGCGCGATCACCTTTGAGCCTTGAGCAACAGGCATCCGACAAAACTGAAAAAGCCCGCTCCTTTCGGGGCGGGCCTGAGCCGGCGGGCTGGACTGGAGGTCAGGCGGCCCGCAAATCGCTTTTTTTATTCTATTCGAGATAACCTGACGGGTCGACCGGAGCCGAGTTCTTGCGCACTTCGAAGTGCAGCTTCGGCGAGTCCGTCGTGCCGCTCATGCCGGACAGGGCAATTTCCTGGCCGCGCTTGACCTTCTGGCCGCGCTGCACCTCGATCGAGCTGGCGTGGCCATAGACGGTGACCAGACCATTCTCGTGGCGCACCAGCACCGTGTTGCCGAATTCCTTGAGCCCATCGCCGGCATAGATGACGACGCCGTTCTCGGCCGCCTTGACCGGCGTGCCTGACGGCACGGCGATGTCGACGCCGTCCTTGCCGGATCCGAAACCGGAAATCACCCGGCCGCGAACCGGCCAGCGCATCTTGCCGATCCCCGTGGCACCCGGCGCCACCGCGTCGTCGTCCTCAGCCTGCTGGATGACCTTCGCGTCCTTCTTCGGCGGCGTGTAGGAAGCCAGCGTTTCCGACGGCGTGGCCTTTGCCGCGGGCTGCGTGGTGGCCGTGGTCACCGGATCGATCTTGGCCGGCTTGGCGCTGGCGACTGTCGCCGTTCCGCCGGCCGGCACCTTCAGCGTCTGGCCAATCTTCAACAAGCCATCCTTCAAGCCATTGGCCTGCTTCAGCGCGACGACGCCGACACCGGTCTTCCTGGCGATCGAGGACATCGTGTCGCCCGACTGAACCGTGTAGTTACCGGCGGCGCCGGTTGCCTTGGCCGCCTGCGCCGGCTTGGGCTCCTTGGGCAGGCTCGCGGCGGCCGACGCATCGACCTGAGCGGCGGACTTGCCTTCCTTCAGCTTCGGTTGCTGCGGCAGCACGGCCACCTTGTCCGGCGCGGAAGCCGGGAGATCGTGCTTGCCGTCCTTCACCGGCTTTGCGTCGGCAACCTTCGGCTCGCTTTTGCTTGAATAGGCATAGGCCGGGATGACGATCTTCTGACCGGACTTCAGCCCCTTGGTCGGGCTCAGGCCATTCACCTTCATGATGACATCGGCCGGCACCTTGTAATGCGTCGCCAGGCCGGAAATGGTCTCGCCGTCCCTGACGACGATTTCGGTGGCGTGCGGCGTGCCTGCCTGGGCCATCTTCGGCTCGTCGGGCTGGGCATTCTTGAAAGGCTTCGCGGCCGGCGCGACGGTGCCGGTCGTCGTCCTGTCGACGTGAGGAGCGGGCCGAACCAGGGCCGGCGCCGATGCGACACGCACCGGATTGGCGGCAGGCGCGAGCGCTGGAGCCGGCTGCGCCTGCGCGGAAGCCGGCGGCGGCAATGGCCGGCTCGAAACCGGTTCGAGACTGGAGCGGCTCACCGACTGCGTGTGGGTGCCGTCGAGCGGAGCAGCCGAGACATCGCCCGGATAGGGCTGCGCCGCATCCTGTTTGTTGATGATGGCGCGCTGGTTGTTCGTCGAGGAGGTAAAGACGTCATCGACACTGTTGAACCGCGAAGCCTGGGAACTGCATCCGGCCGCCGCGCCCGCAATCATCAGAACAGCGCAGCCCCGCGCCAGATTGCGACTATTTGCCTTCAAAACACTGAGTTGCATCGCACTAACCCGCACAAAACGCTGCACCAACTGGACAGGATTAAAGCGCGTTAATGTTACTGGGCGGTTAACCCATTAGAATCCGACGAAAATTTTCTTAAAACATTTGAGGATGGTCAGCGATACGGATAGCTGGGCCGAAATGAGATCCGCAGCCTGTCCGAAACTAGATAACCGCTGCCATGCTGCGCAGGATTGGTTGCAGCCGCACCATGCCGATATCCTCGCGTTCGAAACGGCTGCCGACCTTGGTGAGCTTGGCCAGCACCTGCTCGCCCTCTTCCGGCCCGATCGGCGCGATGACGATGCCGCCGCTCGACAACTGGTCGAGCAGGAAGCGCGGCAGGCTGTCGAACGCCGCCCAGGCCACGATGCGGTCGAACGGCCCTTCATTGGGCAATCCGTTGGAGCCATCGGCCTGGCGCACGATGGCATTGCCGATGCCGAGCGCCTCGAAACGCTGCCGGGCTTGCTCGACCAGCGTCTTGTAGCGATCGACGGTCACAATGCGCGCCGCCAGCCGCGACATGACAGCCGATGTGTAGCCGGAACCGGTGCCGATCTCGAGCACACGGTTTCCCGTTTCGATGGCGAGTGCGGCGATCACCGCCGCCTGCATGTCGGCGCCTTCGATCGCTTCGCCGCATTCGATCGGCAGCATGCGATCCGACCAGGCGATCTGGTGGAACTGCGCCGCCAGGAAACCGCGCCGCGGTGTCGCTTCGAAAGCCGCGATCAGTGCCTTCGGCACCGTTCCCCTGCCGCGCAGGCGCAGCAGGAAAGCGGCAAATCCTTCGCGATCATCGATTGGAAAGCCTTGGTTCATGCAAGCGCCTTGCTCAACTGGTCACGGATCTCATGCGCGGTAAGGTCAAGCTGCAACGGCGTTACCGACACCAGCCGGTTGCGCAAGGCAAAGAGGTCGGTGCCTTGTTTGCCTTCGACCGGCTCGCGGCCGAAGCGAAGCCAATAGTAAGGCAGGCCGCGCCCGTCTCGGCGCTCGTCGACCCACAGGCTGTGCACCAGCTTGCCCTGCGTGGTGACCACTGTGCCGGCCACCTCCTCGGGAAGGCAGTTGGGGAAATTGACGTTGAGCAGGACGCCGTCGGGCAATGGCGTCGCCACGAGCTTCTTCAGCAGCGCCGGCGCCAGCGCCTCGGTGGTCTCGTAAGGGACGACGCGGTCCTCGCCGACATAGCTGTAGCCCTGGCTGAGCGCGATCGACCTGATGCCGAGCAGCGCGCCCTCCATGGCGCCGGCGACGGTGCCGGAATAGGTCACGTCGTCGGCGATGTTGGCGCCCGAATTGATGCCGGACAGGATCAGGTCGGGTGCACCGGGCAGGATCTTCTTGACGCCCATGATGACGCAATCGGTCGGGGTGCCGCGCACGGCAAAATGCTTCTCGCCGATTTTTCGCAACCGCAGCGGCTCCGAAATCGACAGCGAATGCGCGTAGTCCGATTGGTCCTGTTCGGGCGCCACCACCCAGACATCGTCGGACAGTGTGCGGGCGACGCGCTCGAGCGACGCCAGGCCCTCGGCATGAATGCCGTCGTCATTGGTCAGAAGAATGCGCATTATTTCGATTCGATCTTTTCCAGACCGCCCATGTAAGGCCGCAGCACTTCAGGAATGGTTACGCTGCCATCCTCATTCTGGTAGTTTTCGATGACAGCAATAAGTGCGCGGCCGACAGCGGTGCCCGAACCGTTGAGCGTATGGACGAAACGGTTGCCCTTGCCATCCTTGTCCTTGTAGCGGGCGTCCATGCGGCGCGCCTGGAAATCGCCGCAGACCGAGCAGGACGAGATTTCGCGATAGGCGTTCTGGCCGGGCAGCCAGACCTCGATGTCATAGGTCTTGCGGGCGCCAAAACCCATGTCGCCGGTGCACAGCACCATGGTACGGAACGGCAGCTCGAGCCGCTTCAGGACCTCCTCGGCGCATTGCGTCATCCGCTCGTGCTCGGCGAGCGAGGAGTCCTGGTCGGTGATCGACACCAGCTCGACCTTGTAGAACTGGTGCTGGCGCAGCATGCCGCGCGTGTCGCGTCCCGCCGAGCCTGCCTCCGAACGGAAGCAGGGCGTCAGCGCGGTGTAGCGCAGCGGCAGCTTTTCATGCGCGGTGATTTCCTCGCGCACGAGATTGGTGAGTGGCACTTCGGCGGTTGGGATCAGGCCAAGCCTGCCCTCCCCGTGTGGCGTGAAGAACAGATCCTCCTCGAACTTCGGCAACTGGTTGGTGCCGAACAGAACGTCGTCCTTCACCATCAACGGCGGGATGATCTCCTCATAGCCGTGTTCGGTCGTGTGCAGGTCGAGCATGAACTGGCCGATCGCGCGTTCCATCCGCGCCAGGCCGCCCTTCAGCACGGTGAAGCGCGAGCCCGACAGCTTTGCCGCGCGTTCGAAATCCATCATGCCGAGCGCTTCGCCGATCTCGAAATGCTCCTTCACCCAGTTCGGCCGCGTCGGCGCCTTGCCGACAATATGCCTGACGACATTGTCGTGCTCGTCCTTGCCGACCGGAACGTCGTCGAGCGGCACATTGGGCAGCACCGCCAGCGCGTCGTTCAGCGCCTTGTCGAGCTCTCGCTCGCGCGCCTCGCCATTCTGGATAAAGGTCTTGATCTCGCCGACTTCGGCCTTAAGCTTTTCGGCAAGGGCGGCATCGCCCGAACGCATGGCATTGCCGATCTCCTTCGAGGCGGCGTTGCGGCGCTCCTGCTTGGTCTGCAGTTCGGTGACGTGCTCGCGCCGCGCCTCGTCCTTGGCGATCAGCCCGTCGACCGTGGATTGCGCCTCAGCCGACGGCCACGAGCGCTTGGTGAGCGCCTCGACGAGAGCCTTCGGGTTGTCGCGAATCCATTTGATGTCAAGCATGGTTATCCGTCCTCAAGCTAGGCAGGAGGGCGTAAACCGCATCCTCGATCGATGCAAGATGAGGCGGGGCGGCGGTTGTCGTTTTCCGCCGCTGGCGTCTTACGAGGCAGCCGGCGCCGGAGGCTCGTCCGGCGCCTTGTCCGCCACGGTCTCGCCGGCTTCCTGCTTCTCGCGCGCCAGCCGCTGTTTTTCCTGATCCCGCTCGATCCATCGCGCGGCCCAGATGGAGACCTCGTAGAGAACGATGGTCGGAATGGCCAGGCCGATCTGGCTCATCGGATCCGGAGGTGTCAGCACCGCGGCCACGATGAAGGCGATGACGATCGCCCATTTGCGTTTTTCCGCCAGCGCCTTGGACGACAGCATGCCGACACGCGTCATCAGGCTGGTCACCACCGGCAACTGGAACACCAGGCCGAAGGAGAAGATCAGCGTCATGATCAGGCTGAGATATTCCGACACTTTCGGCAGCAGGGAAATCTGTACCTGGTCGTCCGTGCCTACCTGTTGCATGGCGAGGAAGAACCACATCACCATCGGCGTGAAGAAGAAATAGACCAGCGAGGCGCCCATCAGGAACAGGATGGGCGATGCGATCAGGAACGGCAGGAAGGCATTGCGCTCGTTCTTGTAGAGGCCAGGCGCGATGAATTTGTAGATCTGCGTGGCGATCAGCGGAAAGGCAATGACCATGCCGCCGAACATGGCGAGCTTGACCTGCGTGAAGAAGAATTCCTGCGGCGCGGTGTAGATCAGCTCGACCTTGTGCGGGTCGAGCCCCGCCCATTTCGTCGCCCATTTGAACGGGACGACCAGAAGGTTGAACAGCCGCTTGGCGAAGAAGAAACAGACCAGGAAAGCGACGAAGAAGCCGCCGAGCGACCAGATCAGCCGTCGGCGTAACTCGATGAGATGCTCGATCAGCGGCGCGGACGATTTCTCGATCTCGTCCTTTTCCTTGTCCGAAACGCTCACTTGGCGGCTCCAGCCGTCTTTTTGGCTCCCGGCTTCTTCGCCGGAGCAGGCTTCGGTTCGGCTTTTGCTGACGCTTTGGCAGCAGTCGCCTTGGGTGCAGGTGTCGCTTTCGCCTTCACCGCGGGTGCGGCTTTTGCCGTCACCGCCTTCGCAGATGTCGAGGCCATGGACGGCGCCTTCGCGGCCGGGGCCGCCTTGGCGGTTTTCTTGGCCGCAGCAGCCTTCGGCGCAACGGCAGGATCCGTGGATGCCGCCACAACCGATTCATCGGTCATCGCCGGGAAAATCGGGGCTGGTGTCGTGACTTCAGGCCCGTTGACGCCAGGCATTTCAGTCGCGCCGTTCTTCAACGGCTCGGCCGCCTGTGGCGTCGAAGCGGCAGGGGCCGACGGATCGGCGGCCGGCTTCGGCTTCATCGCGGCATCGACACCGGCGCGCACATCGGCCGCCGCCTGCTCGAACGGATTGAGCTGCTTTCGGATTTCGGCAACCGGGCTCAGGCCCCTGAGCTCGTCGACCGACTTCTTCACGTCGTCGAGCTCGGCTTCCTTCAATGCCTCGTTGAACTGTTTCTGGAAGTCGGCGGCCATGGCGCGCAGCTTCGCCGTCGTGCGGCCGAAGGTGCGCAGCATGTTGGGCAAATCCTTCGGCCCGACGACCACGATCATGACGATCGCGATCACCAGCATTTCGGTCCAGCCGACTTCAAACATGGCAATCCGTTCCGACTAGAACTTCTTGGCTCAGCTCTTGCTGGCCTTTTCCTTCGCGGCCGAAACGGTCTCATCGGCACGGTGTTCGACGGTGCGCTTGTCGTCGGCAACGTCGTCGTCGGCCATGCCCTTCTTGAAGCTCTTGATGCCCTTGGCCATGTCGCCCATCAGCTCGGGAATCTTGCCGCGACCGAACACCAGAAGCACGATGACCAACACGATCATCCAGTGCCAAATCGAAAATGAACCCATAGCAAATCTCTCTCGAATGTTTTCCCTGGCGATGATCTATGCGTTTTCGCGTTGGGATTCAAACACAACCGCGACAGAGTTTATGAAAGGGTGTCGGATGTCACGCATTTTCAGCGATGCGGCCCGCTACCAAACGGCACATGTAAAGGTGCAAGACGGCTTTTGATAGGCGCTCGTGGTCAATCTTCCGTGACGCGCGGCGTCAGCAGACCGAGCTCCTCGAGATCGATGTCGGTCAGCGGATCCTCGTCCTCGGTCAGCGCGTCGGGATCGGCCGGCGGCTGCGGGATGGAGAAGTTCGACGGCATGCGGCCTGACAGCAGGCCGGCGCCCTTCAGTTCCTCCATACCCGGAAGATCGCGGATCTCTTCGAGCGCGAAATGATCGAGGAAGGTTTCGGTGGTGCCATAGGTGACGGGACGGCCGGGCGTTTTGCGCCGGCCGCGCATGCGCACCCATTCCGTCTCGAGCAGCGTATCCAGCGTCCCCTTCGAGGTCTCGACGCCTCTGATGTCCTCGATCTCGGCGCGCGTCACCGGCTGGTGATAGGCAATGATCGCCAGCACCTCGAGCGCCGCCCGCGACAGCTTGCGCTGCTGCACCGTATCGCGGCTCATCAGAAAGGCGAGGTCGCCAGCGGTGCGGAACGCCCAGGCGTCGCCGACCCGGACCAGATTGACGCCGCGCCGGGCGTAGATCTGCTGCAGCTCTGTCATGGCGAGGGTAAGATTGATGCCATCGGGAAGGCGTGCGGCAAGCTGCTTTTCGCTGACGGGTTCGGCGCTGGCGAACACGATCGCCTCGGCCATGCGCACGGCTTCCGCCAGATACAGCCGCTCGGCCGGGTTCTGTACCGGATTCCCGGCCGAGGCCTGGTCGATCTCGCCGTCTTCCGACTCATCATCCATCTTGAATGGGATAACCGAAGCGTTGGCGCGTTCGCTCATGATGCCACCTCGACTGCCTTGATTGTCTGTGCGCGGTGGTCGCGCAGATAGATCGGTGCGAACACCTCGTCCTGCCGCATATCCATCTTGCGCTCGCGCACCAGTTCCAGTGTGGCCGCGAACGAACTGGCGATCGCGGTGCGCCGCTCTTGCGGGCTGGTCAGATATCGGATGAGGAAGCTGTCGAGCGTCGTCCAGTCGCGCAGCGAGCCGATCAGCCGGGTCAGGATGTCGCGAGCGTCCTTGAGTGACCAGACGCCGCGCCTGGCGATCGTCACGTTGGTGATCGCCTGCTTCTGCCGCTGCTGCGCATACGCGGTCAGGAGATCGTAAAGCGACGCCGAATAGGTGTTGCGCTTCTCGATGATGACCATTTCCGGCATGCCGCGTGCGAACACGTCGCGGCCGAGCCGGTTGCGGTTGACCAGACGCGCCGACGCATCGCGCATGGCTTCGAGCCGCTTCAGCCGGAATTGCAGCACCGCCGCCAGTTCCTCGCCGCTTTCGCCCTCTTCGCCCGGCTGCTTGGGGATCAGGAGCTTCGATTTGAGGAAGGCCAGCCACGCCGCCATCACCAGGTAGTCGGCGGCAAGTTCGAGCCGCAGCGCCCGCGCCGTCTCGACAAAGGTCAAATATTGCTCGACCAGCGCCAGGATGGAAATGCGCGCCAGATCGACCTTCTGGGTGCGGGCAAGGTGCAAGAGAAGATCGAGCGGGCCTTCGAAGCCGGCCACGTCGACGACCAGCGACGGGTCGCCCGTCAGCCGTGACTCATCGTTCTCGGCCCACAGGCGGTCCATCGGTGCAGCCTTCGCGGCCTTGCTTTCCAATGCTTCCGCCACTGCCTGTCACTTCCTCTTTGCTAGGCCACCGCGTCGAAATAGGTGGCGAATTCGGCACGGATTTCGGTTTCTTCGGCCGCGTCGCGTTTGCTTATATAGGTCATCGCCCGCTTGGCACGCTCCAGTGACTTGCCTTCAAGCCCCGTGGTGCGCGATGCGATACCCGCCATCTCCTCAAAAACACCGTTGCAGTGAAGGACCAGATCGCAGCCCGCCGCAAGGATCGAGGCCGCCTTTGTCGAGAAATCCCCAGAAAGTGCCTTCATCGAGGTGTCGTCGCTCATCAGCAGTCCATCGAAGCCGATCTCGCGTCGAATGATCTCGTCGATGACCTTGCCGGAAGTCGTCGCCGGGTTCTTGGGATCGATCGCGCTGTAGACGACATGCGCGGTCATCGCCATCGGCAGATGGTTGAGCTCACGGAACGGAGCAAAATCGTGCCGCTGCAGATCGCTGAGCGAGGCGTCGACGACAGGCAGTTCGAAATGCGTATCGGCAAAGGCCCGGCCGTGCCCCGGAATATGCTTCATCACAGGCAGCACACCGCCCGACATCAGGCCCTCGGCCGCGGCGCGGCCAAGTTCGATGACCGGACGCGGATCCTTGCCATAGGCGCGCGCGCCGATGACATCGCTGGCCCCTTCGATCGGCACGTCGAGCACCGGCAGGCAATCCGCTGATATGCCGTAGCGCAGCAGGTCGAAGGCATGCAGCCGCGCCATCAGCCAGGCGGCGCGTGCGCCGGCGTCGTGATCGTCGCGCCACAGCGCCCCAAGCGCGCCGCCGGCCGGATAATTCGGCGCCAGTGGCGGCCGCAGGCGCTGTACCCTGCCACCTTCCTGGTCGATGAACACCAGCGCGTCCGGGCGCCCGATACAGTCACGCATTTCGGCGACCAGGTCGCGGATCTGCTCGGCCTCGCCGATGTTGCGGGCAAACAGGATGAACGCCCACGGGCATTCATTGCGATAGAAATTGATTTCTTCGCGGGTGAGCGATTTCCCGGCACAGCCGAGGATCATGGATTTTGATTCGGTCATTTCAGGAGTCTAGGGCTTCGCGCGGTCAAAGGGAATCATCCCTGACCGCATGCGGCGGGCTGCAGGACATGTTCCACATGAAAAAGTCAGGCATATGAATATCGCCATATAAAAAGCCGGCGCGACCCAGGGCCGCGCCGGCTTTGAAGGATTGGATCGACGTCTAGCGCGATACGAAGCAGTTGCCGCCCGCGGCCTTGTAGCTGGTGCACAGATTGATGGCATCGTTGCGCGACTGAGCCGGAACGCGGACGCGGTAGAATGTTCCCTTGCCGGCAATCTCGGCCTTGACGATGTTGGCCGTGCGGCCGGAAAGCACGCTGCCATAACGGCGCTGCAGATCCTGGTAGGTCGACTGGGCGCTGTCCACCGTCGGCTGCGAAGCGATTTGTATCGACCACGCACCGCTGCCAGTCGCGGTCGAGGCCGGATCGATGGAAGCGACCTGATCGGGCTTGACCTCGCCGACCACGTCGACCGGCTGGTCGGACGGACGTTGCGGCGCGATCGCAACCTTGGCTGGCGTGTTGGCCGACTGCGCCTTGGCTTCAGCCTTGGCAGGCTTGGCGGCAGGCTTCAGAGCCGGCTCATCGTCAGCCTGCGTGGCGGCGGGCGCCACGGTGCCAGTCTGGTCGGTGCCAGTCTCGTTGGCGCCAGTCTGGTCGGCGCCAGTCTGGTCGGCTCCGGCAGGCGCCACATGCTGTGGCGCCGGATCCGTCGGCTCGGCCGCGGCCACCTGCGGTGCCGCCGGTGCCGGATCCTCGCGCGCCACCAGTGAGCCGTCGGACTTGACCACCATGGTCCTGACCTTGCGCGGCGCAACGGCAACGACGTCGTTGTTGGTGCCCTTGTCGGCGTCCTGCAGGACCTGCGCGATGCGATCCTCCGACTTCGGCGCGGGCGCCGCATTGTCGGCCGGGGCCGCGCCAGCGGTCGAAACCTCGCCACCGCCATCCGTGCCGGCGGCGGCGTTCTGATCGGGAGAAAGATCGACGGCGCGGGCCGGGTCTTTCGCCTGCACGTCCACTGGTTCCTCAGTGTTGGTGACAAGCTTCTGCTGGACCGGCTCGGCGGGCTTCGCGCCCTTGACCACCGCGTCATAGACCTTGTTGTCCTGGTTCGGCACCACCGTGCCGCCCGGATTTTCCGGCTTGACCTTGATCGGCGAATTGTCCGCCTTGACGATCACCGGAGCTTCGCTGCCGCCCTTGCCGCCCAAAGACAGCGCGAAGGCGCCAAGGCCGCCCGCGACCGCAACGGCACCGACAATCGCGGCAATGAACAGGCCGCGCCGGCCCGACGGCCTGGCGGCTTCCCGCTCGCCGAGGCCCGGAACCGACATCGCTTCGTCCAGCTCGGGATCGTAGTCGAGTTCATCGACGGCAAAATCGTCCGCCTGCGAGACCGGCTGGCTGCCGGGCAGATTGTCGAGATCGAAGCCTTCGGCAGCATCGGCATAGCCCGAGGCCGACGCGCGGGCGGGCATTTCCGCCGGCCGTGCCGCATAGGTCCGCGCTTCCGGCTGATAGGCTTGCCTCGGCTCTTCATATCCCGGATTGACCCCGTCATATCCCGGATTGACCTCGCCATATCCCGGATTGGCAGCGCCATATCCTTTATTGAACCCGGTATTGTAGGATTCGTCGGCATAGGCGGCGTTGCCGGCAGTAGCAGGCGCGACCTCGACCGAATTCATCTCGGTCAGAAGGCTGGCGAATTCGGCGTCGAGATCATCATAACCGGCCGCTGCCGGCTCATCTTCCTCGAAATGCAACTCCGGAATGTCGAGATCGTCAGCCAGCGCGACGACGCGCTCCGGCACATCGACCGTCTCGACATCGGGCATCTCTTCATAGTGCGAGGACTGCCCTGCCTGCGGCGCCGATACCGGAGCCATATAGGGAGCAGCCGCAACCGGCTCGGCCGAACGGTAGGACGGCACGGTGGCCACTTCCGGGGCCGCCATCCTGGCCGCCATGGAGGGAGCAGGCTGCGCGGCAAACGCCGGCTGTTGGGGAACTGGTGTCACGCGGCTCCAGGAACGGGCCGACTCCGACGCTCCGGAACGTTCCGCCAGCCAATCGAGTGAATCGGCCTGATCCGGCCGGGACGCCGTTTCGTCACGCGAACCGATGCTTTTGGCCAGGGCGGCGTCGAAGGCATCATTGTCGAGATCGACATCACCCTGTTCAGCGGCATCCGGGCCGAAATCCTGGTCCTGAAGTTCATCGAGCAACAGGTCGTCGAGGTTGGCGTCGGCGGCCTGGGCGGAGCCGGATTGATGCGCATCCTCGGACGCTGTTTCATCGAGATCCCAGTCGAGGTCACCAACAAGATCGACGGGTTGCTCCGCGATCTTTGTAGTCGCGGCGAGAGGCGGCTGAACGGGCGCTGCGGTTGGCTGGGTCGCGGCTGGCTGGGTCACGGCGGGCTGAACCATGGCCGGTTCCTTGGCCGACGGCAGCGTGCGCGCGGTCATGGCACCGAGAAGCGCGTTCAGCTCGTCTTCGAGGCTTCGTTCGTCCGCGATGGGCGCTTGCACCGGCGGCACAATGGCTGCCGCGGGAGCTGCCGAGTGCGCGGCGATTTCGGCGACGGGCTCTTCGGCAGGCTCGGCAAACGCCTCGTCCAGATTCAGGTCGAAGGCGTCATCCGAAACAGCTTCAGCGCCTCGAATTTCATCCTGCGTCTCGACGGCATCGGCGCGCAGTTCGTGCGCCGGCTCGTCATCAAAAGCCTCCGGCTCGTCCGCCTGAACGTCAAAATCCACATCGACATCGGGCATGGCATCGTCGAAGTGACCCGCGAAATCCTCGTCGGAGATCACCTGGGTTTCATCCGCGGCGGCCAGTACAGGTTCTGGATAGTCGACAGCAGCCGCTTGGCGCTGATCCGCCGGATGGTCGTCGAGCATCAGCTCGTCTTCGAGCGAGATCGCGACCGCATCGTCGAATTCATGATTGGAGGCCGGCTCGACGGCCACCGGCACTTCGGCCACCGGCGATTCAACGGCATGCCGGGCCTCGGCAGCCTCGTCCTCGATATGGAAATCCTGGTCGAGGGAGGCGGCAAGCTCATCCTCCATCGGCAGATCATCGTCGAAGGGCGAGATGTCTTCGAGCGAACTGGCGACGGCATTGTCGAAATCGGCGTCGAAGGCAGGTTCAACGGACGGCACGGCTTGCGCGGCGCCAGCGGTCGCATGGCTGGCGGCGACCGCCTGGTCATCGGCATCCGACATGTCCAGGTGGAAATCGTCGTCGAGTGACAATGCGAGATCGTCGTCCGCAACATCGACGGCCACCGGCTCGACTGCCGGCTCATGAGCTGCGACAACTGGAGCGGCAACGCTGTCGGCAGCGTCGAACTCGCCCATCAGCTCCTTTTCGAGGTCGATGTCGAAATCGCCCTCTCCCGCGGACGGATCGGCCACAGCGGTTTTCGGCTCGGCCGGCGCCTGCGGCTTGACCGGCTGGCGCGGGTCGAATCCCATGATCCTGGTCAGTTCCGCGAACGGATCATCGTCGGCGATGTCGTTGTTGTCGGCTGCTCTCAGTTGGGTTCTGTCTGCCATTATTGTTCCCGAACTCGCACTCATTCGGACGCCTTGGACGTCGCGCAGGGTTGGCCCTTACCAGCGCAATGTGGGCAAAAGGTGACAGGTTTTTTAGTCAAACCTAACGCATTTCGGTGGGCGCAGCCGCTCCGATCAACGTCAGGCCGGACGTCAGAACATCCGAAACAGCCTGCACCAGCCCTAGTCTGGCATGCGTCAATTGTCGGTCGTTAACCTTAACAAAACGTAAGTCCGGATTATCCGTGCCCCGGTTCCAGTGTCCGTGGAAACTGGAAGCCAGATCATAGAGATAAAATGCCAGCCGATGCGGCTCGAGCGCAAGAGCGGCGGACTCGATCAGGCGTGGATATTCGGCAAGCTTCCGGATCAGCCCGATTTCACCTTCGTCGGCCAGCGACGTTGCCGCGGCCGCCAGGTTGTTGCGATCGAAATTCGCCTCCCCCAACTGTTCGCTCGCCTGCCGGAACACCGAATGGCAGCGCGCCGAGGCGTACTGCACGTAGAACACCGGATTGTCCTTCGACTGCTCGGTGACCTTGGCGAAGTCGAAATCGAGCGGCGCATCGTTCTTGCGATAGAGCATCATGAAGCGGATCGGATCGCGTCCGACTTCTTCCACCACCTCGCGCAACGTCACGAAATCGCCGGACCGCTTCGACATGCGCACCGGCTCGCCATCGCGAAACAGCTTGACCAGATTGCACAAGAGGACGGTGAGCTTGACGTCGTCGCCGGCAATCGCCCGCGCCAAGGCTTCCAGGCGCTTGACGTAGCCGCCATGGTCGGCGCCGAGAACATAGATCAGGTCGACGAAGCCGCGATCGACCTTGTCCTTCAGATACGCCACATCGGCGGCGAAATAGGTGAACGAGCCGTCGGACTTGACCAGCGCCCGGTCCATGTCGTCGCCGACGGCGGTCGAGCGGAACAGCGTCTGTTCGCGGTCTTCCCAGTCGTCCGGCTTCTCGCCCTTGGGCGGCGGCAGCTTGCCCTTGTAGATATGGCCCTTCAGCGTCAGGTCGTTGATCGCCGAGCGGATCTTCCTGGCATTGTCGGCATGCAGCGTGCGTTCGGAGAAGAACACGTCGTGGTGCACGTTGAGCAGCGCAAGGTCCTCGCGGATCATCGCCATCATCGCATCGATGGTCCGGTCCTTGACGATGGCCAGCGCCTCGTCGTCCGGCATCTGCAGCAAGGAACGGCCGAACTCCCTGACCAGGGCCTCGCCGACGGAGACAAGATAGTCACCGGGATAAAGCCCCGGCGGAATCTCGCCGATATCTTCTCCAAGCGCCTCGCGGTAGCGCAGCATCGCCGAGCGCCCAAGCACGTCGATCTGGGAGCCGGCGTCGTTGATGACATATTCCTTGGTCACGTCGTAACCGGCGAACGCCATCAGATTGGCGAGTGCGTCACCGACGACGGCACCCCGGCAATGGCCGACATGCATCGGCCCGGTCGGGTTGGCCGAGACATATTCGACGTTGGTTTTGCGGCCGGCGCCGATCGTCGAGCGGCCATAGTTGCGCCCCTCGCCTAGAAGCGTCGACAGATGCGCCTGCCAGAAACCGTCCTTGAGCCGCAGATTGACGAAGCCTGGACCGGCGACCTCGGCAGCGGCGACGTCATTGTCCGCCCGCAGCGCTTCCGCCAGTTTCTCGGCCAGTGCGCGCGGGTTCTGGCCGGTGGGCTTGGCCAGCACCATTGCCGCATTGGTCGCGAGATCGCCATGGCTGGCGTCGCGGGGCGGCTCGACGGCGATGCGCGACAGATCAGGCGAAACGCCATTGCTGTCTTTCAGGTCAAGCGCTTCGACAGCCTTTACGACTCGCGCGGTGAAATCGGCGAAGATGTTCATGGTGTATGCTCTGGCGGCTTTACGACGAATCCGGCCCTTTGGCCGGCAAATCGAGCCCGCCCTAGCTCAAATCCGGGGTGCGGTCAAACAAACGCCTGTGTTCCTTGAGCGCGTAGGTGTCGGTCATGCCGGCCAGGAAATCGGCGACGCTGCGTGCCTTGATGCGATCCTCGGCGCGGTCCAGCCCTTCGCGCCAGCCATCGGGCATGGCGCGCGGGTCGGCGAAATAGACGTCGAACAGGTCCCTGACGATCTGTTCGGCGTCCGCACGCACCCGCATGACCTCTTCGTGCCGATAGAGGTGCTTGTAGAGGAAGGCCTTCAGTTCCTTCTCGGCTTCCGCCATTTCGGCCGAAAATGTCACCATCGTCTCGCCCGCCGCCCTCACCGCCTCGACGCTCAGCGGCCTGATCCGCTCCAGATTGGCGGTCGTTGACTTGATCACATCCTCGACCATGGCCGTGATCTGCCGCCGCATCAATTCGTGGCCGGTGCGCACATCGTCGAGCCTGGGATAGCGCTCGCGCACGCTCTTCAGGATCGTTCCAGGCAGCGAAACGGCCTTCAGCATGTCCAGCGTCAGCAGCCCTGACCGCAGCCCATCGTCGATATCATGCGTGTTGTAGGCGATATCGTCGGCAATCGCCGCGCACTGCGCTTCGATGCCGGCGAACCGGTCGAGTTCGAGATCCTGCAATTGCGAGTAGTCGCGGATCGCCTGCGGGACCGGCCCTTTCAGGCCCTTGCCGCTGCCGTCGGTGAGCGGACCATTGTGCTTGACCAGGCCTTCAAGCGTCTCCCAACTCAGATTGAGCCCGTCGAACTCGGCGTAGCGCGCCTCCAGCCTCGTCACGATGCGCAGGGATTGTGCGTTGTGGTCGAAGCCGCCCCACGCCGCCATCTTCTCGTTCAGCGCGTCCTCACCTGTGTGGCCAAAGGGCGTGTGGCCGAAATCGTGCACCAGTGCCACCGCTTCGGCGAGATCCTCGTCGCCGCGCAACGCCCGCGCCAGCGCACGCGCGATCTGCGCGACTTCGATCGAATGGGTGAGCCTTGTGCGGTAGTGATCGCCTTCATGGGCGATGAAGACCTGCGTCTTGTGCTTCAGCCGCCGAAACGCCGTCGAATGGATGATCCGGTCGCGGTCACGCTGGAAAGGCGTGCGGGTCGGACTTTCCACCTCGTCGAACAGCCGGCCGCGCGAGCGCGCCGGATCCGTGGCATAGGCCGCGCGCGGCCGATAGCCGAATCCGATGTCGCCAAGCTCATTTGTCATGGCTGATGCCGCCGCAGTTGACTTGCCCCGTCGCGCTTCATACCTATCATGTGAAACCGAAAGCAAGGTGACGCCTATGGGCGCGGATGCCAAGACCGCCATGAAAGTCGAGATGACCGAGGCCGCCGCCAAGCGGATCGCCAAAATTGTCTCTGGCGAGGCCGGCAAGACGGCGCTGCGCGTTTCCGTCGAGGGCGGCGGCTGCTCCGGCTTTTCCTACAAGTTCGATCTGGTCGGTGCGCGCAATGACGACGACGTTGCCATCGAGAAGGACGGCGCCACGGTGTTGATCGATGATCTGTCCCTGGTCTATATGGGTGGCTCGGTGATCGACTTCGTCGACGATTTGATGGGGCAGTCGTTCCAGATCCTCAACCCGAATGCGGTCGCCTCCTGCGGCTGCGGCACCAGCTTCTCCATCTAGGACCGAGATGCCCGCAACCGGCGCGGTTCGTCAGGTTGCGCTCTCCGCCGGTCGCGACCTCGACGCGACATTGGCCTTTTGGCGCGATGTCCTCGGCATGAGGGTGCATGCGCGGTTCGATCCGCCCGGCATCGCCTTCATCATGGCCGGCGGTGTCAGGCTGTTGTTCACCGACGGCATCCCGGCCGGCACCATCTATCTCGACATATCAGGCCTCGATGCCTTCTACGCCCAGGCAAAGGCAGCCGGCATCCCGTTCACCGCGCCGCCGGCACTCGTCCATCGCGACACCGAAGGCCAGTTCGGTCCGGCGGGGGAAAGCGAATGGATGGCCTTTATAAAGGACCCGGCAGGCAATACGATCGGTTTAGTCGAACGCCTTCCGCCGCACGAACAATGAGACCGTCATGAAAATCGTCACCTGGAACATCAACGGCGTGCGCGCCCGCATCGGTAACCTGACCCATTGGCTGACCGAGAGCGCGCCCGACATCGTCTGCCTGCAGGAGATCAAGACGGTCGACGAGCAGTTCCCGCGCGCCGAGATCGAGGCGCTTGGCTACAATGTCGAGACCCACGGCCAGAAGGGCTTCAACGGAGTCGCGCTGCTGTCGAAGCTGCGCTTCGATGAAGTCACCAGAGGCCTGCCGGGTGACGATGCCGACGAACAGGCACGTTTCATCGAAGGCGTGTTCTCGACCGACAAGGGCGCGCTTCGCGTCGCCTCGCTCTATCTGCCCAACGGCAACCCGATCGATGACGAGAAGAAGTTTCCCTATAAGCTCTCCTGGATGGCGCGGCTGGAGCGCTGGGCGCAGGAACGCTTGCGGCTGGAAGAGGCGCTGGTGCTGGCCGGCGACTACAACGTCATTCCCGAGCCGATCGACGCGCGGTTTCCGGAGAACTGGCTGGGCGACGCGCTGTTCCAGCCACAGACAAGGCAGGCCTTCCGCCGGCTGCTCAACCTCGGTTTCACCGAAGCGGTGCGCGCGGTCACCGATGCCCCGGATACCTATACCTTCTGGGACTATCAGGCCGGCGCGTGGCAGAAGAACAATGGCATCCGCATCGACCATCTGCTGCTGTCGCCTGAAGCCGCGAACCGGTTCTCATCGGCGTCGATCGAAAAGCATGTGCGCGCCTGGGAAAAACCGTCCGATCACGTCCCGGTGGCGATCGACCTCGCGCTGCGGCCGGCCTGACGCAGACCCTTCTGCCGCCGAATTGTCCGGACCTCGTGTCGCCACAATCGCGCGCATGATGGGAATTCATCATGGTGGCCGGGGTTCCCATGACCATTCGATTTGCTCTTTATCCGATCGGCTTGGCATTCGCCACGACCGCGATCGTGCCGGCCTTCGCCGCCCCGGAATGTCTCGCCAATGGAAAATCCTATCCGGTCGGCCAGGTCGCCTGCCTGACGGTTGCCGACCAGAGTCATTTGGCTCGCTGCGACATGGTGCTCAACAACACATCCTGGACCAAGGTTGGCGATAGCTGCCCGGCAAACACCATGGCGCCGCACCTGCACGTCACACCGATCTCGACACCCGCGCCAAGCATGGTCCCGACGGAGCCAACCGAAAACTAATTTTCTCCTGGATTGCCTCGTCCTCGGATCGAGACGAGCCTCGATAGGCCGGCGTTGTCCGTCATTACCATGCCGACGTTCTTCGCTAGAGAAGCCAAGCAGTTGGCTTTTCGTCCGCTACACGGATCGCTCCTCGGCTCGCCGCATGGTGACGGGGAAAGAGCCTACTGATCGGCGTTGCTGCCCTTGGTCAGGATGTCGTCCGCCAGCGAGATCGCGGTGCGGCGGTCGGCTTCGCCGGCCGCGGCGAACGCCTCTTCCTGCATGCCGCGGATCCAGGGCTGATCGGTCGGCGACGCACGCTCGAGGGCCGCGGTCATCATCGCCAGGCCGCGCACGATCTTGCCGCTCTGGAACAACAGGTGGCCAAGCGTCGCTTGCGCACCGGCATGGCCCTTCTCGGCGGCGAGTTGGAACCAGCGCCCGGCCTGCTTGACGCTGGCCTTCACACCGCCCTCGCCCTTCAGGAACATCTGGCCCATCTCGAACTGAGCGTTCGGATTGCGGTAGTTGGCGGCGGCGCGCATGTAATATTCCTGCGCCGCCACCTCGTTCTCGGTGACCGGGCTGCCGGGAATGCCGGTGCGCAGATAGTCGCCGAGCGCCACCAGCGCGTCGGAGACATAGCTTTCTTCCGGCGAGCCGGGCTCGACGTCCTGGTCGACGATCTCCGAGAAGAACTTGAAAGCCTCATAGTCGTCGCGGGCCACGCCGTCGCCCTCGGCATACATGCGGGCAAGCTTCCAGGTGGCGCCGATCTGGCCGTTTTCGGCGGCATATTTGTAGGCCTCGGCGGCCTGCTCCTTGTGGCCGCTCTTGTAGGCGGAGAACCCGAACTGAAACACTGCCCAGGGGCTCGACTGCGGCTTCACGCCGGTCTTGTCGTCGAACACCTTGTCGTCGAAGGCCATGGCCTGGCCCACGGCGCCAAAGATCGCAACCGCGACCAGTGCCGGAAGGACAGATGACCTCAACAACTCTGGTGTTGACTTCAACAACTCAGATATCCGCATAGCAGTGTGTTTCTTTCGCACCGCCCGGATGGGTGACCGCGCCATCCCTGGCGGACCCTACCGTCTGTGCGTATTTCCATATCGCGCCCGACTGATAGTCGGTCGTGCGCGCCTTCCATGTCTTCGCTCGTGCCGCCAGTTCGGCCTCGGACAGCGCTACGTCGATCGTTCCGTTCACCGCGTCGATCGAAATCACGTCGCCATCCCTGATGAGGCCGATCGGGCCGCCAACCGCCGCTTCCGGGCCGACATGGCCGATGCAGAAACCGCGCGTCGCGCCCGAGAAACGGCCGTCGGTGATCAGCGTCACCTTGCCGCCCATGCCCTGGCCGTAGAGTGCCGCCGTCGTCGACAGCATCTCGCGCATGCCAGGACCGCCGCGCGGTCCTTCATAGCGGATGACCAGAACCTCGCCTTCGCGGTAGGCGCGGTTCGTCACCGCCTCAAAACATTCCTCTTCCGAATCGAAACAGCGCGCCGGGCCGGAGAATTTCAACTCCGCCATGCCCGCGACCTTCACGATCGCGCCTTCAGGGGCAAGATTTCCCTTCAAACCCACGACACCGCCGGTTTGGGTAATTGGTCTGTTGGCCGGGCGGACCACATCCTGATGTTCATTCCAGGCAACGTGCTCCATATTTTCGGCCAAAGTACGGCCAGTGACCGTCAGGCAATCGCCATGCAGATAGCCGTGGTCGAGCAGCGTCTTCATCAGCAGCGGAATGCCGCCGGCCTCGAACATGTCCTTGGCGACATATTTGCCGCCCGGCTTGAGATCGGCGATGTAAGGCGTCTTCTCGAAGATTTTCGCCACGTCGAACAGGTCGAACTTGATCCCCGCCTCATGCGCGATCGCCGGCAGATGCAGCGCGGCATTGGTCGAGCCGCCGGTGGCCGAAACAACGGTCGCCGCGTTTTCCAGTGCCTTAAGGGTGACGATGTCGCGCGGGCGGATGTTTTTGGCAATCAGTTCCATGACCTTTTCGCCCGAGGCGAAATTGAAGCGGTCGCGCATTTCGTAGGGCGCCGGCGCGCCGCAGGAATAGGGCAGCGCAAGACCGATTGCCTCGGCGACGGTGGCCATGGTGTTGGCGGTGAACTGGGCGCCGCAGGAACCGGCCGAAGGACAGGCGGTCTGCTCGATTTCAAGCAGCTCGGCATCATCGATCGTGCCGACCGAGTGCTGGCCGACCGCCTCGAACACATCCTGCACGGTGATCTGGCGGCCGCGATAGCTGCCGGGCAGGATCGAGCCGCCATAGATGAAGATCGACGGCACGTTGAGCCGCACCATGGCCATCATCATGCCGGGCAGCGACTTGTCGCAGCCGGCCAGGCCGACCAGCGCATCGTAGCAATGGCCGCGCATGGTGAGTTCAACCGAATCGGCGATGACTTCGCGCGACACCAGCGACGACTTCATGCCCTGGTGGCCCATGGCGATGCCGTCGGTGACGGTGATGGTGCAGAATTCGCGCGGCGTGCCGTTGGCGGCTGCCACGCCCTTCTTGACCACCTGCGCCTGGCGCATCAGCGAGATGTTACAGGGTGCTGCCTCGTTCCAGCAGGAGGCGACGCCGACCAGCGGCTGCGCGATTTCGGCCGCCGACAGGCCCATGGCATAGAGATAGGACCGGTGCGGCGCACGCGCCGGACCGACAGTCACATGGCGGCTAGGGAGCTTAGCCTTTGAAATGACCTTGGCGTCCATTCTCTTCCTTGCCGCGGGCGGCGCGGCCTGCCCCATCGCCGAGCCTTTTGGCACGTGTCCCGAGACGAGTTCGAGGTGCGCCGGGTTTATGGCGGGAAATGGGCAATTTCCTCGGCCTGACCTTTAGCGCAGGGGTTGTTCAGAAAGTGTTGCCAAAACGTCACAATCGCACGAGGCGGCCCAAGTGCGGCTTATATGCAACGCAGCTTGTATGATGGGGCCAGCGACGACGTCGGCACAAACGAAAAGGCCGGGCAATGCCCGGCCTTTTACTAAAACTTTCAAACGCTTAGAACTTTATCTTGACGCCGCCGGATATTGCCGTGACCAGATCATTGCCGAAGTCGTAACTCGCGTCGTCACCTGCAACATAGCCATTGTCCCCGGCCACTATACCTGAGTGACCGCTGGTCAAGACGCCTATTGCGCCAGCTACGCGAAATTCAATGTTGGGCTTAGGCGTGTAGGCAACACCGCCGCCAAGTGTCCACGTATCGGTCTGCGCTCCATAGCCGTGCGAAGTGCCACGATCCCATGAAAGCTGACCAGCAGCGCTCCACTGATCGTTAAACTTGTGGCCAACGCCGCCTGAGATCGTCCAGCCATCACGATACATCAGATCGAGTGAGGTTAACTGTGCAGAGTGCAGTTTGTCGCCCGTGACACAGAGCGCGTCGGGAGTACCCACCGCACAAATTGGAACGCTCTGCAGGACACTCCAATTGACCCACTTGACGGAGCCAAAAGCCAACCACCCAGGAGCGATGCCAGATTGCAATTTGAATTCAACAACATCCGGCATATATTGCGTGGAGCCGTAGATCGGAATTATGCCCTGGCCAACACTGGTCAAATCGAGCGTACCCTCGATGTTATCGAGCTTAACCTTCGAGTTATAGACGAGGCTCGCGCGCAGTGCGATGTCTGGGATTTCATAAGCGAGGCCAGCGCGCCAGCCCCAGCCAGTGGTCGACAGATCGACACGGCCCGTCGGTGACGGCCCAAATGGGTTGAAAGCCACAAGACTTTCCTTAAAGCCGTAGACCTTTTGATAGAACACACCGCCGATAAAGCGAAGCTGACCTTTGCCCGCATCCATCTTGTACGAGCAGGTGCCCGCGTAGTTATCGCTCTTGATGTCGGTCTCTATGTTTGAAACTGCGCCGTTCCACATGCCTGGCGCGGAATGTGCTCCCCAAGGTTGGGAATAGTCGACCATGCAATCGACGCCCGGAACGACCTGCGCCTTAACACCGATGCGCGGCACCCAATAGCCCTCCGCTCCATCAGCCGAGGTGCCCAAGCCGAGATTGAATCCGCCCGGCCCCTTGGCATTCTCGTATTTGCGATCCGGCATCACATAGGTTGCTTCGGCCTCCGTCGCGACCTGGGCCGGATCGAACAGCAGGTCGATATCGTAGCCGCCGCGCTCCAGACCGCCAGCATGCGCCGGGTGGATAAGCGAGCCCATCAAGGCCAACGAAAAGCACCCTGCCCCCAGCAGTGCTTTCAGACGCAAATTGCTCATGGATGTCCTCCCGAATAACTAGTGGATCAAGCTAGAACCAATTCAAGTTAACGGCGCAACAACGAATTCCCGGGCGTACATGTACATGTCCGCCAAACGCTTTTTCGACAAAATGCAAAGGAATGTCACAAGGCCAAAAACGGCCCTGGGCACATCCAAAACGCCGAAAAGATGCACGAAAATGGCCCCAAAAAGCTCGAAAACAGCTAATTTTGAGGGGATTTGGCCCCATTGTTACATTATGGCAACAATGGGGCTAAAAGTTTCCGTTTACGTCAACATTTACGCAACGGAATGCCCATTTTTGAGGCCGGTGACGCATGGAATTCGCTCCGGGGTCATGCACGAATCTGCCCTTCAGCCGGCGTCGCGAACCCTGGTCAGCGCTACCGAAAGCTTGTCCTGCGCGGCGCGATATTCGGCCAGCTTTTCCCGCTCGCCTTCCACGATCTCGGCCGGCGCGCTGGCAACGAATTTCTCATTCGACAGCTTCTTGTGCAGGCGCGCGATTTCCTCGGTCACCTTGACCAGTTCCTTCTGCAGCCGCGCGGCCTCCGCCGTGAGGTCGATCAGGCTGCCAAGCGGCAGGCAGATCGTCGCCTCGTTGAGCACGATCTGTGCCGACCCCTTGGGTGCCGCATCGGCGAGCGAGATGTCACCAACACGCGCCAGCCGCTTGATCGCTGAGTCCTCGCGAACCAGCCGTTCGCGCGTCACGTCGTTGGCGCCGACCACCACGAGCGGCGCTATTGCCGCCGGCGGCACGTTCATCTCCGAGCGCACCGAGCGGATACCGGAGACGAGATCGACCAGCCAGTTGATGTCGGCGGCCGCTTCAGCATCCTCGAAATCCGGCGACGGCCATGCGGCATGGCACAGCAGCGAGGCGCGTTCCCTGCCCTCACCCGCCGTCTGCGCCCACAGCTCTTCGGTCATGAACGGCATCATCGGATGCAGGAGCTTGTAGATCTCGTCGAGCACGAAAGCGACGCAGGCGCGGCTCTCGGCCTTGGCGGCCTCGTCCGTGCCCATGAATACCGGCTTCAACAGTTCCAGATACCAGTCGCAGAACAGGTTCCAGACGAAGCGGTACGCGGCTCCCGCCGCCTCGTTGAAGCGGTATGAGGTGATGCCGTCGGTGACCTGGCGTGCGGCGCGTGTCAGCTCGGTCAGGATCCAGCGGTTGACCGCCAGCTTGGCGTCGTTCAGCCAGAAATCGTCATTGCGCGCGACTTCGTTCATCTCGGCAAAGCGCGTCGCGTTCCACAGCTTGGTGCCGAAATTGCGATAGCCGGCGATGCGCGCCGGGTCGAGTTTCACGTCGCGTCCCTGCGCCGCCATCACCGTCAGGGTGAAGCGCAGCGCGTCGGCGCCATATTCGTCGATCAGATCGAGCGGGTCGATGACGTTGCCCTTCGACTTCGACATCTTGGCGCCGTTCTTGTCGCGCACCAGCGCATGCACATAAACGGTGTGGAACGGCTCCTCGTCCATGAAGTGCAGGCCCATCATCATCATGCGGGCGACCCAGAAGAAGATGATGTCGAAGCCGGTCACCAGCACATCGGTCTGGTAGTAGGTCTTCAGTTCCGGCGTCTGGTCCGGCCAGCCGAGCGTCGAGAAAGGCCACAGCGCCGACGAGAACCAGGTGTCGAGCACGTCTTCGTCGCGCGTCAGGATCTCGCCCGGCTTGAAGTTCTCCAGCTTATCCTCGACCCAGGCCTTCCAGGGGCCTTCGAGCGCCAGATAATATTCGATCGCCGCGCCCAGCGCCTCTTCCTCGGACTTCTCGACAAAGACGCGCCCATCCGGTCCGTACCAGGCCGGGATCTGATGCCCCCACCACAGCTGGCGCGAAATGCACCAGGGCTGGATGTTCTCCATCCAGTCGAAATAGGTCTTCTCCCAGTTCTTAGGCACGAAATTGGTGCGCCCCTCGCGCACCGAGGCGATCGCCGGCTTGGCCAGTTCCGCCGCGTTGGCGTACCACTGCTCGGTCAGGTACGGCTCGATCGGCACACCGCCGCGGTCGCCATGCGGCACGGCGTGGCGATGCGGCTCGACCTTGTCGAGGAAGCCGCCGGCCTCCATCAGTTCGACGATCTTCTTGCGGGCGACGAAACGGTCGAGACCGTCGAGCTCGTCCCAGACAGCTTGCCGTTCCGGCGTCGCCTCGAGGCCCGCCAGGAAGTCCTCGTTGTCCTTCAACTTGACCGCCGCCTCGACCGTCAGGATGTTGATCGCCGGCAATTGGTGGCGTTTGCCGACCTCGAAGTCGTTGAAATCATGCGCCGGCGTGATCTTGACCGCGCCCGACCCCTTTTCAGGATCGGAATACTCGTCCGCCACCACAGGTATCTTGCGGCCAACGATCGGCAGGACGACATTCTTGCCGATGAGATGTTGGAACCGCTCGTCGTCGGGATGCACGGCGACAGCCGTGTCGCCCAGCATGGTCTCGGGGCGCGTCGTCGCCACGGTGATGAAGGTCTGTGGGTTTTCCGGATCGAAGGTCGCGCCTTCGACCGGATAGCGGAAATGCCAGAGATTGCCGTTGACCTCCTGCTGCTCGACCTCGAGGTCGGAGATCGCGGTCAACAGTTTCGGGTCCCAGTTCACAAGGCGCTTGTCCTTGTAGATCAGCCCTTCCTTGTAGAGCGTGACGAACACTTCGAGCACGGCCTTGGACAGGCCCTCGTCCATGGTGAAGCGTTCGCGCGACCAGTCGGCGGAGGCGCCGAGACGTTTCAGCTGGTTGAAGATCAACCCACCCGATTCGGCCTTCCACTCCCACACTTTCTCGATGAATTCTTCGCGCGTCAGATCGCGGCGATGGATCTGCTTTTCCATCAGCCGCCGCTCGACCACCATCTGCGTGGCGATGCCGGCATGGTCCATGCCGGGCTGCCACAGGACGTTCTTGCCGCGCATGCGCTCGAAACGAACCAGAATGTCCTGCAGCGTGTTGTTGAGCGCATGGCCCATATGCAGCGACCCGGTGACGTTGGGCGGCGGAATGACGATGGTGAAGGCCTCGGCCCCCTCTTCCGCTCCGGCGCCGGCGCGAAACGCGTCGGCTTCCTCCCACATCTTGGCGATCTTCGGCTCGACGGTCTTGGCGTCATAGGTCTTTTCAAGCATGGGAAAACGGTCCGCGCTGTCGGGAATTTTGCTGGTTCGGTGTAAATCGGAAGGTCTTGGCCAAGTCAACCGCGAGGGCAGCCTGGGATCGTCACAAGCAGATAGGCGCGGACCTATTCATTTCAACAGAAGGCCGCGCGGCGATCGCATCTTCGCCGCGAGGCATCGCTGCGAACGAGCCCGGGGCTCCCGCGCCTTCATTGTCAGCGACCCCGATGGCAATTTGATCGCCTTCGCCAGTTCGGCAACCAACGGCCGACCTCTTCACAACGAAAAACGCCGCCTCGACGGCGGCGTTTCTTCTGGAATTCAGGCCTAGACGCTATTGCGCCCCGCGTGCCACGCGCTCGATCTCTTCGCGCACCAGCCTTTCGACCAGCGTCGGCAGGTTGTTGTCCAGCCAATCCTGCAGCATCGGCCGCAGCATTTCCTCGGCCATCTCGTCGAATGTCTTCTTGCTGCGGCTTGCAAAGGCGTCGGACAGTTCGCCGAAGGCGGCTGCAACCTGCCGTCCAGTGTGTTCGGAAAGAATTGCGGGACGCACCGCATGCGCTTCGTTTACCGCCGCGCGCGCCTGAGCCGTGCCCGTTGGAGCATCGTTTGACGAAGACCGCTCGATCGCAGGTTCCGCCGCCGACTCGCTCGCCGACACATCCGGCTGGGGCGATGGGCGGATGCTCCGCTCCGGCATCGCCTTGGCTTGCTCGCCAACCGCCGCGATCTCGCGACGCCAATCGGCGACGATGGCTTCACTTGTCGCAACCTCGACGGGAGCCGCCGGCGCGTCGCGGCTGGCGGCAGGCGCCGGCTCGGCGGCAACCCGGGCGCTGACCTCAGCCAATGTCGTCGGCGTCCTGCCCGCAGCCGGATCGGCACGTGGCGGCGTTTCGGTGCGTGCTGTCGCCGGCAGTATGGCTGGCGTCTGGATTTCCGCCATCGCGACAGGCTTCCTGACCTCTGGGACGGCATGCAGTTCGGCGCGGAACGCATCGATATCCGCAGCTGGAACAGCACTCGGCGCGGGCTCCAGGTCCTGTTGCAACTCATCGGCGTCGCCGGGCTGCTTGCGGCCGTTGTCGCTGTCTTCGATGATCCTCCTGATGGAAGCGAGTATCTCTTCCATGGAGGGTTCGCGCTGTGCGCTGCTTGCCGTTGCCATCGTCACATCCGCCGCCCTTGTGACCCGTTGCAGGTTTCCGCTCCGGCAAAAGCCGGATTCGAATCATGGCGACAGCGTAACCGACGGATCGCCGCACGAGAATCCCCAATCTGGGGACATGTGGGATTTCAACAGATTAGAGCGATTCCGCCAAAGCCGTGTGACGGTTCCCGTTAGCAACCACCAGAAGGACAACGACAATCCTGTGTTCCCGTACGAACCACTCAGCCCGGAAACGCCGTTCGAACGAAGGGCCTAGCGGCCATCCGGCGTGCGCAGGCCGATCCACTTGTCCTTGACGGCGTTGTAGTGTTCCTCCGGCTTGTACTTCGTCACCGCCAAGCCAAGCCGGTCGACCGACAGGCGGCCCATCGCCGACAGGATGGCATAGCTTGCCACCACCACATCGCGTTCGTAACCAGCGTGGTTGATCTTGGCGGTGATGACGGCGGCTTGCGCATTGAGCACGTCGAGCGTCGTGCGCTGGCCGACATTGCGCTCCTCGATGACGCCGTTCAGGGCCAGTTGGGCGGCGTCGATCACCTGCTTGTTGGCGGACGCGCTTTGTTGCGCGGCGGTGTATTGGGACCATGCCGTGGCGACGGCCTGGCGCACCTGGTCGCGGCTGACGTCGACCTGGATACGCGCCTGCCCCAGCGATTCCTTGTTCTGCCGCACGACCGCCGAGGTTCGGCCGCCCGAATAGATCGGAATGGTCAGCGTCGCGCCGATATTGGCCGACGTCGAATTGCCGTTGGAACCTGACAAGTCGGGGATGGCGTTGCGGTAGTTTTCCGAAACGCCAGCCGAAGCCGACAACTGCGGCAACAGCGCGCCCTCGGACGATTTCACCGAAAATGCAGCGGCATCGACCAGATGCTGGGTGGCAAGGATGGCCGGGTGTTCGGCCGATCCGATGGCGATCGCGGCGTCGAGGCTCGACGGCAACAACCTGCCCAATGGCGAAGCGGCCTTGAGCTTGCCGGGCTCGTCACCGACCACCTGGTGATAGGTCGCGGCGCTGGCCAGCGCCTGCGCGCGCGCAGCGCTCAGCGCTGCCACCGCGGAAGCGCGCGAGGCATCGGCCTGCGCAACGTCGGTGCGCGTGCCTTCGCCGACCTCGAAGCGCGAGCGCGCGGCGCGCGCCTGCTCGGTCAGGAACTGCAGGTTCTGTTCGGTCAGCACCGCGATCTGCCTGTCGCGAATCACGTCCATATAGGCCATGGCCGCATTGAACAGCGTGTTCTCCTCGGTATTGCGCAGGCTTTCAACGGACGCCTTGACCTGGGATTCGGCCGCCGCGACATTGTTCCTTGTCTGAAAGCCGTCGAACAGCGACTGGTTGATCTGGATGCCGTAGCTGCCGCTTGTCAGCTTCGAATTGCCGCCGCCATTTGCCTGGCGCGTGTTCGTATAGTCGATGTTGGCCGAGCCGGTGATCGTCGGGCGCCAGCCTGACTTGGCTATGGCCACGCTCTCGTCGGTCACGCGCACGCCGGCACGCGATGAATTTAGTGTGGAATTGTACTGATAGGCTTTTGCAAGGGCACCCGTGATGGTTTCGGCCGATGCAGCCAGTGGGGACAGCGCGGTCGCCGACACAAGGACGGCGGTGAAAAGTGACTTGCGTACTGACGGCACGGTTTAACCCTCATTCGTTTTCCATGGGAACCGCGCCGCACCAGCTTCTCTTCCTGAGCAGCCCGAACGGCGTGTTTCATGTTCCCTGTTGCTCAGCCCAAAGTGCCCCCAGTCTGGGATCAGCAACGATCGTTCAAATGCAAGCGACCATGACAAAGCCTTTGCTGCAAGGCCAAATCATTCAGAATTCGAAAGCATGCTCACGTTCGAATCCGGGTAGTGGCTTAATTGCCGCATTAAATGCCCTTCTCCCGGTTACAACCCCCCCCGCCTTGAAAAAAAGCCGCGCCACGCCCGAATTGCCCTGACCCTCGACCGCAACCAGGCGGCCGCCTTCGGCGAGCTGGTCGAGCAGCGACGCCGGCACTTTGGCGACACTGCCGCCGATGAAGATGACATTGTACGGCGCCTTCGCCGCATGGCCTTGCGCCAGAGCGCCCTGGACCACGGTCACATTGCCGCAGCCCAGGCTGGACAGGGTCGACGCGGCGGTTTGCGCCAATGCCGAATCGCTTTCGAGCGCCACGACGGACCTCGCCAGGCGCGACAGGATCGCCGAAGCGTAGCCGGTGCCGCAGCCGACATCGAGCGCCGAATCGGTCACACTGATCTCGGCCAGTTGCATCAGCTTGGCCAGCGGCGAAGCCTCCATCAGGTAGCGCGAGCCATCGGCGCTGTCTGCGATGCGGATGTCCTCGTCGATATAGGCGAGATCGCGCTGGCGATCGCCGACGAAAACCTCGCGGGGCACGGAAAGCAACGCGTCGAGCAGCGGCGCGCTGGTCACGTCGGTGGTGCGGACCTGACCATCGACCATCTTGACGCGAAGTTCGGAGAAATCAGCGCTCATGTCCCAACCAATCTGCTTGCCGCGTCAGAATCGCGGTTCATGTCGACCGGAACTTCAGGCTCCGGCGCTGACGCGCGGGAGCCCGGGTATTGGAGGCCTCGCCCGGAATCGAACCGGGGTGCAAGGATTTGCAGTCCTCTGCGTAACCACTCCGCCACGAGGCCTCGTTGCTCCCGGCGTTCCACCCGGTTCCAATAGGTTGCGGCGAAAAAGCCGTCAAGCGGCCACGACGTATTCCGAACGGTTTCGTCTGCGCCGGCTGCGGCCCTGTCAGTTCGCCGTCATAGCCACCCGCTCACTTCGCAATCCGTTAAGCATGGCGGATGATCGAGCGAAACTCCGCGCTCCGGCTTGCGTTGTGAAACCGGGAGGACTGCGCCATGACCCTGGCCAAACCGAACGACGAAACGAACGGAACGGAAAACGTGCCGCTGCTGGGGTCCGAGGACTTGGTGCGCTACGCCATCAACTGCCTGAGAATAGAAGGCACAGGCAGGCTTTCACCGCGTGACCGCGCGCGTCTGGCCTCGGCTTCCGCGGTCCTGAAGCAGATCAGCGAGGATTTGAAGGCAGGCACGCAACCGGATTTGGAGGAACCTGGCACGGAGAAACAGCGCCAGAATTGATTCTCTTCGGAGACCACCGCCATGCCAGATGTATCGGCCGCTCAATCCGGCCGGCGTCGCCGCTCCCACCAGACGACCAAGCGGCGCCGGTGGCGGCGCACCATGGCAAATTCGTAGGAGAGCACCAGCAGTCCGAGCGGCACCATCCAGAACCCAAGGATCGGCAAGAAACCGAGAATGCCGCCAATGGTCAAAAGCACGCCGATCGTGATTCTGAGACCGCGCGACTGCGGCATGGTGAATTCGCGGCCGAAAACCGAGATCTTTCGTGCTGCTATCCGGTTTTCGTCCGCTGCCGTCATCGCGAAGAACTGCCTGTCTGGGGGCTCGATAATGTCATTTTACGAAAAGCCGCGACCGCCCTTTCGGTTCCGTGCCGTCGCCAAGACGGCTAATATGAGGGCGGCCAAGGCCGATTGCGAGAAACCGCTGCGCGAAAAAGTCTCGGAAAAATGCGAAATGCTTCTTTGCAAAGCCGAAACGGGTTTGCTATAGGCTGCGCCACTTGCTCAAAGAGCCTCCGTTCCCCGGTAGCTCAGTGGTAGAGCAACCGGCTGTTAACCGGTTGGTCGCTGGTTCGAATCCGGCCCGGGGAGCCAACATTTCCAAGGTCCGTTCCGGACACATAGGTTACGGTTTATACCGGAGACATGGGTAACACTTTTGGCCCGACGGGGTTTTGGAGTGGTTCGAGCCTGCATGTCTCATCATCGAAGTATCCCAAATCGTAGGCCATGAAGCTCGCCAGCCAGATATGGTCTTCGACCTGTTTGATGCCAACGGTCTGGCCGGCGAAGACGAGGCTGAGATTGATCTTCTTGCAGTCGGAGCCCCGGAAAGGCCGATTGCCTAAGAGGAGCGCCTTGACGGGCTGTGGCAGCGACACTTCTGGCCGCTGCCGTTGCCCCAGCTAGGCGGCTACCCCACCGCGGCCTGATTTGGTGCCGCTCATCCAGGGAAGCGGAGCAAGCGGCTCCTGCAGGATCTTGACGGATCTCGCGAACCCAGCGACGGCATCGCGCGCGACCGACAGGGGTATCTGACCGTCGTAAGCACGCTGGCAAGCCCGGAAGGCCGTCTCGAAAATCGGGCCCCGACGTTCCCGCGGCCACTCGTCCAGGAAATCGAATGCGTGATCAAGACTTCCTATTTCTTGAATGAACTGACCATTCCTAACCAACACTGGTCGATCGAACGTCCTGTCGCCCATATGGTCCTCCATTCGGTTGAGCGATTTGGTTTGCTGGTTCAGCTTTTCACGCAACGGCATGCTCAGGCTCCGCGAACATGCCGCCATCTCCACATCTGGGCGGGACACCGGCATAGGCCGGAACCGGCGGCGGATCATCGTCATCGTCATCCCGCCAGGGGTATCGCAGCCAGCTACGCCTCGTTTTGTTTCGACGCCGGCCTGAAGACGGACTGCGGTCAAACGGTGCCCTGGCCGGCGGCTTGCGGCCAATCTCGTCCAGGGTGTGGAGCGCAAGAAGAATCTCGCTGACTTGCGCAATGGCACCGCTGTCCAATTGGCGTAGGGTGGGATTGTCAGGAACCGCATTGGCATCTGAAGCCCAGAAGGCGAGCAAAGCCCTCTTCTCGCCGACCGTCATGTCCTCGTTCAGGACGTCCTCGGGCGTACGCAGGGCAGCGAATTCCTCTGCGTGATCTGTCAGTCTGAATTCATGAACACAGTCAGATTCGTATCTCATCTCCATTCTCCGCGATCTGTGCCTCCCGGCCAGGCCGGGAGGCGGACCACAGACTGAGGTTGCCAGTATCAGGCGACCTTGCGTTGCAGCTCTGCATCCATGGACTGCTTGCTGCCGCTCTCCTGAAGCGAAACCGCTCTGGCTTCGGAGCGGATCTCGATGCGCCGAGGCTTGAGTTCCTCGGGCACTTCGCGGACCAAGTCCACCGACAGCAGGCCATTATGGATATTGGCCGCCTTGACCTTGACGTGGTCTGCAAGTTTGAACACCTGCTTGAAGTTGCCTATCGCCAGGCCGCGGTGGAGGATTTCCAGATTTTGCTGATCAGGCTTCCTCTGTCCGATTACGGACAATTCAGGGCCGTTCTGCACAAGGTCCACTTCGTCAGGACCGAAGCCGGCGACGGCCATGGTGATGCGATAGTCGTTGTCGCCATTCTTCTCGATGTTGTAGGGAGGCCAGTCGGAGCGGACGCTGTTTTCGAGCATGTCGAACAGCCGGTCGAAGCCGACGGTGGTGCGGTAAAGAGGGGAATAATCAAAGCTTCTCATAGCCATATCCTCCGTGAAGCAACATGGTTTACGGGTCGCCGCAGCGCTGCTGCGGCGCGGTATGTCGAGCCGAAGCCTCGACGGAAAACGATCTGGGAATCACGGTTTTTTTGTTCAAGAGGTCGCCCAAAAAAATTTTCGGAGCGGCACCACGGCCATTCAAGATCGGGCATGCGCCAGACTTTTGCGGTGAAAGCATTCCTTGCACGCTGCCGCCGCCGCGCGATAGATGCGTTCGGTCAAGGGAGGACATCATGCGGAAAATCCTGGTATCGGCATTGCTGCTCACGGCAGCGTCGTTCGCGACCGGCGCTCATGCATTGGACAGCGGCGGAACCCCGGTCGTCGTGACGCCGCTCGCATCACGCACCACCACGGCATCCGGCCAGCCGATCACGCTGCCGCAGAAGAACGTGCAGGTGCTGGTCTCGACCTATGACATCGCGCCCGGCGCGACCTTGCCGGTCCATCGCCATCCCTTCCCGCGCTACGCCTATGTCCAGGCTGGAAAGCTGAAGGTCACCAATGTCGAGACCGGCAACAGCAACACCTACAAGACCGGCGATTTCATCGTCGAAATGATCGGGCAGTGGCACCAGGCCACCAACATTGGCGATGGGCCGGTCAAGCTCCTGGTGATCGATCAGGTCGAGGAAGGCGCCAAGAATACGGAATTGCGCCAGTAGCCGCCAGGCTGCAGGTGCCCCGAGGGCGGGAAGGCAATGCGCCGCCCGCCCCTCGCCTCGCGGCAGCCCCAGCGCTTAGCCCCAGGCGCCAACCGGCTGCCGGGTCGCTGCGTTCAGCCTGTTGAAGGCGTTGATCAGCGCGATCTGGATGACCAGCGCGGCAAGGGCCTTTTCATCATAATGGCGGGCCGCTTCGTCCCAGACATCGTCCGGCACCGCGTCCGGCCGGTCGGCCAGTCTGGTGCCGGCTTCGGCCAGCGCCAATGCCGCGCGTTCGGCGTCAGTGAAATACGGCGTCTCGCGCCATGCCGCCAGCGCAAAGATGCGCTCGTCCTTTTCTCCGGCCTTCTTCAGTTCGCGCGCATGCATGTCGACGCACACGCTGCAGTTGTTGATCTGGCTGGCGCGCAGATGAATGAGCTTGCGCGTCACATAGGGCACGTCGGCCGCCTCGGTCGACTTGTCCAGCGCCAGCAGCGCCTGCACCGAACCGGGGATGAGCATCACCGGGTTCTTGATCCTTGCTTGCATGGTCGTTCTCCTTTTGAATTGTTTCTCCGGGCGTGTTTTCCCGGCCCGGACGACTCGCATCCAGGGTTTCGAACTTGATGAAAACTGTTGGCTGCCCGCCGCGTATCAGGCCTGTTTTGCGGTAACCTGTTCGAGCCGTTCGAGAATGCGCGGCCAGCCACTTCCCATGCCGATATAGCCACGCTCGTCGGCCGGCCGGAATCCCCACTGCTCCATTCGCACCCGGGTCGCCACACCGTCGGGCGTCAGTGACCATGTCACCACGGTTTTCAACCCACTGTCCGATTCCGTCCCATCGCCCCAACTGTAGGCCAGCAGCCGCGGCACCTCGACTTTCAGCACCACGCAGTTCGTCACGCCAGACCATCCGGGAACTGGCGTCGCGCGGAATGTGAAGCGATGCCCCTCTTGCGCCGCGAAGTCATTCTGCATGAGCCATTCGCCGACGAGTGCTGGCACGGTCAGTGCGCGCCATATCTTTTCCGCCGAATATGGGATCAGCCTTTCGACGACGATCGATTTGGTTTCCGTCATGCCTTGCTCCTCTCGTTGTTGTCGTCGCGCCACGCACGCGCAATCAATAACCTGCCAGCTATACATTACTCATAACCATGCAGTTATGCAACAGTCAAGAATGGAATCTGCCATCTGGTCCAAATGGCGGCGTAGGTTCACGCTTTCGCGTCAGCCGTCGTGGTGCTAGGGCTCTCCACAACATGATGAACTGGATCGCCTCTTGACCACGCAAACTCGCCCGCCGCTGATCGAAATCTGTGTCGAAGGCATCGATGGCCTGCTCGCCGCGCAGGCCGCCGGCGCCGACCGAGTCGAACTCTGCGCCAGCCTGGTCGAGGGCGGCATTACGCCCAGCCTCGGCACGGTGCGCGCAGCGCTCGACCAGGCGACCGTGCCGTTCCACGTCATGGTGCGGCCGCGCGGCGGCGATTTTCTCTACAGCGAGACCGAATACCGATCGATGCTCGCCGATGTCGCCGCGCTCAGCGAACTCGGCGTGCCCGGCGTGGTGTTCGGCTGCCTGAACGCCGACGGCACCATCGACGAGAAGCGCATGGGCGAATTGACCGAGGCCGCAGGCGCCTTGAACGTCACCTGCCACCGCGCCTTCGACATGACGCGCGATCCGGCCGAGGCGCTGGAAGCGCTGATCCGCTGCAAGGTTGGCCGTGTGCTGACCAGCGGCCAGCGCGACACCGCGATCGAGGGCTTGCCACTGCTGGCGGATCTGGTGCGTCAGGCCGACGGGCGCATCATCATCCTCGGCTGTGGCGGGCTCGATCTCGGCAACATCGCCGAGGTGCGCGCAAGGACCGGCCTGGCCGAAATGCACTTCGCCGCCCTCAAGGACGTGCCGAGCGCCATGCGCTACCGCAATCCCAAGGTCGGCATGGGCGGCTCCGATCTCGACCGCGAGTATCGCAACACACTGACCGATACACCGCTGGTGGCGGCGACGATCACGGCGGCCAAGGCATGACCCCTCCGATAGACTGCATAGCGCAGGACGACGAAGCCGCCATTCTGGCGCTCAACAACGAGCACGCCGCCGAATTGTCGTGGCTCGAAGCCGAACGGCTGTCCTTCCTGCTCGGCGAGGCATTTTATGCGCGCCGCATCGGTGATCTCGAAGCCTTCATCATGACCTTCGACCAGGATGCGAACTACGACAGCCCGAACTTCGTCTGGTTCCGCGAGCGCTACGAACACTTCATCTATGTCGACCGCGTCGTCGTGGCGGCGCATGCAAGAGGCCGCGGCCATGCTCGCCTGCTCTATCGGGACCTGTTCGACCATGCGCAGAGCGCCGGCCACACGCTGGTCACCTGCGAGGTCAACACCGACCCGCCCAACCCCGCCTCGGACGCCTTCCACGCCGCCCTCGGCTTCGCCGAAGTCGGCGACGCGGTGATCCACGGCGGCAAGAAAGCGGTGCGTTATTACGTCAGGCGGATCGCCGCCTGATCCGGTGGCGCTCGCCATCGGCGGCGCTCACTCACCAATTGCGGTTGAGCCATTCACGCGCCGGGCGCTCGATGAGGTAGTAGCTGCAGAGCGCGCAGGCAAAGACGCCGGCCAGCATCGGCCATGGGTTGGTGCCCTGATCGTAGACGAATTTGTAGAAGGGCTGCTGCCACAGATAGAGCGAATACGACCACAGGCCCAGTGTCGTCATCGGCAAGGATGACAGCCATCCCGACAAGAACCTCGTGCTGAAATCCAGCGCGTTGACGGCAATCGCCAGCAACGGCACCGCGACCAGGTAGTGGATCGGTGTCGGCACGGCGTCCATGAACAGGAAGACCGCGCCGGCAGCCGCCGCAACGGCGACATAGGGTCCCTTCAGCAAGGACGGCAGCTTGCCGTCGGCCTTGAGCAGGCAGATCGCGGCCGACAGCAGGATCGAGGCGATGTGCACGTCGGTGCGCCAGTATGTGGTTTCATAGTCCATGTGCAGGAACCAGTAGGAAGCCGCGCCATTGGCCATGGCCAGCGCAGCCAAGACCAGCAGCAGCGGCACGACACGGCTTCGGCTGGCAACGATTGCGCTGATCGCCGCCAGGATAATGTAGGCATGCTCTTCAATGCAGAGCGACCAGATGTGGTCGAGCGCGCCGGCCCGGTTCAGGAGAATTCCCGCATAGTTGTAGCTGAATGTCAGCGCCGTCACGGCCGCCTTCCATTTGAAGCCGATGAACGTGCCGGAGAGCGCGACCATGGCGAGGACGACAAAGACCAGAAGCGCCGGATAGATGCGCGAGAAGCGGCGTTTGAAGAATTTCTTCAGTGGATAGCGTTCGATGAACAGGATTTCGGCCATCAGCCGGCCGCTGAGCACGAAGAAGAATTCGACGCCCAGCACGCCCAGATTGATGCCGGGAATGGGGAAAAAATGCCCGATCAGCACCAGGGCGATCGACAGGCCGCGCCAGCCATCGAGATAGGCCAGCCTTGTCCTGGCCGCCGATCGGTCGGCGATCGCTCGGGACGGAACCAAATGGGTCGCGGAAATTTCGGACATGCCGATCCCTTCGCATTGGCATGCGAAAGGGCACGGCGGTAAGGATTCCGAACCCGGCTCGCATTCCCGCCCCAACCCATACTGCAGTGCAATATGAATTTGTGCAAGTGCGAGATTGTCGCCAATGCGATTCCCGAGCAAGCATGGGCCGCAATTGCTTCAAGCAGAGGATGGGACGCAGCGCCGGGGGTCTGGGCAGCTACAGGCGCAAGGAAAGAAAAAGGGGCCGCGACAGCCCCTTTTTGTCCGCAATCGATCTTGCGTCAGGCGTTGGCTGCCGCCACCGCGCGCTTGGCCATGACCGCGATCAGATTGGCGCGGTAGTCGGCGGAAGCGTGGATGTCGCTCATCAGGGTCTTGGCCGGCACTTTCACGCCATTGAGCGAAGCGGCATCGAAGCTCTTGGCGAGTGCCGCCTCGATCTCCTTCGAGCGGAAAACGCCGTCGTCGCCGGCGCCGGTGACGGCAACACTGACGCCGTCCTTGCCCTTGGCCACGAACACGCCGACGATCGCGTAGCGCGAGGCTGGGTTGCGGAATTTTTCGTACGCGGCCTTTGCCGGAGCGGTGAAGGAGACCGCCGTGATGATCTCGCCATCCTTCAAGGCGGTTTCGAACAACCCCTTGAAGAACTTGTCGGCTGATATCTCGCGCTTGTTGGTGATGATGGTGGCGCCCAGCGCCAGCAGCGCCGCCGGATAATCCGCCGCCGGATCGTTATTGGCGATCGAGCCGCCGATCGTGCCCTTGTGGCGAACCGCCGGGTCGCCGATCAGCGACGCCATATGAGCAAGCGCCGGGCAGGCCTTGCGCAGCTTTTCGTCATTGGCGACGTCGAAATGCGTGGTGGCAGCGCCGATCGTGACCGTCTTGCCGGACACCTTGACGCCCTGCAACTCCTTGATGCGTGACAGGTCGACCAGATCGGAAGGGGCCGCCAGCCGCGTCTTCATGGCGGGGATCAACGTCATGCCGCCCGATAGCAGCTTGGCGTCCCCATTTTTCACGATCTTGGCGGCTTCAGCGACCGAGGCGGCACGGTGATAGTTGACTGCGTACATGGGATCCTCCCCTAAGTGGTCAGGCAGTAGTGAGCAGTCAGTAGGGAGCAGGGAATGGCCGCCGGAGGTGACACGGTGCCCTATTCGCTACTCACTACTCCCTACTCACTCATTTCGCGGCCCGGATCGCGGCCCACACAGTCGACGGTGTGGCCGGCATGGCGATGTCGGCGATGCCGATGGCATCGGTGATGGCATTGATCACCGCCGGCGGCGAGCCGATGGCACCGGCCTCGCCGCAGCCCTTGATGCCGAGCGGGTTGCTCGGACATGGCGTGTTCGACGTCGAGACCTTGAACGACGGCAGGTCGCCGGCGCGCGGCATGGTGTAATCCATGTAGCTTGCCGTCAGCAGCTGGCCGCTGGCGTCGTAGTGAGCCCCCTCCAGCAGCGCCTGCCCCACGCCCTGGGCGATACCGCCATGCACCTGGCCTTCGACGATCATCGGATTGATGATGTTGCCGAAATCGTCCGCCGCCACGAACTGGACGATCTCCGTCGTTCCGGTTTCCGGATCGATCTCGACCTCGCAGATGTAGCAGCCCGCCGGGAAGGTGAAGTTCGCCGGATCGTAGAACGCCGTTTCCTTCAGTCCTGGCTCCATGCCGGCCGGCAGATTGTGCGCGGTATAGGCAGCCAAGGCCACCTGGAACCACGGCAGGCTCTTGTCGGTCCCGGCCACCTTGACCTCGCCATTCTCGATGACGATATCGCCCTCGTCGGCTTCGAGCAGATGGGCCGCGATCTTCTTGGCCTTGGCCTCCACCTTGTCGAGCGCCTTGGCAATTGCCGACATGCCGACCGCGCCCGAACGCGAACCGTAGGTGCCCATGCCCATCTGCACCTTGTCGGTGTCGCCATGGACGATCGAAACCGAGTCGATCGGCACCCCAAAGCGCTGATTGACCAGTTGCGCGAATGTCGTCTCATGGCCCTGGCCATGACTGTGCGAGCCCGTCAGCACTTCGATCGTGCCGACGGCGTTGACCCGCACTTCCGCCGATTCCCACAGGCCGACACCGGCGCCAAGCGAGCCGACCGCCGCCGACGGCGCGATGCCGCAGGCCTCGATATAGCAGCTCATGCCAATGCCGCGCAGCTTGCCCTTCCCAGCCGCATCCGCCTTGCGCGCGGCAAAGCCGGCATAGTCGGCGGTCTTCATCGCCGCGTCGAGCGAGGTCGCATAGTCGCCGGCGTCGTAGTTCATGATCACCGGTGTCTGGTGCGGAAACGTCGTGATGAAGTTCTTGCGCCGCAGCTCCGCGGGAGACACGCCGAGTTCGCGTGCCGCGGCCTCCATGGTGCGTTCCAGCAGATAGGTGGCTTCCGGCCGCCCTGCCCCGCGATAGGCATCGACGGGAGCGGTGTTGGTGTAGACGGTGCGCACATTGGCGTGGATGGCCGGGATGTCATACTGGCCCGACAGCAGCGTGGCGTAGAGATAGGTCGGTACGCAGGACGAGAACAGCGACATGTAGGCGCCGAGATTGGCGATCGTGTCGACCTTCAGCCCGGTGATCCGGTTGTTCTTGTCGAAAGCCATCTCCACCGTCGAGACATGGTCGCGGCCATGGGCGTCGGTGAGGAAGCTCTCCGTGCGATCGGCGACCCATTTGACCGGCACGCCGGTCTTCTTCGAGGCCCACAGGCAGACGATCTCTTCCGGGTAGATATAGATCTTGGAGCCGAAGCCGCCGCCGACATCCGGCGCGATCACGCGCAGCTTGTTTTCGGGCGCGACATTGTAGAAAGCACTCATCACCAGTCGCGCGACATGGGGATTCTGCGATGTCGTCCAGCAGGTGTAATGATCCTCGGCCTTGTCGTAATGGCCAAGTGCGGCGCGCGGCTCCATGGCGTTGGGCACCAGCCGGTTGTTGACGATCTTCATGCGGGTGACGTGCGCTGCCGCCTTGATGGCGGCATCGGTCGCCTTGGCATCGCCGATCTCCCAGTCGAAGATCAGGTTGTTCTCGGCCTCGGCATGGACCTGGGGCGCGCCCTTTTCGAGCGCCTTGGTCGCATCGACCACCGCCTTCAGTTCCTTGTAGGTGATTTCGACCGCCTCGGCGGCATCGCGTGCCTGGCCCTTGGTCTCGGCCACGACGATGACGACGGCATCGCCGACATAACGGACCTTGTCGACGGCCAGCGGCGACCATGCGCCCATCTTCATCGGCGAGCCGTCCTTGGAATGGATCATCCAGCCGCAGATGAGGTTGCCTATACCGTCGGCCTTGAGTTCCTTGCCGGTCAAGACGCCGATGACGCCCGGCATGCCCTGAGCCGTTTTCACGTCGATCTTCTTGATCTGCGCATGGGCGTGCGGACTGCGCACGAAGGCCGCATGCTTCATGCCGGGAACCACCATGTCGTCGACATAGCGGCCGGCGCCGGTGATGAACCTTTTGTCTTCCTTGCGCGCGACCCGAGCGCCAACGCCTTCGATGCCCATGGAAATTCCTCCCGAATTTAGGGGATAGGCAGTAGGGGTTAGGCAGTAGTGGAAGGGCTCGTGGTCATATCGATGTTTGCCCTACTCACTATTGCCTATTGCCTATTGCCTAAGCTGCCTGTTTCGCCTTGCCCTTCGCGGCGCTCTTCGACATCGTCTTCGATGCGGCCAGGATCGCCTTCACGATGTTGTGGTAGCCGGTGCAGCGGCAGATGTTGCCTTCGAGTTCTGCCCGCACCGTCGCCTCGTCGAGGCCTTCGGGATGGCGGTTGATCATGTCGGTTGCAGCCATGATCATGCCTGGCGTGCAAAAGCCGCATTGCAGACCGTGATATTCCTTGAAGGCCGCCTGGACGGGGTGCAGGTCAGCGCCGTTGGCGAGACCTTCGATCGTGACTACTGTCGACCCGGACGCCTGGACCGCGAGCATCGTGCAGGACTTGACCGCCTTGCCGTCGACATGGACGACGCAGGCTCCGCACTGCGAGGTGTCGCAACCGACATGGGTGCCGGTCAGGCCGAGATTCTCCCGCAGGAAATGGACGAGCAGTGTTCGATCCTCGACGACACCGCCAACCCGCTTGCCGTTCACCATCAACGAAACGTCCGACATAGCCCCTCCCTGGGTGTCAACCTTGGTCATCACGCTGCCGACGAGCCGTTGGCACTTCGGCCATGCGTTATTCGTACACCGCACAATGCACAAAAAACAGCACGACGGAAAAGGCGGATCATTGTACTTTCGATCATGGCCAGGGCACCGAAGCGCATTCCTGTGGCCCCATTGCCAAAACGCCTCGTGGCGGCAACAATGCCTTCGACGCCGCGCACAAGAAGCACTCGAAAAGCCGCGCACAAGAAGGCGTCGGAGGAAATGCGGGAGAACGCCGCTGACAGGTTCACGGACGCGCTATGCATGCGGCTTGTCGGCGCTGACCACGGACGAGCCCGACCCGGATGATTTCGCACGCGCGGTAGCCGCCGAGGCCGCCGCCATCGATGCCGGCTTCGCCCTCGTGTTCTTTTCCCAGAGCCTTGTCGAGGCCGGGGCCCTGTCGCGGGCACTCTCGGTCCACGCGCCGGGGCTCCACCACGCCGGTTGTTCGACCGCCGGCGAGATTACGCCGCAGGGGCTCGAGGAAGGCCATATGCTGGCGATGCTGCTGCCCTCGGCATCCTTCACGGCGGTCAGCACCATGGTCGACAATTTGTCGACTTCGGGCATGGACAGGATCACCGAAGAGGTCGAGGCCCTGCGGCGCACGCTGCGCGCCCGGCTCGGCGGCGAGCAGACCAGGAACACCTTCGCGCTCTGCTTCATCGACGGGCTGTCCTATGCCGAGGAAGCGGTGAGTTCGGCCATCCACTGGGGTCTTGACGACATACCGCTGCTCGGCGGCTCGGCCGGCGACGATTTGAAATTCGAGACGACGCGTCTGATCTCGAACGGCAGGGTCGCTTCGGACAGCGCCATCATCGTGCTGGTCGCCACCGAAATTCCGTTCCACGTCTTCAAGACCGACAACTTCGTTCCCACCGACGAAAAGCTGGTGGTGACCGCGTCCGATCCGGATCACCGCATCGTGCGGGAGTTCAACGCCACCAATGCGGCGGAGGAGTATGCCGCTTCGGTCGGCATCCTGCCGCAGACCCTGACACCACTGAGCTTCGCCTCGCATCCCGTGGTGGTGAAGGTGGGCGGCGAATATTACTGCCGCTCGATCCAGAGGATGCACGCGGATGGCTCGCTGTCGTTCTTCTGCGCCATCGACGACGGTGTCGTGCTGTCGATCGCCCAGCCCAAGGACATGGTCGAATCGACACGAGCGGCATTGCGCGAGGTCGAGCAAAGGCTGGGCGGCATCGATATGATCCTTGGCTTCGACTGCGTGCTGCGCCGGCTGGACGCACGCAACCGGCAGGTCTTTCGCGATATTTCGGAGCTCTACCGGGTCAACAATGTCGTCGGCTTCGGCACCTATGGCGAACAATACCGGTCGATGCACCTGAACCAGACTTTCACCGGCATCGCTTTCGGTGACCGGCAAGCGGCTGAATAGGGCGGCGTAACAAAATGCCGCTCAGGGACATCAACGATCTCGACAGGCTGAAGAGGATCAACGCCGCCCTGGTCAGCCGCGTCGAGCGCTCGATGGACCAGCAAGGCAACGCCTTTTCGCTGTTCCAGACCGCGATCTCGCTGGAAAACCGGGTGCGTACGCGCACCGAGGAACTGCATTCGACCTTGCGCAGGCTGGAGCAATCGAACATCGACCTCAGCGCCGCCAAGGAAAACGCCGAACTGGCGAACCTGTCCAAGACAAGGTTCCTCGCCGCCGCCAGCCACGACGTGCTGCAGCCGCTGAACGCCGCCCACCTCTCCGTCTCGGCGCTTGCCGAGGTGCAGACCAGCGAGGAGGGAAAAAAGCTGGTGCGGCAGGTCGAGCGCTCGCTGGAAACCATGGAAGACCTGCTGCGCACCTTGCTCGACATTTCCAAGCTCGACGCGGGCGTAGTCCAGCCCGACATTGGCGACGTCAGCCTGGAGGCGTTGTTCTCGTCGCTGCGTTCGGATTTCGAGCCTGTGGCGCAGTTGAAGGGGCTGTCGCTGAAATTCCGGCCGGTCAATGCGGTTGTTCGCTCGGACAGGACGCTGCTGCGCCGTATCCTGCAGAACATTCTCTCCAACGCGCTGGGTTATACACGCTCGGGCGGCGTCCTTGTCGGCACACGCCATCGCGGCGACACCATCCGCATCGATGTCGCCGACACCGGCTGCGGCATTCCGGAGGATCAGCGCGAAGCGGTGTTCGAGGAATTCCATCGCGGCACCTCGCCGGCCAGTGCCGAGATCGACGGCGGTGGTCTTGGGCTCGGGCTGGCCATCGTTCGCCGCATGGCCGGCGCGCTCGGCCACCCCGTGACGTTTTCCTCCAGGGTCGGCCGCGGCACCATCTTCCACATCGATGTTCCCGTCGGCATCGGCGCGCCAGCCGACGCCATCGCCAGTGCCGCCAGCCTGGAGCGGCCGCGCGGCTACGGCCTGTTCGGCACCAAGGTGCTGCTGGTCGAAAACGATGCCGAGGTGCTGGAAGCCATGACCTTCCTGCTTGAGCGCTGGCAGTGCCTGGTACGCGCCGCGACCTCGACCGACGATGCGCTTGACCTGCTTGGCGACACCGATTGGGTGCCTGATATCGTCATCGCCGACCAGCATCTCGACGGCGGCGATCTCGGCACCGCGACAATATCGGAGGTCCGCGACTATCTTGGCCGCGCCGTGCCGGCGTTGATCGTCACCGCCGACAGTTCGGAAGCTGTCGCCAAGGCCGCCCGCGCCGGCGGCATCGAGTTGATGCGCAAGCCAGTGAAGCCCGCGCAACTGCGCGCGCTGCTGGCGCATTTGCTGGCTTAGGGGACAGTTAATGGCTCAAAATCCGGCCTGATCCCGAAACAGCTCCGCATTGTCCAGTTTCGACACCTCGATCACCGCTTGCGTGCGGCTATAGACGTTTAGCTTGCGCAATATCTCCGACACATGCGCCTTCACCGTCGTCTCGCCGACCTGCAGCTCGTAGGCGATCTGCTTGTTGAGCAGGCCCTGGCGCAGCATCTGCAGCACGCGCAATTGCTGCGGCGTCAGCTTGGAAAGCCGCTGCACCATGTCGGCGCGGTCGGTGCTGTCGGGATCCGGCGGCTGGCCTTCGTAATTCTCCGGTACATAGACGGCGCCGTCCATCACCGAGCGGATGGCGGCGGCGAGATCGCTCTTGCGCGCCGATTTCGGGATGAAGCCGGCGGCACCATAGGACAAGGCCTCTGAAATGATCCTCGGCTCCTCATGACCCGATACGATCACCACAGGCAGGCGCGGATAGCGGGTCCTGAGCTGCAGGAGCCCCTCGAAGCCGTGCACGTCGGGCATGCTGAGGTCGAGAAGCGCAAGGTCGAAAGGCTTGGCGTCGGCCAACAGATCCAGCGCCTCGGCAATCGACCGTGCCTCGACCGTATCGACCTCGGGATAAGCCATCTGCACGGCACTGTGCAGCGCCTCGCGAAACAGCGGATGGTCGTCGATGATGAGGAACCGGGCACGATCGGTAGGGGCTGTCATAGGGCTCGTTCCGGTTTACCGGGCACACCATAGTCTCCTGACTGTGGCCGGATTATTGGCAAATAGTCTATCGCCTGTTGACGGGATTCATCGCTGCAAAAAATGATGGGAAGCCTGAGTTCTTTATCCAGCCGCGGCAAAGCCCGTGCTTTATGAAAAACGACGCCTTGCCCGACCCCCGAAATCGGCCGAATGTGCCATCATCAAACTCAGAGATCGCCATGACCGCTTTTGTCTTTGCCGTGCCGCCAACGCCTTCCGTCGCCATTGCCGGCTCCAGCGAACGCTTTGCCGTGCGGCGTATTTTCTGCGTTGGCCGCAACTACGCGGCGCATGCGCGCGAATTCGGCAATGACGAGCGTGATCCGCCCTTCTTCTTCACCAAACCGGCCGACGCGGTGGTCGATTCCGGCACTGAAATCCCCTACCCGCCGCTGACGCAAAACCTCCACTTCGAGATCGAACTGGTGGCGGCGATCGGTACATCGGGTTTTCGCATATCCCGCGACAAGGCACTGGATCATGTCTGGGGTTATGCCGTCGGCATCGACCTCACCCGCCGCGACCTGCAGGATGTCGCCAAGAAGGCGGCCCGGCCCTGGGACTGGTCGAAGGCCTTCGACCGTTCCGCGCCTTGCGGCCCACTGGTCCCGGCACAAAAAGCCGGGCACCCGGCGAAGGGGCGTATCTGGCTCGCCGTCGACGGCGCGGTGAAACAGGATGCCAACCTCGCCGAGCTGATCTGGCCGATATCGGACATCGTTTCGATCTGCAGCGAAGGCGTGGAATTGCAGGCGGGCGACCTTATCTTCACCGGTACGCCCGCCGGGGTCGGCGCGGTCAAGCCGGGCGAGACGATATCAGGCGGGGTCGAGGGCATCGGCACGATCGACGTGACCATCGGCCAGCCGCGGTCATGAGTGAAAAGTCATGAGCGACATCGTCCTGCACAACTACTATCGCTCTTCCACCTCCTATCGGGTGCGGATCGCGCTGGAGATGAAGGGGCTGAGCTATGACTATGTGCCGCATCACCTGCGCCATGGCGAGCATCTGGAAGCGGCCTATCTCGCGGTCAACCCTCAAGGGTTGGTCCCCGCACTGATCTGCAACGACGGCACGCTGCTGACGCAGTCGCTGGCGATCATCGAATTCCTCGACGAGACCACGCCGGAACCACCGCTGCTGCCAAAAGACCCGCTTGGCCGGGCGCGGGTCAGGATGCTGGCGCAGATGATCGCCTGCGACATCCATCCGGTGAACAATCTGCGCGTGCTGACTTCGCTGCGCACCCTGTTCGGCGCCGGCGACCAGGATGTCGCCAACTGGTTCCGGCATTGGGTCAATGAAGGTTTTGGCCCACTCGAGACATTGCTGACGGCTTCGCCCGAAATCGGCACATTCTGTCATGGCGACACGCCGGGGCTGGCAGACATCTGCCTTGTCGCCCAGGTCACCAGCAACGCCCGTTTTGGCGTCGATATGACGCCCTACCCGACGATTTCGCGCATCAACGCCGCCTGCATGGCGCTACCCGCCTTCCAGAAAGCCGCGCCCCAGAACCAGATCGACGCCGAGTAAATTCACCGGCCGACGCGCAGCGTCAGCGCCCAGAACAGCAGCGCTAGCAAGCCGATGCCAACGCCGAGCAGCGAGACACCGCTCCAGCCGGCCACGCCATAGGCCATGGTCGAGACGATCGAGCCCAGCGCGCTGCCGAGCGAATAGAAGATCATGTAGCCACCGACCAGCCGGCTGCGGGCATCCGGTCGACGCGCGAAGATCAGGCTCTGGTTGGTGACGTGTGTGGCCTGGATCGCCAGATCCAGCATGACGATGCCGGCGACCAGTAGCCACAGCGACATGCCCATGAAGGCGATCGGCAACCAAGCCGCTGTCATCAGCAGCAGGCTGAGCCCGGTGACCAGTTGCCCGCGTCCCCGATCCACCAGACCGCCGGTCCATCGCGCCCCCAGCGCGCCGGCGACGCCGGCGAGCCCGAAAAGTCCGATTGCGGTGTGCGACAGCGAGAACGGTGGCGCGCTGAGTGGCAGCACCAGCGGCGCCCACAGCACGTTGAAGCTGGCGAAGATCAGCAGGGCGAGAACCGCGCGCACACGCAGCAGTGGCTCCTTCACGAACAAGAGCACCACCGAGGCCAGCAGGCGCGGATAGGATGTGCTTGGCCTCTCCGCCTCATGGCGCGGCAGGATGAGGTAGAGAAGCACCGCCATGAATAGGGTGAGCGCGGCCGAGACGACATAGACCCAGCGCCAGCCGGCGAAATCGGCGACGACGCCGGCGACGAAGCGGGCAAGCAGGATCCCTGTTATGACGCCGCTGGTGACGGTGCCGACCGCCCGCCCCCGTTGCGATGGCGCGGCGAGATCGGCCGCGTAGGCCACCAGCACCTGCACCACCACGGCAAGCAGTCCGACAACGGCGAGACTCGCCAGCAGCATTGCCGCGTTCGGCGCGACCCCGACGGCTATCAGCGCCACCGCCGAAAGCACCGCCTGCCCCGCAATCAGCTTGCGGCGATCGAACAGGTCGCCAAGCGGCACGATGAACAACAGGCCGAGCGCATAGCCGATCTGGGTGACCATCACCACGATGCCGATCGAGGCCGGCGCAATGGCGAAATCATGGGCCATGGCGTCGAGCAGCGGATGGGCGAAATAGACATTAGCGACGCTCAGGCCGCAGGCAACGGCGAAAATCAGCGTGGTCATCCCGGACAATCCCGGCGATGACGCCGGCGTCACCTGCTCGCGCTCCTCGGTTCGCTCCGCCTTCGTCGCGGCGCCGTTCATCACCTCTATATTCATGTCGCTCTCCGCAAACGGTTTCAAATTGAAACCGCTTGCTGGATAGACAGAACAGTTTTATGTTGCAACCAAAATGACCGATCTGGACCAACCATTGCCATGGTGAAACGAACGAGCCACCAGAGTGCGGACTGCCTGATCGCACGACCGCTCGACGCGATTGGCGACTGGTGGTCACTGCTCATCGTGCGCGACGCGTTCGACGGATTGCGGCGCTTCGGCGAGTTTCAGAAGAGCCTCGGCGTCGCCAAGAACATCCTGTCGGCGCGGCTGCGCAATCTGGTCACGCACGGCATCCTGGAAACAGTTCCTGCGCCCGACGGCAGCGCGCACCATGAATATGTGCTGACGCAAAAAGGACGCGGCCTGTTCTACGTGCTGGTCGCGTTGCGCCAATGGGGCGAGACCTATTTCTCCGGCCCCGGCGAGCCCTACACATTCATGGTGGATACCGAGAGCGGCAGGCCGATAAAGCGCCTTGAAGTGCATGCCGAAGACGGTCGTCTGCTAGCCCCCGGCGACACCAGGCTTGCCGATTTCCGCAACCAGGAAAACAGGTAAACGTCGTTCCTTGGTTCGGCGGAGCGGCCATCCTGGTGGAATCGATTTCCGCTTGACCGGACAAGGAATCGGCTATCTTTCCGGTGACACATGCCGTCTCAAGGGTGGAGTGACCGATGAAAGCCGTCGTCTTCGAAAAATTCGGCGAAGCGCCGACGATCCAGACCGTGCCCGATCCGAAGCCGGCTGCCGATGGCGTCGTCATCAAGGTCGAGGCGACCGGGCTGTGCCGCAGCGACTGGCATGGCTGGATGGGCCATGATGACGGCATCACCCTGCCGCACGTGCCGGGACATGAACTGGCCGGCGTGGTTGTGGCGGCCGGCAAACAGGTCACCCGCTGGAAGGCGGGCGAGCGCGTCACCGTGCCGTTCGCCGTCGGCTGCGGCCGCTGCTTCGAATGCAACTCCGGCAATCACCAGGTCTGCGAGCATCAGACACAGCCTGGCTTCACCGGCTGGGGCTCGTTCGCCGAATATGTCGCTATCGAGCACGCCGACACCAATCTGGTGCGCCTTCCCGACGAAATGGAATTCGCCACCGCCGCCAGCCTCGGCTGCCGTTTCGTCACCTCGTTCCGCGCCATCGTCGACCAGGGCCGGGTGAAGCCTGGCGAATGGGTGGCGGTGCATGGCTGCGGCGGCGTCGGCCTGTCGGCGATCATGATCGCCAGCTCGATGGGCGCCAATGTCATCGCCATCGACCTCACTGACGAGAAACTGGACTTCGCCAAAAAGATCGGCGCCGTGGCGACCATCAACGCGTCCACGACGCCGAACGTCGTCAAGGCCGTCAAGCAGATCACAAATGGCGGCGCCCATATGTCGATGGATGCGCTCGGCCACCCCACGACGTCCTTCAACTCGATCGCCAACCTGCGCCGGCGCGGACGTCACGTGCAGGTCGGCCTGATGCTGGGCGAGCACGCCCGCCCCCAGGTGCCGATGGACAAGGTGATCGCCTTCGAGCTCGAAATCCTCGGCAGCCACGGCATGCAGGCCTATCGCTACCCCGCGATGATGGAGATGATCCGCCACGGCAAGCTGAAGCCCGAACTGCTTGTCGGCAAGAAGATCAGCCTCGACGAGGCGCCCGCGGCCTTGATGGCGATGGGCGGTTTCGAGGGCATCGGCATCGGCGTGGTGACGAAATTCTAGGAGTCACGCGGCGGCGCACCTTGGCAAATCCTGCTTGGCGAATCTCTTCGCGCCGAACACGCAAAGCACCACGCCGAGTGTAACGACGATCATCAGCGGACTGACCTGTTCATGCAGCAGCGTCGCCGCCAATGCGAGCCCGAAAAACGGCTGCAGCAGCTGCAACTGGCTGACCGCCGCAATGCCGCCCTGCGCCAGGCCGCGATACCAGAAGACGAAGCCGATCAGCATGCTGAACAGCGAGACATAGCCAAGACCGATCCAGGCATTGGAGCCAACGCTGGCGAAGGACGACGGCAGGGTCGCAGAAGTCAGCACCAGCATGACCGGCAGGGACAGCACCAGCGCCCAGCAGATCACTTGCCAGCCACCGAGCTTGCGCGACAATGCTGCCCCCTCGGCGTAGCCAAGGCCGCACGCGATGATGGCCGCAAGCATCAGCCCATCGCCGACTGGCGAAGCCGTCACGCCTTGCGCAAGCGCGAAGCCCGCCACCAGCGCACTGCCGAGGCATGAGAACAGCCAAAAGGCCGGCCTTGGCCGTTCACCGCCGCGCAACACGCCGAAGATCGCGGTCGCCAGCGGCAGCAAGCCGACAAAGATGATGGAATGGGCCGAAGTGACATGCTTCAGCGCGAGCGCCGTCAGCAAGGGGAAGCCGACGACCACGCCAAGCGCAACGATGATGAGCGACAGCAAGTCATGACGCGCGGGGCGCTTCTCGCGGAACACAAGCAGCAAGGCGAGACCGAGCAGGCCGGCTATGAGCGCGCGGGCCGATGTCAGGAATATCGGATCGAGATCCATCACCGCCACGCGCGTCGCCGGCAACGAGCCGCTAAAAATCAGCACACCGATAAATCCGTTCACCCAGCCGCTCGCCGTCTTGTCCATTGCAGGCTCCATTGCTTTCGCCCTCTATCGTGCGAACGCCCGTGGTGCGGCCAGAGACAATGGGGTACAATTCGATGAAACTGTAATGGCGAATTGAGCAGTACGGATGACAGACCTTGCTTTGGAACCCGACGGCGCACGCACCCGTGTGGAGAGTGTGATGGCGACCATCCGTCAGCGGATCGCCGCGCGCAGCCTGACACCGGGAACCCGGTTGCCGTCTATCCGTGCCTTCGCGAAGTCCATGCAGGTATCCAAATCCACCGTCGTCGAAGCCTATGAGCGGCTCGCCGCCGAAGGCGCGATCCGCTCCCGGCCGGGTTCCGGTTTTTATGCCGCCGGCTCGCTGGCGCCGCTGTCTTTGGCCGAGATCGGTCCCCGGCTCGATCGTGCCGTCGATCCGCTCTGGGTTTCGCGCCAGTCGCTGGAGGCTGGCGAGGAAGTCCTGAAACCCGGCTGCGGCTGGCTGCCGGCTTCATGGATGCCACAGGCCGGGCTCCGCAGGGCATTGCGCACGGTCGCGCGTGCCGACGATGTCGCGCTTGCCGACTACGGCACACCGCTCGGACTGCCGCCGCTGCGGCAATTGCTGGCGCGGCGCATGGCCGGGCACGGCATCGAAGCTTCGCCCGAACAGATCATACTGACGGAATCGGGCACCCAGGCCATCGACCTGCTGTGCCGGTTCCTGATCGAGCCCGGCGACACCGTGCTGGTCGACGATCCCTGCTATTTCAATTTCCACGCTTTGCTGCGTGCCCATCGCGCCAAGGTCGTCAGCGTCCCCTACACGCCGTCGGGGCCGGATATCGAGCTGTTCGCCCAGACGCTCGCCGAACACCGGCCGCGTCTCTACATCACCAACTCCGCCATTCACAATCCGACCGGCGCGATCCTGTCGCCGGTGACGGCCCATCGTCTGCTCAAACTGGCCGACCAGTCGGGCCTGACCATCGTCGAGGATGACATCTTCGCCGATTTTGAACATGCCCCTGCCCCCAGGCTGGCGGCGTTTGACGGCCTTAGCCGCGTTGTCCAGATCGGCAGTTTCTCCAAGACGCTGTCGGCGTCGGTCCGCTGCGGTTTCATCGCCGCGCCCCGCGACTGGATCGAGGGCCTGGCCGATCTCAAGATCGCCACGACTTTCGGCGGCGGACGGCTGGCGGCCGAACTTGTGCTGACGCTGCTGAAGGACGGCAGCTACCGCAAGCACATGGATTTGCTGCGCGCGCGCCTCTCGCGTGCCATGGGCGAGACCAGCGCCCGGCTGAAGGCGATCGGCATCACGCCGTGGATCGATCAGCCGGCCGGGCTGTTCCTGTGGTGCGGCCTGCCGGACAGGGTGGACGCGGCCGACGTCGCCCGCCGCGCGCTCGCCGACGACATCGTTCTGGCACCCGGCAATGCGTTCAGCCTGTCGCAGTCAGCCAGCCGCTTCCTGCGCTTCAACGTCGCCCAGTGTACGGACGCGCGGATTTTCAAGGTGCTCGAAACGGCGATGGCGCGCTGATCGGTCAGCGACCCGCACAGACTTCCCGCACGCAGTCCCGCAGCCAGCGTTGCGCCGGGTCGGCATCGAGGCGCGGATGCCAGAGCATGGAGATAGTGACGTCCATGGTGGCGACCGGCAGCGCAAAACTGTGCATGCCGGCGCGCGCACCGGCCGTATGCCGCTCGGGCACGCTGGCGATCAGATCCGAGGCGCGCGCCATCGCAAGTGCCGCCGAAAAACCAGAGACCATGCACACGACCCTCCGCTGCAAGCCAATCATGCCCAGGGCCTCGTCGATCGGCCCCTTCTCGCGGCCGCGTCGCGAAACGCTGATGTGCCGGCCGGCCGCATAGAGCTCGGGCGTCACCTTGCCCTCGGCCAGGGGATGGTCGGCTCGCACGGCACCGATAAAGCGGTCGCGAAACAGGGCCTGGATGCGCACTTCGGGTCCGGTCTCGCCGACAACGCCGATTTCCAGGTCAATCGCCGCTTCACGCAGCGACATCGCGTCCTTGTCGGACTTCGGTGCGAAACGCAGCCGCACACCCGGCGCATCGGCCTCGATGCGGGCGACGAGGCGAGGCCCGAACTCCTCGACGAAACTTTCGTTGGTGCGCATTGTGAAGATCCGGTCCAGGCTCCGGGGATCAAGCAACTCGGTCGGGCGCAGGAGCACCTCCGCGTCCTGGACGACACGGCCGACCTGTCGCCGCAATTCCTCCGCACGCGGCGTCGCCACCAGGCCGCGCCCGGCGCGCACCAGCAGAGGATCGCCCGTTGCCTCGCGCAGCCGCGCCAGCGTCCGGCTCATCGCCGAGGGGCTGAGCCGCAGGCGGTGCGCCGCGTGCGCCACGCTGCCTTCGGCCAGCAGGACGTCGAGGGCAAAGAGGAGATTGAGATCGGGCGATGTCATGGATCGATCATAGCATATGATATGGCGTCCGACGCACGAATAAGATGCAAATGCTGCGCCTTCCGCCGCATCAGACACAAGACTAGATCTCCGGCAGCTCCGGTTCCGGAGCAGACAGAAAGGAGATCGCCTTGGCAGTCGTTGAGCAAAATCGGGAACTGATATCGGCGCCGCGACAGGCCCAGCCCGCCGGCTTGGCGCTGGCGAGCCTGGCGCTCGCCACGCTGCTATCCTCATTGGGAACCAGCATCGCCAGCGTCGGGCTGCCTTCGCTGATGCAGGCTTTCAATGCATCGTTCCAGGCCGTGCAATGGGTGGTTCTCGCCTATCTGCTCGCCATCACGACGCTGATCGTCAGCGCAGGGCGGCTGGCCGACATGTTCGGGCGTCGGCCATTGCTGCTTGGCGGCATCGCGCTGTTCACGCTGGCATCGGTGCTCTGCGGCCTGGCACCAACACTCTGGCTGCTGATCGCGGCGCGCGCCATGCAGGGACTTGGCGCCGCGCTGATGATGGCGCTGACACTGGCCTTCGTCGCGGAAACCGTAAGCAAGGAGCGAACCGGCAGCGCCATGGGCCTGCTCGGCGCCATGTCCGCGATCGGCACGACCCTCGGGCCTTCGCTTGGCGGCTTGTTGATCGCCGGCCTCGGCTGGCGGGCGATCTTTCTTGTCAATGTCCCGCTTGGCCTTCTGACCTTCGCTCTCGCCTGGCGTGCCTTGCCGGCGCGCGGCGGAACAATGGAGACCGGTCAAGGCACGTTTGACGTCACGGGCACCGCCCTGCTGGCCCTTACCTTGGGCGCCTATGCCCTGGCATTGACGCTTGGCCGAGGCAATTTTGGCGTGCTCAATCTGGGCCTGCTGGTCGCGGCCGGTATCGGCGTCATGGTGTTCGCCATCGCGCAGGCGAAGGCGAAGGCGCCCCTCGTCCAACTCGCCCGCTTCCGCGACCCGCGGCTGAGCGCCGGCCTCGCCATGAGTCTCATCGTCGCCACGGTGATGATGGCAACCCTGGTGGTTGCTCCGTTCTACCTGTCGCGCGGGCTGGGATTGAATGCCGCGATGGTTGGAATGGCGCTTTCGACCGGGCCGCTTGTCTCGACCCTGTCGGCGTTGCTGGCCGGCCGGCTGACCGATCGCTTCGGTGCCCATCGGATGATGGTCGCCGGCCTGCTCTGCCTCGCCACGGGAACGTTGCTCCTGTCGCTCGCTCTGACCAGGCTCGGCATTGCCAGCTACGTCGCTCCAATTACCGTCACCTGCTTCGGCTACGCCCTGTTCCAGACCGCCAACAACGCGGCCGTCATGGGCGGTGTAAGCGCAAACGAACGTGGCGTCGTTTCCGGTCTGCTCAACCTGTCGCGCAATCTTGGTCTCATCACTGGCGCGTCGCTGATGGGTGCCATATTCGCGATCGCATCGAGTAATGCACAGCAAGGGATCGGGCAGCAGCTCTTGAGTTCCGCGGCGGCGGCCCAAGGCATGCAGATCACCTTCCGGGCAGCCACGGCCCTGGCCCTGGCCGCGCTGGTCCTTGCGGTGCTCTCCGCCCGCGCCGACCGCCGAGCGGAACCCAACCGGCGTTGAACCGCAATCGTTTGACTGCTCGCCTTCGCCGCCCCTCCTTCACGACCTTCATCCTGCCCATGTGGGTGATGGCCTTAGGCATCGTCTTTGCCGGAACTGTTACGGCCAATGAAATGACGCGAGGGGCCTGGCGGACCGCCGTTCAGGCCCCTGCCCGTTTGCGGCGTTCGTAAAGCATGACGAGCGTTTCAGCCATCAGCGCCGGCTTTTCCTCGCCTTCGATCTCGACCGTGTTGGCTGCCTTCATAAGATACTGGCCTGGGCCACGGTCTTCCATGGAAAGCAGCGTCGTGCGCAGGCGGATGCGCGCGCCGACCCTGACCGGCGCCAGGAAACGCACCTTGTCGAAACCATAGTTGAAGGCGGCCTGCGTATTCTCGGGCACGATCCCCATTTCGAGGGCCAGCGCGCCGATGATCGACAACGTCAGATAGCCATGCGCGATCGTGGTGCGGAACGGGCTTTGCCGCCGCGCCCTTTCAGGATCGACGTGGATCCATTGATGGTCGCCGGTGCATTCGGCGAACTGGTTGATGCGGTTCTGATCGACCGTGGTCCATTCCGAGACGCCGAGTTCCTGGCCGGACATCGTTCTCAGCTGTTCGTAGGTTGGCGGCGTTTTAGGCCGTACTTCCGTCATTCCTGCTTTCCCGATCGCTTCCAGAGCTTCCGGACCACGAACCGGCGGCCTCTGTCAATTCGTTCCGCGCAAATCCGTTCCGCCGGATTCGAACACACTCGTGCCATGCCTTGCCACGCAATGGCAGGCCCGAACCGGATTTTTTGACCTTCCAGCTTGCCGGGAGCTTATGCCGTGGCGCTAATGCAACTATGTGCGATATTGCGGAATCGCCAACCGGCGTGCCGGATAGAGGGCGAAACGACAGCCGATGGGATTCACTTCTGCCCGTAGCCGGCGCGGACCTCCTCCATCGCCTCCTTGATGCGCGCGCGCAGGATTTCGATCGATTCGGTGCCTGATTTCCTGGCCAGTTCAGCCACTTCACCGGCGTTCTTGAGCGCGGCCTCGAAGGATTTTCTGGCAAACTCCGTCTGCTTGGCCATGAGCTCCTGCGGATTGCCCGGTGCGCGGTAGGCCTGCGCCATGTCGGCGACCTCCCGCAACGTGTCCTGCAGCATTTCGCGCTGCCTCGACAACAGCGAGGTCGCTCCGGCGGCGCTCGCCCGCGCCGATTTCTCCAGCGCTTCAAGGTTCTTGCGATGATGGGCAAGGATCGCCTCGACATCGACGTTGGGCACCTTCAGGTCACGGCCGAATCTGCCGAACATCTCCATGAAGGAATCGGATTCTGCTTGTCTGGCCATGACCGTCTTCTCCCCTTTGCCGCGGTTGCGGACGCCCTCGGCGGGAGAATAGCACTCGAACGCCGTGTGTCCATTTCGAACGCACGCCTGGCTATCGATACGGATCAATTGACCGGGAGCAGCAACTCGATCGTATAGAGCACGATGCCAGCCAGCCCGCCGATGATCATGCCGTTGAAGCGGATATATTGCAGGTCCCTGCCGATGTTCATCTCGATCAGGCGTGTCAGTTGCGCCAGGTCCCAGCGCTTGACCTGGTCGGCGATGAATTTCGAGACACCGCTCTTCTGGCTTTCCACGAAGGAGGCCAACGCCACCACGAATCCTTGGTTCATGTCGGCCCGGATCTGGGCATCGCCGGCAAGATGGCGGCCGACTTCGACGAACATGTTGGCGAGATGCTCCCGGACAAGCGAATTCGGCGCCTTGGCATCCTGCTCGATGAACAGGCTGAGGCTCTCCCACATGTCGCCGGCCAGCGCCCTGACTTCGGGTCTGGCAAGGAACTCGCGCTTCATTTTCTCCGCTCGCTCGGCATATTGCTTGGACGTGCGCAGCCGCTCGACGAAACTTTGCGCGAAACGGTCGAATTCGGCGCGCATCGGGTGGTCGGGATCGGCACGCACTTCGTCCAGCAGGGAGCCCGCCGAGGCGACGATCTTCTTCAGGAGGTAGGCATCGGCGCGAAACAGGTTGAACAGCGACGGCAGTTCCTCGCGGATCTTGTCGCGCATCGTCGCCAGCGCCTGTTCGTCGTTGAGGAACCGGCCGATGACCTTGATGAGCTCGTCGAACAATTTCTGGTGGCGGCGATCGTCGGTGAGCGCCGACAAGAGTTCGGCGGCCAGCGGCGCCAGCGGCACCTTTTCGATCTGCTCCAGCATGCGGCTGGTGACGAAACCGCGCAGGCCCGATTGTTCGACGGCCGCAAGCGTACGCGGCACCAGCCGCACGACGAAGCGCGACAGGCCGGCGGCGCGTTCGGCATCGGCGAGCCAATCGGCGACGAGCGCCGAAAAATCGACCTCGGCGAGTTTTTCACGCACAGGTTCCGGCGCCAGGAAATTAACCTCGATGAAACGGCCGAGATTGTCGGCGATCCGATCCTTGTTTTCCGGGATGATGGCGGTGTGCGGGATGGGCAGCCCGAGCGGCCGTTTGAACAGCGCCACCACCGCGTACCAGTCGGCAAGGCCGCCGATGGTTGCCGCCTCGGCGAAGGCGGCGACGAAGCCGAGCCACGGGTAGCTGGCCTGGAAGGACTTGGCCAAGACAAAGACCAGCACGCAGAGTGCCAGCGCCGCCGTGGCGACGAACTTTGTCCGCCGCAGTGCCGAAAGCTTGGCGCCCGCGTCGGCGTCGAAACGGACAGGCGCCAGCGACTGGGCCGATTGAGACATATGAGCCGCTCCTCGTCGATCCCAGGCTATTTAGTGCGTCGGTCGTCAAAATGCCCGCGACAGCCAATTTTCTCAGCGTTTCGCCTAGCCACGCACATAAAGTTGACGAGAATATTCAGCTATAATGCGAAGCCAGTCTGGAATTATTCCAAGGTATAGGCCATATTCGACCGAGGCCAGCGCGGCGACTCCGAAAATCCGGGTGAAGCCGCGCTGGCAAAGTTCCAGACTCTGGCATGGTTGCACCGCGCCAGCGCTTTGTGAGGATGAAATGCGGCTTACCCGCCAAACCAACTATGCCATGCGCATCCTGATGTATTGTGCCGCCAACAATGAACGGTTGAGCCGCATCCCGGAAATCGCGACCGCCTATTCGGTGTCGGAACTGTTCCTGTTCAAGATCCTGCAGCCTTTGGTCGAGAACGGCCTGGTCGAGACTGTCCGCGGCCGGAACGGAGGGGTACGGCTGGGCCGCGCCGCCGAAGCGATAAGCCTGTTCGATGTTGTGCGCGTGACCGAGGAAAGCTTTGCCATGGCGGAGTGCTTCGAGAATGACGCGGCCGAATGCCCGCTGGTCGACAGCTGCGCATTGAACTCGGCGCTGCGCGAAGCGCTCAACGCCTTCTTCGCCGTGCTTGCCCGCTACACGATCGCCGATCTGGTGGCGGCGCGGCCGAATGTGCGCAACCTGCTCGGTATCGACATGCTGATGGAGCGCCGCGCCCCGGCAGCTTGATCCTGCGCAGGCCGGGCCGAAGACCGCAGATCTAGGCTGCCGATTGCGGCAGCACGAATGGCATGTTGCCGGCCGGCAGCACGCCGACCTTGAGCCGGCAGTCGAACACATTCTCGATCAGATCGTCACTCAGCACGTCCCGCGGCGATCCGGCCGCGGCCAGCCGGCCGCGATGCATCACGAAGATGCGGTCGGCGAACATCGCCGTCAGATTGAGGTCGTGCAGGATCGCGACCACGCCGCCGCCTCTTCTGGCGAAGTCGCGGGCGATGTTCATGATGATCAGCTGATGCTTGATGTCGAGGCTGGAAACCGGTTCGTCGAGGAAGAGATAGCGCGGGCCGCCGTGAAGCACCGGCGCCCAGACCTGGCACAGCACGCGGGCAAGCTGGACACGCTGCTGCTCACCACCGGAAAGCTCCTGGTAGAAACGACCGGCAAAACCGTCGAGATCGACCCGCGCCAGCGCCCGCTCCGGCAGCCGCGCATCTTCGCCCGGCAACACACCCGAGCGGCCGCCGACAAGGCCAAGCCTGACGATCTCGCGCACGGTGAAGGGAAAGGACAGGGTCGTTGCCTGAGGCAGCACCGCTCGCACTGTCGCCGCCTCGACCGGCTTCATCTTCGACAGCTCGCGACCGTTGATAAGGATCCGTCCGGTATGGACGAGATCCCCCGACATCGCCTTGAGAAAGGTCGTCTTGCCCGATCCGTTGGGGCCGACGATGGCCGAGATTTCACCTGGCCTGACTTCGAAATCGACGTTGGCGACAATGCGCTTCTTGCCGATCACCACAGAAACGTCGCGGGCTTCGATCATGAAACACTCCTACAGGGTCTCAAATCTCACAAATCGATCACGCCACGCTTGCGCAGCAGGATCCACAGGAAGAACGGTGCGCCAGCGACGGCGGTGACGATGCCGATCGGCAACTCTGCCGGCGCCACGATGGTGCGGGCCACGGCATCGGCGAGCATCAACAGTGAGGCGCCGAGCAGCGCCGAGGCCGGCAGCAGGTAACGATTGTCCGGGCCAATCAGCAGGCGCAGCAGGTGCGGCACGACGATGCCGACGAAACCGATGCCGCCGCTGACGGCGACGGACGCCCCGACCGCCGCCGAGACACCAATGATGGCTGTGTATTTCAGCCGCTGCACCGGAATGCCGAGATGGCCGGCGGCGGCCTCGCCGAGCGCCAGCGCGTTGAGACCCCGGGCAAGGAACGGCATCGCCGCGAGTGCCAAGACGATGATGGGCCCGACGGAAGCGATCTTGGCCCATGTCGCACCACCGAGCGATCCCAGTGACCAGAAGGTCAGATCGCGCAACTGGCGATCGTCGGCCATGAAGATGAGGATTCCGGTCAGCGCCATGGCAAGTGCAGCCAGGGCGATACCCGCGAGCAGCATGGTGGCAACAGAGGTTTGCCCGCGTCGCGTGGCGACCTGATAAAGCACCAATGTGGTGGCGAGGGCGCCGAAGAATGCCGCAAGCGGCAGCGCGAGCGTTCCGAGCAATGCGGTCACCGGTGCCAGCATGGTCCCGCCCAGCACGATGATGGCCACCGCGCCGAGGCTGGAGCCGGCTGAAACGCCGATCAGTCCGGGATCGGCGAGCGGATTGCGGAACAGTCCCTGCATGACGGCGCCACAGACAGCGAGAGCCGCACCCACCAGCATGCCGAGGATAACGCGCGGCAGGCGGATGTCATGGACGATCAGGCTGTCACGGGCGTTGAGTGCCGCATCGCCGGGGATGGTGCCAAAGAGCCAATCCCTGATGACGTTCAAGGCGGATGCGTCCGACGCCCCGGATGTGAGCGAAAGCAAGACTGCGACCGCCAGGCCCAGGCACAGCATGAGGATGACGGCACGGGCGCGGCCGGAACGATCCCCTTCGGATGCACCCATCGCCTTCACCGGACCGGCGATCGACTGGTCGGCCATGATGCTCAGTCCGTGACCTGTGCGCCATAGAGCGACACTGCGAGATCGTGGATCGCGTCGGCCGTGCGCGGTCCGAAGCCCAGAAGATAGGCGCCGTCGATGCGGATCAGCTTGCGCGCTGTTCCGGCCGGCGTCGAGGCGATGGATGGATTGCCGAACAATTCGTCGTCCGAGACCGGCGGCCCGGCATTGCTCATCATCAAGATCACGTCCGGCCTGGTGGTGATGATCGCTTCGTCGGACATTTGCTTGTAGCCGGAAAAGCCTTCCACCGCATTGACCCCGCCCGCCAGCTTGACCATGCCGTCGGCCGCGGTTTCGCTGCCGGCCGCCAGGATCTTGCCACCCTGTATCGAGAGAACGAACAGGACGCGCTTGCGCTCCTTGATCGAGGCTGTCTGCTTTTCGGCGGCCGTGAGTTTGGCATCGAGCGCCTTGGCCAACACCTCGGCCTTGGCCTCGACCCCGAGCGCCTTGCCGACAATGCGGACCTTCTGGAGGATGCCTTCGCGGCTGTACAGTTCGGGCACTTCGATGAATGGAATGCTCGTCTTCTTTAGCACGTCGACGGCTTCCTTGGGGCCGCTGCCGTACAATGCCAGTATGCCTGTCGGATTGACCGACAAGACGCCTTCCGGCGACAGCTGGCGCATGTAACCGACATCAGGCAGGTCGAGCGCGGCTTTTGGAAAATTGCTGGTGGAATCGCGAGCCACCAGATGCTTTTCCTCTCCAAGCGCATAGACGATCTCGGTGATGGACCCGCCGATGGCGGCGATCTTCGAAGGATCGGCGAAGACCGAAACGCCTTCGTTGGCGCCGGCCGGCTGCATTGCGGCGAAAGCCAGGGCAAGGCCGATCGCGGAACCGATCATCGATCCGCACAGGGCGGACAGTCTCGACACAAAACTCATTACACTGTCCTCAGGCTGCCGTCGGGCTTGGAATGCGCGGCAGGTGCTCGGCCAGGAAGCGCCAGTCGTCGCGCTCGCTTTCGCCTTCGTGGCGCTTGCCGAAGAACTGGAGGATCATGTCGCCATTGGCGGCATAGATCTCGAGTGAGGTGACATGGCCGTCCCTGGTCGGCTTGCGCACCGCCCATACCTCATGGATGTGGTCGGTTCGCAGATGCAGATGAAAGGTCTCGTCCAGCACGTTGATCCACGGTCCCATCGGCTTGATCGACTTGACCGGGCCGGAATGGATCTGGATGCAGCCGCGGTTGCCCACAAAGCACATGATCGGCATCTCGCTTTCGGCGGCGTGATTGAACATGGCGCGCACCGCGTCATTGTCGAGCAGCCAGGCGTAGTCCTGGCCGACCATGCGCACCGCCTGGCGGCGGCTGAGCTTCAACGTCTTCAGCATGCCGAAGAACTGGTGCACGTCCGTCAGCCGGCTCCAGCGGTCACGCAGATCGTCCAGGCTCGCAGTCGATGTCCCGGCCTCGCTTTCCTCGTCGAGAACGGGTCCTGAAATCTCGATCGTCGGCCCCTGGTTCGGTGATTCCAGCGAGGCGACCAGCTTCTGGTAGGCATAGAGGCTGGAGGCGGGGCGCAGATGCACCTTGTGCACCGCCTCGCCGGAAGCATCGAAGAATTGCAGGCTGCGGCGGATGTCGTCGCCGTCCCGCTTTTCCAGGGCGAAGCCATGCGCCCAGATTTTCGGGAAGATGCGCAGGTCGATGTTCTCGCCAAGCACCATCGCATTGTGATTGCCGGTGACGACCTTGTCGTAAACGCCGATCTTTTCGTGCACGGCGCTTTCGTTGCGGGTCAGCGCCATCACCTCGCCAACGGCCTCTAGACCGGTCAGAAGGTCATTGACGCGCGGCTCGATGCGAATGACGCCATCACCGCAATGCGCGGCCACCAGCTCGGCCTCCGAAATGCCGAGCTGGCCGGCCAGATCACGCTCGCGCGCTTTCGGATTCTCGGTCCGTGCCCGCCGGATTTCATGCGGAGCGGGTTTTACGCACTGGTCCATGTCCTTACCCCTGATGCCTTGCCTTACTTGTTGAGAATGAGCTTGCCCTGGCGGGTGATCTTCAGCCGGTAGAGCGCCCCATGATGTTCGATGCCGATCTCGTGCTCGCCCTGGAATAGGGTGTTGCTGGACAGCGTTCGCACCGCCAGCGGAATCCGATCGAAACGGGCGGAGGCATCGTCGGAACGGCGGACGCGATAGCGAAAATCGTTGGGATTATGCGTGTTCATCTGGGTCGATCCCTTTCCTGTGCCGGGCATCTGGCTAGGCGTTGCGAAATTGCCGATTCATTTCTTGACTCGAATAATCATGTTTACTAGTCAGTGCAATACCGGACTAAATGAGTCAACATTTAAGATGCCGGATACGATCAAAAATGCCAGCAAGCCCCAGGCCAGCCAGCATGGAACCTGGGATTTGGAGTTGGGGCATGGGGTCGATGAATTGGGAACGGCGCGGCCGGGCGACGGCGAACGGCGCGGCGGCTTTACTCGCGGGCGTGGCGGCGATCGCCTTGTCCGCGCTATCGGCGCACGCCCAGCAGGCAACGCAGCCGGCGGGCAAGCAACCGGATCAATCGAAGAAGACTGACCAGGAAAAAGCAACTCCCGCGGGCGCGACGCTGCTCGACAAGATCCTGGTGCTCAGCCGCACCGGCGAAACGGCGATCGAATCGCTGGCCTCGGCCAGCCATGTCGACCAGGAACAGCTCGACCGCCGCATGGCGACGACGCCAAACGAGATGCTTTTCGGTGTGCCCGGCGTCGCCGCACAGGCGGACGCCAGGCGCGTCAGCACCAGCATCAACATCCGAGGCCTGCAGGATTTCGGCCGCGTCGCTGTCATCGTCGATGGCGCGCGCCAGAATTTCCAGCGTTCCGACCACGGCACGCAGTCGACCTTCTACATCGATCCCGAGCTCGTCAAATCCGTCGACGTGATCCGTGGCCCGGTCGCCAACACCTATGGCTCGGGCGCCATTGGCGGTGTCGTCTTCTTCGACACCAAGGATGCCCAGGATTTCCTCAAGCCTGACGAGAGCTGGGCCGGTTCCGTCACCGGACGCTACGAGAGCAACGGCAAGGGCTGGACATCAAGCGCATCCGGCGCTTATCGCGTCAGTGAGAACTGGGAGGTGCTGGGCAACATCGTCTACCGCGACTACGACAACTACAAGGACGGCGACGGCGACACCGTCAACGGCACTGGTTTCGACGTGCTGAGCGGCCTGCTCAAGACCACCATCCGGCCGACCGAGAACAGTGAGCTGAAGCTTGGCTGGGTCGGATCGAGCGACGGCTGGGACGAGACCAGCGGCGGCGTGCCTGTGAATGATATCGACCTGAAGTCGAACACGTTCACGGCCCGCTACAACATCACGGACGAAGACAAGAGCTGGCTCGATCTCCACATCAACACCTCCTACAACAAGACCCATCTCGGCCTGACCAGTCTTGTCCCGCAGAACCGCTTCGATCCGGTGACCGGTCTTCCCGTGGTGCTGCCGGCAGGGTCACAGTCGACTTTCGATGTCGGCACGACCGGCATCGATATCTGGAACACCTCACGGTTCGAGACGAGCGGCATCGCGCATGAATTGAGCTATGGTGGCGACTGGGTCGGCGACGATGTCAAGACGGGCGGCGCGGCCGGCGGCGACAGCTTCTACACGCCTTCGGGCAAGCGGAATGTGTCGGGCGCCTACGTCCAGGACAAGCTCACCTGGGACTGGCTCGAAGTCATCGCCGGCCTGCGCTACGACAGCTACAGCCTGAAGAACGACACGCACGATATTTCCGGCGACGGGCTATCGCCGCGCGTCACGGTCGGTGTCTCGCCTTTCGAGAGCGCCGGCCTTGCCGGCCTGCAATTCTACGGCACCTATGCGGAAGGCTATCGCTCGCCCTCGATCACGGAAACTCTGATCAGCGGCAACCATCCGGCAGGCGTCAGCTTCCCGTTCCTGCCCAATCCAAATCTGCGGCCTGAAACCGGCAAGACGACCGAATTCGGCGTCAACTACAAGCAGAACGACATCTTCGAGGCTGGCGACGCCTTGCGCCTGAAGGCAGCCTATTTCAACAACGATGTCGACGACTATATCGACGGCGTGACGCTGTCCCCGTTCGCCCCAGGCAGCGGCTGCCCCTTCGGCCCCGGCATCCCGATCTGCTTCCAGTATCAGAATTTCGCCAAGGCCAGGATCAACGGTGTCGAGCTGGAAGGTGTCTACGACGCGGCGTGGGGCTATGCCGGCCTCTCGGCTTCGATCACAAAAGGCCACACAGTTTCCTACAAGGGCGTGGAGGCCGACCTCGCCACCATTCCCTCCTCTCAGGTCACCGCTCAGCTCGGTTTGCGTTTCCTCGAGGACAAGCTGACCGTCGGGGGCGAAGTGCAGTACAACGGCAAGCCCAAGGGCAATGCGGTGGCCACCGACTATACGCTGGTCAACGCCTTTGCCAGCTATCAGGCGACCGACGATCTGAAGGTCGATTTCCGCGCCGACAACCTGTTCGACGTCAAATACGCCAACCCGCTGAATGGCGGCACGACGGTCGCCGTCTATGAACCCGGCATCACGCTGAAACTGGCGGCAACCATGCGATTTGGAGGCTGATCCATCATGACGAGCTTGACGACATCGCTTCGTCTGCTGACCTCGGCGCTGGCGATGTCGCTTGCGATGGTTCCGGCGTGGGCTGAGCAGTCCGCGCCGGTCCTGACCCTCGAACTCAATGCAGCGCAGCCTTCCGACAAGGGCTGCCGCCTGACCTTCCTGGTCAGCAACAATCTCGGCGCCGACCTCACCAAGGCGGCGTTCGAGATCGCCCTGTTCAACGAGGCCGGTATCGTCGACCGGCTGACCGTGCTCGACTTCAAGGACCTGCCGGCCGGCAAGACCAAGGTGACGCGCTTTGACCTGGCCGGCACTGACTGCACCAAGGTCAGCCGCGTGCTGATCAACAGCGCCACGGAATGCGCCGGCACCGGCGTCGAGCCGGCCGCCTGCATGCGCAAGCTGAAGACGGACACCAGGACCGGCATCGCTTTCGGAGTCTGAGGGCGGCGGTGGGACTGGAACTCGACTTGGCACGACATATGGTGGCCCGGCCCCTGGCCGGCCTTCCGCTGTTTGAGCCAGTCCATCTTGATTTGACAATGACGCCTGGGCCGCTGCATTTTCCGCCGCGCGACATGCAGGAATCAGTCCCCTCCGCGACGCCGGCGACGAGTTGGCCATCGTGCCGGCCGAGCCGCTTGCCCAGACACGGCCGCCGGCCGGCAACGGCAAGTGGGCAACGGCGATCGCCATCTCCGGCCTGCTCCATGCCGCGGTAGCGGCGGCTTTTCTGGTCTCACCTGCCGGCACGCTTGTTTCCAGGGAGACGGAGCAATCGGAAGGCGGCGATCACACAGGCGACAAGGTAGCCGGCAGTGCGCTGGACAAGGACCCGACGGCAATGAATGTCACGTTGGTGCCGAGCCAGCCGCCGGCCAAATCACATCAGGCAAAGGCAGCCAGGCCGGCGCCGCCGACGGAACCTTCGCGGCCCACGCCGACGCTGTGACACAGGATCGCGAGCCCGCCCGGGACGCCGCGAAGCAGGCTTCGGAGCCCTCGCAGGAACCGGCCAAACAGCCAATGGTGACACCCGACATACTGGTGACGGCAAAACCCCGCCCGGACGACCAGAGCGTGGCCGCCAGGAACGAAACGCAGGCGCAGCCGAGCGCCCAGGCCGAAACCGTCGAGATGCCTGTCGCCGCTCCCGATCACCCGCCGACCCCCTATGCAAGGCCGACTCCGGCGGCCGCGCCTGCGACAGCTGCAGCGGCGGATGAACGGAGCGGTACGGCCGACGGCCAGGATCGGCCGGCGCAAGCGGCCAGCATGGGCAAGAGGCAGAAAGAGGCCGGCAGCGCCGCGGAAGACAGCTACCGCGGCGACGTCTTTCGAAAGCTCGGCAGCGTCAATCGAACTCTCCCGCCTTCGCTGCAACTGGCCGCGCGAAACAATGCGGTTGTGGCATTCGCCATAGGCAAGAAGGGCAATATAGATCAGTTGCGTATTCTGGAAAGCTCGGGATCGAAGACTTTCGATGAGGCCGCGCTTGGCATCGTGCGCAAGGCTGCTCCCTTCCCTCCAATTCCGCCACAGGCCGCGAATCCGGGTTTGGAATTCGAGGTTGGGATCGGCCCGTTCTAAGATGTGAGCAGCACAAACGTTGCGGCGCCAACCATCAACATCCGCAGGAAAGGGACCCCATGTATATCGCCATGAACCGCTTCAAGGTGCAGACCGGCTCCGAGGCCGATTTCGAAGCCGTGTGGAAGAACCGCGATTCCAGCCTTGCCGAGATGAAAGGCTTCCGGGAATTCCATCTGTTGCGCGGCCCGGCCAACGAGACCGAAGGCTACACGCTGTTTGCCTCGCATACGGTCTGGGCGAGCCACGCCGACTTCGTCGCCTGGACCAAATCGGAGAACTTTCGCGCCGCCCACCGCAATGTCGGCACGACAAAGGTCCATTATCTTGGCCACCCGCAATTCGAGGGTTTTTCCGTCGTCGAAGGCGCGTAAGTACCGACTAATCTATGCGGCGGCCAACAGGCTGGCATTGCCGCCGGCCGCCGTGGTGTCGACGCAGACGGCCCGCTCATGCGCATAGGCCGCGGGATTGAGCACCTCGCTGACCAGCGGCACGATCGGCCCGCTGCGCTCGGCGATGACCTTGCGCACGATGCGCGCCGCCTCGGGCGTGCCTGAAAAAGCAACGACATCGACGCGCAGCGAGCGCGCCTCGACCGGATCGAGGCGGCCATCGATGGCCGCCAGCGGCAGGCCTTTGCCGGTCAGCGCCGCCAGTGCCGCCGGGGCACCTGGCGCCACGGCCAGCACCGCATTGCCGGCGGCGAGCGCCTGGACGGTCTGCGCCAGCAGCGTGTCGGCGTCCGGCCCCAGGCACAGCACCCGGCCGCGCGGCGACAGCGACAGCGTGTTGGCCTCGCCGGTCGGGCCGGGCAAATCGACCTGACCGAAATCGATTGCAGCGGCGGCGCCGATCGCGGCCGCGCCCTTGCCGCGCAGGTGCTTCCTCAGGATGGCGATCCGGTCCGGCCGCGTCGACCAGCCGCCCAGCGACGGATCGGGCAGATTGTCGGCCAGTTCGGTGGCGGTGACCTTGTGCCCGTCGGCCAGGTGCGTGCCAGCTTCCGGCCCCTTGCGGAAGCGCCTGAGATAATGCGGGCCGCCGGCCTTCGGCCCGGTGCCGGAGAGGCCCTCGCCGCCGAACGGTTGCGAACCGACCACGGCGCCGATCTGGTTGCGGTTGACATAGATGTTGCCGGCATGAATGCCGTCGACGAAATGCTGGACGCGGCCCTCGATGCGGGTGTGCAGGCCGAAGGTTAGGCCATAGCCCTTGCGGTTGATGGCGGCGATGACGCTGTCGATCTGGTCGGCGTCGAAACTGGCAACATGCAGCACAGGCCCGAACACCTCGCGCTCCATGTCCTCGATACCCTTGACCCGCAAGACATGCGGCGCGACGAAACGCCCATCCTTGGGGGCCTCGAGCTTGGCGATCAGCCGGCCCTCAAGACCCTTCTTCGTGCAATAGTCGCGGATCGAGGCCTGCGCCTCGTCATCGATGACCGGGCCGACATCGGTCGAGATCAGCCAGGGATCGCCAATATTGAGCGCCTCCATGGCGCCCTTCAGCATCTCCAGCATCTTCTTCTCGACGTCCTTCTGCACATAGAGCACGCGCAGCGCCGAGCAGCGCTGGCCGGCACTCTGGAAGGCCGACGCCAGGATATCGCGCACCGCCTGTTCGGGCAGCGCTGTGGAATCGACGATCATGGCGTTGAGACCACCGGTCTCGGCGATCAGCATCGCGTCCGGCGCGGCGGTCTCGGCCAGCTGTTTTTCGATCAGCTTGGCGACCTCGGTCGAGCCGGTGAAGCAGACGCCGGCAATGCGCGGATCCGCCGTCAGCGGGCCGCCCACCGATGGGCCGTCACCGGGCAGGAGCTGGATGACGTCTTCCGGCACGCCAGCGGCGCGCAGCATCTCGACGGCGCGGAATGCGATCAGCGGCGTCTGCTCGGCCGGCTTGGCAATCACGGAATTGCCGGTGACGAGTGCTGCCGCGATCTGGCCGGTGAAGATGGCGAGCGGGAAATTCCATGGCGAGATGCAGACAATGGCGCCGCGCGCTTGCGTGCCCGCCTCGGCGTTCGCCGCCTCGGCGGCGTAGTAGCGAAGAAAGTCGACGGCCTCGCGCACCTCGGCGACGCCGTCGGCCAGCGATTTGCCGGCCTCGCGCGTGGCGAGAGCGAAGAACTCGACCGCATTGGCCTCGTAAAGGTCGGCCGCGAGGTTGAGGATCGCGGCACGCTCGGCAACCGGCCGTTTTGCCCAGGACGGCTGCGCCTCGACAGCGATGCGCACCGCGGTCGCGACCTGCTTGGCTGCGGCCTCGTGAACCGTGCCGACGACCTCGGAAGGCTTTGCCGGATTGACGATCGGGCGCTGCTTGCCGTAGCCGGCGGCGCGCGTGATCGGCTTGGCGTGCCAGCGATCCGACCCGGCAAAGGCCGCTTTGGCCTTGTCGATATCAGCCAGCGTCACCGTGTCCGTAATGTCGAATCCTTTCGAGTTGCGGCGCCCGATCCCAAAGATCTGGGATGGCTTGGCGATCGCCGGATTGGCGGCCGGCCCCTGGCTTTCGACCGTTTCCAGCGGATCACGCGCGATGTCCTCCGGCTCGACGTCCTCGTCGGTCAATTGGTGCACGAAGGAGGAATTGGCGCCGTTCTCCAGCAGGCGACGGACCAGATAGGCAAGCAGGTCCGAGTGCGCGCCGACGGGAGCGTAAATGCGGCAACGCGTGCCCTCTGACCGGCGCACGGTTTCGTGCAAGGCCTCGCCCATGCCATGCAGGCGCTGGAATTCGAAGGTATCGCGGTTGTCAGCCATCGACAGGATGGCGGCGACGGTGTGGGCATTGTGGGTGGCGAATTGCGGATAGATCCGGTCGGTCATGCCAAGCAGTTTTCTCGCGCACGCAATGTAGGAAACGTCGGTGTTGGCCTTGCGCGTGAACACGGGATAGCCGGAAAGGCCGAGCGTCTGCGCCCGCTTGATCTCGGTGTCCCAATAGGCGCCCTTGACCAGCCGCACCATGATGTTGCGATTGTACTTTTTCGCCAGTGCATAGAGCCAGTCGATGGTGAAAGCCGCGCGCGGACCGTAGGCCTGCACGACGACGCCGAACCCGTTCCAGCCGGCGAGTTCCGGCTCGGCCAGCACCCGTTCGATGACGTCGAGCGACAGGTCGAGACGATCGGCCTCCTCGGCATCGATGTTGAGGCCCATGCGCGAATGCCTGGCCGCGAGTGCCAGCGACAGCAGCCGCTCGGCCATCACAGGCAGCATTTCCTCCTTCTGCGCCACCTCGTAGCGCGGATGCAACGCTGAGAGCTTGACCGAGATTCCATGGTTGAAGCGGATATCAGGGCCGTTGGAGCCGGCATCGAGCGAGGAAATGGCGTCGGCATAGGCCTTGTGATAGCGCAGCGCATCCGCCTCGGTGCGGGCCGCCTCGCCCAGCATGTCGAAGGAATAGAGATAACCCTTCTGCGTCATCGGCCGGCCGCGCTTGACGGCCTCGGCGATGGTGCGACCCAGCACGAACTGTTCGCCCATCTCGCGCATGGCGGCGGCCACCGCCTTGCGGATGACCGGCTCGCCCAGCCTGCGCACCATCGAACGCAGCGTGCCTTCGATGCCGCCCTCGCCTTCGTCGAGCACGCGGCCGGTCAGCATCAGCGCCCAGGTCGAGGCGTTGACGAAGATGGAACTCGAACCGCCCGAATGCGCCGACCAGTCGTGCGGCGCGATCTTGTCGGCGATGAGGTCGTCCATCGTCTCGGTGTCGGGCACGCGCAGCAGCGCCTCGGCCAGGCACATCAGCGCCACGCCTTCCTTGGTGGACAGACCGTAGGCGGAGAGAAAGACTTCCATCAGCCGGGGATCGGTGGAGCCCCGCACCGCCCGCACTAGGTCGGCCGCGCGGGCCGAGATTGACTTGCGGTCGCCGGCCGAAAGTCCGGTCGCCTCGGCCAACCGCCTTACCGCCTCGTCTTCGTCGGGCAAATAATTGGCGCGGATCTGCTGGCGGATGGCGTCGAGCGGCATGGCGGTCCTATGAGCAAGCATAAGGGAACGGGCCGGCGGTCACCGGACCGAATGGCGCAAGCTAGCACAGGGTGCGGATTTCAGTCGGTCCAAAGAAATCGACACCGCAGGTCATTTGATCTATCATTACGGCACAAACTCAACAGATTGACCGCATTTTCCATGATAGAAGACCAATTGGACCGCATCGACAGGAACATCCTGTCGGCGCTGGCAGGCAATGGCCGGCTTTCCATGTCGGAACTGGCGGCCAAGGTCGGCCTGTCGAAGACACCGGTGCAGGCGCGGGTGAAGCGGCTGGAGAGGGATGGCTACATCAGGGGCTACCAGGCGATCATCGACCGCGAGCGCATGGGTGAAGGCCATGTCGCCTTCGTCCAGGTGAAACTGTCGGACACTCGATCCGCGGCGCTCGATGCCTTCAACCGGTCCGTACAGGCCGTGCCGGAGATCGAGCAGTGCCACATGATGGCATCGAGCTTCGATTATCTCCTGAAGGTCCGCACCAGGGATATCGCCGCCTACCGGCGCGTACTCGGCGAGCGCATCTCGGCCCTGCCCCACGTCGCCCAGACCTCGACCTTCGTGGCGATGGAGACGGTGAAGGACCGATGACCATGATCCCGAAAAGTGGAAGCTGGTTTTCGGACAAGGTCATGGTCAAACAGAAGGGCTATTCCGACAGCGTCTTCAGGAACGCCACCAGTGCGGCGCGCTCGCGGTCCGACAACTCCAGCGGGTGGACTTCGGATACCCCTTCGACGCTCGGCGCAGCCTTGGCATAGTGAGCCACCACCTCGTCGAGCGATGAAAACTGCCCGGCATGCATGTAGGGCGGCCGTGTCGCAGCACCGCGCAGCGACGGCGTCTTGTAGGCGCGCACCAGTTCCGGCGCATCCTTGACCATGAAGCGCAGCTCGCCGCAGGCATTGGCCTCGCCATCGCGATAAGCGCCGAAGCAGTTGAAGGGGTCGGCCTCGACCTGCGCTACCGCGTCGACGCGCCCGCGATCCGCCGGCAAGCCGGCAACAGGCGGCACACCCGTATTGTGAAAACCGTTGTCGGTGAAACGCGGGCCATTGTGGCAGGTCACGCAATTGGCCTTGCCGATGAACAGTTTCAGCCCAAGGACTTCTTCCCGCGAAAAGGCCGCATCGCCTTTCGGCTCGGCGCCTGTGGCAAGGTCCAGCGCAAAGCGGTCGAATCGCGTCGGCGCCGGCTCGATCGAGCGTTCGAAGGCGGCAAGCGCCTTGCCTATATTGGCATAGACGCTGTTGATGGCGTCACGCTGCGCATCGCTCATCGCGTTCCAGGCAGCTTTTTCGGTATCGCTTCCAAGCGGGCTGGCATTCAACGGAACGCCAGAAAAATCGGGCAATGGCCCGAAGATGCGCTCATAGCGTTCGCCGAAGCGCGCCTTCATGTAATGCGCGTAGGCGGTGCGGTTTCCCGCCTGTTCCAACGGATTTTCGAGGGGTGTCAGCGCCTGCGCCCACAGGCTGTCGCGGCGGCCATCCCAGAAGAACCAGGGGTCGCGCGCCACACCGGCCAGCGGCATGGTGCGCCGGTTGGTCCGGCCGACACCCACCGCCTGCGGCAGGTCGTCCTGGAATTGGCGGTCGATCTTGTGGCAGGTCGAGCAGGACACGGTGCCGTCGCGGCTCATCCCAACATCGAAGAACAGCGTCGAGCCGAGCGCCGCGGCGGCCGGCACATCGGCGAAGCGGTTGGTGGTGTCAGGCTTCAGCGCCGGCAGCGTATTCAGCGCGAGCGAAGCGATCGTCTTCTTCTCGGCATCGGAAAAATCCGGCTTGCCGCAACCGCCAAGGAGCACGGCCACCGTCAGCGCCAAAAAGCAGAAAAGGCGCCTCATCGACCGCTCACAGCACCACGTTGAACAGCACAGTGTCGGAGCCCGCGCCGGACGATATGGCGAAACGCAGTTGCCACCAGCCGCTCATGGTGAATTTGAGCCCCTCGATGCGGTAGCGTCCCTCGCCGAGATAGTCGGTCGCCTGCGGACTGGTCGGCAGACCGTGATTGTGCTGCGGCATGCCGCCGGAGATGGCGATCGCGGCTCGCTCCACCGAAGCCCCTGTCTTTGTCTTCAGCGTCAGCACCCAGGATTCCAGCTCGCCCTGCCGCACCACGCCGCGTTCCGGCACGAAACTCGCTACATACAATCCGTTGTCGGTCTTCTTCGTCCTCGAGACATCCGGACCGACAGGCTGTGCCGAATGCGGCGCGGTCAGATAGACGACCGCGAGAACGCCGACCAGCAAAGCAGCCAGACCAAGACCTGCCAGGAGATAACGCCATAACGATGCCAAACCGGTTCCTCTTCTGCGGATAACGTTCTGCCGGACGGATCGCATCCCGCCAGGCTGTGGGAAAACGCTGTGGCGGAAAAAAGCCTGCTTGCCAAGCATGGCGCTGCGTCCGGCAAAAAGCTACAGCACCGACATCACTGGAGGATTGCAGATGATGGGAAACGGCGTCGCCTCGATTGGCGAATGCATGCTGGAACTGTCGGGCCAGACGGGCCCGAACTGGCGCATGGGTTTTGCCGGCGACACGTTCAACACGCTGTGGGCGTTGCATGCGCTGAGCGCTGACCTGCCGGCAACCTATGTCTCGGCCTTCGGCGACGACCCCTTCTCCCAAGGCCAGATCGCTTTCTTCGCTGAAAACGGCATCGGCATCGGCTCCAGTCCGGTCATACCGGGCGCGCGCCCCGGCCTCTATGCGATCACGCTGACCGGTGCCGAGCGCTCCTTCACCTACTGGCGTGGCGACGCCGCCGCGCGGCAGCTAGCTTCGGATCCGGCGGCACTATCGAAAAGCATGCAAAATCAATCGCTTGTGTACTTTTCCGGAATCACTTTGGCAATTCTCGACGATGCCTCGCGCAAGACGCTGCTGGCGGCCGTGGGCAAGGCGCGCGCGGCGGGCTCGACGATCGCCTTCGATCCCAACTACCGGCCACGACTGTGGCGCGGCCGCGACGAAGCGCAGGCAGCGATCGTCGAAGCGCTTGCCGTCACCGACATCGCGCTGCCGACCTTCCCTGACGAGCAGATGCTGTTCGGCGATGACACCCCGCGGGCGACCGCCGAGCGGCTCAGGCAATGGGTTGGCGAAGTTGTCGTCAAGAATGGCGAGCAGCCGGCACTGATTGCCGAAAACGGATCATTGCAGGACGTGCCTGCAATCCATGTCGCGGCCCCCGCCGACACCACCGGCGCCGGCGATTCCTTCAATGGCGGCTATCTCGCCGCCCGTCTTGCCGGCCACAACCCGCAGGAGGCCGCCCGCAGAGCCCATCGCGTTGCCGCTGCCGTCGTGCAGGTGCGCGGCGCGCTGGCACCGTTCGAGACGCTGAGGGCGGCGTTCGGCAAGCCCTGAAAAAGCTAACCTTGCCGGAACCGGTATTCGGTCACGTGGTGATAGATCGCGCCAGGCCATAGCGTCGCCTGCGGGAAATAGGGCCGGTTCGGCGCGTCAGGCCATATTTGCGGCTCCAGGCAGAAGCCGCTGAAGGCCTTGTAATTCCGCCCTTCCAGGCCGGTGCGTGGCGTCACATATTGCCCGGTGTAGAGCTGGACACCGGGCTCCGTTGTCCAGACTTCCATCTCGACGCCGGAATTCGCCCCTTGCACCCACGCGGCCTGCTTGAGCGGCCCGCGCGCCGCGGCCAGGCAGAAATTCTGGTCGTAGGGCAGTTGTTCGCCCTCGGTCTCCATGCGCAATGGCCGCGCCTGGCGAAAATCGAAAGGCGTGCCGTCGACCGGCTTCACCACGCCGGTCGGGATCATGTCGCCGTCGACAGGCAGATAGGCACCGGCGTTCAGCATCATCCTGTGGTCGAGAATGTCGCCCGTGCCGCCATCATCGAGGTTGAAATAGGAATGCTGGGTGAGATTGCACGGCGTCGGCTCCTCGCAGGTCGCCGTCAGTTCGACGCTCAGCGTGCCGGGAATTTTCAGCCGGTAGGTGCAAGTAACGTCGAGCGCGCCGGGAAAGCCCAACGCACCGTCGGGATCATGCAGCGTCAGAGTGACGAAATCCCTGCCGTGCAGCGAAACCGTCCATGGTCGGTGGGAGTAGCCTTGCGAGCCGCCATGCAGCGTATGCTTGTCGAGGAAGTTGCGCTCGGTCTGGTAGCGGTTGCCGCCAATTGTGAAGCGGCCTTCGCCGATGCGGTTGGCGTAGCGCCCGACCACGGCCCCGAAGAAGCCAGTGTCGGTCTCATAGGCCTCCAGATTGTTGTAGCCGAGGACCAGCGGCGCGTCGTGCCCGGTCAGGCGCAGGTCCTGGACTATGGCGCCAAGCCCGATGATGTTGGCGGTGAGGCCGCCGCCCCTGATCGTAAAGCGGCGGATCGGTTCGCCTGCCTGTGTCGTGCCGAAAACCTCGCCGTCCTTCATCGTCATGCCCGCAAATGCCAGTGGATCCAAAGGACTTCGGCTGGTTGTTCAGCCTGGGGCAGGTTTACCAGCCTGCCCCACGCACTAGCCTATCAGAGCCCGAGGCCGCCGATGCACACATATTTGGTATCGAGGTAATCCTCGATGCCCTGATGTCCGCCTTCTTTGCCGAGGCCCGATTCCTTGACGCCGCCAAACGGTGCTTCAGGTGTGGTGATCAGCCCTTCATTGACGCCGACCATGCCGTATTTCAGGCCTTCCATGACCCGGAAGGCGCGGCCGAGATCGCCGGTGTAGAAATAGCAGGCAAGGCCGAATTCGGTGTCGTTGGCGAGCGCGATGGCTTCTTCCTCGGTTTCGAACTTGAACACCGGTGCGACCGGGCCAAAGATCTCTTCCTTCATGAAGCGCATTTTCGGCGTCGCATTGGCGATGACCGTCGGCTGGAAGAACGAACCGCCCAGTGCATGGCGATGACCGCCGGCGACGACCTTGCCGCCCTTTGAGGTGGCATCGGCGATCAGTTCCTCGACCTTCTCGACCGCCTTCTCGTCGATCAGCGGCCCCTGCTGGACGCCCTCTTCGAGGCCGGAACCGACCTTCAGTCCGTTGCTGGCCGCGGCGAGCTTTTCGACGAACTTGTCGTACACACCAGCCTGGACGAGGAAGCGGTTGGTGCAGACGCAGGTCTGGCCTGAATTGCGATATTTGGCGGTGATCGCGCCGGCAACGGCACGCTCGATATCGGCGTCGTCGAAGACGATGAACGGCGCGTTGCCGCCGAGTTCCATCGACACCTTCTTGACCGTAACCGACGACTTCTGGATGAGAAGCTTGCCGACCTCCGTCGAGCCGGTGAAGGTGATTTTCGACACCAGCGGATTGGCGCAGATCTCGTCGCCGATCTCGCTCGCCGAACCGGTCAGGATGTTGACGACGCCCTTGGGGAAGCCGACTTCCTCGGCCAGCGCACCCCAGGCAAGGCCGGAATACGGCGTCTGCGAGGCCGGCTTGACGACGGCGGTGCAGCCGGCGGCAAGTGCGGGACCAAGTTTGCGGGCCAGCATCGAGGACGGGAAATTCCACGGCGTGATGGCGGCAATGACGCCGACCGGTTCCTTGGTCACCAGGATGCGGCGGTCCGCCCATGGCGAGGGTACGACGTCGCCATAGGTGCGCCGGCCTTCTTCGGCGAACCACAGGATATAGGCGGCGGCCGAACCGATCTCGCCCTTGGATTCGAACAGCGACTTGCCCTGCTCAATGGTGAGCAGTTCGGCCAGCACGTCCTGATTGTCCATCATCGCGTCATGCAGCTTGCGCAGCAGCTTGGAGCGCTCGAGCGCGGTGGTCTTGCGCCATGACTTGAAGGCGGCGTCGGCAGCCTCGATGGCACGGCGTGTCTCGGCCTTGCCCGACTTCGGCACGGTGCCGATCTTGAGGCCGGTAGCTGGATTGTTCACATCGACCGTCTGGCCGCTGTCGGCCTGGACCCATTCGCCGTTGATGAGATTGGCCTGGCGCATGAAATGGCTGGTTTTCTGAAGCATGGTCTAGCCTCCGTTCGGCGCTCACGGGCCGCTATCTGGATGTCTTCGGTAAAGCGCAGGCAGGGCCGCACGCTGGAGCCATTGCTCTTAACCTAGGGAAAGCCCCGCAAGCAATCGCAAGATGGCATATAGGGGTTGGACCAGCGCAAGACGAGAGCGGGTTGGCGCAGCTGTCGCCAACCTCACCCGAAAACATGCAGGACAACCGTCAGCCAGAAAGCAGTAGTGATGACCGCGCAAGCAGTGGCGATGGTCATCTGGTTCGATGCTAGCGCCTGGCCGGTGTTGAACTGGACGGCGATGAGATAGGAATTGATGCCCGACGGCAGCGCCGCCACCACGACCGCCACCTTGGCCGTCAACGGCGGCAGGCCGAGCAGCCAGACGAAGGCAAGAACCAGCGCCGGCATCAGGAACAGCTTCAGCACCGAAAGTACCAGCGCTGGCCGGACATTGCCTGATATGCCGAAGCGGCGCAGGCTGAGCCCCATGGCAAACAGCGCCACCGGCCCGGCCGTGTTGGCCAGCGCATCGACCAGTCGCATGACGAGGGCCGGCAGCGGCACGCCGCTGATGCGCCATGCCAGCCCCAGCAGAATGCCGATGATCAGCGGATTGATGAACAGCCGCCTCAGGAAGCTGCGCAGGACACGCAACGGATGCACATGTTCGCCGCCGCCTCGGCCGAACATCTCGAACAGCACGATCGAAGCCATCATCATGATCGGCAGATGCACCGAGACCAACAGCGACAGCACTTCGAAGCCGCTCGGACCGAATATGCCAAGGATGAAGGGAGCGCCGAGCAGCACGACATTGGAGTAGGCGGACGATACGCCGCCGACGACCCCGGCGCGCGCGTCGCGTCCGAATATGCGCGTGGTGACGAGATGGCCCGCGGCCCAGGTGATCGCCGCGGCGGTGAAATAGGCGCCCCATAGTGGCCATGGCGCGACGCCATGGAAATCAGCCTTGACCATGGTCTGGAACAGGAGCAACGGCATGGCCACCGAGACCGCGAAGTCGGATATCCCCTCGCCGCTCGCCGGTCTCAAATAGCCTGTGAACCCAGCAAGATAGCCGAGCGCGACAAGACTGAAGACGAACAGCACGGTTTCGGTGAGTGGAGACATTTTTCAGGGATAGTCGAGCCACCGCCGCGGCGCAATCGCGCCCGAATTTGATCATCGTCGGCTGGCAGGGTTATAGAGGGTTTGGATCATCAGGGCGGAACGACAAATGACCTTTGTCGACACCTCGAAACTGCGTCTTTTCCGGCGTGCGTGGCTGACGTTGTTTGTCGCCATGCTTGTCTCCGTTGCCGCGTCGATGCTTCAGATTGCCGAGGCAAAAGACCTCAAGGGCGTGGCGTTGGTCGTCGGCCAGTCCAAATACGAACACATCGCTACCCTGCCCAACCCGGCTAATGATGCCCGCGACATGGCCAAGATGTTGACCGATCTCGGCTTCGACGCCCGCAATGTCACCGACCGCGATGCGGCCAAGCTGAAGCGCGACCTCGAACGCTTCGTCGAGGACGCCGAGGGCGCCGACGTCGCCCTCATCTATTACTCCGGTCACGGCATCGAGGCCGGCGGCGAGAATTATCTGGTTCCTGTCGACGCAGACGTCTCGTCGCTCAAGGATGCCGATCAGGCACTGGTGCCGATTTCCGCCGTCATGGACGAACTGAAGAAGACCGTGCCGGTGACGATCATGCTGCTCGACGCCTGCCGCACAAATCCGTTTCCATCAGACGCCGTGGTGCGGCGCGCACCGACCGCCTCCGCCGAGCCTATCGGCGCCGGGGGACTGGAGCCGGTGCGCGGCGCCAAGGCCCTCGGCAATCCGCCGGCGGCCGACGCGAGCCTCGGCACGGTGATCGGCTTCGCCGCGGAACCCGGCCGTCCGGCGCTCGATGGCGCCGCTGGCGAAAACAGCCCCTATGCGGCGGCCCTGCTGCGCCATCTCGCGGCGATGAAAGGCACCGAGTTCGGCTCGGTCATGCGCATGGTGACGGAAGAGGTCTATCTCGACACCAAGGCGAAGCAGCGCCCCTGGGTCAACGAAAGCCTGCGCCGGCTGCTCTATTTCGGTGTCGCACCGCCCGAACCGACCGGCGACGACGGGCTGATCACCGGCGAGCGGCGGCAGTTGCTGCTGACCATTTCCGACCTGCCCGACCCCAAGCGGGCACAGGTGGAGCTGGCATCGCTGCAGGAAGGCGTCCCGCTCGACGCGCTTTACGGCGTGCTGAGGGCGCTCGGCACGGAGAAAATCCCGGAAGATCCGGCTGACCTGCGGAAAGTGCTCGACGCCCAGGCTGAGCGTCTGAGGAAGATGATGTCCGAACGTGCGGCGCTGCGCACCGACGATCCGGAGATCAAACGCCTGGTCGCTTCCGCCGACAAGGCCATCGGCCAGGGCGCGATCGCCACGGCGCGAAAATTCCTCGATGATGCCGTGGGGCGGGTCGAAGCGACCAATGACACGGTCGACAAGGCTGAGGAATTGATCAAGCAGAAGCGCATCGCCGATGCCGCGATCTACGCCAAACGGGCCGACGCCTCGGCGCTGGTCTTCGACTACAAGTCGGCCGCCAACGACTATGCCAAGGCGTTCTCGCTGGCCGAGAAATGGGACGACAAGCTGCGCTGGAACTACAAGAACCAGGAGGCGGAAGCACTTAATTCCTATGGCTACGCCACCGGCGACCTGGATGCGCTGCGGCACGCGATCGAAGCTTATCGCGCCATCTTGAACTTCATTCCCAATGGCGAACAGAATCGCGACTGGGCCATCACCCGCAACAACATGGCGGTGGTGCTGCAGAACATCGGCGAGCGCGAGACCGAGACCGCGCATCTCGAAGAGGCCGCGCAGATCTTTCGCGATTCGCTTGCCGTGTTCGAACATGTGAAGGACGATCTCAACTGGGCCGCCGCCCAGAACAATCTCGGCAATGTGCTGCTGAAGATCGGCGAACGCGAAAGCGACCCGAAACGCTTGAACGAGGCGGTGGCGGCGATGCGCGCCACGCTGGACAAGCGCCCGCGCGACAAGGTTCCGCTCGACTGGGCGTCCTCGCAGAACAATCTTGGCCTCGCGCTCTATGCGCTCTCGGAACGCGAACCCGGCGGCGAGCATCTGGCCCAGGCGGAAGCGGCCTATCGGCTGGCGCTCGAGGAATATACGCGCCAGAAAACGCCAGTCGAATGGGCGATGGTCCAGAACAATCTCGGCAACACGCTTGTGACGCTCGGCATCCAGCTCAACGACAAGGCCAGGATCAACGAGGCCGCCGACGCCTTTCGCGCCGCGCTCGAAGTGCGAACCCGCGACACATTCCCGGTCTCATGGGCCACCAGCCGGCTCAACCTCGGCAATGCGCTGAGTGGTGTTGCCCGTTTCGACATGGGCACCGGCACGCTCGAAGAAGCGGCGGCGGCCTATGACGATGCGCTGACTGTGTTCACCAGGCAACGCTTCCCGATGGATTGGGCGTCGGCGCAGAACAATCTCGGCTCGATCTACCAGACGCTTGGCCAGCGCACCCGCGACGCATCCAGGCTGGAGCAGTCGGTTGCCGCATTCCAGGCGGCCCGCCAGGTCTATGTCAGGCGGAAATTCCCGCTTGATTGGGCGATGAGCTACTACAATCTCGGCAACACGCTGCAGCTTCTCGGCGGCGTGACGGACAAGCCCGAATACTATGACGAGGCGGTCGACGCCTACCGCAACGCCTTGCGCGAATACAAGCGCGAGACCAACCCACGGCAATGGGCGCTGACCCAGGCCGGCCTCGGCTCGACGCTGCACTGGTTGAGCATGAGCAATGCCGGCCCCGCAACCTTGCGGGATTCGATCGCCGCGCGCCGTGCGGCGCTCAAAGTGCTGACCATCGAGACCGCGCCGGTCGACTGGGCGAACGCGCAGAACGGCATCGGCATGAGCCTGCTCAACCTCGGCAACATCGAACGGACCGGCAAATATCTCGACGAGGCCGAGGCGGCTTTCACGGCGACGCTGAAAGTGTTCACCAGGGAAAGTCAGCCCATGCAGTGGGCCTTCGAACAGAACAATCTTGGCGACATCCATTGGAACCGCGCCAGCTATGGCGGCGGCAAGCCGGAATATCTCAAGGCGATCGCGTTCTTCGAGAACGCCAAACAGGGCTTTACCGAAGCCGGCTACACAATCCCGATCCCGCTGACCGACCAGAAGATCGATCTGGTGAAGCAGCAGCTCGCCAAACAGTGAGGCTTGAGACGCGACCGGCGCCCGGCTTGTCTTTGTGCCCGCTTTCCAATCCCTATATGCGAATGGTTGGAGCCCGATACGGACTCATGGAAGGGTGGCGATGATCCGGTTAGCCTTGGCGTTGTTCCTGCTTGTCGTCCCCGCCGCCGCGCACGCGACCGACGCCGGCTGGGCGCTGCTGCGCGATGGCGGCCATGTCGTGCTGCTGCGCCACGCCATGGTCACCGGCACCACCGACCCGGCCAATTTCGACATCGGCAATTGCGCCACCCAGGTCAATCTGTCGGCGCGCGGCAAGCAGCAGGCAAGCAAGATCGGCGCCCTGTTTGCCGCCCGCGCGGCTCCCATCGAGCGCATTCTGTCCAGCCGCTACTGTCGCTGCCTCGACACGGCGCGCACCGCCTTCGAGGCCGAGCCGGAACTGTTCGCACCGCTCGACCTCCTGAAGGGCGACGATGCACAGAAAGCAGCGCAGATCGCCGCCATCATGAAGGAAATCCGCGCTTATTCCGGCTCCGACAATCTGATCATGGTCACCCATCTGGAAGACATCGTGGCGCTGACCGGCATCTCGCCGCGCGAAGGCGAAGCCGTGGTGGTCGAACCGCAGGGCGACGGCCTTCGCGTGCTCGGCCGCGTCACTTTCTAATCGTGGCCCGACCCGGCTGATACATCCGAGAGCAGCGATGCATCGATGCGAACTTTCCACGTCTCGATCATGCCTGTGAACGCATCCTCCGTCAGTTCGGACAGATACGACCTGCCGGCCTCGCTTAACGCCGTCAAAGTATAGGAAATCAATGCCTCGGTGTCTCCGCTGGTTACCTGGCGGCAGGCCACGTCAACAAATCCGAACCGCGAATCCGGCGTAACCCTCACATAGCGAACCTGATGGATCCGTGGATCCCAATGCGTACAGGCCCAAAGCGTTGTCTCGTCGCCGTGAGTAGTCCGGAAGACCATGCCTTGCCGCGTTTCTCCGCTTTGCGGGTGCAGAAACTCCGGATCCCAGCCCGCTACCCACAAGCTCTCGCCGATCGGCGAGAACAGCGGGAAGACGCGGTCGACCGGACCGGAGAGCACGATGCTATGACTGCGTTCAAGATGGCTCGTCATTCGCTTTCCCTTCCATTCAATCAGAGGATGGCGCTTCAGCCAGACCGTGGCTGTCCGCCGCGCCAAGTTCCAGCCCGTAGATGCGCTTCAGCTGGCTGATTGTGTCGAGCGTCTCGGGCGAAAACGGCGTCTGCCCTTCGAAAGCGTGCAGGACGATGCCTTCAATGAGATCGCCAAGGCTCATGTCGCGATGCTCGGCCAATGCCTTGAGCACCTTCACCAATCGTTTTTCCAGACGAACCCCGGTCTGCACGCGTTCTATATCCATAATCCATATTGTACCACGGTACATTGGTACAAGCAACTGCCGACAGGCTGAAGTTGCTGAAATGTCACTGCCGGAATAAGCCGCAAATCCGCCGCCACAATGTCGCTTGCGACAACCCGTCGCAGGGGCTATAGGCGCGTTCCCGGTCACGAGAACCGAAGTGAGCACAGCGGTTGGAGCTTTCGTCTCCGCCCGTGCAGGCGGCTTTGCCGCCCTGTATACGGCGCCGCTTTGGGGATTGGGATCGCGGATGTAGCTCAGAGGTAGAGCACCGGATTTGGGTCCGGAGGTCGCAGGTTCGAATCCTGCTGTCTGCACCACGGATAGCTCAGTTTGGTAGAGCATCAGATTAGGTTCTGATTGTCGAAGGTTCGAATCCTTCTCCATTGGCCTGATAAGCCAGCACCCTGCCACGGTGTTATCTGAAAAACGGTCCGGGGACTGGAATGCTGAAGACTTGACGGACGGCCGAAGCCTTCGGGCCAAGGCCGGATCGAAAGGTCCGATGCCATCGGCTCGCGGCCAGGCTCGCGGTGATGGTCAAGGCGCAGCGTCGCCGGCAAAGGAGGCCAAGGCCTCCGGCGCCCGCTTCGCTGCCTCGCGATCCGCTCCCGAGGGCCCGCCACGCATTGATGCCACCGGTCCCCGGATCATTCGTGCCGGAATTGGAAGTGAAACGAGAAACGAAGGGAAGATCGACGCATGACGTGACGCCTCGCATGGGGCCATGCCCGACAGGAGTAAGACAATGACTATTCTCGATCAGGTTCTTGGGCGCGAGCGCGTCCTCGTAAAGGAAAATGAGCGTGCCCTCACTCTCTACAAGGGAGAGATCAAGGCTGTCCTGCTGCCGGGTGAGCACTGGCTCGCCAACCGGCGCGGCAGCCTTGAAGTCTCGCGGCACGATCTGAGGAACCCGGAATTCGTTTCGGCGTACGAGAAGGCGTTGTTCGACAAGCTCCCGGACGTGGCCGCGCGTCATTTCACCGTCGTCCGCACCGGGCGCACGGAGGTCGCCGTCATCGAGCGCGACGGCAATTTGCACAGCGTGCTGGCGCCGGACCGCAAGCTGGTGCTGTGGACCGATGCCGGACCGTGGAAGGTGACGATGGTCGACACCTCGGCCGATCTTGCCATCGATTCGGCGGTCATGCGCCGGCTCGGCCAGGCTCGGAAGGCGGAATTGATGTCCGTCCATCCGGTTCTGGATGGTCAGGCCGGGCTGCTGTTCGTCGACGGTGTCCTCATTCGGACGCTTGCCGCCGGCGTGCACGGCTTCTGGAACGTCGGACGGATGGTGCAGATCAAGGTCGTCGACCTCAAGCGCCAGTCGCTCGACGTCGCCGGGCAGGAAGTGCTGACCAGGGATCGCGTCACGATCCGCGTCAACATCGCGGTCGAATACCGGGTCGTCGATCCGGTCAAGGCGGTGAGCGCGGTGAAGGACTTCTCCGAGGCCCTCTACCGAGCCCTGCAGTACGCCTTCCGCAAGACGCTGGGCGCACTGACGCTTGACCAGATCCTTGAAAAGAAGGTGACGGTCGATGAGGAAGCCGCGGCCAAGGTCCGGGCCGACATGGCCGAGATCGGGGTCGAGGTCAGCGATATCGCGCTCAAGGATGTCATCCTGCCGGGCGAGATGCGCGAAATCCTCAACCAGGTGGTTTCGGCCGAAAAGCAGGCCGAGGCCAACGTCATCCGCCGCCGTGAGGAGACGAACGCCACGCGTTCCCTGCTCAACACGGCCAAGGTGATGGCAGAGAACCCGGTGATGCTGCGGCTGAAGGAGCTCGAGGCCCTGGAAGCCATCGCCGGCAAGGTCGAGCGGCTGACCGTCCACAACGGGACGGGCGGGCTGTTGAACGACCTGGTCAAGCTTCGCGAGAGCTGATGCATGTCCCCAAGTGGTTCCGGTTTTGGGATGACGACATGCATCGAACCAAGCATTGACCTTACGTCAACGGGAAGGGCCGCCGGGTTGACCGGCGGCCCTTCTTGCCTTTTCAACGCGCCCTCCCCATCTGCGCCCGGCTTATCAGGCCTTTTCCTGCCGGGAAAAACCGATTAGACAGCGCCCAAACAAGCTGCGGACAGATTCCGCCCGCAAAGAAGGAAAAGCCCTTGTCCACCACGAACTCCACCACGTTCGACAAAGTCGCCAAGATCATTGCCGACACCAGCGAGATCGATATCGACACCATCACGCCCGAGAGCCACACGATCGACGATCTCGGCATCGACAGCCTCGACTTCCTCGATATCGTCTTCGCCATCGACAAGGAATTCGGCATCAAGGTGCCGCTGGAAAAGTGGACCCAGGAAGTCAATGACGGCAAGGCCTCGACCGATGACTACTTCGTCATGAAGAACCTGTGCGCCAAGATCGACGCGCTGGTTGCCGCCAAGACTGCCTGACATCGGCCGGCGCGTGGCCTTGACGGGCCGCGCCGCCTGACCCACAAAGCCGCTCATGAGCAGCCCCCACGACGTCGTCATCACTGGTATCGGCATTGTCTCCTCCTTGGGAGAAGGCCCTGACGCACACTGGCAGAAGCTCGCGCAGCCGGGCTTGCAGCCGGTGCTCGAAGCCGCGCGGTTCGCGCCCTATACCGTCCATCCGCTGCCGGAGATCGACTGGAACCTGCAGATCGCCAAGCGCGGCGATCAGCGGCAGATGGAAACATGGCAGCGGCTCGGCACCTATGCCGCAGGCCTGGCGTTGGACGATGCCGGCATCAAGGGCAATGACGAGCTCTGCACGACCATGGACATGGTTGTGGCTGCCGGCGGCGGCGAGCGCGACGAGGCGGTCGATGCCGCCATCCTCGCCGCTTCGGAAAGCCGCAACGACCGCGACGTGCTTCTCAACGAGAAGCTGACCACCGAGTTGCGGCCGACCTTGTTTCTGGCCCAGCTCTCCAACCTGCTCGCCGGCAACATCTCCATTGTCCACAAGGTGACCGGCTCGTCGCGCACCTTCATGGGCGAGGAAGGCGCCGGCGTCGCCGCCGTCGAAACGGCCGCCGCGCGAATCCGCTCCGGCCAGTCGACGCACATCCTGGTCGGCGGCGCCTTCCAGACCGAACATTCCGACATGCTGCTAGGTTACGAGCTTGCCGGCTATTTGCATCGCGGCCCCTGGAAACCTGTGTGGCAAAGACAGGGTGCCGAGGGCGGCGGCATCGTCACTGGATCCGGCGGTGCCTTCCTGGTGCTGGAGCAGCGCGAACACGCCGTGAGCCGCGGGCGCAAGATCTATGCGGAGCTCGGACCGGTGGTTTCCGGCCGCGCCAGGCGCTCACGCGGTGAGCTCGGCGCCGAGATCGCAGCACTACTCAGCCAGGCTGCGCTGCCGGACGGCAAGCTGCTTGCCCTGTCGGGTGCCTCGGGCGCGCATGCCGCAACCACCGCCGAGAAAACGGCGCTCGATGCCAATCCTGCGATTGCCTCGCGCGGCTTCTCGACGCTGACCGGGCATATGAAGGAAGCGCAGTTTCCGTTCGCCGTGGCGCTGGCGGCACTCGCCGTCGACCGCAAGGCCGCCTACCCTGTTTTCGATGCCGCAGCCGAGAAGCCGTTCGAAGGCGTTCCCGCGACCGTCCTTGCAACGGCGATCGGCTATCACCAATTCGAGGGCATGGCGCTGGTCAACGCCGCGTAACGCGGCGCTGCGCGATCCATGCTGCAACGATAAACGCTCGAGGGCTCCAGATGGCCAATCTGAACGATCACATGGGCAGGCCAATTGTCGCCGTCACCGGCATCGGCGTGGTCACCTCGCTTGGTGTCGGCAAATCAGACAATTGGGCGGCGTTGACATCAGGCAAGTCGGGTATTCACCCGATCACCCGCTTTCCCATCGATCAACTGAACACCCGCATCTCCGGCATGGTCGATTTCCTGCCGTCGAGTTCGAAAGGTGCCAGCCCGCTCACCTATGAGCTAGCCGAGCTTGCCGGCCTCGAAGCGGTGACTGAAGCCGGTCTTAATTCCAGCGATTTCGGCGGACCGCTCTTCCTCGCATCGCCGCCGGTCGAACTCGACTGGGCCGAGCGCTTCTCGCTCTACAATTCCGACAAGGACAAGGACGACACCGCCGCCGAAAGACTGCTTCGGGTGGCGCGTAGCTTGAAAGAGCTGGATATTTTCGAGACCACCCAGTTCGGCTCGATCGCCGACCGCCTTGCCGACCGCCTTGGCACACGCGGTCTGCCGATCACCCTGTCGACGGCTTGCGCTTCGGGAGCGACCGCGATCCAGCTCGGTGTCGAGGCGATCCGGCGCGGCGAATGCGACCGTGCGCTATCGATCGGCGCTGACGGTTCTGCCACCGCCGAGGCTTTGATCCGTTTCTCATTGCTCTCGGCGCTCTCCACGCACAACGACATTCCCGAAAAGGCATCGAAGCCCTTCTCCAGGGATCGCGACGGCTTCGTGTTGGCCGAGGGATCCGGGGCGCTGGTGTTGGAATCGCTTGAAGCGGCATTGGCTCGCGGCGCGACTATTCTCGGAGTCCTGGGCGGTTGCGGCGAGAAGGCCGACGACTTTCACCGCACCCGCTCGAAGCCGGACGCTTCGCCGGCCATTGCCGCGGTTCGCGCCGCCCTCGCCGATGCGGGCCTGAGTGAAGACGAGATCGACTATGTCAACGCTCACGGCACGTCGACCCCCGAGAACGACAAGATGGAGCATCTGGCGCTGTCGACCGTGTTCGGAGAGCGGATTGGCTCGATGCCGGTCTCGTCGAACAAGTCGATGATCGGCCACACACTGTCCGCGGCCGGCGCTGTCGAAGCGGCGTTTTCGCTGATGACGATGCGCGAAAGCGTCATTCCGCCGACCATCAACTATGACAATCCCGACCCCGCGATCGCGCTCGACGTCGTGCCGAACAAGAAGCGCGACGCGCAGGTTCGCACCGTTCTGTCGAACTCGTTCGGCTTCGGCGGCCAGAACACTTGCCTTGTCATGGCGCGGGAACCGGTCTAAGCGAGCCCTTTCCGCTTAACAGAACCGACAGGCTCCATGCGCGCACTGCAACTTATCGAGGACCGCCGCCTTGAAACGGTGGACCTGCCGCCACCACCGCCACCCGCACTCGGCGAAGTGACGCTGCGCATCAGGGCAGTGGCGCTGAACCACATCGACGTCTGGGGCTGGCGCGGCATGGCCTTCGCCAAGCGCAAGCTGCCGCTGGTCGTCGGCGCCGAGGCTTCCGGCGAGGTCGAGGCGGTCGGCCCCGGCGTTTCCAGCCTGCTGCCCGGGCAATTGGTATCGATCTACGGCGCACGCACCTGCGGCCTGTGCCGGGCCTGCCGCGAAGGCCGCGACAATCTTTGCGAGCATGTTTCGGGCGTTCACGGCTTCCATCTCGACGGCTTCGCGCAGGAGAAGATCAACCTGCCGGCGCGCCTGCTGGTCCCCGCCCCGCCCGGCGTGACCGACATTGGCGCGGCGGTAGCGCCCGTCACCTTTGGTACGGTCGAGCACATGCTGTTCGACAACGCCAGGCTGCAGCCCGGCGAGACGATCCTTGTCCATGCCGGCGGATCCGGCATCGGCTCGGCGGCGATCCAGTTGGCCAAGCGGATGGGCTGCACGATCATCACCACGGTCGGTTCGAATGACAAGATCGACAGGGCCAAGGCGCTCGGCGCCGACCATGTCATCAACTACCGCGACGACCGCTTCGAGGGCGTCGTGCGCAAGCTGACCAGGAAGAAAGGCGTCGATGTCGTGTTCGAACATGTCGGCGCCGACACCTTTGCCGGCTCGATGCTGTGCCTGAAACGCGGCGGCCGCCTGGTGACCTGCGGCTCGACCTCGGGCGTGTCGACGCAGATCAACCTGATGCAGCTTTTCCAGCAGCAGTTGAAACTGCTCGGATCCTTCGGTTGCCGCATGGAGAACATGGCCAACGCCATGCAGAAGATGGCGGCGGGACAGGTCGCGCCGGTCATCGACACCGAGGTCGGCTTCGACGATATCGATGCCGCGCTGAAGCGCATGGAAGGCCGCGACGTCTTCGGCAAGATCATCCTGCGCGTCGCCTAGAGCCTCGATTTCCGTGCTCAAGAAGCTTCGCCGGGATCTGAAATTTCGCTATGGCAGGCAACTGCGCCAGGTGAATTACTGGCTTGTCGCGCGGGCCGCGATGATCATCATGTCGCTGCTGCGCCTGCTGCCGGTGGACAGCGCGCTGAATTTTGCCGACCGCGTCGCTCGCCTCATCGGTCCGAGGGTCGGACGCCACCAGGTCGCCCTCGACAATCTGCGCAAGGCCTATCCGGAAAAGAGTGATGGCGAAATCCAGGCCATCGCCTCCGACATGTGGGGCAACATGGCCCGCCTTGCCGCCGAATACATCTTCCTCGACGCCCTGTTCGACTATGATCCCGCCGCCGGCAAGCCCGGCCGCGTCGAGGTCAAGGGAACGGAGCATTTCGTCGAGATCGCGGCCGAGAAGCAGCCGCACATCGTCTTCACCGGCCATCTCGGCAATTTCGAGCTGCTGCCGGTGGCGGCCGCGACCTTCGGCATGAACATCACGGCGCTGTTTCGCCCGCCCAACAACCCCTACCTCGCCGACTACATCCTTTCGACAAGGCGCTCATCCATGGGGGGCTTGCTGCCGTCGATGGCCGGAGCCTCGTTCGCGCTGGCGGGGGTGTTGGAGAATGGCGGCAATATCGGCGTTCTCGTCGACCAGAAATTCTCCAACGGCCTGGACACGACCTTCTTCGGCCGTCCCTGCCAGAGCAACCGCGTGCTCGGCACCCTTGCCCGTCACTATGACTGCGATGTCTACCCGGCGCGCTGCGTCAGGTTGCCGGGCAACCGCTTCCGGCTCGAGATCGAGGACAAGCTGGTCTTGCCGCGCACCGCCGACGGCAGCGTCGACGTCCACGCCACCACCCAGATGTTGAACGACGTCGTCGAGCGCTGGGTCCGCGAGGACCCCGGCCAGTGGATGTGGTTCCACAAAAGGTGGGAGATCAGCAACTGGCGGCGAAAAAAGCGCACCAAGGTGGCTCCCGTCGCAAACGCCTGAGCGAGCCGGCGGCGGGAACGTGAGTTCCTCCGCCGACAGACAAAGCCAATATCAGCGAATCGCCAACCGCCTAGAGCCGCTCCGCATTTCACGGAATCGCCGAACGGCTCTAACTCTTTGTTTTTGCGCAATTCCGAACGGAAAGCCGCTTCACACTTTTCCTGGAATTGCTCTAGTTGGTGACGACAATGCGTGTATTGCCGAATCCGACTTCGCGCACCATCGAATAGAAGGCCGCGGCATTGGCCGTATGCAGCCTTACGCAGCCATGCGAAGCTGGGCGGCCGAGTTGCCTGACGGCGCCTGTTCCATGGATGGCATAACCACCATGGAAGAACACGGAATAAGGCATCGGCGACATTTCGTACTTGCGCGAATACCACATCCGCGCCGTGCGCTGCGGCCGGTAGGTGCCGCGTGGCGTGAAATAACCCGGACGGGCGGTCGACACGGCCCACCGATAGACCGAATCACCATAGCGGACCGTCATTGTCTGCGACGACACGTCGATATTCGCCACCAACGTGGCCGCCTCACTCGCGACCGATGCGCCAAACAGCGCGACGGCCAGCACCGTTGCCTTAAGGAACGACATTTTCATGCGATCAAACCCCTTTGATTGCCCCTTGCCTGCCCGCCATCACGTTATTTTTCACCTTTTTAATGGCAGTGAACAGATAGCACACACTCCTTGACCAATTCGCCAATCCAATGCAGCGAATTTGAACGATTTCCCGCGATAGTTGCCACCAGGACACGTTGCACCGATTTGGTCGACGGGCTTGCAAAACCGTGGGGTTCGCTGCTCAACTCGTGGCATGAACGAGAGACTCCTCAAGGCAATCGACAGCAAGCGCGACGAGTTGGTGGCGCTGACCGCCGACCTGATCCGCTTTCCGACCATCAATCCACCCGGCGAAGCCTACAGGCCATGCGCCGACTATATTGGTGCGCGGCTAAGGAAACGCGGCTTCGAAACCGAGTTCATCCGCGCCGAAGGCACGCCCGGCGACACCGATCGCTATCCGCGCGTCAATGTCGTTGCCCGTTTCGATGGCCGGTCACCGGGCGCCTGCGTCCACTTCAATTCGCATATCGACGTGGTCGAGGCCGGCGAAGGCTGGACGGTGGATCCCTTTGCCGGCGTCATCAAGGATGGCAAGGTCTATGGCCGAGGCGCCTGCGACATGAAGGGCGGCCTGGCTGCCTCCATCATCGCCGTCGAGGCTTTCATGGAAGTCTTCCCCGACTTTCCCGGCGCCATCGAGATCTCGGGCACGGTCGACGAGGAGTCCGGCGGCTTTGGTGGCGTCGCCCATCTCGCCGGGCTCGGCTATTTCTCGAAGCCCAGGGTCGACCACGTCATCATCCCCGAGCCCTTGAACAAGGACCGCATCTGCCTTGGCCATCGCGGCGTCTGGTGGGCGGAGATCGAGACCAAGGGCGAGATCGCGCACGGCTCGATGCCGTTTCTCGGCGACAATGCGGTGCGCCATATGGGCGCCGTCCTCAGGGCATTCGAGGACGAATTGTTCCCCGCACTCGACCGCAAGATCACGCGCATGCCGGTCGTACCGGAGGGCGCCAGGCGCTCGACCATGAACATCAACTCCATCCATGGCGGCCAGACCGAGGATTTCCGGCCCGGCCTGCCCTCGCCCAACGTGCCCGATTCCTGTCGTTTGACCATCGACCGCCGCTTCCTGCTCGAGGAGGATCTGGCCACGGTCAAAAGCGAAGTGACCGGCATTCTCGACCGGCTGAAACGGGAGCGCAAAAAATTCGACTACGAGATACGCGACCTGATGGAAGTGCTGCCGCTGATGACCGAACGCGACGCGCCCGTGGTCAAGGCGGTGGCGCAAGGCATTCATGCCATCTTCGACCGCGAGCCCGACTATGTCATATCCCCCGGCACCTACGATCAGAAGCATATTGCCCGCATCGGCCACATCTATGACTGCATCGCCTACGGACCCGGCATTCTCGACCTCGCCCACCGGCCGGACGAATGGGTCGGCATATCTGACATGGTGGAATCGGCCAAGGTGATGGCGATCGGACTCAACGTGCTGCTGCGTGGCACCGCCACGGGATAACCCTCCATCGCGACAAGCTTCGACCTTCCTACACGGCTGGCACGGCAAAAACATTCCCAGCCATCCTGCCTGACAGCACGAAACGCAATTTACTCCCGCGCGAAATCACGCTTCTATCGCCCGGTTTGAGCACGTGTCCTGAACGCATGGGGAGTTGCACGATGAGACTGTGGAAAACCATTCTGGCCGCGGCGGTCCTTGCGCTAGCCGCTGGAAGCCACGCCTTTGCGGCCCGGACCGACCTGGTCATCGGCATTCCGCTCGAACCTCCGCATCTCGATCCGACCGCGGGCGCCGCGGCGGCGATCAAGGAAGTGCTCTACGCCAATGTCTTCGAGGGCCTGACCCGGATTGGCCCCAATGGCGAGGTGCTGCCGGATCTGGCCGAGAGCTGGACCATTTCCGATGACGGCAAGGTCTACACCTTCAAGCTGCACACCGGAGTCAAATTCCATGACGGCGCCGATTTCAGCGCCGACGACGTGAAATTCTCGCTCGACCGGGCCCGCGCCGACAATTCGGTGAATGCGCAAAAAGGCCTGTTCGCGGCCATCGACAAGGTCGAAATCGTCGATCCGGCAACGGTCAAGGTCACGCTGAAGAACCCGCAAGGATCTTTCCTCTACAATATGGGCTGGGGCGACGCGGTGATGGTGTCGCCAAAGTCAGCCGACACCAACAAGGAGAACCCTGTTGGTACCGGCCCGTTCAAGTTCCAGAACTGGGCCAAGGGATCGTCGATCACCCTGGTAAAGGCCGACCATTACTGGGGCGCTCCGGTGTTCCTCGACAAGGTCGAGTTCCGCATCGTGCCGGATGCCGCGGCCTATGTGCCGGCCCTGCTGTCCGGCGACATCCAGGCCTTCCCCTTCTTCGATCCCGACAGTCTCGCACAGGTCAAGGACGATCCGCGTTTCAAGGTGGTGATCGGCTCGACCGAAGGCGAGACCATCCTGTCGATCAACAACAAGAAGCCGCCTTTCGACAAGCTGCAGGTCAGGCAGGCGATCTCCTACGCGCTCGACCGCAAGGCGATCATCGACGGCGCCTCGGCCGGCCTTGGCCTGCCGATCGGCTCGCACATGTCGCCGGCCAACAAGGACTATGTCGACCTCACCGGCCTCTATCCGCACAATGTCGACAAGGCCAAGGAACTGTTGAAGGAGGCCGGGCTGGAGAACGGCTTCAAGGCGACTTTGAAACTGCCGCCACCCAGCTATGCCAGGCTCGGCGGCGAGATCATCGCCTCGCAACTTCGCGACGTCGGCATCAATCTCGAGATCATCCCGGTCGAATGGGCGCAGTGGCTGGACCAGGTGTTCACCAAGAAGGACTACGACCTGACCATCGTCTCCCACACCGAGCCCAGCGACATCGATATCTATTCGCGCAAGGACTACTACTTCAACTACGACAATCCGACCTTCGACAAGGTGATCGCCGACCTCAACCTCACCTCCGACGAGGCCAAGCGCAAGGAACTGCTCGGCGAGGCGCAGAAGATCCTGGCCGACGACGCCGTGGTCGGTTTCCTCTACGAATTGCCCAAGGTCGGTGTCTGGGACGCCAAATTGCAGGGCCTGTGGGAAAACGCGCCGATCCAGGCCAATGATCTCACCAAGGTGAAGTGGAGCGAATGAGGTCTGTGGTGCGAGCGCCGCTCCTTCGCCTCCCATGACCGCCTACCTCCTCAAGCGCCTTGCCATCGCCCTTGCCACGCTGGTGCTTGCCTCGATGGTGGTCTTCGCCGTGCTGGAAATCCTCCCCGGCGACCCTGCGCGGCTGATGCTGGGCATGAACGCCAGCGCCGATCAGGTGGAACTGCTGCGCAACCAGATGGGCCTCAACGCGCCGCTCGTCCTGCGCTATTTGCACTGGGCAGGCGGCCTGCTCAGCCTCGATTTTGGCCGCTCCTATACCTATTCGGTGCCGGTCATCGATCTTGTGCGTGAGCGGCTCGCCGTCTCGTTGCCGCTGGCGCTGATCGCGCTTGCGCTCTCCACCATCATCGCCGTTCCGGTCGGGCTTTATTCCGCCAGCCGGCGCGGACGGGCCGGCGACACGATTTCAATGGGCGTGGCGCAGCTTGGCGTCGCCGTGCCCAATTTCTGGTTCGCGCTGATGCTGATCTATGTCTTTGCCGTCTGGCTGCGGCTGGTCCCGGCCGGTGGTTTTCCGGGCTGGTCTGCCGGCGCCTGGCCGGCGCTGAAATCGCTGCTGTTGCCGGCGGTGGCGCTTGCCCTACCGCAAGCGGCGATCCTCGCGCGCGTCACCCGCTCGGCGCTGATCGAGGTGCTGAACGAGGACTATATCCGCACCGCCCGCGCCAAGGGTCTGCCCTATCGGGCCGTGCTGTGGCGGCACGCACTGCGCAACGCGATGATCCCGGTGCTGACCATCCTTGGCCTGCAATTCGCCTTCCTGCTCGCCGGCACCATCATCATCGAGAATGTCTTCTACTTGCCCGGGCTCGGCCGGCTGGTGTTCCAGGCGATCACCCAGCGCGACCTGATCGTCGTCGAAAGCGTCGTCATGCTGCTGGTCGCAGCCGTCATTGCCGTCAACCTCGTCGTCGACCTTTCCTATGCGGTGGTCGACCCGCGCCTGAGAAGCCGGCAATGACGCTGCGCATCGACATCCCCGAGGAGACGTTCCGCAGCATCCTGGCCAAGGCGTTTGGAAATACCGCCTTCGTCACCGGCTTCGCCATCACCGTGCTGATCCTAGCGATGGCTTTGATCTCTTACGTCTGGACACCCTACGATGTGACCAAGCTGGTCATAGCCGACAAGACGCAAGGCCCCTCGCTGACCCATTGGTTCGGCACCGACCATTTCGGCCGCGACATCCTGTCGATGATCATGGTCGGCGCCCGCAACTCGATTGCCGTGGCGCTGGTCGCGGTCGGCATCGGCATGGGTGTCGGCGTGCCGCTCGGCACCTTTGCCGCCGCGCGCGGCGGCCTCGTCGACGAGGCGCTGATGCGCGTCAACGACCTCGTCTTCGCCTTCCCGGCGCTGCTCTCGGCGATCATGATCACCGCCATTTTCGGGCCCGGCGCCGTCAACGCCATCATCGCCATCGGCATCTTCAACATCCCGGTCTTTGCCCGCGTCGCCCGCGCCGGCGCGCTTGCCGTCTGGCCGCGCGAATTCATCCTCGCCGCGCGCGCCGCCGGCAAGAGCCGCACGCAGATATCGATCGAACATGTGCTGCCCAACATTGCCACGCTGCTGCTGGTGCAAGGCACCATCCAGTTCGCGCTGGGCATCCTGGCCGAAGCGGGGCTTTCCTATCTCGGCCTCGGCGCGCAGCCGCCAATGCCGAGCTGGGGCCGCATGCTGTTCGACGCCCAGACGCGCATGGTGGTGGCACCGTGGATGGCGATCTTCCCCGGCATGGCGATCGTCGTCACCGTGCTCGGCCTGAACCTTTTGGGCGACGGCATCGCCGATATTCTCGACCCGAAATCGCGGCGGCAGCGATGAGCCTGCTGGAGATCGAAAACCTATCGTTGACCATCGGCGACACGCCGATCCTGAAGGAGATCGAGCTCTCCGTCGCGCCCGGCGAGATCATGGGATTGGTCGGCGAATCCGGCTCCGGCAAATCGATGATCGCGCTGACGGTGATGCGGCTCCTGCCCCATGCCGCTCGCGCCACCGGGCGCGTCACATTCGACGGCATCGATATCCTCGCGGCAACCGAGGACCAGATGTGCGCCCTGCGCGGCGACGACATCGGCATGGTGTTCCAGGAGCCGATGACGGCGCTCAATCCGGTCAAGACGATCGGCGAACAGGTCGCCGAAGGCATACGCTGGCACACCAGCGCAAGCCGTGCCGACGCCGAGGAGCGGGCGCGAAAAATGCTCGACCGCGTCGGGCTGCCCTCGGCAAAGTTCCCGCTGTCGCGCTATCCGCACGAATTGTCCGGCGGCCAGCGCCAGCGCGTCGTCATCGCCATTGCCTGCGCGCTGAAGCCGAAGCTCTTGATAGCCGACGAGCCGACGACAGCGCTCGACGTGGTGCTGCAGGCACAGATCCTCGACCTGCTGCGCGACCTCGTTGCGGAAAGCCGCATGGGCTTGCTGCTGATCTCCCATGATCTCGCTGTCGTGACCGAGATGGCCGACCGCATCACCATCCTGCGCCATGGCGAGGTGAGGGAGGCCGGCGACACGGCGCGCACGCTCTCCGGTCAGCTTCATCCCTATACGCGCCAACTGGCGCAGGCCTCGATGCATGTTCCGGCACGCGCCAAGCCTCATCTCGTCGGGACGGACCAACCCTTGCTGCAGGTCGAAGGCATCACCCGCGACTATCCCGGCCGCCGGACTTCGCTGTTCAGGCGCGCGCCTGCTATCCGCGCTGTCGACGACGTCTCCCTGTCGATGGCGCCGGGCCAGTCGGTGGCGCTGGTCGGCCGCTCCGGCTGCGGCAAGTCGACCCTTGCCCGCATGATCCTGGCGCTGGACCGGCCGAGTTCGGGTGCGATCCGCTTTCGCGGCGAAGCCATCACCGGCAAGAGCGAAGCCGAGCTGAAGCCCGCCAGGCGCGATATGCAGGTCGTCTTCCAGGACCCCTACGGCTCCTTCGATCCGCGCCAGAAGGTCGAAAAACTGGTCGCCGAGCCCCTGCATGTCCTGGAGAAAAAACCGACGCGCGCCGAAAGCCGGGAGATGGTGGCGCATGCGCTGCACGAGGTCGGCCTCGACCAGCGTGACATCGACAAATACCCGCACGAATTTTCGGGCGGCCAACGCCAGCGCCTGTCGATCGCCCGCGCCATCATCACCCGCCCAAAACTGGTGGTCGCCGACGAGCCGGTCTCGGCACTCGATGTCTCGATCCGCGCGCAGATCCTGGACCTTTTCGCCGGACTCAACCAGAAACTCGGCATCGCCTATCTCTTCATCACCCATGATTTGACCGTCGCCCGCGCCATCACGGACGAAGTGCTGGTCATGCATGAGGGCAAGATCGTCGAGCGCGGCAAGACGAACGACGTGCTCGACCATCCGCAATCCGAGGCCGCCAGGGCGCTGGTAGCGGCGGCGCCGGATCTGCACCGCGCAATCGCCAAGCGGATGCAGGAACAGGGGTGAGCGACCGGTTCTCGATGCAAATCCATCGTGCCAGTGGCCCGATGGAAGGCCGCGAACGCTGGGGAGATGCCGCAGGCAGCAGGCCCGGCCGGGACCTCCGCCCCCTACTCTTCCGGCTTCACCACGTCGACCGGGCTTATGTCGAGCAAATCGAGCGTGCGGCGCAGCAGCCGCACCTCGCTCTCGGCCAGTTGCGAATCCGCCTTGGCGATCTCCGCCATGTGCTGCGCCAATTGCTTGCGGCGTTCGACGTCGAGGTCGCGGAACAGCGCGATCGCCTGCGAGCCGTTGGTCTCGTAGCCGAATTCGTTGAGATATTCGATGACGCTGTCGATGCTGGTTTCCGGAATGCCGAAAGCCCCCTTGCAGATGCGCCGGAAGGCAACCATCTCGCTCTCGCTCACCGTGCCGTCGGCCAGGATCATGCGGAACAGCATCAGCAGTTCCGCCGACAGGACGGGATCGTCCGCGACCTTGCGCACGCCCGGGTCGCCGTCGAAGATCGAGCGTATCTGGTCCAGCAACGCGAATGCCATGAACGGCCCCCTTTCCGATTCCTCTTTGATAGAATTAGCGCGGAATCCGCCTTGCGCAAACGGGGTGGTCGTGGTCGAACGCGCGCTATCTCAGCCGACCGGACATCTCGACACATCAGATGATCGACCTCACCGCCCAGTCCATCGCCATCCTCGCCTTCGCGGCTTTCGCCGCGGGCTTTGTCGATTCGATTGCCGGCGGCGGCGGATTGATCACCATCCCCGCACTGCTGCTTGCCGGTTTTTCACCGGTCGAGGCGCTTGGAACCAACAAGCTGCAAGGCATGTTCGGCTCGGGGTCGGCGACCATCCACTATGCCTCGAAAGGCCATGTCGACCTGCGCCGGCAATTGCCATCGGCGCTGCTGGCACTTGCCGGCGGCGCCATCGGCGCATTACTGGCCACGATCGTGCCCGGGGACCTGTTACGCGCGGCCTTGCCGCTGGTGCTGATTGCCATCGCGCTGTACTTCGCCCTCAAGCCCAACATGAACGATGTCGACCGGGCCGAGCGCCTGTCGCCCTTCCTGTTCGGCGTGACCCTGGTGCCGGCCATCGGCTTCTATGACGGCGTGTTCGGGCCGGGCGCCGGTTCCTTCTACATGCTGGCCTTCGTCGCCCTTGCCGGCTACGGCGTGCTCAAGGCGACAGCGCACACCAAACTGCTCAATTTCGCTTCCAACATTGGCGGCTTCATCGTCTTTGCCGCTGTCGGCGTCATCTCCTGGAAGATCGGCCTGATGATGGGCGTTGCCCAGTTCCTCGGCGCCCGGCTTGGTGCCAGCCTTGCCATGCGCATCGGCGCCAGGTTGATCAAGCCGCTGCTGGTGGTCGTCTGCGTGGCTCTGGCGGTGAAGCTGCTGGCCGATCCGGCCAACCCGCTGCGTGTCATGATTGGTGTATGATCACGCGCCTGTTACAATATCGCTGTTCGAATCATGTTGCAGGAGCCAGACATGAATCTCAACGCGCCTACCCAGATTGTTTTCATCATTTCCCTGGTCATCGCCATCATCGGCATTCTCGCCGCGCTTGGCGTTCTTGCGTTCATACCTCTTGCATCGGTGTGGATCGTGCTTGTCGCCTACATCGTGCTCGCCGCCGGCTGCCTGATGCGCGGCGCCTGACAAGTTTCCCTCGACAAGTGGGGACCGAGAGCGCCCGGCCAAAGCCGGGCGTTTTTGATTCTGATGCGGCCTCTGCTAAATTCGCTTGGCGGAAGGATGGCCGATGCCAATCGAGATGCAGCGCCCGAAAGAACAGGATCGCTCCATATCGGGGCTGTTCGAAATGCGCCGGCGGCTTCCCAACGCCGCGCTTGACGGCGTTGTCACCGACATCTGCGGCTATCGCGAAACAGCTACCGGCCATTTCCGCAATGTCGAATACGCGTCGCTGACGGTGCCGCTGGTGATCAGCTTCGCCGAGCCGTTCGCCATCGGCCTCGGCAGGACGCCTGATGACAATGACCGCTTCGCCAGTTTCGCCGCCGGCCTTTTCGCCGGTCCGGTGATGATCGAATCCTTCGGCGGCGCCTGCTGCATCCAGGTGAATTTCACCCCTCTTGGCGCACGCCGCTTCTTCCGCCTGCCGATGAGCGAATTGACTGACAACATGGTCGTACTCGACGACGTGCTTGGCGCGGAGGGCGCGGCGCTGCGCGAACGGCTGGGCAACACGCCTGACTGGACGGCACGTTTCGATCTTGCCGAGGCCTTCGTCGCCGCACGTCTCGAGAGCGCCGCCGAAACACCGCTCGAAATCGCCTGGGCCTATGACCGCATCATCACATCAGGCGGCCGGACCCGGATCGCATCGCTTGCCGAACAGTTGGGCTGGAGCCGCAAACATCTCGCCGACAAATTCTCCGACGCGACCGGCATCGGCCCCAAGACGCTGTCGCGCATCGTCCGCTTCAACCGGGCGCTCCGCCTGTCGAGCGAGCCGACCGCCGACTGGGCGGATGTCGCCGCCGATTGCGGCTATGCCGACCAAGCGCATCTGGTGCGCGAATTCCGCGAGCTCGCCGGTGAGACACCAACGGCACTTTCGGTCAGGTAACATTTCTTCAAGACGCAGGAACGGCCCTTGGCCAGAGTGAGGCATAGACCGATCCAGATGAAGGAGGTTCCGATGCCCACCACCACTGAAGCACCCCGGCTCTACCCTGCCCTGCGCTACAAGAATGCGGCGGGGATGATCGACTGGCTGGGCGAAGCCTTCGGTTTCAGTGTCCGTGCCCGCTATGGCGAAGGCGATGTCGTGCACCATGCCGAACTGGTCTTCGGCTCCTCGATGATCATGCTGGGCACGGTGCGCGACGACGACTACGGCAAGATGGTCGGCGAACCCGGTTCAGGCGGCGGCAAGTCGATCTATATCGCCGTCGACGATGCCGACGCCGCCTACGCCAAAGCCAGGAAGGCCGGCGCGACGATCATCCAGGAACTGACGAACCGCGATTATGGCAGCCGCGAATTCATCTGCCGCGACCCTGAAGGCAATGTCTGGTCGTTCGGCACCTACTGGCCGAAGGCCGGTGAGAAGGCCTGACCTTCAACGTGCCAATGAAAAAATCGCATCACAGTCGAGATGGGTTTCCAGCTCGGCGGCGACCTCGTCCAGCGCGCGCTCGACCTCGGCTCGGTAATCTATGCCACCGCTCCTGACACCCAGGCTTTCGAGGAATTTCCCGCGAAAGCCGTCGGCGCCGAACAGGCCATGCATATACGTGCCGATCACCTTGCCATCGGCCGAGATCGCGCCGTCCTCGGCGCCATTGATGATCGCCGACGGCCGCCTGGTGTCCGGGCCCGTCGTGCGGCCGAGATGGATTTCGTAACCCTCGAGCGGCAGGTCGAACGGCACCGAGCGGGCGCTGACATTGCGCACCGTCTTTTCCGGCTCCATCACCGTCTCGACATCGAGCAGGCCGAGGCCCACGGCTTCGGTGACGTTGCCTTCGATACCGTCGGGATCGCGCACCATGCGGCCGAGCATCTGGAAACCGCCGCAAATGCCGACGACATGACCGCCGCGCTTGCGGTGCGCCGCGAGATCCCGGTCCCAGCCGTTCTCGCGAAATTTCAGGAGGTCGCCGATCGTCGACTTGGAGCCGGGAATGACCACCAGCCCGGCATCGACCGGCAGCTTCTTTCCCGGCGGCACGAACACCACTTCGACCTGCGGTTCGGCCTTGAGCGGGTCGAGATCGTCGAAATTGGCGATGCGGCCAAGCATCGGCACCGCCACTTTCAACGCGCGCGCCTCGCCGGACGCCAGCCGCTCCAGCACCACGGAATCCTCCGAGGGCAGCCGCGCCGCCGCCTTGAGCCACGGCACGACGCCAAAACAGCGCCATCCGGTGAATTTCCCGATCGCCTTCAAGCCATCATCGAACAGCGAGACGTCTCCCCGGAACTTGTTGATGAGATAACCGGCGATCATGCGCCGGTCCTCTTCCGGCAGGATCAGATGCGTGCCGGCGATCGAGGCGATGACGCCGCCGCGATCAATGTCGCCGACCAGCACCACCGGCACGTCGGCGCGCGTGGCAAAACCCATATTGGCGATGTCGCGGCTTCTCAGGTTGATCTCGGCCGGCGAGCCGGCACCCTCGACAATGACCAGATCGGCGCCCTCGCCGACCTTGCCCCAGGACTCCAGCACGGCATCCAGCAGCCGGCCCTTCAGCGCCTGATAGTCGCGGGCCCGCGCCTCGCCGAACACCTTGCCCTGGACGATGACCTGGGCGCCGACATCGGTCTGCGGCTTGAGCAGCACCGGGTTCATATGGACCGACGGCGCAACCCCGCAAGCGATCGCCTGCAGCCATTGCGCGCGGCCGATCTCGCCGCCGCCATGGTTGTTGTCGCCGGGAATATCGGCGACGGCGGCGTTGTTCGACATGTTCTGCGGCTTGAACGGCCGCACTTTCAGGCCGCGATTCCTGGCGGCACGGCATAGCCCTGCGACAAGCACCGTCTTGCCGACATCCGAGCCCGTGCCTTGCAGCATGATTGCCCTGGCCATCAGCTCCTGTCCTGCATCGAGGTTCCGGTGATCGTGGATTTCTGCGCCAGCGGCCCGCCGCGCCAGATATAAAGCGCCAGCAGCGGCTCCTTGCCGGTACGCATGGCGTGGTTGACGTTGGAAACATGGTGGACGACCTCGCCGGCCTCCCGCTTGCGAAAGCCGCCCTCGCCCATGCGCCACTCGGTGCCGCCGGTCAGCGGAATATAGATCTCCTCGGCGACGTGATGATGGTCGGGATAGACGATCCCGGGTCCGAGCATCAGCAGGCCTGCGGCGACCTCGTCGTTGGCGAAATGGCCGCGCGTGCCGAACATTTCCAGCCAGCCGTAATTGTCGATGAAGGCCTTGCCGAAATCAGCCTCGGTATAGGTCTGCCCCCAATGCAATTCGTTGCGCCGCTCGGCCAGCAATCGCACCAGGGGTTTCGCATCCGGCGGTGCCAGTTCGGCGGCGCGGTCGAGATGGCGCAGGCAGCCAAGCGGACGCGGCTCCAAATCGCGGGCCGGCATATCCCAGCCGATACGCGCCACGGCGTCGCGCACCAGGGCATCATCGACGGAAGCAAGATAGGCGTGGAACTGTCCCAACAGCTCATCGAATTTTGTCGTCACATCTTGCTCCGGACATGCATTGGTGCACAGCCGCTCCGCGGCGGCTCGGGTTGCGCGGCGGCATCATTGGTCTAGATTGGTGCGCGCGCAAAGCCAAAAACGACAGGCCAGCAGGTCAGACATCAGGGAGCACGCCATGGACGCCGCGGTCGATGCGAGCACCAGCCAGTTCGAACTCACCGAGGAACAGCGCGCCATCCAGGAGATGGCGCAGGCCTTCGCCGCCGATCGCGTCGCGCCGAACGCACTCGACTGGGACCGCAGGAAACTCTTCCCCGCCGACGTGATCCGCGAGACAGGGCCGCTCGGCCTCGGCGGCATCTACATCAGGGATGATGTCGGGGGATCGGCTCTCGGACGCCTCGACGCAGTGCTGATCTTCGAGGCGCTGTCGCACGCGGATCCGGCCTTTTCGTCCTTCATCTCTATCCACAACATGGTGGCATCGATGATCGACCGTTTCGGCAATGAGGAGCAGCGACAGCGCTTCCTGCCGAAGCTCACCTCGATGGAATGGCTGGCGAGCTACTGCCTGACCGAGCCGGGTTCCGGTTCCGATGCCGCCGCCCTGAAGACGCGCGCGGTGAAGAGCGGCGGCGACTATGTGCTCAACGGCGCAAAGCAGTTCATCTCCGGCGCCGGCGACAGCGATGTCTATGCCGTCATGGTGCGCACCGGCGCCGATGGCCCGAAAGGCATCTCCACCATCGTCGTGCCCAAGGATGCGCCAGGCCTGTCCTTCGGGGCCAACGAGCACAAGATGGGCTGGCACATGCAGTCGACCCGCCAAGTCATCTTCGAGGACTGCAAGGTGCCGGCCGAGAACCTCCTGTCGGGCGAAGGCGCCGGTTTCGGCATCGCCATGGCCGGGCTCGACGGCGGCCGGCTGAACATCGCCGCCTGTTCGCTGGGCGGCGCGCAGTCGGCGCTCGACAAGGCGTTGGCCTACACGGCCGAGCGCAAGGCCTTCGGCTCGAAGATCAACCAGTTCCAGGCGCTGCAGTTCAGGCTGGCCGACATGGAGACCGAACTGCAGGCAGCGCGCATCTTCCTCTATGCGGCGGCCTCGAAGCTCGACCGCAAGGCTCCGGACGCCGGTAAATGGTCGGCGATGGCAAAGCGCTTCGTCACCGACACCGGCTTTAACGTCGCCAACGATGCGCTGCAACTGCTCGGCGGCTATGGCTATCTGCATGATTACGGCATCGAGAAGCTGGTCCGCGACCTGCGCGTCCACCAGATTCTGGAAGGCACCAACGAGATCATGCGCGTCATCATCGCGCGGGCGCTGATAGGACGCTGAAGCCAGCAAACTCCGGGAGTGAGACAAATGACCACCATCGCCTTTATCGGCCTCGGTAACATGGGCAATCCGATGGCCGCCAATCTCGTCAAGGCGGGGCATGCGGTGCACGGCTTCGACCTGATGACAGAGAATCTGACGATCGCGCGCGAGCATGGCATCACAATCATGGCCAACGCCGTTGCCGCCGTGAAGGATGCCGATGTCGTCATCACCATGCTGCCTGCCGGCAAGCACGTGCTGTCGGTCTATGAGGATATCGCCCCCAAGGCGAAGAAAAATGCCTTGTTCATCGATTCCTCGACCATCGACGTGGAATCGGCGCGCAAGGCGCATGCAATCGCCGCCAAACACGGCCTGCTGTCGATCGATGCGCCGGTCTCCGGTGGCACCGGCGGGGCGACAGCCGGCACGTTGACCTTCATGGCCGGGGGTTCCGACGATGCCTTCGCCGCCGCCGAGCCGATCCTGAAGCCGATGGCCGGGCGCATCGTCCATTGCGGCGGTGACGGCGCCGGCCAGGCCGCCAAGATCTGCAACAACATGATCCTCGGCATTTCGATGATCGGCGTTGCCGAGGCCTTCGTGCTGGCGGAGAAACTCGGCCTGTCGCATCAGGCGCTGTTCGACGTCGCCTCGACCTCGTCGGGCCAATGCTGGTCTCTGACCACCTATTGCCCGGTGCCCGGCCCGGTGCCCACTTCGCCCGCCAACAGGGATTACAAGCCGGGATTTGCCGCGGCTCTCATGCTGAAAGACCTGAAATTGTCCCAGGAAGCAGCGCTTGGCGCGGGCGCCGTGACACCGCTCGGCGCCGAGGCGGCGCAGCTCTATGCGCTGTTCAACGCCCAGGGCCATGGCGGCGCCGATTTTTCCGGCATAATTAATTTTCTGCGCGACAACCCGGCCTAAACAGCGGATTCGATAGACTTTTCCCGGGTCTTTGCGGAGAAAGACCCGCAAATTTAGATTTGCTTAAGCTCTCGATAACTCTGCGGTAACGATGTCCCTATAAAACGGATTGCGAGGCGGACATATCGCATCCGCCCGGCGCTCCGGATCAGGTCTCGCGTACCGGAGCCCGTAAGTTTCGCAAGTGTCTTCGTAGCGAAACGCCATGCGTATCTGGCAAAGCCGCGTTCCCGATGGGGCGCGGTTTTTGCATTTCAGGCCCCTTTGCTATCCACGATCATTTATATTCCGATCGCCGCACCCGGGATCGGCACGTGATCTTCATTGGTCAGCACGATCGGTGCATCGACGCCGTCGACGCGGACCACGAGCAGGCGCGTGCTCCATGTGCCTGCATTGCGAACGAGATGCGAAAACACGGTGCCCTTGCCCTTGGCGCCGTGGACGGGAATACTGAACTGGGCGTCGCCGGCGCCATTCGCATTGACATTGAGATTACCGCCGACCCAGAAATTATCGGCCACATCGTCGCCGATCGTGGCCTTCACCCGGGTGTCGGCACGTACGGCGTCCATGGTCATCCGGTAGGCGTCGCTGCCCTTGAGCACGAAAGGGATGCTGCCGACCATCGTCGCACAGCCGCCGATGCTGACCACCCAGACGGCAAGACCGGCAATCGCCCAGTTGCGCTGCGTCTTGCGGAATTGCTCGGCGTCGCGCCAGGCCCGGTTCCGCCAGGCCCAGCGGCTGCCGCGTGCGCCGAGCACGAAGATCATGATGAGGTTGACGACGGGGATCAGCGCCAGCAGCGCGATGAAGGTACTGTTGCCGATGCCCCAAATCCAGTTCAGGAAGAAGGCGCCCCAGTTCCAGCGGTCGAGTTCGGCTGGAATTTCAGCCGGCTGGTTGAGCGGTTGTCCGGCCATTGCTTCCCCCTCAGTAACTATACCGGCTGGTTCTAGCCCATGATCTGGACGATGCGCAAAATCAAAGTTCCGCGCACCCCATGCGCCCGAGCAGGCAGGCCGGATCAGGTCTTTGTGGAAAGCCGGCGAAAATTCGCCTTCACCGCTCGGCTGGCGGGCTTCAGTGCGGCGCTGATTGATCGTTCCGCCGCAATGCCATTGAGCAGCGACGGAGTAAGGCCGGAAAAGATCTCGGGCCAGAAACGGGTCGCCGATTGCAGCAGGGACATCTGCGCCGCGAAGACGCCTTCAGCCAGTGCAACCGTCTTCTCGTTGACGGCCCGCGCGGTTTCGGTTCCCCACGGCTGGCCGCTTCCGGCGTCCATTGCCATGAGAGGCAGGCGCATCATCGCCACCATCGGCGCCAGCATGAGATCGCTGCCGATCGTGACCGCTTCTCGGCGGCGCCGGCTCCTGCCAGTCCTGCTCATGAACACAATCCCCATAGGGCAGCCGCTGCGCTGCGCCATCAACTACGCGCGGTAGCAATATTCGTTCCGACCGCGACGATATTTTGAGGCAGGCGTCCGATTGATGGGCGCCTGCCTCGTTTCTCAGCGCTTGCGCAGATCCGCTTGCGCCAGGTCGAGCGCCTTGCCGATGCGCTCGCAGGCCATGTCGATCGTGTCGCGGGTCCAGATCAGCGGCGGCGACAGGATCATCGTGTCGCCGGTGGCGCGCAGCATCATGCCGTTGGCGATCGCGTGGTCGCGCACAACAACCGCAGCACTTCCCGACGGCAGGAAGCGCTCCTTCGTCGCCTTGTCCTTGACGATCTCGATCGCGCCCATCAGGCCGATGGAACGCACCTCGCCGACCAGATCATGCCCGGCGATGCGCTCCTGCAGCGCCTTGGCGAAATAGGGTCCGGTGTCGTTCCTGACGCGGTCGACCAGGCCTTCCCTCTCGATGATCTCGAGGTTCTTCAGCGCCACGGCGCAGGCCACGGGGTGCCCCGAATAGGTGTAGCCATGGTTGAACTCGCCGCCCTTCTCGACCAGCGCCGAGGCAATGCGATCGCCCACCAGCAGCGCCGAGAGCGGCTGATAGCCCGATGTCAGCGCCTTGGCCGTGGTGATGGTGTCCGGTTCGATGCCGAAGGTCTGGGCCGCGAACCACTCGCCTGTGCGGCCATAGCCGGTGATGACCTCGTCCAGCATCAACAGCACATCGTATTTGCGGCAGATGCGCTGCACTTCGGGCCAGTAGCTTGCCGGCGGGATCTTGACGCCGCCCGCGCCCATCACCGGCTCGCCGATGAACGCCGCGACCTTCTCGGCGCCGGCCTCCAGGATGGCATCCTCGACCGATTTGGCCGCGCGCAGGCCGAAATCATGGTCGCTTTCGCCAGGCAGAGCCAGCTCATAGGCATAGGGCATCATCACATGAACGATGTTGGGCACCGCGCCGTTGAGCTGCTTGTGCATGGCATCCATGCCGCCGAGCGAGGTGCCGGCGATGGTCGAGCCGTGATAGGCCATCTTGCGCGAGATGACGCGGTTCTTCTCCGGCTTGCCTTCCAGCACCCAATAGTGGCGCACAAGCCGCAAGGCGGTGTCGTTGGCCTCTGAACCGGACGAGCCATAAAACACCTGGTTGACGTTTTTCGGTGCGATCTCGGCCAGCTTCTTCGACAACAGCACCGGCGTCGGCGTCGAGCATTTGAAGAAGGAATTGTAGTAAGGCAGTTCCTTCATCTGGGCATAGGCAGCCTCGGCCAGTTCGTCACGGCCGTAGCCGATATTGACGCACCACAGGCCGGCCATCCCATCCAGCAGTTCCGTCCCTTCGGAATCGTAGATGAACGGGCCATTGGCGTGAGTGATGACGCGCGCGCCAGCCTCGCGCAACTCCTTATGGTCGGTGAAGGGATGCAAGTGATGCGCGGCGTCGATCTGCTGAAGCTGCTTCAGCGAATAGTTCTGATAGGTCATTGATTTGATCTTTCCTCTGAAATCATTCCGGCGGCGCCGGGGCGAATTCGTCAGAGGACGGCAGGTGGCGAATAACCGATACGGGCGCACAGCCGCAAAAGCTCGGCGCGCAGCGTGCGCGATGACGGTGTCACCGCGACCCGAAACGCACGAGCTGATAGTCTAGCGAGAGCCATGAAGGTACCTTAGAGCAAAGGGCGGTCGAGGTGAACCACCCTTTGCTCAAGTGGTGCCATGGAATGAGATCAGGCTTCGCCGCTCAGCGCCCGCTGCAGAAACACATACTTCATCGCCGTCTGCGCCGCCTGCGGCCGGCGGTCGCCGCGCCCGCCATGTCCGCCTTCGGTCTCCTCGAAGAACAGCGTTTTGCCATGTCCGGCCTCCAGCAGGCGGGCCGCCATCTTGCGCGCGTGGCCGGGGTGGACCCGGTCGTCGGCGGTCGAGGTGGTCAAGAGTACCGGCGGATAGGCGGCATCCGCCTTGACATGTTGATAGGGCGAATAGGCCGAAAGCCACTGGGCGTCTTCCGGCTTTGACGGATCGCCATATTCGGCCATCCACGAAGCGCCCGGCGGCAATTCGGTGTAGCGCAGCATGTCGAGCAGCGGCACCTCGATGATGACGGCGCCGAAAAGCTCGGGATGCTGTGTCAGGGAAGCGCCGGTCAGTAGGCCGCCGTTGGAGCCGCCCTGAATGCCGAGCGATTGGGCCGTCGCAATACCGCGCCTGACGACATCCTCGGCCACCGCGGCAAAGTCGTCGAAGCCGTTCTGGCGCTTGCCTTTCAGCGCCGCCTGGTGCCAGCCAGGTCCGAATTCGCCACCACCGCGAATGCAGGCCTGCACATAGGCATTGCCTTTCTCCAGCCACAGCCTGCCGCGCACGCCGGCATAGCCAGGCAAGAGCGGCACTTCGAAGCCGCCATAGCCATAGAGCAGCGTCGGCACCGGCCCGTTCTGGTCCCGCCGCCTGACGACGAAGTAAGGGATCATCGTGCCGTCCTTCGATCGTGCCTCGAACTGTTCCGAGATCAGCGGCGAGGCATCGAAGCGGGCCGGCTGCGACTTCACGGTGGCCAGCGTCTCGCCATCGTCATCGGACCAGATGATCGAGCTTGGCGTGAGGAAATCGGTGAAGGAAAAGGACACGGTGGAGCCGAAATGCTCTGCATGGCTGATGCCGACAGTGCCGTTTTCAGGCAGCGCGACAGGCTTCAGCGACCAGGCGCCATCCTTGCGCTCGCAGACGATAACTTTGCCGCGGACATTGTCCATCAGGTTGATGAACAGGCGGTCCTGCGTTCTGGCGAGCCCGGCAATCGAGACGCGATGCGCCGGCGCCAGCAAGGTCTCGATGGCGCCAAAACCGCCAGTTTCGATCCAATACGCGAAGTCGAGCGAATAAAGCCCGTCCGGCTGGCATGCGGTGCCGTCCGGCGCCGTCCACGGAGTGCGCACCCCGAACACCAGCTGATCCCTGAAGAGCGCGGTGTCGGTAACGTCGTCGGGCAGCGGGATGCGGCGGTTCTCGCCCGAAGGGAGGCGCAGGAAACTGTGCGATGCGAAGAAGTTGAGTGTCCGCGCCAGAAACAGATGGCGCTTCTCGCCGTCGAACTCGACGCCGGCGCCAACGGCGAGATCCTCGGTCTTTCCCTCGAAGATCGGGGTTGCCTCTTCCAGCCTGGTGCCGCGCTTCCAGAGCTTGACCACGCGCGGATATCCGGACTCTGTCTTGTCGGCCTCTTCGAACGCGGCCGAGACGATGACCGTGTCCTCATCCAGCCAGCCGAAGCCCGATTTCGAGGCCGACGCCTGAAAACCGCCTTCGACGAAGGACTTGGCCGCGATGTCGAACTCGCGCATTGCACTGGCATCACCGCCATCGGGCGACATCGAGACCAGGCAGCGGTTGAAATCGGGGTAGAGCCTGACAGCGCCGCCGAACACCCACTTTATCCCCTCCTTCGCCGCCAGTCGGTCGAAGTCGATGATCGTTTCCCATTCGGGCTTGTCGGTCTTGTAGGAAGCGACCGTCGTGCGCCGCCACAGGCCGAGCGCGTTGGTCTTGTCCTGCCAGAAATTGTAGACATGGCCCGCGATTGCCGCGCCGACCGCGATATTGTCCTCGGCCGTCATCAGGTCGAGCGCCGTCTGGAACGACGCCTGATAGGATGGATCGCCCTGCAATTGCGCCACCGTCACCTCATTCTGCTGGTGAACCCAGTCGAGCGACTGTTTGCTTGTCCTGTCCTCCAGCCAGAGAAAGGGATCTTGTCTCTCGTCAACTGGCCCTGGCTGCCTTTGGGCGATCGAATTGGTCATGTGGGTCTCCGAAAAATTCATCAGGCTCGGTGCCACAAACATCGGCATGACGCTACCGACATTCAACGGGAACAGGTAAAACGGTTCGCGGACGCGACAGCTGTTCAGAGCAGGCAGCCGGCATGCAACGTCTTTACATCGCAACCGAGAAGTTCAGCCCATTCCACGGAAGCGGGTGGAGGGAATACATCGAGTGGTCGGGCCTCACCCAGTTGACCGAAGTCGTTACGCTCGACGGGGTGCTTTGCCCAGTTGCGCTCTCGCAGATCAAGAATAGCTACTGGCCTCACATCGTCAACGACGACAACATGCTCGATTTCTTTGTCGACCTGGACTTCCTGCTCTCGGAATTGGGCGATCCCGCCAACTTCAACATCCTTGGCGTCATCCGAAGGCCTCCGGCAGACGTACGATCGCTTGGTTGGGACGGGTTCACCTTCATGGGCTATGACCTGATGGATCAGGCTGTCGGCGTCAGCGCTTTGACCAATTGCGGTGGCTTCCCAGACGTGTTTGCAAATGCAGAGCTGTCCAGGGTCGGGCTGATTGATGACTTCGATCGAGCCGTGGAGATTCGGGATTCGCTGCGCAGGATGCATCCCGAAGAACGCCATGCCGACTGTGACCTCTGGGCCATTTTCAGGCTGGCGAGCAAACCGGGCCCAGGGATTTGAGCATCCCGATACCCCGATGCTACACAACCCGTCTTCGAATAAGCGTCGCCAGCGCCAGCGTGGCGCAGATCGCGCCAAGCGTGGCCGGCAGGCCACCCGCGCCAAGCACATCCATCATGCCACCGGTAAGCGGCGGGACCAGAATGCCGCCGACGCCCCACATCAGCGAGAATGCCGCATTGCCGGCAACCAGCGCCGAGCCGGTAAAGCGCTCGCCGAGCTCGATGATCGACATCGTGTAGATGCCGTAGGACACCGCGCCCCAGACGAAGACGCAGGGCCATATCAGCGGGGTTTCGATCAGCAGCGGCAGCAGCACACAGCCGCCCAGCGTCAGCAAGACGCAGAGGAAACGTACCAGGCGGGCCGTCAGCCGCTCGGCCAGCAGGCCAAGCGGCACCTGCATGGCAATGTTGCCGGCAATCATGACCGCCAGCAGCGCCGACATGCGCGCCTCCGCGATGCCATGATGCGTGCCATAGACAGGCAGCAGCGCCAGCGCCGCCTGCTCGAAGCCGGCGGCCACGACCACCGCCGACAGAAGCAGCCAGGCAAGCGGCATGAAACCCATCACCGAAACCCGATGCCCGGCCTCGTCCACCCTGGGCAGCTGCGGCAGAACCGACGCCAGGCAAAAGCCGCACAGCACGAAGGCGCCAATCCCGACAAGGAATGGCGGCCAGCCTTCCGTGCCGACGGCAAGCAGGCAAAGCGGCCCGGTCGCGAAGCCGGCGGAAATGATCGTCGAATAGAGACCCATGATGCGGCCGCGCCGGGCCGGCGGTGCCAGCGCGATCACCCAGATTTCACTGAGCACATAGAGCGGGTTGGTCACCACGCCGATCAGGAAGCGCAGCGGAAACCAGAGATAGACGTTCTGCGTCCAGCCGATCAACGCCAGCACGATAGCCGAGAATGCGGCGCAGGTGAGCGCCGTGCGCCCTGCCCCGAACCGGCGCGCCAGGCCAGGTATCAGCGGCGATGACAGGATGAAGCCGACAGGGGTCATTGCCGCCGACAGGCCGATCATCGCTGGCGAGACGCCCTGGCGCTGCAGGATGAAGCTCAAAAGCGGATAGGACAGGCCCTGCGCGATGGCGAACACGGACACGGTCGCGATCACACCGGTGATCGCCGCCCACTGCATCCTCTCGTCGCTTTTGGTGTCCACCAAGTCCATGATCCCCAGTGCCGTCGCGGTTGCAGACTTAGCGGTTCGGCCCGATGGCGGTAAGCCCTGCGGCCCGAACCGACGCGCGGCTCCAGCCAAACCTTGTCAGGAGCCTCCGCGGCGGGCCGATCTATAGAGCGCGAAGGCGACCAGCAAAGCGTCGAGGCCAATGATTACGGTCGGCAATCCCAGTGGTCCGATCGCTTGCATCAGCAGGCCCGCACCCGGCGGACCGACGATGCCGCCGACGCCCCACAGCAAGGCGAAAGCCGCATTGCCGGTGACCAGCAGCGAGCCCCCGAAGCGGCTGCCGAGTTCGACGAGCGCCATCGTATAGACGCCGTAGCCGACCGCGCCCATTACCAGAAGCACGCCCCAGATCAGCGGTGTGGTGATCAGCAGCGACAGCAGGACAGCGCAAGTGGTCGTCGCCACCGCGCAGGCCAGGATCATCGGCCGGCCACCGAAGCGCTCGGCGAGCACGCCAAGCGGGACCTGCAAAAGGATGTTGCCCAGCGACAGCGCCATCACCAGCGCGGCGAGCACGGCCTCAGGCTGGCCGTAGCCTGCGCCGAACACCGGGACCAGCGCATAGGTGCTCTGCTGAACGGCGGCCGAGACCAGCACCGCCAGCAGCAGCGCCGGCGCCAGCCGGGCAAAACCGACAAAACTTCCTGCTGGCTGGCCGTCATCCTCAAAGCCGGCAAGCTTCGAGGAGACAAGGCGCAAAATGACCGCGCAAAGCAAAAAGCCGCCAATGCCGACGCTGAAGGGTGCCCAGCCCTCGATCCCGATAAAGGTCAGGGTAAACGGACCGGCCGCGTAGCCGGCGCCCATCAGTGTGTTGAACACCCCATCACCCGGCCGCGCCGCGACGGTGGCGCCAGCGACAGCGCCCACACCTCGCCAAGGATGTAGAGCGGATTGATGACCACCCCGATGATGAAGCGGATGACGTACCAGGCTAACCAGTTCTGCAGATAGCCGATGCCCAGGAAGCACAGCGCTCCGATCAGCGAGCATCCGACTGCCAGGTTTCGCGCACCGACCAGCCGAACCGCCGCCGGCACGAAGGAAGCCGACAGGATCAGCCCGAGCGGCATCATCGCCGCCGACAGGCCGATCAGGCCTGGAGACATGCCTTGCTTCTGCATCAGCAGCGTGAACAGCGGCGAACTCAGCCCTTGCGCCGCTCCGAACATGGCCAGCGCGGCGGTGACGCCGGCGAGCGCTGCCCACTGCGCTCCCGCTTCGCCTTCGCTCGAGCCGGTTGCGACCATGCTGTCATTCCATGTGAGGCGCCGGCTGACCTCCCTGCCGGCAGGCCTCACCAGCTACTGGTTCGATCCGGGGAAAGAAAGGGCCGCCGAGGAAAACCCGTTTGCGCCAAGGGATGAATGATCGGGCGAATGCGGCGGCCGCGCAACTGCCGTTCGGGCATGTCGCTTCCCTCGCCCTAGTGGTCGCCGCCTCCGCAATGGCCGGACGGGCGCCGGTCCATTATGCCGCCCGTTATCGCATCCTACGAGGACCATCATGACCGCCGCCCTACAACCCTCAGAGCCGGCTTTGGCACCCGACCGTGCCCGCCGTGGCGGTCGCGCCGGCAAGCGCGCCGGAGGCTCGGCCGCCTTCGAGCAGCCGGCCTTCCGCCAGCTGAAAAATCCACTGACGCCGACCAAGCTGGTTTCCGAGGACGAACTCGAATCGATCCACCTCGCCTCTCTGCGCGTGCTCAGGGAAATCGGTGTCGATGTCCTGCACGAGGAAGCCCGCCACATCATGAAGGCGCATGGCGCCGATGTCCGCGAGGGCTCTGAGCGGGTACGCTTCGACAGCGACATGATCCTCGATCTGGTGTCGAACTGCCCGTCCGAATTCACCATTCATGCCCGCAATCCCGCGCACAATTTGCGCTTCGGCGGCGACAATCTCATCATTTCGATGATGGCCTCGGCACCCAATTGCTCCGACATCGATCGTGGCCGCCGACCGGGCAACCAGCAGGATTATCGCAATTTCCTGCGGCTGGCCCAGATGCACAACATCCTGAACTGCACGGGCGGCTATCCGGTCGAGCCGACCGATATCCACCCGTCGGTCCGCCACCTCGAATGCATCCGCGACCTCGCAACGCTGACCGACAAGGTGTTCCACATCTATTCGCTCGGCAAGGAGCGCAATGTCGACGGCATCGAGATCACCCGCATCGCGCGCGGCATCAGCCACGAGCAACTGCTCGCGGAGCCGTCCGTCTTCACCATCATCAACACCAATTCACCGCTCAAGCTCGACGTGCCGATGATGGAAGGCATCATCCAGATGTCGAGCAAGGGCCAGGTCGTCATCGTCACGCCCTTCACCCTGTCGGGCGCCATGGCGCCCGTCACCATTGCCGGCGCGCTGGTGCAGCAGAACGCCGAGGCGCTGTCGGGCATTGCTTTCGCCCAGATGGTGCGCAAGGGCGCGCCGGTCGGCTATGGCGGCTTCACTTCCAATGTCGACATGAAATCCGGGTCACCGGCATTCGGCACGCCCGAATACATGAAGGCGCAACTCGTCGGTGGCCAGCTTGCCCGCCGCTACAACATTCCCTACCGCACCTCCAACACCTGCGCGGCCAACACGGTCGACGCGCAGGCAGCCTATGAAAGCGTGTTCTCGCTGTGGGGTGCCATCCAGGGCGGCGGCAATCTGATGATGCACGCCGCAGGCTGGCTGGAAGGTGGCCTGCGCTGCTCCTACGAGAAGACCATTCTGGACATCGACCTGTTGCAGATGGTGGCAGAATTCCTGACCCCGCTCGACCTCTCCGAAGAGGCGCTCGGCTTCGACGCCATCCAGTCGGTAGGCCCCGGCGGCCACTTCTTCGGCACCCAGCACACGCAGGATCGTTACAAGACCGCCTTCTATTCGCCCATCCTGTCCGACTGGCGCAATTTCGAGACCTGGGCCGAAGCCGGCTCGCCGACAGCGCTGGAAAAGGCCAACAAGGTCTGGAAGGAGCGGCTGGCGTCCTATGAGGAGCCTTACATGGACCCGGCGATCCGCGAGGAACTCAATGCCTTCGTCCAGAAGCGCACCGCCGAAGGCGGCGCACCGACCGATTTTTGATCTATATTGCTGATGAACGGTCGACCCCCACTCCGTCGAGCTTCGCTCGACACCTCTCCCCCGATCGACGGGGGAGAGGAAAGGCGCGAGCTTATGCCGGCTGGCTCCCTTCCTCTCCCTCCGGAGGGGGGAGAGGTGGCGCCGCGAAGCGGCGACGGAGTGGGGGAAGCCGGTCACGCAACGCGCAGCCGCCGAAAAGCAGGCACGACCCCGCGAGCACGAAAACTCCGGCAAGCCGGCAATCAGGCGGAAGCATTGCTTTGGCTTGAGCTGAAGGCGCGCAAGCTTGGCGGCCATCGCTTTACCCGTCAGTTTTCCATCGGCCCCTTCTTTGCAGACTTCGCCTGCCGCGAAAAATGGCTTGTCGTTGAGGTCGACGGCCACCGACACGCCGACAGCCCCTATGACCGTCGCCGCGACGATTTCATGCGCGCCCAAGGCTATTCGATCCTGCGTGTCTGGAACCATGATGTCCTGAAACAACGTACTTCCGTCTGTGAAACCATCCTTGCCGCGCTTGATGGAAGGCTCGCCGAAAACACGGCTGCATCCGACCTCCGCCTTGTTTTCACGCCCCACTCATTCGATTCAATCTCTTCAAAAACGGACCTATCTTCATGAAATCTCATGTAAAAGCGGTTGTCATCGGCGGTGGTGTCGTCGGCTGCTCGGTGCTCTATCACCTGGCCAAGGCCGGCTGGACCGACATCATGCTGATCGAGCGGTCCGAGCTGACCTCGGGCTCGTCCTGGCACGCGGCGGGCGGCTTTCATACGCTGAACGGCGATCCGAACGTCGCCAAGCTCCAGGCCTACACCGTCCAGCTCTACAAGGAGATCGAGGAGATTTCGGGCCAATCCTGCTCGCTGCACCTGACCGGCGGCGTGATGATGGCTGATACGCCCGAGCGCATGGATTTCCTGCGGCTGGCCCACGCCAAGGGCCGCTATCTCGGCATGGACACCGAGCTGATCACGCCGTCCGAGGCCAAGGCGATGTTCCCGCTGATGGACGAGACCAATTTCGTCGGCGCGATGTGGGATCCGGTCGAAGGCCATCTCGACCCCTCCGGCACCACCATCGCCTACTCCAAGGCGGCCAAGAAACTCGGCGCCGAGATCGTGCTGCGCAACCGCGTCGTCGACCTGACGCAGCAGCCGGACGGCACCTGGAACGTCGTCACCGAACAGGGCACGGTCCATGCCGAGCATGTTGTCAACTGCGGCGGCCTGTGGGCGCGCGAGATCGGCCGCATGGTTGGCGTCGAACTGCCGGTGCTGGCGATGGAGCACATGTACCTCTTGACCGAGCCGATGCCGGAGGTCGAGGAATTCAACAAGTCGACCGGCCGCGAAATGATCGGCGTGCTCGACTTCAAGGGCGAAATCTACACCCGCCAGGAACGCAACGGCATCCTGCTCGGCACTTATGAGAAGGCCTGCAAGCCGTGGTCGCCGGTCAACACACCGTGGGATTTCGGCCATGAACTGCTACCGCCCGATCTCGACCGGATCGCGCCGTCGCTGGAGATCGGCTTCAAGCATTTCCCCGGCATCGAAAAGGCCGGCATCAAGCAGATCATCAACGGCCCCTTCACTTTCGCGCTCGACGGCAACCCGCTGGTCGGCCCGGTGCAGGGCCTGACCAATTTCTGGTGCGCCTGCGCCGTCATGGCCGGCTTCAGCCAGGGCGGCGGCGTCGGCCTGGCTCTCTCCAATTGGATGGTCCATGGCGATCCGGGCTTCGACGTCTGGGGAATGGATGTCGCCCGCTTCGGCGAGTGGGCCGGCCTGCGCTACACCAATGCCAAGGTTCGCGAAAACTATTCGCGCCGCTTCTCGATCCGCTTCCCCAACGAGGAACTGCCGGCCGCCCGCCCGGCCCAGACGACGCCGCTCTACGACACCATGCTCGCCAACAACGCCGTCATGGGCGACTCGTGGGGCCTAGAGACCCCGCTATGGTTCGCGCCCAAGGGCAAGGAGCCTAAGGACATCGTCTCCTTCCACCGCTCCAACGATTTTGGGCCGATCGGCGAGGAAGTGCGCGCCACCCGTGAAAAGGTTGGCGTCACCGAAATCGCCAACTTCGCCAAATACGAAGTGTCGGGACCGGGCTCGGAAGAGTTACTCAACCGGCTGATGACCAACCGCATGCCGAAGACCGGCCGCATCGTGCTGACGCCGATGATCAACGAATTCGGCAAGCTGATCGGCGACTTCACCATCGCCAAGGCCGGTGAAGACCGCTTCATGATCTGGGGTTCGTCGGCCGCGCAGAAATACCACATGCGCTGGTTCGAGAAGCATCTGCCGAAGGATGGTTCGGTGCGTATCCATCGCTTCGACCAGACGCTGGTCGGCCTGTCGATCGCCGGGCCGAAGTCGCGTGACCTCCTGCAGAAGCTGGTCGATGTCGACATTTCGACCAAGGCTTTCCGTTTCATGGATTTCCGCGAAATGGCGGTCGGCGGCGCACCGTGCCTGGTCAACCGCATTACCTACACCGGCGACCTTGGCTACGAAATCTGGATGGCGCCGGCCTACGAGCGCCTGGTCTATAAGGCGATCAAGGAAGCGGGCGAGGAATTCGGCCTGGTCGATTTCGGCATGCGCGCCTTGCTGTCCATGCGCCTGGAAAAGAACTTCCCGACCTGGTTCCGCGAGCTCAGGCCAATCTACGGGCCATTCGAAGGTTCGATGGACCGCTTCATCAAGCTTGAGAAGAACGATTTCATCGGTCGTGAAGCCGCCGCCAAGGAACAGGCGGAAGGTCCAAAACTGCGCCGCGTCTCTTTCATCGTCGACGCGGCCGATGCCGACGTGATGGGCGACGAGCCGATCTGGGCCAAGGTCAACAAGGATTACGGCACCGTGGAGAAGCCGCATGGCTACGGTGCGCCGCGCTTCGACACTTCAGGCAAGGAAATACGCGGTTCAAAGGCCGCCGAAGGCGCGTCCGCCGTGCGCGGCATCGTCGACGGCGACTGGCGCGTGGTCGGCTGGGTGACGTCGGGCGGCTATGCGCATTACGTGCAGAAATCGATGGCGCAAGGCTATGTGCCGGCGGCACTCGCCGAGGATGAAAGCGCCGGACTGTTCGAGATCGAAATCCTCGGTCACCGGCGTCCGGCCCGCATCAATGTCGAGGCGCCCTTCGACCCGAGTGGTGAGAAGATGCGGACCTGAGGTTTCGCCATGGACAGCGCGGCGCCAAAGGGAAGCTTCGGCCGCCACCGCAAGATCATGCCTTTTGTATCAGGCTCGATCGAGGCGCTGCGCGACGCCTCACGACAGAAGGCCGCTGGGCTCAACCAGCATGTGCTGGGTTATGGCGCGGTGGCTGAAGCGGAATGGGCCGCGGCAGGCATTGCCGCTCCCGACCTGCCCGCCATGCGGCAATATCGGCTCGACCGCATTCGCGCCGAGCTGAAGCGCCGCGGCTATGCCGGCGCCCTGCTCTACGACCCGGTCAATATCCGCTATGCGACCGACAGCACCAACATGCAGCTGTGGGTGGCGCACAATCCGACGCGGCATTGCTTCGTCGCCACCGACGGGCCGGTGGTGCTGTTCGACTACTTTTCCTGCGAGCATCTTTCCGACCACTCCGGTGTCGTCGATGAAGTCCGCCCCGCCATTTCATGGATGTATCTCTATGGCGGCGAACTGACCGAGCAGAAAGTCCGCCGCTGGGCCGCCGGCATCGCCGATCTGGTCAGGGAGCACGGCGGCGGCAACAACCGCATCGCCGTCGACCACATCAATCCGGAAGGGGTTGAAGAGCTCCACCGCCTGGGGATCTCCATTGGCAATGGCGAAGCGGTGATGGAAAATGCTCGGCTGATCAAATCACCGGACGAAATCCTCGCCATGCGCCGCGCCATCGTCGCTTGCGAGGCGGCGATGGGCGAGATGGAACAGGCGTTGAGGCCCGGCATTTCCGAGAACGAATTGTGGGCCGAACTCCATCGCGGCAACATCGCGCGCGGCGGCGAATGGATCGAGACGCGGCTGCTGACGTCGGGACCGCGCACCAATCCGTGGTTCCAAGAATGCTCGTCGCGGATCATTGTATCAGGCGATCTCGTCGCGTTCGACACCGACCTGATCGGCCCCTACGGCTTCTGCGCCGATCTCTCGCGCACCTGGCTGTGCGGCGATACAAAGCCGACCAACGAACAGCGCGACCTGTTCCGCATCGCCGTCGATCAGATCGAACACAACACGGCACTGATGCAGCCCGGCGTCTCGTTCCGCGACCTTGTCGAACGCTCAGCAGTGCCGCCAGGAGACTGCTTCCCGACCCGCTACGGTGTTCTCTACCACGGCGTCGGGCTGGCCGACGAATACCCGACCTTGCCGCATGCCGGCGACTGGACATCCGATACACCCGACGGTGTGCTGGAACCAGGCATGGTGCTATGCGTGGAGAGCTATATCGGCCGGCTCGGCGGCGGCGAAGGCGTCAAGATCGAGGAGCAGATCCTGATCACCGAGACCGGCAACGAAAAACTTTCAACCTACCCGTTGGATCAGCGGCTGCTCGGCTAGGCCGCCAAGCGCCTCGCGCATCGCGCGCACGGTCTTTTCCGGCGTCGTTTTCGCGGTGATGAACGGCAGACCTTTGCGCCGTGCTGTCCAGCCGACGATCACGACCTTGCGCGCCGCCGGCTCGAAGCGCTGTGCCAGCGCCCAGCTTTCGCAATCGATCGCGGCGACATCCGCCCTGCCTTCGGCGACCGCCACGATCGAGCCGCGATGGCCGCCGCTTTCGCCACTGGATGAAAATATGTCCAGGTTTTCGCCGGCCGCTTCCAGGTCGCGCGTCAGCGCGATGATGCCCGACATGGAATCGAGGCTGTTGAAGGTGAAGCGCTTGCCTCGGATGAGATCGAGCGGCAGCAGTGCCTTTCCGTCGGCAGGTGACCGAACCTCCGGCCCCTCGCCCGAGCGCATCACCACCGCGCTCGAATAGAGTTCGCCCTGTCCGCCTTCATAGGCGTCATAGCTTGGCTGGCCGACCACCTGCACGTGCCGGGACAAACCGAGTTCCATCGGCCCCCAGCAGGTCTGCGCGAACAGCAGCGCCGGATGCAGCCAGAGCTTGTGGAAATCGAGCTCGTCCGGCGGCAGGGTCGCCGGATCCGGAGCGATCAGCCCCCCCTGGGCGTCGTGGATACCGCCCGGCACGGCGGGCAGGTCAGCGTTGCGCCGCACGATGGACCGCGGCGCATCGATACCCCTCGGCCGGAAAGCCTCGCGCAACGACGCCCATTGCGCGTCGACCTCGTCGCGCACTTCGGGCCAGTCATACATCGGCAACGCCGCAATCAATTCGCTCATGCCGATATCAAACCACCATGCCTGGGAAAAAGATCGCAAAAACGCGGCGCCCAATCAGAATTGGCCGACGCGGTATCCACACTATCGGCGGATACTATTCCTTGGGCGGCTCGGCCGGGACCGGCACCGTGCCAAGCCCGTTGATGTTGCGCGCCCTGACGCGCGGCTTGAACGCCCTGCCCGGCTCGGGCGCGCGCCGCAGAACCGGATGGACTATCGGCTCCTTGGCCTTGAAGGCATAGGATTTGAGCAGCGCGAAATAGTTCGGGTAGGCATAGCCATTGTTCATCCGCAGCCATTCCTCGCGCCGGTCACGAAACAGCTTCGGCAGCCGGTACCAGGCGATCGTCGGGCTCTTGTGATGGACGAAGTGCAGATTGTTGTTGAGGAACAGGAACGACAGCGGCGAGCGCTCGACGATCACCGTGCGGCCTTCCGGATGCTCCGACCACTGATGCTCGGCATAGGTGCGGATCGAGATCAGCGACTGCCCGAGCCACACCGGCACCAGCACATAGAGCCAAACCGGCATGCCGAACCCGAACTGCACGACCGGCAGCACCACGGCAAGGCCGATCGCATGCAGCAGCCAGGCCTTGCGGATCGCCTTGTCGCCGGCAATCACATGCTTGGCATCGTCGATGAAGAAGCCGATGCAGGACAGCCACGGGCCGAGCACCAGACGACCAGCCATGGTGTTGTTGACCTTCAGCACGAATTTCATCAGCGGCGGCATTTCTTCGTGCATCCAGAGCGCCTGGTAATAGCTCTCGGGATCGTCCAGCGGATCGGTCAGGCGCTCGTCCGCATGGTGGCGCAGGTGAATGGTCTTGAAGCGGCGGAACGGCCACGCAAGACCGATCGGCAGGAAGACGAAGGCCTCATTGACCAAAGCGTTGCGGGTCGGGTGACCATGAAGCACCTCATGCATGATCGAGGACTGCAGAGCCAATGTAACGGCCATGACGATAAGGGCCAGGATGGGATAGGATGGCCAGAGGAAGAGGCCGGCGGCGAACCACGTGCCGTAGCAGAAGAAAGTGAGGACCACGGTCGGCCATTCGATGGCCGGTTTGCTGCTTCGACGGATGCTCTTGCCTGGTATGCTTGCCATGCTATCGACCACTGTCCCTCAGTCGCCGGAACCCCAACTGGTTCCTGACAGCATTGTGTCAGGAGAAGTGATTCCACTCAACGCGACAAAGTGCACAAAATGTTGCGATTGCGCATTTTTGACTGCATATGTTGTACATTGTAAACAATCTTAGGGATTCATTTACGCCTGGGAGCCCTGCTGTAGGGGCTTCGGCGCAAATTTTTCCTCCGGAGGACGGGAGCAAGGCCATGGACAAGCGCGATCTGTCGACGATCTTTCGGGAGCGTCTGAAGCTCCTCCTGACACGCTCGGATCTCAATCAGTCGGCGTTCGCGTCTGCGGTCGGCATCGATCGGTCGGCGCTGTCGCAGCTGATGTCGGGCGCGTCGACACGCCTGCCGCGAGCCGAAACGCTGCTCAACATAGCCGCCGAATTCAAGGTGTCGCTGGACTGGCTGCTGGGCTTGAGCCAGGACGAAGGGGTGACCGGCGAAATCCGCGAGAGCCTCGAAATCGAAGAAGCGCCCGACGGGTTCGACCGCACGCTGCTCGCCAAATGGTTCGCTGAAGCCGCCGGCACCAAGATCCGTTATGTGCCGGCCGGCATTCCCGATCTGCTGCGCACCCGCGCGCTCGTCGACTACGAGGCCAACATCACCAACAGGAGCCGCCTGGCGCAGGCCAGCGAGACGCAATACCGCATCGAATACAACCGGCGTCCGGAAACCGACATGGAAGTCTGCATGCCGCGCCACACGCTGGAAATCTTCGCCCGCGGCCTCGGCGTGTGGGATCGTTTCCCGGCAGCCGACCGCCAGCAGCAACTTGCCCATATGGCGACGCTGCTCGACGACCTCTATCCGACCTTCCGCCTGTTCCTCTATGACGGCCGCATGCGCTATTCCATCCCGCTCACCATCTTCGGTCCCTATCGCGCCGCCATCTATGTGGGAGACATGTATGTGGTGCTGAACGCCACGCAGCCGGTCCAGGCGCTGACACAGCATTTCGACAATCTGATCCGTGCCGCCGACATCAACCCGCACGAAGCGGCCGCCTTCGCCCGCAACCTGGCCGGCATGTCGTTCGCATCAGGCTCAGCCTGAGCGCGTTCTGCATCGCAATTTCATTGACTAGACATAAAGACTTCTTTATATCCTTATTCGAATTTCAAGACATGAAAGCCAATCCGATGACGACGAGCAATCCGATCGAAGCCCTGCTGGCTGAAAAGGGCGTGCTGCTGGCCGATGGCGCCACGGGCACCAATCTGTTCGCCATGGGTCTGGAGGCCGGCGAGGCGCCGGAACTGCTGAACGAAACGGCGCCCGACACCATCACCAGCCTGCACCAGAATTTCGTCGACGCAGGCGCCGACATCATCCTGACCAACTCCTTCGGCGGCACCCGCCACCGGCTGAAGCTGCATCATGCGCAGGATCGCGTCAATGCGCTGAACAAACGCGCCGCCGAGATCGCCCGCGCTGTTGCCGACAAGGCCGGCCGCAAGGTGATCGTTGCCGGTTCGGTCGGCCCGACCGGCGAATTGCTGGTGCCGCTTGGCGCCATGACCTATGACGAGGCGGTCGACGCCTTTGCCGAACAGATCGAGGGTCTCAAGGAAGGTGGCGCCGAAGTCGCCTGGATCGAGACCATGTCGGCGCCCGACGAGATCCGCGCCGCCGCCGAGGCCGCCATCCGCGTCGGCCTGCCCTACACCTATACCGGCTCGTTCGACACCGCCGGCCGCACCATGATGGGCCTGCTGCCGAAAGATATCCACGGCGTCGCCGATGGCCTGTCGCAGGCGCCGCTCGGCGTTGGCGCCAATTGCGGCGTCGGCGCCTCCGACATCCTGGCTTCGCTGCTCGATATGACGCAGGCGAAGCCGGAGGCGACCGTCATCGTCAAGGGCAATTGCGGCATCCCCGAATTCCGTGGCACCGAAATCCACTATTCCGGCACGCCGGAATTGATGGCCGACTATGTCCGGCTGGCCGTGGATGGCGGAGCCAAAATCATCGGCGGCTGCTGCGGCACCTCGTTTCAGCATCTGGCCGCGATGCGCAAGGCGCTCGACGCCCATACCAAGGCGGATCGTCCGACGGTCGAAAAGATCGTCGAGCGCATCGGTCCGATGCGCAACAAGGTGGCGACGGCAAACACCGCCGAGACCAGCGAAGCCCGCCGCGAGCGGCGGCGCGGCCGGGCCTGACGCGATTTCTTTTGCGGCTATTCGCTGTTGTCGGCGTAGCTCGACTGCGCCGACCTGAAATCGACGACATTGTCGCCGCGCATTGTCGCCAGCACACCCGACGCGCCCGGATCGGTAATCTGCTCCAGCATGGCGCGGAAGCGGTCGTTGGTCAGCGCCGACATGGCGGTGTGACGCGCCTGCACGACATCATCGCTGATGCGTCTGGATTCGGCTGACGGGGCTGATGAAACCGCCGAAGCATCCCGTGCCGGCGGAGTCGAGTTGGCGATGGTTCTGATCTGCAATTCCGGCTCCCTCAAGCCTTAGACATGACCGGTGTAGCGAGAGGAAATTGCTATCCGGTACCGGAAATGCAGCGCAATTTAACGATCCGGCGCGCTGCCCTAGGATCTGTTGAGATTCAGGTCATGCCGAGCCGAAAACAGTGACTTTCGAGAACCGGAGCGGAGCGTACTTAAGTACGTGAGCACCGGAAGCGCAGGAAGCCACTGTTTGCAGGCCGGCATCACCTGAATATCAACAGATCCGAAAAAAAGGCCGGCAAGGGAAAGTATCCCTCGCCGGCCTGCCTCACCCGCCCGTGGGCCGGCTATCAGAACGATCCCATCATCTGAAAGAAGCCGGCCTTCATCGCCACTACCGGTTACCGCCCAGCGCCGAGGCAAGGCGCACAAGCGAAAGGAACTCGGACCTGTACCCAAACGGGTCGGCTCCTCGGGCGGCAGTGGCAATCTCCATGATCTTGTCGTAGCCGAACTTCGCGGTCGCATCCTCGTCGCGCAGCTTCTGGCCGAAGGCCGCCACCGCGACGGAGAAACGCTGGTCGGTGCTCGCCTGGTCGAAGGACGCCACCTCGTTGGCAGAGGTCACCGGCGTGGTGATCAGCTTCGAGACGTCCTCGTTGGGCAGCTTGTAGCGTATCTTGACGAAGGCATATTCGTCCGCATTGGCAACGCCGCCATTGTTGACCGTGGCCTGACCATAGCGCAGCGGATCGATCTGCTCGCCGCCACTGCCTTTGGGCGTGATCTCATAGATCGCGGTGACCGAATGGCCCGAGCCGATATCGCCGGCGTCGACGCGGTCATTGTTGAAATCCTCGCGGTTGAGCGCCCGGGTTTCGTAGCCGATCAGGCGATATTCCGAGACCTTGTCCGGATTGAACTCGACCTGGATCTTCACATCCTTGGCGATCGGGAACAGGGTCGAGGAGGCATCCTCGACCAGCACCTTCTCCGCCTCGGCCAGCGTGTCGATATAGGCGGCGGTGCCGTTGCCGTTCTGTGCGATGGTCTGCATCATCTGGTCGTTCAGATTGTCGTGGCCGAAGCCGAACACCGACAGGAAGACACCCGACTTGCGCTCCTGCTCGATCAGGCGCTTCAGATCATCGTCGTCGCTCTGGCCGACATTGAAGTCGCCATCGGTGGCCAGCATCACCCGGTTGACGCCATCCTTGACGAAGGATTGCTGGGCAAGCTTGTAGGCCTCCTTGATGCCGGCCTCGCCGGCCGTCGAACCGCCGGGCGTCAGATTGTCGATGGCGTTGAGGATCTTGTCCTTTTCGGCCGCCTTGGTCGGCATCAGCACGGTGCCGGCCTCTCCGGCATAGGTGACGATGGAGATCGTGTCGTCGGCCTTCAGCTTGCTGACCAGCAGGCGGAATGCCGATTTGAGCAGCGGCAGCTTGTCCGGCTCGTCCATCGAGCCCGAGACATCGATCAGGAAGACCAGATTGGCCTTCGGCTGCTCGGTCGGCTTGATGTCGAACCCTTTGATGGCGACATGCATCAGCTTGGTGTGCTCGTTCCACGGCGTCGGCATGACGCTGACGGTCGAGTTGAACGGCGTCGATGCCGAGTCCGGCCCCTTCCAGTCATAGGGGAAGTAATTGATCATCTCCTCGACCCGGACCGTGTCGGCCTGCGGCACCGACCCTTCCTTCAGCGAGCGGCGCACGAAGGAATAGGAGGCGGTATCGACATCGATCGAGAAGGTCGAGACCGGGTCTTGCAGGGCCGCATGCACCGGATTGGTCTTGAAGTCCTCGATGCGGTTGCGGTTTTCCTCTTGCGGCGCGATCTGATCCGCCGGTGCGGTCGGCTGCGGCGCCATCAGCTTGGATTCGGCAGCCGGCATGCGGGCAACCCGCGACGGCGCGCTTGTCGTGCCGTCGACCGCGAACTCGCCTGTCGGGGCCGGCGCTGGCTTGTAAGCCCGCAAAGTGGCCGACTCGGGTTCGTTGACCGTTGCCGGGGCCTCATTCGGCGTCACGTCACGCGTGCGTCCGTCCTGCTGCGCCACGCCGCCTGCGGCAGTCGTCTGCGGCTGCGGCGGCGAGGCTGGTGGCGCAAGCGCGTCGCTGGCATCGCGGCTTTCCACATCCGCGTCGGCCTTCTTGTCTTTCGCCAGTTCCGTCGGGGCCTGCTTCGGCTCGGCGGTGGCCGGCTTCAGCGTCGCCGGCTTGTCGGCCAGCGTCTCGGTGATCTTCTCCTTGTCGCCGAACGCCGGCGGCTGTTCCCTCAGCATATGGAAGGTGGCGTATCCGGCGATCGGCAGGGCGACGAGCCCGGCAAGGGCCGGCGTGGCAATGAGTTTCTTTTGCATGATTTCGCTCCAGAGCTTTTGTGCTCGCTCTGTGAGACGAAGGCCGCCGACCGATCCTTGGGTGACAGCAGAAATATTTTCCTGGTCGTAGGCGCGCAGGGCGGCCTCGAAGGCACGCGCCTTCGCGCTCTCGCCGGGTGCGGGTATTGCTGCGTCGCGCAGCTTTCTGAGTTCGTTGTCGTCGACCATGGTCACACTTCCCCGGCTGAACGCATCAACGTCTTCAGCCGTTTCTTCGCTTCATGGATGTGCCAGGAAACCGTCGTCTCCGAGATCGCCATCGCCTCGGCGGCGGCCGCGTGGCTCAAGCCTTCGCCATAGACAAGCATCACGGCATCGCGCTGCTTGTCCGGCAATTGCCGCACCGCCGCCCACAGCGCTTCGGCAGGGTCTTCGCTCTCGGCCGGGGCCTCACCCGAAATCAGCGCATGGACGCCATAGGCCTCGGTCTTGACCGTCTCGCGCGCGGTCTTGCGCATCATATCGCGCGCGGCGTTCATCGTCATGGTATAGAGCCATGTCGTGAACGCGCCGCCGCCGCGATAATCGCGGATCGCCTTGCCGAGCCGGACGCAGACTTCCTGGGCGATGTCTTCGGCATCGGCCTTCCTGCCGCACCAGCGATAGGCGGCGCGATAGACGAAGTCGTAGTGACGCTCCAGCAATTTGCCGAAGGCCCCCCTGTCTCCGCCCTTCGCCCGCCCGATCAGTTCGGCGTCGGAGGCTTCGCTCTCATCCAGCATCATCGCCATCATTTGCCTGTTGGACGAAGGCTAATGGCTAATCCTTGGGGTGATGGAAAGATTTTTTTCGAACAGGGCCTTTTGCAGCTAGGGGCAGGTTGAGATTCAGGTCAGGCCGGCCTCACCTGAATATCAACACGCCTGGCCCGCCGCCCAGCCCGACGACCATGCCCACTGGAAATTATAGCCGCCGAGCCAGCCCGTGACGTCGACGACCTCGCCGATGAAGAACAGGCCGGGTATCGATTTCACCCGCATGGTCTTCTGGTCGAGCCCGTTGGTGTCCACCCCGCCGAGCGTCACTTCGGCCGTACGATAGCCCTCCGACCCGGCTGGCTTGATGCGCCAGTCGTTGACCGCGGCCTCGACGGTTTTGATCTGGGCCTCGGAAAGATCGGCGAGATTGCCGTCGAGCCCGGTTCGCTCGGCTATCGCTTGGGCAAGCCGTTTCGGCAAGTGATTTGCCAGCACGGTCTGCACCGCTTGCCGGCCATTGCCGCGCTTGGCGGCGCGGAGGAGCTCAGCCACGTCCGTGCCCGGCAGCATGGCGATGCGGATTTCATCACCCTCTCGCCAATAGGATGAGATTTGCAGGATGGATGGCCCGCTGACGCCGCGATGCGTGAACAGCATCGCCTCGGAGAACCGCGCCTTGCCGCAGGCAATCTCGGCGTCGACGGCGTTCCCGGCCAGGGGCGAAAGCCGCTCGAGCGTTTTTGCATCGAAGGTCAGCGGCACCAGGGCAGGCCGTGTTTCGACGACGGCAAGGCCAAACCGATCGGCAAGCTCGTAGCCGAAGCCCGTCGCGCCCATCTTGGGGATCGACTTGCCGCCACAGGCCACCACCAGGGACCGGCAAGAGACCGAGCCGGTGGAAAGCCTGAGTTCAAATCCTTCCTCGGTTTTGCTGACGGTCTCGACGGAAGTCGACAATACCAGCTCGGCGCCCCTGCCCTGCATTTCCGAGACCAGCATGTCGATGATCTGGCGCGCCGAGCCGTCACAAAACAGCTGCCCCAGTGTCTTCTCGTGATAGGCAATGCCGTAGCGTTCGACGAGCGCAATGAAGTCGCGCTGCGTATAGCGGCTGAGCGCCGAGATGCAGAAATGCGGATTCCTCGAGATGAAATTCTTCGGGCTCGCATGGATGTTGGTGAAATTGCACCGACCGCCGCCGGAGATGCGGATCTTTTCGCCAGGTGCCGCCGCATGATCGAGGATGAGCACCGAACGGCCGCGCTTGGCGGCCTCCACGGCGCACATCAATCCGGCGGCGCCGGCGCCAATGATCACGACATCATAGGATTGCATCAGGCTGATCGTTCCCGCATGACCCGCGCCGCTTTAGCGGGCGAGCCGGTCATCCCGCCTGATACCTCCAATGTGGCGCGCGGCCAACAGGGTGGCGAAGGCTCAGACCAGCGTTTCGGCGAACAAATCCGTCAATCGCTTCCAATGCCGCTCGGCACCGGCTGCATTGAAGACACTATGGTCGGGCACACACCAGCCATGCGCCATGCCGACATAATTCTCGATCGTGTGGTCGACTTCAGCATTCCGCAGCGCCTCTTCCAGCCTCGTCGACTGTTCCGGCGGAAAGCTCCGGTCGACGCCCGCCATACCGACATAGATGCGCGCCTTGATGGAAGCCGCCTTGCGGTGCGGACTGTCGGCGGCATCGCTGGCGAGGTTGCCGCCATGGAAACTGGCGGCGGCCCGGATCCTGTCGGGATAGGTCGCGGCGGCGTTGAGCGCCCGCGCGCCGCCCATGCAATAGCCGACGACACCAACAGGTCCGGCGATCCTCTCGGCGGCCAGAGCATCGAGGAAGGCGCTGCCGTCGCGGATGGTCATGCCCTGCGTCGTGCCGCCGCTCAGCATCAACAGCAGGGCCTTGGTCCTTGCCTCGGCAAAGGCGGTTTTGGGATCGAACGGGCCATACGGCGCATAGCGGTAGAAGAGATCGGGCACCAGCACGGCATAGCCATGCCCCGCGAGGCGCTCGGCCATCTGGTCGAGCACCGGACGCGGACCGAAAATATCCATGTAGATGATGATGCCGGCCCTGGCGGGCGAGGCTGGACGAAACAGCCGTGCCTTCGCCGTGCCGTCCAGGGTCTTGATCTCGATGTCCTGCTTCGTCATTGCGCGCTCCGCCGGTTGCCAGGCGATAGATATCCGCGCCGCCCGCCAGGGCAAGCCGCAACCTGCCGATCTCGGTCAAGTTTCCGTGCGGTTCGGAGGAATGCCTATACTCCGGCGAACGCCGCCATGTGGAAAGCCTGGACATGGGCCGGATAGCGATGCTCAGCGCCGTAGGGACAGGCGTTGCGGTCGAGGCAGCCGCCGGCACGGCAAGGCGCACCATCCGTGCCGCGCACATGCGCCAGGCACGCCTGGTGCGCGAAGCCGTCCACCGAATAGGCGCCGACTGGACAGGATTTCAGGCAGGGTTTTTCGATGCATGCGTCGCAAAGGTGAATCGCTGCGTCAGCTTCGGGGGTCGCGATCTCCTGATCGAACAGCAATGCGCCGCGATAGGCGTGCCAGAGCCCATATTTCGGATGCATCAGGATGCCGAGCGGCGACGGTTTCAGCCCCTCGGCCCGCATCGCCCATCGCTGGAACGGCAGATACGGGCGGTCCGAAGGCGACACAGCGCGCGCGCCGAAATCGTCGGCAACGGCGCCGATGACCGCGCGCGACCATGTGTCGAGCGGATTGATGGCGGACGGTGGCTGCTTCTCACGCCACCGCATGAAGTGCGGCCACGGCGCCGCGCCCGCCTGCCCGACCAGCAGCACCGAGTTGGCTGGAGCGCCGGAAAATCCGGCTGGCGCCACCTCGTCATCGCCGAGCCTGAAACCACCACGAAGGATAAAGCCGTTGGCCGCAAGCGCGGCCGTGATCTCCTCGATCATGCCGCGCACGCAATCATCCCTTCCGGTCCGGATCGGAGAACGCGCTCCGCCAGACTTCCTTGTGGATGATGTTGGCGACTTTAGCCCCGCCTGACTCGGGCTCCTTTCAGGTGAAGGCGTCGGGCATCGACCCTTTCTTCTTGGCGATGAAGTCCTTCAGGGCTTCGTCGATGCCTTCATCAAGGTGCGGCGCCTCGTAAGCCTCCAGCCAGCGGCGGGCGAGATCGTTGGCACGCTGCGGGGCGGTCTTCTGGCCTTCGGCCAGCCACTGCTCATAGGAGTTGTTGTCGGCGATCGACGAGCGGTAGAAGGCGGTCTGGAAATTGGCCTGGGTATGGTCGCAGCCGAGATAGTGGCTGCCCGGGCCGACCTGGCGAATGGCATCCATCGCCTGGCCGTTTTCCGACAGGTCGACGCCTTCGCAGAATTTCTGCTGCATGCCGAGCTGGTCGATATCCATCATGAATTTTTCGTAGCAGGACGCCAGCCCGCCCTCGAGCCAGCCGGCCGAATGCAGCACGAAATTGGTGCCGGCGAGAATCGTCGAGTTCAGCGTGTTGGCGCTCTCATAGGCTGCCTGTGCATCCGGAACCTTGGACGCGCAGAGCGAGCCGCCGGTACGGAACGGCAGTCCGAGGCGGCGGGCGAGTTGCGCTGCTCCATAGGAGACCAGCGACGGTTCCGGCGTGCCGAAAGTCGGCGCGCCCGACTGCATCGATATCGACGAGGCGAAGGTGCCGAACAGCACCGGGGCGCCCGGACGGATCAGCTGCGTGAACGATGCGCCGGCCAGCACTTCGGCCAGCACCTGCGTCAGCGTACCGGCGACCGTCACCGGGCTCATCGCGCCGGCGAGGATGAACGGCGTGACGATGCAGGCCTGGTTATGCCGCGAATAGACTTTCAGGGCGCCAAGCATGGTCTCGTCGAACACCATCGGCGAGTTTGCGTTGATCAGGCTGGTCAGCACCGTGTTGTTCTCGACGAAATCGTCGCCGAACACCAGCTTGGCCATCGCCACCGTGTCCTCGGCGCGCTCCGGCGCGGTCACCGAACCCATGAACGGCTTGTCGGAATATTTGATGTGCGCGTAGACCATGTCGAGATGGCGCTTGTTGACCGGCACGTCGACCGGCTCGCACACCGTGCCGCCCGAATGGTGGATCGATGGCGCCATATAGGCGAGCTTCACGAAATTCTGGAAATCCTCGATCGTCGCATAGCGCCTGACGCCGTCCAGATCACGCACGAAGGGTGGACCATAGACCGGTGCGAACACGGTCGCATTGCCGCCGATCTGCACCGAGCGCTCCGAATTGCGGGCATGCTGGGTGTAGATGGACGGCGCGGTCTTCAAGAGCGAACGGCAGAGCCCTTTGGGAAAATGCACGCGCTCACCCTTGACGTCGGCGCCGGCCTCTTTCCACAATTGCAGCGCTTCCGCGTCATCGCGAAAAATGATGCCGATCTCCTCCAGCACCGTGTCGGTGTTCTTCTCGATCAGCGCCAGACCTTCCTCGTTCAGCACCTCGTAGACGTTGATCTTGCGCTTGATGTAGGTGAGCTGGGTGCCGGGGCCGCCGCCGGAACGCGCGGCCCGGCGGGCCGCCGCTCCACCGCTGGCGCCGCGCCCACGCCGCGCATTGGACGCTTCCTGGTCGACTGCCGCGTGTTCGCTCATGATCGCTCTTCCCTGAATATGGCCTGCCTGACTATGGCCGGACCGTAACCGTTGCGGCCGCATGGCGCGGCTTTGCCCGGATCGTAGCCATGCACCCTATTCGAAACGGCCAGTCCGCGCCAACGCCTGTCGCAAAATCGACAAGAAATCCGATAGATTTTCCAGTCGCTTTCCTTTTGCGGGAAGTCGCAAATCAGCTATGGATACCCGCCCGTTGCGGGTTAGGTATGAACGCCATTATTTTGTGCCTTGCGACAAAGTCGCGATGCCGTGAGGAGCTGGATTAAAATGTCGGACGACGAGATCATCCTTTCTGAACTTTCCGACGAAGAGTTGGTGCAGCAGATGCACGACGATCTCTATGACGGTCTGAAGGAAGAGATCGAGGAAGGCACGCGCATCCTGCTCGAGCGCGGCTGGGCTCCTTACAAGGTGCTGACCGAGGCGTTGGTCGAAGGCATGCGTATCGTCGGCGAGGATTTTCGCGACGGCATCCTGTTCGTTCCCGAAGTGCTGCTGTCGGCCAATGCCATGAAGGCCGGCATGTTCATCCTGCGTCCGCTGCTCGCCGCCACCGGCGCGCCCAAGCAGGGCAAGATGGTGATCGGCACCGTCAAGGGCGACATCCACGACATCGGCAAGAACCTCGTCGGCATGATGATGGAAGGCGCCGGCTTCGACGTCATCGACCTCGGCATCAACAATGCGGTCGAGAAGTATCTCGATGCGATCGAGCAGCACCAGCCCGACATCATCGGCATGTCGGCGCTGCTCACCACCACCATGCCCTACATGAAGGTCGTCATCGACACGATGAAGGAAAAGGGCATCCGCGACGACTATGTCGTGCTGGTTGGCGGCGCGCCGCTCAACGAGGAATTCGGCAAGGCCGTCGGCGCCGACGCCTATTGCCGCGACGCGGCGGTGGCGGTCGAGACCGCCAAGGATTTCATGAAGCGCAAGCACAACGTGCGCGCTTCGGCCTGATCCAAGGCATCGGGACGACGAAAAGGAAGCCGCGCCTTGCAGCGCGGCTTTTTTGTTCCCAGATGAGGGACGCGGCTGCCGATCAATTGGCGACGGTGTCTTTGACCGCCCTCGCCGTCGATTTGACATCCTTGCCGACACCCCGAATGGTGTTGGCGCAGGCCGTGAGTGCAAGCGCGCAGGCAAGGATGGCGATCGGCGCAATGCGTAGCAGTTTCATGGACGGTGTCTCCCTCGACAGATAATAGCCCCGCAGCGAAAGCCGGTTCTACTTGGTCAAGACGAAAAAAACCAAACCGAATCAGACAGGCAGGCTGCTCGTCATCGCCTGCGGAATGATTGCGCGTGAGGTATTGGCCGTCAAGGAACAGCTCGGGCTGAGCCACCTGGAATTGACCTGTTTGCCGGCGGAATTTCATTTCTATCCGGACCGCATCGCGCCGGCCATGGACAAGGCCATCGAAAAGGCCAAGGCGGAGGGTTACGAACACATCTTCGTCGGTTATGCCGATTGCGGTACGGGCGGTCTGCTTGACCGCGTGCTGGAAAAGCATGGCGTCGAGCGCATGGCCGGCCCGCATTGCTTCGCCTTCTACCAAGGCATGGACGCCTATGCGAAGGTCGCCGACGACGACATGATGTCTTTCTACATGACCGACTTCCTGTGCCGTCAGTTCGATGCCTTCTTCATGAAGCCGCTCGGCCTGGACAAGCACCCGGAGCTGATCAAGGACTATTTCGGCAACTACGAGAGACTGATCTATCTGGCGCAGACCGATGATCCTGAGCTCGACAAGGTTGCGGAAAAAGCCGCCGCCCTGCTCGGCCTCGCCTACGAGCGCCGCTCGACCGGTTACGGCGATCTGACGCCGGAGCTAGCGCGGATCGCATCGAACGCCTGACGGCTTCAGGCAGCTTCTTCCGCCGCCAGCGCCGTCAGCACATCGGCAAAGCTCGTCCTGCAGACAAAACCCAGCCTGTCCCTAGCCCGCGACGCGTCATAGACCCGGTCGATCGAGGAAAACATCGTCCAGCCCTTGCGCGCATAAAGGGCGGGAAATTCGGGATAATAACGCGCCACGACCGATGGAGCGTCGGCGATCAAGTCCGCGCAATCATCGGGCTGGAACGGCGTTGGCGCACAGACGATGAAGATGTCGAAGCCGAGCTCCGGCGCCTTCTCCAGGGCCGCGACATGCGCCCGCGCCGCGTCGTCCACCGTCAGCCGCCGAAACAGCAATTCGTTCGCCTTGGTGTTGGCGTCCGACTGCTCGATCGCATGCGCCATGTCGTCGGCTTCGGGAAAGAAGCGGGCCGTGCGGAGCACAACCACCGGCAGGCCATGCTGAAGATGGTAGAGGCGGCAAAGATGTTCGGCCGAGAGCTTGGTCACGCCATAGATGTTGCGCGGCTCGGGCGACATCGCTTCCGTCAGCCACGCCGCCCTGCGCGCACCGCCCTTGAAGCCGTCGCGTATCGCCTGCGAGATCATCAGCGAGGTTGTGGACGTAAAGACGAAGCGTTGCACATTGGCCGCCACCGCCGCATCGAGCAGGTTTAGCGTGCCTTGCACGTTGGTCGCGATGAAATCGCTGTTGGCATGGCTTTCTATGTTGGGCTTGTGCAGCGCGCCGCTGTGAATGATGGCCTCGATCCGGTTTTCCCCAACGGCGCGCATGACGAGGTCACGGTCGGCAATCGAACCGACGATCCGCGTTTCGGCCGACGGAACGGGATCGAGGCCGGTGACGTCATGTCCAAGCCCGCGCAGGCGTGGCGCCAACGCGCTTCCCAGCCAACCCGATGATCCCGTAAGCAAGATTCGCATTCGTCACACCATGAATTTCGATCGTGACGCTGTTAAGCATGGATGACAGGCGCCAGCGACCCGGTAAGTTATGCACCAGACGGCAGCGGCGCCGTTCCAGACAAAACAGGGAATCCTTCGATGAACCTCCGCCCCTTGCTTGCCGTTGTCGGCCTGCTCTGCTGCTCCTTGCCCGCCCTTGCCGACGGTCAAGTGCAGAAACTGATCACCGCCTCCGACAAGGCGCGGCTCGACAAATATGGCGACACCCGCAAGGCAGCACTCGCCGAGGCAAAGGCGGGCAAACCCGCCGAGGTCAAGCAACTCGACGCGCTGCTGGCCAAGCCGCTGGTCGCCTTCTCCGACAAGGATCTCACCGGCAACTGGCGGTGCCGCACGATCAAGGTCGGCGGACTGAGCCCACTCGTCATCTATGGCTGGTTCAAATGCAGGGTGACCGATGATGGCTCCGGCTGGCGGCTGGAAAAGATCAGCGGTTCGCAGCGCACCCAGGGCCGCTTCTTCGACGATGGCGACAAGCGCTCGATCTATCTTGGCTCCGGCTCCGTCAACGACGACCGGGCAAAGCCCTATGGCAGCGGTCCGCAGACCGATCAGGTCGGTTACGCCTTCCGCAACAGCGCCAAGGAATGGCGCATCGAATTCCCCGCGCCATATTACGAATCGAAGCTCGACATCATGGAGTTCAAACGCTGACCGGCCTTCATGTCCTGGTAAGGCTTCCGGCATACCAAGGATTAACCCGCCTGCCGTAAGGTCCGGCCACGTCAGCCGGTCCTTGGAGCATGGCAAGATCAATGGCAGCGTCGGGATCCAATCCGCGACCGATTGTAGTCGTTACCGGCGGCGGTGCGCATGTCTGGGCCATGATCAACGATCTCGCCGACCGCGTCGGCCCTGTCAGCGTCGTCCTCGAAATCCCTGAATCTAAAAAGCAATTGCTGCATGGCCGCGCCCGACGCCAGGGCTGGATGTCCGCCATGGGTCAGCTCGGCACCATGGTGCTGAGCAGGCTTGGCAAACGGCTCAACGTCAAACACGCCGCCCGGTTGATTGCCGAGGAGAAGCTTGAAACGGAACCGCGGCAAGGCCAGGTCATCGTCCATGTGGAATCCGCCAACGGGCCGGAATGTCTGCAGGCGATCGAGACGATCAAGCCCGGCGTCGTGCTGTTGAACGGCTGCAGGCTGATTTCCAGCGAGATGCTGGCCAAAATGCCTTGCCCGGTGCTCAACTATCATGCCGGCATCACGCCGAAATACCGCGGCATGAATGGCGGCTACTGGGCATTGACGTCGGGCGATCCGCAGAATTTCGGCACGACCGTCCATCTGGTCGATGCGGGCGTCGACACCGGCGGCGTGTTGAAGCAGGTGCGCGGCAAGCCCAAACAAGGCGACACCATCTCTAGCTATGCGCTGCGCCAGGCGGCGTTTTCGCGCGACATCTGCGTCGAGGCGGTCAGCGATGCGCTGGCCGGAAAACTCGCAACATTCGATCCAGGGCTGCCATCGAAACAGTGGTACCACCCAACGATCTGGTTCTACGTCTGGACAGGGCTGAGAACCGGCATCTGGTGACGCATCCAGCCCCGCAAACAGCGCAAACTCCGCCGCCATACCACTGCATTGACCCCGTCGCGACATGGGTCGCAAACGAATAAACCCACCTTTCATTTTACGACATCCAAATGCGTCGCTTTTGAATGCGCGCGCGTCGTCCCATAACAAGCAGCCTTACGACGCTTGCGGCAATGCTCGGAATATCGAGGAGCGAGAATTCATGGCCGATCTTATCGTCGTCTACTGGCGCGACATCCCTGCCCAGGTCATCGTCAGGAAAGGTCGGCAGAACGCCAAGCGCGAATTGCCGTTGCGCTTCACCGAAGCCATCGACATGTGCGCCATGCGCACCGGCGCCGGTGGCACCGACGACTATCTCGCCGAATGGCGCAAGGCCGAACCGGTTCCGGTCGGTGACGATCTCGAAGCCGAGGTCGAAAAGGCTTTCCACGAGCTCGACGCGAAATACGACCGCGAGCGGCTGGTCGCTCTGGTCAAGGCGGGCGGGAAAGAAAATGTCTGACGAGAACCCGACGGTTACCCAAGCCACGTTGGTCAAGAAGGCTGCGGCGAAATCCGACTACAAGCCGGCCGACGTCTCACCGCAGCGCCGCGTGCAGCGCTCGTTCGCGGTGAGATTATGGTCCATTCGGCACTCGCGCCTGCTCGAATGGTTTTATGCCCGCTTCGCCGACATGTTCCTGCTGCTGCATCCCTTGTGGAAAGGCATCGGCTATGGCCGCGTCGAGGCCCCGGTGAAATTCATCGAGAAGCGCGTCAAGGGCTTTATGTTCGACTGCCGCATGTGCGGCCAGTGCATCCTGTCCTCCACCGGTATGTCTTGTCCGATGAACTGCCCCAAGCAGTTGCGCAACGGCCCTTGCGGCGGCGTGCGCGCCAACGGCAATTGCGAGGTCGAGCCCAATATGCCCTGCGTCTGGGTCAAGGCTTGGGAAGGTTCGCAGAACATGGTCAACGCCGACAGGATCCTCACCGTGCAGAAGCCGGTCGACCAGTCGCTGCGCGAAACCTCGGCCTGGCTGCGCGTCACCGCGCAGGCGGCGGCAACCCGCGAAGCCGCTGCCGCGCCAAAGACCGGAGCCGCCGCATGACCGGCCGTCAGCGTGACGAGAACCCGGCCGGCATTCACCTGCCGCTCGATCCCCTGCCCGGCCACACCTCGCGCGGCCGGCTGGAGCGCGTACTGCGGCGCGGCGAATTCGCGGTGACCACCGAGCTCAACCCACCCGACAGCGCCGATCCCGAGGATGTCTACAACAGGGCGAAGATCTTCGACGGCTGGGTCGACGCCATCAACGCTGTCGATGCGTCCGGCGCCAACTGCCACATGTCGTCGGTTGGTATTTGCGCGCTGCTGACCCGCATGGGCTACGCACCGATCATGCAGATCGCCTGCCGCGACAAGAACCGCATCGCCATCCAGGGCGACGTGCTGGGCGGCGCTGCCATGGGCGTCGCCAACATGCTGTGCCTGACCGGCGACGGCGTCCAGGCCGGCGACCAGCCGGGCGCCAAGCCGGTGTTCGATCTCGATTCCATGTCGCTGCTGGAGACCTGCCGCATCATGCGTGACAACGGCAAGTTTCTGTCCGGCCGCAAGCTGACGACGCCGCCGCAGCTGTTCCTGGGCGCTGCCGTCAACCCGTTCGCGCCGCCCTTCGACTTTCGCCCGATCCATCTCGGCAAGAAGATCGCCGCCGGTGCGCAGTTCGTGCAGACGCAGTATTGCTTCGATGTGCCGATGTTCAAGACCTTCATGCAGAAAGCGCGCGATCTCGGCCACACCGAGAAAGTGTTCATCCTGTGCGGCGTCGGCCCCTTGGCCTCGGCCAAGACGGCAAAATGGATCCGCTCCAACGTGCCGGGCATCCATATTCCGGATGCCGTCATCAAGCGGCTGGAAGGCGCCCAGGACCAGAAGAAGGAAGGCAAGCAGCTCTGCACCGACATCATCAACGAGGTGAAGGAAATTCCCGGTGTCTCGGGCATCCATGTGATGGCCTATCGCCAGGAGGAATATGTCGCCGAGATCGTCGATGAATCGGGCGTGCTGAAGGGCCGCCAGCCATGGAAGCGTGAAATCCGCCGCGACGACCAGATGGTCGCCGACCGGCTGGACCGCATCCTGCACGAAGATATTACAGAAACCCAGGTGGACATGGTGAAGACCGCGCATTGACCCGCGCGGAACGCACCATTCGCTTGATCGACAAGAGATAACGATATAAAGAACTCTTTATATCACGACGGAGAGATTTCATGACCCGGACCATCGTCGCCTCGGCGACACGAGAAATCATCATCGGCTTCGACCAGCCCTTCTGCGTGATTGGCGAACGCATCAACCCGACCGGCCGCAAGAAGCTCGCCGCCGAGATGGTGGTTGGCAATTTCGAGACCGTCATCAAGGACGCGCTGGAGCAGGCCGCCTGCGGCGCCACCATGCTCGACGTCAATGCCGGCGTCACCTCGGTCAACCCGAACGAAACCGAACCTGGTCTTTTGGTGCAGACGCTGGAAATCGTCCAGGGCCTGGTCGATCTGCCGCTGTCGATCGACAGTTCCGTCACCGCCGCGATCGAGGCCGCGCTGAAGGTCGCCAAGGGCCGCCCGCTGGTCAACTCCGTCACCGGCGAGGAGGAGAAACTCGAGGCCATCCTGCCGCTGGTCAAGAAATACAACGTGCCCGTCGTCGCCATCTCCAATGACGAGACCGGCATTTCGATGGATCCGGACGTGCGCTTCGCCGTCGCCAAGAAGATCGTGCAGCGCTGCGCCGATTTCGGCATTCCGGCGCACGACGTCGTTGTCGACCCGCTGGTCATGCCGATCGGTGCGCTTGGCGATGCCGGCCGCCAGGTGTTCGCGCTCTTGCGCCGCCTGCGCGAGGAGCTCAAGGTCAACACCACCTGCGGCCTCTCCAACATCTCCTTCGGCCTGCCGCACCGCCATGGCATCAACGCCGCATTCATCCCGATGGTAATCGGCGCCGGCATGACCTCGGCGATCATGAACCCGGTTCGCCCACAGGAAATGGAAGCCGTGCGCGGCGCCAACGTGCTCAACGGCACCGACGAGAACTGTACCAACTGGATCCGCACCTACAAGGACTACAAGCCGGCCGAAGGCGGTCACCCGGTGGCGGCGCCGACAGCGGTCAATGCACCGGGCGAAGGCGGCGGCAATGGCGGCCGCCGGCGCGGTGGCCGTGAAGCCCGGATGGGCCGGGGATAAGCGCGCAATCGTGAATTCACCTGCAAACATTACCGATCCGCTCGTGCTGTTCATGCCGTCAGGCAAGCGCGGGCGGTTCCCTGTCGGCACGCCCGTGCTCGACGCCGCGCGTCAGCTCGGCGTCTATGTCGAAAGCGTGTGCGGCGGGCGCGCCACTTGCGGGCGCTGCCAGATCGAGGTGCAGGAAGGCAATTTCGCCAAGCACAAGATCACCTCTTCAAACGACCACATCTCGCCCAAAGGCCCCAAGGAAGAGCGCTACGAACGCGTGCGCGGCCTGCCCGAACGGCGCCGCCTCTCCTGCTCGGCGCAGATCCTCGGCGATCTCGTCATCGACGTGCCGCAGGACACTGTCATCAACGCGCAGACCATCCGCAAGGATGCCGACACCAGGGTGATCGCCCGCGATACGGCAATCCGCATGTGCTATGTCGAGATCGAAGAGCCCGACATGCACAAGCCGCTGGGCGATCTCGACCGGCTCAAGATCGCGCTGATGAAGGATTGGGGCCTCAAGAACCTCGAATTCGACTTCTACCTGCTGCCTCAGGTGCAGGGCATATTGCGCAAGGGCAACTGGACCGCCACCGCCGCCATCCACAAGGATGCCGACAGCGACATAGCGCGCGTCATCGCGCTATGGCCGGGCCTCAAGAACGAGGCCTATGGCCTGGCCTGCGACATCGGCTCGACCACCATCGCCATGCATCTGGTGTCGCTGCTGTCTGGCCGCGTCGCTGCCTCGTCCGGAACGTCGAACCCGCAGATCCGCTTCGGCGAGGATCTGATGAGCCGGGTCTCCTATGTGATGATGAACCCGGATGGCCGCGAAGGCATGACGGTTGCTGTCCGCGAGGCGATCTCCAGCCTCGTCGACAAGGTCTGCGCCGAAGGCAACGTCCAGCGCAACGACATCCTGGATTCCGTCTTCGTCGGCAATCCGATCATGCATCACCTGTTCCTCGGCATCGATCCGACCGAGCTCGGCGGAGCCCCCTTCGCGCTTGCCGTCTCGGGCGCCATTCGCATCAAGGCCTCCGACATCGGCCTCAAGCTCAACCAGGGCGCGCGCCTCTATATGCTGCCTTGCATTGCCGGCCATGTCGGCGCCGATGCGGCGGCGGTGACGCTGTCGGAAGGCCCGCATCGCCAGGACGAGATGATGTTGATCGTCGATGTCGGCACCAATGCCGAGATCGTACTCGGCAATCGCGCGCGTGTCGTGGCTGCCTCCTCGCCCACCGGCCCGGCCTTCGAAGGCGCCGAAATCTCAGGCGGCCAGCGGGCAGCGCCCGGCGCCATCGAGCGCGTGCGCATCGATCCCGACACGCTGGAGCCGAAATACCGCGTCATCGGCTCGGAACTGTGGTCCGACGAACCCGGCTTCCTCGACAGCGTGCAGGCGACCGGCGTCACCGGCATCTGCGGCTCCGGCATCATCGAGATCGTCGCGGAAATGTATCTCGCCGGCATCATCTCGGAGGACGGTGTCGTCGACGGTTCGCTTGCCGCGCGCTCGCCGCGCGTCGTCGCCAACGGCCGCACCTTCTCCTACGTGCTGAAGGAAGGCGAACCCAAGATCACCATCACCCAGACCGACGTGCGCGCCATCCAGCTTGCCAAGGCTGCACTCTATGCCGGTACCAAGCTGTTGATGGAAAAGCAGAACACCGAGCATGTCGACCGCATCCATTTCGCCGGCGCCTTCGGCTCCTTCATCGATCCGAAATACGCCATGGTGCTCGGCCTGATCCCCGACTGCGACCTCGACAAGGTTTCGGCCGTCGGTAACGCCGCCGGTGCGGGCGCGCGGATGGCGCTGCTCAATCGCGGCTACCGCCGCGAGATCGAGGAGACGGTGAGCCAGATCGAGAAGATCGAGACAGCGCTGGAACCGAAATTCCAGGAGCATTTCGTCTACGCCATGGCGCTGCCCAACAAGGTCGATCCGTTCCCGAAACTGTCGGCGGCGGTGAAACTGCCGCCACGCAAGACGGTGAGCGAGGACGGCATCGCCGGCGACGCCGCGCCGCGCCGGCGCTCGCGCGAGGGCCACGCGGCACGGCGCAGCCGCGAATAGGCCCGCCGGCCCCTCCCTCGATTTCATTTGTATGCAAATGTTTCCGGATCGAACCGATCCGGAAACCGAAACGCTGCTTCCGCGAAATCCATCCGATACATGGCAGGCGCATTTACCCCGCATCGAACGGCGGCCGAGGATAGTCCTTGGCCACGGCCGTTCTTCAAGGGAGATGAAAATGTCGATGTTCGAAAATCTCGGCCGCTTCGGTGTGACCATCAGGCAAGCCCATGCCAGGAACAAGGCGATCCGCGCGCTGAACAGCTTGCCGGCGCATGTCCAGAAGGACATCGGCTGGCCGGCATCGCCGCCGAACGATCCGCAGGTGACGCTCGCCTCGCTGCTTCTGGGTACGACGCGCTGATGACGTTCGCCGACAAATGCAAATTGCTCGGCATCCGCCGGGGATCTCGCACATCCCCGGTGGCCACCAGCAACCGATTGCGCGCGGCGCTTTTGCCGCGGCGCCGACGACAGCGCGCGGATCACACCAGCGTGTGGGCACAGCGTAAATCTTGACATTTTCGGCCAAGGCACGATCTTCGCTTGGAGGGGGAAATCTCTTAGTCGGCTGCCGCCGAAGTTCGTGTCTCCGCATGCCAAGTTTGAAAAGCCACGTCGTATCCTTCGTGCTCAGGCACAGCCGCAAGCAGGCCTTTTCCAGCCCGGAAAACTTGCGGCGCTGGATCGCGGCCGCGCGCAAAACCGAGGATCACCATCCACCGGCCGCGCTGCAGCAGCGTTACGACATCCAGACGCGCAGCGTGGACGGTTTCCCGGTCTACGAAATCGCCCCCCGGGCCGGAGAGCACAAGCGAATTCTCTACCTGCACGGCGGCGCCTATGTCTTTGAGATCACGCCCTATCACTGGTATCTGATCGCCGACATGGCCGACCGGCTGGGCTACGGCATCACCGTGCCGATCTATCCCATCGCACCGGAACACGATTTCCACGCCATGTTCGGCATGGTCGGCAATGTCTATCGCCAGATGATCGAGGAGACGGAGGCGGAAGAGATCATCTTCATGGGCGATTCCGCGGGTGGCAACATGGCGGTGGTACTGACCATGATGGCGGCGGAAGAGGGCCTGCCCCTACCCTCGCGCCATGTGCTGATTTCACCCGGGCTCGACGTCTCGCTCGCAAACCCCGAAGTGTTCGAGGCGGAGCGAAACGACCCATGGTTGGGCATTGCCGGTGGGCGGGAGGCAATCCGGCTCTATAGTGCCGGCATGGATCCGGCAGACTGGCGCATCAGCCCGGTCTATGGCGATCTGTCGGTGTTGCCGAAGACATTGCTCCTGACGGGCTCCCGCGATCTTCTCACACCCGACAATCTGATCTTCGCACAAAAAGCCCGCGCCGCCGGTGTCGAGGTGGAGCTGGTCTACGAGGAAGGCATGTTCCACGTTTGGCCGCTGATTGACATGCCCGAAGCGCGGCGCGCGCGCCAACACATCGTTGCTTTCCTCAACGAGAGCCCTTCGCCGATCGTTCAAGGCACGGCGGCAAGGTTCAAGGCGCCCTCCGCGGAGGCTGCGGAGCAGCGCCTCCAGTCCGGGTATCCCGGATAATCAGAACTTGCCGGTTTCCCGGAACACTTCGAAGGTCGCGCGGATGTGGTCGGCGACGGCCTTGACCGGCGCGCTGGCGTCCGGCGCCACCACCATGGCAAGATTGTAAGTGCCGATATCGGGCATGCCGTCCTTCGGGCAGAGTTCGACCATGTCATTGCCGAGGAACGAACGCGGCAGCGGCGCGACCGCGAGGTCGGCCATGATGGCGGCGCGCTGGCCGGCCGTATGGGCGCTCATGTAAGCGACGCGGTAATTGCGGCCCTCGCGGCCCAATGCCTCGAGCGCACCGGCCCGCCAGGCGCAGCCTTCTTCCCAAAGCGAAACCGGCAAAGGTTCGCGCAGATGCGCGCAGCCACCCTTGGCGCCGGCCCACACGATCGGCTCGGTCAAAAGCACCTCGGCGCCGAGCGCGCTGGTCTTGTACGAGTTCGTCAACAGCGTGATGTCGAGCGCCCGGTCGTCCATGCGGCGGCGCAGATTGCTGCTCTGGTCGATGGTGACGTCGACGGCGATCGAGGGATGCGACTGCGCGAAACGTTTCAGCACATGCGGCAGCACGCGCTCGCCATAGTCATCGGGGGAGCCCAGCCGCACAACGCCGACAATATCGGGGATGATGAACTTCGACACCACCTCGCGGTTGATCGACAAAAGCCGGCGGGCATAACCGAGCAGCATTTCGCCGTCCGTGGTCAGCGTTACCGAACGCGCATCGCGCGCGAACACCGAGCGGCCGAGAATATCCTCCAGCTTCTTGATCTGCATGGAGACGGCCGACGGCGTGCGGAACACCGCATTGGCCGCAGTGGTGAAACTGCCGGTCTCGGCAATCGCCACGAAAGTGCGCAAAACGTCGAGGTCGAGCAGCGGCAGCGGATGATTGAGTGGGGCGTTCATGGCGATCAGCCTTCAATTTTTCTGATACAAAGCATCATTCCATTTCGTTTGATTGAACATCAGATCAGGAGCATAGTCAACTCCATCGAAGCAGCATGCTGCCAAAAGCGGTCACCAAACGACCACGGCGCAGACCTGCATTCGGCATGAAATGAAGCTGAAACAGACCTGACGTAACGCATTGCCGGCGCCTCCCGCGCCGCCGCAAAGGAGATCGAAATGTCTATCCTGTCGTCCCTCGGCCGCATCGCGACCGAATTCAACGCGGCCCGCGCCCGCTACCAGACCGAACGCGCCATCCGTTCCCTGCCGATCGAGTTGCAGAAAGATATCGGCTGGCCGGAAGCTTCCGACGCCAAGACCGGCATTCGCAATGGCGTCGGATCCTGGGCTGGAGCAAAGTAGATCGTGTGTACCCCGTGCTGAAGGCCTGCCGCGCAAACCGCCCGGCAGGCCTTCTCTATTTTATTTGCATTCAAACGAATTCAGGAGCCATGCCGCCGCTGCATGGCGCACATGAGCAAGCCGCATAGCAGCTCGTTTTTGAAGCTAACCGTCTGTAAATATTCGTAAATATTGGGCACGACAGGTTCACTCTGCCCAAATTTGTCGCATTTGGTGTCGCTTTTCATATCAAGCGCTTCGCTTTTGCGATTTAGTTTCCGCTCACACAAGCCTATATCACCGTCAGCAAACGAGCTGCCCCACTCCATCAAGCGAAGGCGACCCGTCTGAGCAACCGATTGGAGATGATCATGAAGCTTTTTGCCCGCCTCTTCGCCCGCCGCGAAATGAACCTGACCACGGCGCTCGAGCGTCAGCGCCTCGCCAAGACCATGCCTGGCCAGACCGGCGCCATGGCTGCGGCGCGCCTCGGCTTCGTCGCCTGAATAAGACTAGTTCCAGGAAAATCGTGTAACGGTTTTCCGTTCGGGACTGCATAGAAACACAAAATACCTCCAGAGCCGCGCTCCCCTGCCACGGCTTCAGAGTTGACTGCCGCCGCTTCGGTCCGCCGAGGCGGCGTTTATTTTGTTGCGCTTCCATCGTCTTTTCACAACCTGACGGTGGCCTGGTTTGAGCAGCACCGCGCGGCGATTGCCCATTTGCGACCCATGTCGCAAATTTAATCTTGCCAAAGCCACCTAGCCGATTGACAGGAATGGTTTTTCCTGATGACGCTATGCTATTCGCGACATCCTGTTCGCGTCATGGCCAGATGAGGTTCCCCGTGAACGCCGTCAAGCATCCGATCAAGCGGTCGTTTGTGTTCTTCCTTGTTCCCGATTTCACCATGATCGCTTTTGCGACCGCGCTGGACCCGCTGCGCTCCGCCAATCGGATGCTCGGTTACGAGGCCTATCGCTGGCGCCTTGCCAGCATCGACGGCAAGCCGGTGCGCGCCTCCAACGGCGTCGAATGCGCCGTCAACACCTCGCTGGAAGAGGAACGCAAGAAGATGGCGGGGCCGGATCGTCCCAACATGGCCATCGTCTGCAGCGGCATCAATGTCGAACGCTACCAGAACAAGTCGGCCTTTGCCTGGCTGCGTGAGGAATACAATCGCGGCGTCGCGGTGGGTGGCCTGTGCACCGGTGCGCATATCCTCGCCTCCGCCGGGCTGTTGTCGAACAAGCGCTGCGCCATCCATTGGGAAAACCTGCCGGGCTTTTCCGAGGCCTTCCCGAAAGCCAATGTCTTTGCCGACCTGTTCGAGATCGACCAGAACATCTACACCTGCGCCGGCGGAACCGCCGCGCTCGACATGATGCTGAAGCTGATCGGCGACGACTTCGACGAGAACCTCGTCAACCGCGTCTGCGAGCAGGTGCTGACCGACCGCGTGCGCAGCCCGACCGACCGCCAGCGCCTGCCGCTGCGCGCCCGGCTTGGTGTGCAGAACTCGAAAGTGCTGACCATCATCGAACTGATGGAGGCCAATCTGTCCGAGCCGCTGTCGCTGATCGAGATCGCCGACCATGTCGACCTGTCGCGCCGCCAGATAGAGCGCCTGTTCCGAACCGAGATGGGACGCTCCCCTGCCCGCTACTATCTCGAAATCCGCCTCGACCGCGCAAGGCATCTCCTGATCCAGTCGTCGATGCCGGTGGTCGAGGTGGCGGTCGCCTGCGGCTTCGTCTCGGCCTCGCATTTCTCGAAATGCTACCGCGAACTCTATGCCCGCTCGCCGCAGCAGGAGCGCGTCGACCGCAAGCAATTGCTGGCGGCCTGACCCAAACCATACGCGCGGACGACCGAACCGTGAGCGGTTAGTGCACGTCCGCGGTCCGCATCGCCTCGACGCGGATGTCCTCGGTCAGCCGCGCCTTCAACGCCGAGAATTCCGGACTGGTCTTGAGCGTGTAGTGGCGCGGATGCGGCAGGTCGATGGCGACATCCGACTTGATGCGGCCGGGCCGCGCCGTCATCACGATCACGCGCGAGGCCATGAAGATCGCCTCCTCGATGTCGTGGGTGACGAACAGCACCGTCTTCTTGCGCCGTTCCCATATGCCGAGCAGCAATTCCTGCATCAGTCCGCGCGTCTGGTTGTCCAGCGCCCCGAACGGCTCGTCCAGCAACAGGATTTCCGGATCGTTGGCCAGCGCCCGGGCGATCGCCGTGCGCTGCTGCATGCCGCCGGAAAGCTGCTTCGGCCAATGGTTCTCGAACCCTTTCAGGCCGACGAGATCAACATAGGAGGCGACGATCCCGTCCCGCTCCTCTTCGGCCATGCCGCGTTCGCGCAAGCCAAAGGCGATATTTTCGGCGACCGTGAGCCAGGGAAACAGCGTGTAGGACTGGAAGACCATGCCGCGGTCCGGTCCCGGTCTCGTCACCGCCTTGCCGTCAAGCAGAACGCGGCCTTCGCTTGGCGCCTCCAGACCGGCGACGATCCGCAACAGCGTCGACTTTCCGCAACCCGACGGCCCCAGAATGGTGATGAAGTCATTGGCCGCGACCGCCAGGTCGACCGGCATCAGCGCCCTGACGGGTTCTGCGCCTCGCACGCCGGCAAAGGTGCGCGACACACCCTCGATGAGAAGCTTGCTCACGCCAGGCTCCACGGAAAGAGCCAGCGGTTGAACGCCTTGAAAGCGAAGTCGGACAACAGCCCGATCAGCCCGATGACGATGATGCCGAAGATGATCTGCCCCGTCGCCAGCCGCGACTGGCTGTTGATGATCATATAGCCGATGCCCGACGACGAGCCGATCAGTTCGGCAACGATGACGTAGGTCCAGGCCCAGCCGAGCACCAGCCGCAGCGTCTCGGCGATTTCGGGCGCATTGGCCGGCATGATCACCCGCTTGACAATACTGTTGTTGGTCGAGCCCAGCGTATAGGCCGCCTCGACCAGGTCACGCCGCGTTGATCCGACCTTGACAGCAATGATCAGGATGATCTGGAACACCGAGCCGACGAAGATGACGAGCAGTTTTTCCAGTTCGCCAATGCCCGCCCACAGGATGAGCAGCGGAATGAAGGCCGATGCCGGCAGATAGCGGGCGAAGGAGACGAACGGCTCCAGAAAGGCTTCCACCGGCTTCCAGGCGCCCATGGCGATGCCGAGCGGCACGGCGACGACCGAGGCCAGCACAAAGCCGCCGAAGACCCGCCAGATGGTGATCAGTATGTCGAGCCAGAAACGATCCTCGACCAGCAGCCGCCAGCCATCCCGCAGCATCGACAGCGGATCGGCGAGGAAGATGCGGTTGACGTTGCCACCAAGCGTGATCCAGGCCCAGAAAACCACGAACAGCACGAAGAAGGAAATGCCGAGCACTGTTCGCAGGCCCGGCGAGACAGGATGCAAGGGGCGCATCTTCGTCCTTTGTCAGCAGGAAGGCGGCGGCGCTCTGCGCCACCGCACGGTATCCAGGGGTTGAGCCGTCAATTCGCCACGGCGCTGGTGTCGGCCAGCGTGGCGACGTCGGGCGCCTCCTTGATCAGCCCCATCTGCAGCAGCAGGTCGCCGGCGGTCTTGGAAAAGTCCTGGAATTCCTTGGTGAAGAACTGCTTGTTGTCGGCCTTGTCGGCCCATTTCAGGTACTTCGCCGAATCCTCGAATTCCTTGGCCGACTGTTTCACGTCGGCGCCCATGATCTCGTAGGATTTCTGCGGATCTTTCTTGATCAGGTCGAGCGCATCGAAATAGCTGTCGGCAAGCGCCTTGGCGGCGTCGGGATTGGCCTTGAGGAATTCGGGCGTGCAGCCGACCGTATCGAGAACCATCGGATAGTCGAGCGTGGTCGCCAGGATATGGCCCTGGTCGGCCTTGTCGCGCACGGCCGAGATGAAAGGCTCATAGGTAACAGCCGCGTCATTCTGGCCGGCGAGGAAGGCTTGTGCCGCCGCGTCAGGCTCGAGATTGACGACCGTCACGTCCTTGGTCGACATGCCGTTCTTGTTCAGCACCCAGGCCAGCATGAAATAGGGCGACGTTCCCGGCGCGGAGGACGCTACGTTCTTGCCCTTGAGATCGGCGACGGTCTTGATGTCGTTGCGCACCACGATGCCGTCGGCACCATAGGATTTGTCGAGCTGGAAAATCTGCTTGGTGGTCACCCCGCTGGCGTTCCAGACCAGCCAGGTCTCGACCGTGGTGGCGGCGCATTGCAGGTCGCCGCTGGCGATGGCAAGCGGCCGGCTGGCCTGCGGCACCTTCTTCAAGGTCACGTCGAGTCCATGTTTCTCGAACAGCCCTGCCTGCTTGGCGAGTGTCAGCGGCGCGAAGCCGGTCCAGCCGCTAATGCCGATGGTGAGTGACGTGGCGGCCATCACCGGAGCGGATAAGCCCGCGGCAAGCGTCAATGTCGCGGCAAATACGGTTATCCTGTTCATATCAGTTCCCCTTTGTTTTTCTGGGGGAAATTGTTCACAGAGGCCGATGGGCTTGTCAATCAACAGGAACGTGTTCGCGCGGAAAGCAGCCGACAACCCGGTTTGGGATTGCCCTACCGGCTGTCGGGCATCCAGTTGCGGTTGCGCCACATTTTCTCGCCGATCTGGCAGTCGGCGGCGGACTTGTCCTGCGCCAGCACCACCGGCGGGTGATCCGCCTCCGCCGCCGCCCATTGCGGTGACGCTGGGCCGGCAAGCTCCAGCACCAGCTTGCGGCGGATGGCTTCGGGAAATTGCGTCCAGTCGTTGACCGGGATCATGAAGGCGCCGGCGCCGCCGATGACGCAATCACTGTAGTAGCGGTCGAGATCGTTGACGTCATAGACGCCGGAAAAGCCGCCTCGGGTCATCAGCGGCAGGCCGTTGATGACGATGCCTTGCCTGACCACCCCGTCGCGGACGAGATTGACCGGCGCGCCCTGGTTGTTTGGCCCGTCGCCCGAAATGTCGATGACGCGCTTGGTTCCCTGGTAGCCGCTTTCGGCGAAAAGGTCGCTGCCGAACTCAAGCGCGCCGGAGATCGAGGTGCGCCGCGCGCTGTTGGGCGGCTGGGCCGACAATTGCGCCACCACCCGCTCCGCGTCGGCCCGGGTCGCGATCACCGTCCACGGCACGATGACGCGTTGCCAGCTGGTGCCGGCCCATTCGACATAGGTGACGGCGATCTTGCCATAGGCGCCATCGGCGATCGCCTGCAGCACATTGTCATGCGTCAGCGCCGCCGCGTAACCATGGCGCTGAATCTCCAGCTCCTCCGCCGACATCGACAGCGAAACGTCCACCGCCAGCACCAGCTCGACATCGACCGGCTCGTCCGCGCGGGACGTTGGCGCCAGCCAGAGCACCAACGCCAGTGCAGCAGAGGCGGAAAGCAGATGTCTTGCGCAGGGCAAACCAGACATTGCGCAAGGGTAAGCGAGAATCGTCCACCGAAAAAGAGAAAAGCCCGGCCGTGGTCGGGCTGATCCAATCTATGCGAGCCCTACCGCTGGGCGATCAGCTCCGCGGCTTCAGATTTTCCGGGTCGTAAAGCGGCCTGTAACCGACGCCGGCGACTTCGACCGGATAGGTCTCGCCGAAATACTCGACCATGAGCTTGCGGCCCTCCTGCGCATAGGCCCAGGGCAGATAGGCGAGCGCGATGTTCTTGCCGATCGTCGGGCCGTAGGCGACCGATGTGGTGAAGGAGCGACGGCCGAGTTCGTCGACCAGCGTTTCTCCGCTCTCCGGGTCAATCACCGGCATGATGCCGACGGGATAACGGGCAACACCCCTGGAATCCGTATTCTCGGTCATCACCAGCGTGCACAGCATGGCCGGCTGATGCGCGCGTTCGCGGTATTCGACATGCTTGGCCTTGCCGCAGAAATCGTTCTCCTTGACCTTCGGACGGGCGAGATCGGCCTCCAGCAGATTGTACTCGGTCAAGAGGTCGGCATTCTGCAACCGCAGGCTCTTTTCCATGCGGCGGGTGTTGGCATAGGTCTCGACACCGAACGGCATGACGCCGGTCGAGCGCAGCGCGTCCCAGACGGCGAGGCCATCCTCGTAGCGCATATGCAGTTCCCAGCCTTGCTCGCCGACATAGGATATGCGGAACGCGGTGACATCCTTGCCACCGATGCGGACCGGCTTGATGGCCGCGAATGGAAAATTCTCCGGTGAAAGCCCATCCGGGTTCTCGACCACCTTTTGCAAGGTGGTGCGGGCGTTCGGCCCCCAGATGCCGATGGTGACGTACTTCTCGGTCACATCGGTGATGGTGACATCGAACCCTTTGTCCTGAGCCGTGCGGCGCATGTACTGGAAGTCGCGCGGCCCGGCATCGGCGCCGTCGATCAGCCGGCAGCGGTCGGCCATGCGGATCACGGTGAAGTCGGCGCGCACCATGCCTTCCTCATCGAGGAAGTGGGTGTAGATGCCCTTGCCGATGTTGTTGTCGCCGCCGATCTTGGCCGCGCACAGCCATTCCAGCAGTGCGACATGGTCGGGTCCCTCGATGTCATACATCGAGAAATGCGAGAGGTTGACGATGCCGCAATCCTCGCTCATCGCCAAATGCTCTGCGTTCGAGACGCGCCAGAAGTGGCGGTTGTCCCACTCGTTCTCGCGCACGGGCACCCGGTTGCCATACTTCTCGAGCAGATGCTCGTTGGCGGCGTAACCATGCGCGCGCTCCCAGCCGCCGAGCTCCATGAAATAGCCGCCGAGTTCCTTCTCGCGCTCCCAGAACGGCGAGCGCCTGATGTTGCGACCCTTGGAGAAGGGCTCGCGCGGATGCACCGCCGGATTGTAGACCTTCATCGCCGTCTCGGTGCAACGATCCCAGATGAACTGTTCCTTCGTCTGGTGCGGATAGAAGCGCGCATAGTCGATGGCGTGATGGTCGATCTCGGTGCGACCGTCGGTCATCCAGTCGGCAATCAGCTTGCCCATGCCGGGGCCATCCTTGACCCAGATGGCGACGGCGTACCAGAGACCCCTCACCTTCTGGCTCTCGCCCATCGACGGCCCGCCATCGGCAGTCACCTGCAACAGGCCGTTGAAGGAATGGCCTTCGTTGTAGCCGAGTTCGCCCAGAATCGGCGTCAGTTCCATGGCGCGTTCCAGCGGCGCCAGGATCTGCTCCATGTCGAGATCGCGCTGCGACGGCGACAGCCGTGCCTGGTCCTTCTCAAGCAGATCGCGCGGGTGGCAGAGGCGCGGATTGGTCTCTTCGTAATAGCCCCATTCGATCTGGCCGCCCTCGGCGGTCTTGGGGTCGCCGGTGTCGCGCATATAGGCCGAGTTGCCCTGGTCGCGCAGCAGTGGCCAGCCGATCTCCTTGCCGGTGCCGGCAAACTCGGTGTAGGGCCCGAAGAAGGTCAGCGGATGGTCGATCGGCATGACCGGCAGATCCTCGCCGACCATCTCGGCGATCAGCCGTCCCCAGATGCCGGCGCAGACGATGACATAGTCGGCCTCGATCGTGCCGCGGTCGGTCACCACGGCGCTGATGCGGCCGTCCTTGACGACAAGCGACTTCGCCGGCGTGTTGGCGAAGGATTTGAGCTTGCCGGACGCTTCCGCCTGGTCGACCAGCTTGCCGGCAACGGTCTGGGAGCGCGGGATGACGAGCCCGGCGTCCGGATCCCACAGGCCGCCCTGCACCAGATCCTCTTCGATCAGCGGGAATTTTTCCTTGATCTCGGCTGGTTCGATCAGCCGGGCGCGCGTGCCGAAGGCCTTGGCCGAAGCGATCTTGCGCTTAATCTCGTCCATGCGGCTGTCGTCGCCGACGCGGGCGACCTCGAGGCCGCCGACACGCGCGTAATGGCCCATCTTCTCGTAGAAATCGATCGAATAGAGCGTCGTCCAGCAGGACAGGAAATCGTGGCTGGTGGTGTAGCAGAAGTCCGACGCATGCGCGGTCGAGCCGATATCGGTCGGGATGCCCGACTTGTCGATGCCGACAATGTCGTCCCAGCCGCGTTCGATCAGATGATGAGCGATCGATGCACCGACAATGCCGCCGAGGCCAATGATGACGACCTTCGCCTTTTTCGGAAATTCTGCCATTGCCCGCGACTCCAAGTGCTGTTGCGGGCGGCGTCGGCGCCCGTTTGATCGGCGCACAATATGCAGGCGGCGGGCACTGCGCTACCGCCTGTTTGCGACACGCCACGGATGCGGCGCGACCCGTCGTGGCTCAGGAAAAACAGCTACCGTCAGGCAAACGCCCAGACGTCCTCGGCCTGGAAGCCGACCTGGTAGCCGGCGGTCTTCAGCTTGACCACGACCTGGCCGATTTCCAGGGCGGGCAGCGCACCGACCTCGATCTTGATCATGCCGGGACGGTAGCGCTTGAGGTCGAGCTGTTCGAAGACGATCCAGTCGGCGCCTTCGCAATCGACGAGGAAGGCGTCGATATGGCTGACGCCGTTGCGGTCGAGCAATGTCTGCAAGGTCTCCGACGGCACCTCGATGTCTTTCAGATGCGGCGCGAACTTGTTGAAGTTGGCATCGGCCTCGCCCCAGGCGTTCTTGCCCGACATCAAATTGGTGTCGGTCACCGACGAGCAACCGATGAACTCGATCGGCAGCGTGCCGGCCTCCAGGGCAGCGGCATCGAAAGTGTGGACGGTGATGGTGCCCTTGGTCCTGGTCACCGCCACAGGCTCGATGATGAAGCGCTCCGTATCTGGATAGTTGGCGCGTAGCCGCTTCTGATTGTACGGGATCGGCTCGACCAGCACGGCGCGGGCCCTTGGGATGCGGTGCAGCCAGGGCGTCACGTCATCGAACAGCGCGCCATCGCAGGCGCCGACATTGACCATCTGGAATGGCCGGCCGCCAACACCGAAATGCGCCCTCAGCGCCGCCTTGACCAGGAATTTGGTGCCGCGCAGTGACGGCCCGCGATCGAGCAGGCCGGCGGGAAGGCCAAGCGACAGGGCAATGCGCGCCAGGCTGGAAACCGAACTCATGATTTGTCTCCGGGAATGACGTGCAAGGCGGCGCGATGCTGGCCACGGGCGACCGCCGCCCACAGTTCCATGAAGGGCGGTGCCAGCAGCAGGAATGGCGGGATCAGATGCGGGAAATAGATGCGCGTATCGTGGATCGGAAAGACGGTGAATTTGGCTAGCGCGCCGAGCACCAGCGCCGCGAACAGGATACCGGCGCGGCGATCGAGCTTGAAGCCGGCACGGCTCGCCGCATACCAGCCGGCCAGCGCCAGCACCGAAACGCCGATCCAACTGTTCAGGTTGACGGCGCGCAGCAGCGACGTGGCGAACGCCCTGAGATAGGCGATGACCGAGAAGGCCGGCTCGAACCCGTCCATATTGTAGTGCTGTTCGATGCTGGAGAACCAAAGATGCGGCCACCAGCCGGGATGATGGGCCCAGTGCGAAATGGCGAAATAGGCAATTAAGGACGCGGCAAAGCCGGCCAGCGCGCCCCATGCCTGCTGCCGGAAGACGACCAGCAGCACAGCGAAAACAGCAAGGAAAACAATATTGTCCGGTCGCACCATGAAGGCGGGAAAGAGCAGGATCGCCGTCGCCGCCTCGCGGCCTCTGACGTAGGCGTAGAGCCCGCCGAGCAGCAGCGCCGAGGTGAGCAGATCCGGCGTCGAGGCGCGCGCCGCATCGCCGAAATCGGCCATGATCAGCACCGCGCCGACCACCGGCGCCAGGGCCAATGCGTTTTGCGAACGCAGCCAGAGCAGCGTGATCGCGCCGAACAGCAGTGCCGAAAACACCTGCACCAGACGCATCGCCTCGACCGGTGACATCACCCCGCTCAGCGTCGACAGGATTTCGGCATAGAGGAACTTGATCCGGTACATGCCGAGCAGCGAATGGAAGTCGGCGGCGTTCTGCGCCATGTGGCTGCGGAAGCCGCCGCCATCGTCGGTCAGCGCCTTGTAGTCGCCGGCCGAGACACCCGATTTGACGGTGTCGTAGGTATAGTCATGCAGCGCTTGCGCATCGGGGTAGGTGCTCTCCTCCGATATGGCGAGATAGGGCAGCATGTCCCAGTTGGCGTCGGGCATCACCCAGGCCGTGAACGCCGTCAGAAGGATATAGAGCGCGAAAGCCGCGGCGCCGATCGGAGCCGCCAGCCGCGCATAAGTTCCCTCACCCCACGCCAGGCCGGCCTCGACGAGCCGGTCGAGTGGATTCTTTGCAGAGGGCGACTTGGTCAGCATGACAGTGTTCAGCGAACCTCGTTAACGGACTTGGCTTTTGACGAAATCCTTAACGATCGCCACGATGCCGCGCGACAAAAGGCTGTCGAAGGCGTCGACGAAGCGGTCGACATGCTCGCGCTGGCAGATCAGCGGCGGCTCCAGCCGGATGACGTTGCGGTTGTATTCGGTGAAGGCGACGAGCACGTCATAGTCGCGCAACAACAGCGCGCCGACGAAGCCGGACAGCGAGCCCTTCAGCTTGTCGTCGAGCACGCTGACGATGGGGCGCAGTACCATAGGCAAGGTCTGCGAGAAGTCGTGGAACTCCAGGCCAATCATGAAACCCTTGCCGCGCACGTCCTTGATGATCTTGGGGTATTTTTCCCTGAGCGCCTGCAGGCGCTGCAGCAGGTAATCGCCGGTAACGGCGGCATTGTCGATCAGCCCCTCGTCGTAGAGCACGTTGATGCCCTCGATCGCGGTGGCGCACGCCTCGCCCATGCCACCGAAGGTGGCCATGGCATGGATCATCGCCGTCTTCGGCGTGCCATAGGCCTTCATGTAGATTTCGCGGCGCGCAATCATCGCGCCGACCGCTGCCTTGCCGGCGCCAAGCGACTTGGCCAATGCCGTCACGTCAGGCACGACGCCGTAATGCTCGAAGGCATAGAAGCGGCCCGAGCGGCCATAGCCGCACTGGACTTCGTCGGCGACCCACAGCACGCCATACTGGTCGCACAGCGCCCGCAGCTTTTGCCAGTATTCAGTCGGCGCCTGGATGATGCCGCCGCCGCCCTGGATGGTTTCCAGCACGATGACGCCGACTTCCGGATCGGAGCGGAACAGGCGCTCCACGGCTTCGATATCGGCGAAGGGAATGCGCACCGTGTTGTCGGCCATCTTGAAGTCGGCGCGATAGAGCTGGCCGTCGGTGATGCCCAGCACACCCTTGGTCTTGCCGTGGAAGGAATTCTCGGCATAGACGATCTTCGGCCGCTTCGGACCGGCGGCGCGCTCGGCGAGCTTCACCGCCGCTTCCATCGCTTCCGAGCCGGACGAGCCGAGGAACACCATATCGAGATCGCCAGGCGAGCATTTGGCGATGTTGTGCGCCAACGCGGCCGCATATTGCGACATGAAGGCGATGGCGATTTCCTGCCGCTTTTCCTCCTGGAATTTTTTGCGGACTTCCAGAATGCGCGGATGGTTGTGGCCGAAGGCCAACGAACCGAAGCCGCCGAAGAAATCGAGGATCTTGCGGCCGTTCTGGTCGATGTAGAACATGCCCTCGGCACGCTCGATCTTGATCTTGTGGAAGCCGAGCAACTTCATGAAATGCAGCTGGCCCGGGTTGAGATGCGCCTTGAACAGGTCGGTCATCCCTGCGACATCCATCGCCTTGGCCTGCTCGACGCTGATCAGGTCGGGCTTGGCGATGGTGGCGGGCGACAGCGTCGGCGCGCTGACCAGGGTGCGCGTATTCGTCTGCTCCGGCTTGGCCATGACGGTCATTTCAATCTCCTGTCAGCGCTCCGACCAGCGTCGTGCGCAATAAGCTGTGTTGGCAGGCCGCTATTCGCCGGGCACATGTTTGGTGGCGACAGCGGGACCTGCCTTCTTGGCGCGGTATTCGCTGTAGGCGGCGATCAGCATGTCCTCGTCGCGGTATTGCGGCACCCAGCCGAGCTGGCGCTCGGCCTTGGATACGTCGAGCACGCATTCCTCGTCGGCGATCAGATATTGCTCGGGATCCATGATCGGCAGGTTGATGAGATCGAGCAGGTCGAGCGTGCGCTTGACCGCCCAGCCGGGCGTAGGCAGCAGGATCGACTTCGAGCCGGCATGCCGGATCAGGTCACCGAGCAATTTTCTCACCGGCGGCGGGTTGAGCGAGCCGAGATTATAGGCCTCGTTGGGCACACCGGCCTTCCAGGCCGCGCGTGCGGCCTCGGCGCAGTCGAACACCGAGATGAATTGATAAGGGTTGCGGCCCGAACCGATCATCGGCACCGGAAAACTCCAGTCGATCAGCTTGAACAGCTTTTCCAGGATGCCGAGCCGGCCGGGTCCGATGATCAGGCGCGGACGAAACAGCGAGATCGACATGCCGCGCCTGCGCCATTCGGCGGCCAGTTCCTCGGTCTTCTGCTTCGACCAGCCATATTCGCCGAGCGGCGCGACCGGATGCTCCTCGGTCATCGGCTGGGTGACCGTGTGGCCGTAGATCATGTCGGTCGTGTAGTGGACAAGCTTCGGCGCGCCAGCCTTGTCCATGGCCTGCATGATGTGCTCGGTACCGTGGACGTTGACCGGAAAGAAGAAATCGTGCCGCTTGGCACGCACCTGGATCGGCGACAGCATCTTGGCCGACAAATTGTAGACCATGTCGTCGGCTTTCAGCCCGACCGCGGCAACCGAGCCCGGGTCGGTGACGTCGCACTTGATGAAGCGGACATTGCGGTAATGCGCAAGGTCGCTCTTGGCGATGTCGACGACGACGACTTCCTCACCATCGGCCACAAGCTTCGGCGCAAGGTGGCGGCCGACGAAGCCGTCACCGCCGAAAATCACATGTCTCATCGAACGATCTCGTTTGCCTGTATCTTGTCGGAGGTGATGGACGCGCTCTGCTCCTCATGCCCTCGCCCACTTTGCGCGATCAGCACCGTGCCGACGCAGATGCAGGCGATGCCGGCGATGCGCCAGCCGTTGAGATCCTCGCGGAACACGAAATAGGCGAAGATCGCGACGGCGACGTAAGCCAGGCTGAGAAACGGATAGGCAAAGGAGAGTTCGACTTTGGAAAGCACATAGAGGTGCGAGACCATCGAAATGACGAAGGTGCACAGGCCAAGGAAGACCCAGGGGCTGAAGACGATCTGCAACAGCTTGATCAGCGGATTGGTGCCCTCGAACGAAATCGGTCCGAGCGACATCATGCCTTGCTTCAGCATAAGCTGCGCGGCGGCATTGGTCATGACCGTAAAGAGAATGAAGACGATATATTTCATTTCAACCCGCCACCCCCGCAATATCAGGTAATGCAAACCTGAAAAGATTTCGTGAACTCACGAGACTATTTTGAGCAAACCTTGCCGTTAAGCGCTCAGAAACCATGATTCATTCCAATTTTATCTATTCGGCCGCCTCGGCGCCGCGGCGCCTGTGGTCGATGCTCCCGGCCGTGCGCGCCCAGAAATCGGACATGAAGGCGGGATCGCGCAACGCTTCCAGTCTCGGCCAGTCGGGGAACGAAGCGCTGAAGGTCGCAGCCGACATGCGTGCATCCTTGTAAGGGTTGACCGCCCCGCCGGCCGCGATGGTCATGCGGTCGAGCTCGCCGAGCAGGGCAAGCGTCGCCGCTCCCCTGTTGGGGAAGTCCAGCGTCAGCGTGTAGCCCGGCCTCGGGAACGACAGCAGTGCCGGCGAGCGGACTCCGCCGAAGCGCTTCAGGACGGTGAGGAAGGACCCCTGCCTGGCCTGGCGGGCAGCCGTCAGCAATGCCGGCACGATCGCGCGCGCCGCCTCTTCCGGGACCACGCTTTGATGCTGGAACAGCCCCTTCGGGCCATAGAGCCTGTTCCAGTCGCGTACACCGTCGAGGGGGAAGAAAAAGCCCTGGTACTCGACCTGACGTGGTACGATGGCCCGGCCCTTTTTCCACCTGTAGGCAGCGTTGAACGCGGTCAGGAACGGCCGGTTGAGCACGTTGAAGGGCGGCTGGAACGGTACGGAAAATTTCGCGTTTGCAGGCGCGGCCGCGTGCGAGCCATGCTCGGCGTGGTTGCCGGTAAACAGCAAGCCCCGTCCGCTGTCGCGGCCACCGGCAAGTTGGTCGATCCAGGCGACGGCATATTCATTGGCCTGGTCCGCAGCCTCGGCGAGGTCGAAATATTCGCCGAGATCGCGAAACCGCGCCGTCTTTTCGATGATGTCGAGCGACGGAACCCGCATCAGCCGGATCGAGGCCGACAGGATCAGGCCGGTGAGGCCCATGCCGCCGATGGTCGCCCGAAACAGGCGCGGATTGTCAGTCGCCGAGCAGCGATAGCTGCGCCCGTCCGACCGCAGCAGGGTGAAGCTTTCCACATGGCAACCGAACGAGCCGCGCCGGTGATGGTTCTTGCCATGAACATCGTTGGCAATGGCGCCGCCGAGCGTGACGAATTGTGTGCCGGGGACCACCGCTGGAAAGAAACCGTGAGGCGCGGCATGTGCAATGACATCCGCGAGCAGCACACCGGCATCCGCTTCGAGCAGGCCGCTCTCGGCGTTGAAGCCGCGAATGCGGTTCAGGGACCGCATGTCGATGACCGTGCCCGCCTGGTTCTGGCAGGAATCGCCATAGGACCGGCCATTGCCATAGGCAAGCAACGATGCTTGCCTGGCCTGGCCGCCTTTCAGCAGTGCAATGGCGTCATCGGCATGCATCGCCCTTGCCGCAGGCGGCGTGGCAAGGCCAAAGCTCTGGAAGCGTTCGGCCATGCCTACCAGCCCCCGATGACCAGCAGCACGGCGCCGATCGCTACCACGATCTGGCTACGCCAGTCGCGTATGATGAAGACGACCGGGTCATCGTGCATTTCGTCGCGGCGCGCCAGGATCCAGACGCGCATGGTGAGGTAGAGCACGATCGGCGCCAGCGGCCAGATCAGCCAGGGATGCGGATAGAGTTCGCGCACCGCGACGCTGTCCATGTAGAGCGCCAGCACCAGCGCCGAGGAGAAGGCCGAAGCCATGCCGGCCTGGGCGACGATCTCCTGGTCTTCGGTGCGATAGCCGCGGCCGGCAATGCGTTCGCCTGGCGGAATGGCGGTGGTGCGCAATTCGACGAAGCGCTTCACCAGCGCCAGCGACAGGAAGAAGAAGATCGAGAAGGCGAGCAGCCAGAACGAGACGTCGACGCCTGTGGCGGCCGCGCCCGCCAGCACACGGATCGTATACAGCCCGGCGAGCGTCAGCACGTCGACCAGCAGCATGCGCTTGAACGACAGCGAATAGGCCGTGGTGACGACCATATAGGCACCGAGCACCCCGAGGAATTCGATCGGCAGAAGGCAGCCGGTGCCGACGCCGATCACCAGCAGCACCGCGATCGCGCCAAGGCCGAACGGGATCGACAGCGCGCCGCTGGCGAACGGCCTGTTGCGCTTGGTCACGTGCTTGCGGTCGAGCGCAAGGTCGAAGAAGTCGTTGAGTATATAGATCGCCGAGGCAACGGCGCTGAACGAGACGAACGCCAGCAGGCATTCCCAGATCATGTTGGAGTTGAAATATTCGTGCGACAGCATCATCGGCACGGCGATCAGCGAATTCTTCAGCCATTGGTGGACGCGCAGCATCTTGATGACGGTCCGCAATGTCGGCTTCGGCGCCGGCATCGTTTCGGCGCCATGCGCCGCTTGCCAGCGCGCGGCATGACGGTCCGGCGCCACCACAATCGCGCTGCGCGCCGCGTCGAAGACCTGGAGGTCATGGCGGCTGTTGCCGGCATAGTCGAAACCGGCATCGCCATAAGCAGCGAGGAGCGAGGCGCGCTTCTTGCCCGAAGTAAGATTGTCGAGGCCGTCAGTGGCCAGCACCCGGTCGAAGATGCCGAGATGGACGGCAACGGCATCGGCGAACTTGCGCGGCGTGCCGGTGGCCAGCACGAGCTTGCGGCCTTCGGCGTGCTCGGTGCGGAGCCGGTCGAGCAGCGGCGCCCGATAGGGCAGCATGGCGGGGTCGATGTCGACGCGCTGGGCGATCGCCTGCTTCAGCCGCGCCGGTCCGCCGGCCGCCCAGAAAGGCACCAGGAAAAGATAGAGCGGGTTCTTCTTGAGGAGGATGAACAGTCCTTCCCACAAAAGGTCGGTCGCGATCAGCGTGCCGTCGAGATCGACCGCAAGCGGTATTGCGTTCCTGTCCGACCGCGCGTCCATGCCCGTCCTGCCCTGCCAGCATATGATCCGGAAACCGGAACCCGTTGAGCGCCGTATTTCGGCGTCTTGGACAGTGGTATAGCGGGGGATCGCCTAGCGAACGTTAAAACGTACGGTTGCAGACGGCTGCCGCGGCGGTATTTCCGGCGTCATTGTTAAGCAACAGCTAGCGGAAACGATAAAAGGCCGGACAAATGCCCGGCCTTTCCAACCATGCCACGGAGATTACTTGATGCGGGCGACGCCGCCGGAAATCTCGATGGTTTCCGAACCGGTCAGGGCTTCAAGGTCACCGTTCGGCAAGGTGACGAAGCAGCCGTTCTGGCAGAACTCGACGGTTTCACCGCCGGCCAGGGCAAGCTCGGTCTTGCTGCCGCCCTCGGTCACGACCAGCGTGCGGGTCTCGGCGTCCTTGTTGACCGCGCTGGCGGCATGGGCCGAGCCGCTCACGGCGAGCAAAGCCACGGCAGCGACGAGAGACTTCCACATTTGCAGTATCGGTGTTCCCACCGCCTCTGTTGCATTTCACAAGGCATTTTCGCCTTTGCATGGGAGCTTATATGAGATGAAAGCTGAACCGCAACTGAATGCCGCATTCATGCCGCAATTGGCTTTGGCTTTTGCCCACCCCGTTAACCTGGCCACCCGGCACGATATGATGCCGAAGGCGCCGCCCGGCAGGCCGGATCCCGGGCCTAGTCCGGATCGGGCTTCTTGGACTTGCGCGGCTTCGGCAGCTTTTTCGCCTCCGCCTCGGCTTGCGCCTTGGCCTCTTCCTGCTCCGCGAAATCGGCCTCGATCTTGTCGTCATCGGTTGGCCAAGCCTGGTGCTTCTTGGCCTCGACGACCGCGCGCGGCGTGGAAGGAATTTCGATGTGCTGGTCGTCGAACTTCTCCAGCACGGTGAAGCGGACGTCGTTCTGCACGATGTTGCCGTTCATCACATCGGCCAGGAACACACGAATCTCGAATTCGAGCGCGGCGGGTCCGAAATTGGAAAACAGCACGAAAGGCTCGGGATTCTTCAACACCAGCGGATGGCTGCGCGCGATATCCAGCAGCACGGCGTGGACCTGCTTGACGTCGCTGCCATAGGCGACGCCGACCTTGATGTCGATGCGGCCGAGCTTGTTGCGGTGCGTCCAGTTGCCGACGGCGTTGTTGATCAGGTTGGAATTGGGCAGGATCACCGACTGCCGCTGGAAGGTCTCGATCTCCGTGGCGCGCACGCTGATCTTCTTGACCGTGCCGCTGACGTCGCCGGCCACGATCCAGTCGCCGACCTTGAACGGGCGCTCGGCCAAAAGGATCAGGCCGGAGACGAAATTGGACACCACATTCTGCAGGCCAAAGCCGATACCGAGGGAGAGAGCACCGGCGACCAGCGCCAGGCTGGAGAGGTCGATACCGGCGGCCGAGATGCCGACCAGCGCCGCCAAGGCGACGCCGGCATAGCCGACCGCCAGCCGGATCGAGTTGCGCACCCCGGTGTCGACCTTGCCGCGCGCCATGACGGAGCCGTCGAGCCAGCCCTGGAACCAGCGCGTCAGGAAATAGCCTATAACGAAGACGACGATGCCCGACAGGATGCCGGTGACCGAAATCGTCACCGAACCGATATTGATGCCGGTTGCGAGCTTATATGCCCACGCCTCGATATCGCCGGGCTGGAAGCCCCACATCAAGAGGATCAGCGGCAGGAACACCAGCACGATCATCAGGTTGATGGCGATGCTGACGACAAGGCCGAGCTGGTCGAGTGCGGTGTCCTCGTAGCTGGAATTGGCCGACAGCCAGCGCCCGACCGACGTGTTGGCGAAAGCGCCCTCCTCGCCGATCGCCTGCGCCGACAGGAAGCCGATATAGGCTGTTATCAGCGCGGTGCCGGTGACCACGACCTGCAGCGATACGAACAGCGCAAGGCCGATATAACCGAGCAGCGCCGCGATGATGGTGAAAAGCCCGAGCCCGAGCGAGGTGTAGCGCAACCATGCCGGCCATGGGCGCCAGCTGCCATCACGCGCCTTGAACGGCCTCAGCATCGCCATCAGGATCAGGATGACGCCGACGATGATGGTGGCGACGAAACTGCGCGCGATGGTCAGCGACAGCGGCGACCCCATCTTGTCGTTCACGATCGACAGGAAGGTGTTGAAGCTGATGACCACGGCCATGGCGGTGGTCAAGCGCACCAGCCAGCGCGCCGGCCCGGTTTCGACGGGGATGAGGCGCCAGTTGGGCAAACGCGGCTCGAGTGCCGCGTTGGTCAGCCGGTTAACGCAGAACACCACGCCGATGACGGCGGCCAACGCATTGAGGAAGAGGCCAATGTCGCCGCGCAAGACGTTGTAATAGTTGAAAAAGAAGATAGTCGAGCCGAGAAAGGCGGCGACCGCCAGCGTCGGCAGCAAGGTCGACCAGAAGGCGACCGAAAGACGGCTGAGATAGGATGGGTCCTCATTGCTGGGATCGGCCTCGAACACCCGCCCGAACAGGCGTCGCCCGCCGACCAGCAGCACCAGCGCCAGGCCGAGCGCCACGAAGGTCGCCGCCAGGATGGCCTGGAACTTGAACTTGATAGCGAAGCTCAGCCAGGACGACACAGCCTTGTAGAAATTGCCGAACTCGTCGCGCGCATCGGAAAACACCTGCGGACTCAAGGCGTCCGAGAGTACGTAGCGCTTGGTCAAAAGATTGCGGAACAGCGCGCTGCGCATGTTGCCGATCTTGTCGATCAGCCCGCTGATGCGGATCGACAGGTTCTGTGCGCTGGCGACGACCGCGTTGATCTCGGCCTTCTCCGACGCCAGCGCCTGGCGTTCGCCGGTCACTATGTCGGGCTCCTGCGGCTGGCCTGCCGCCGGCGGCGGGCCCAGCACCTCGATGCGATTGTTGATGTCGGTGAGGCGCGAACGGAATGCCAGCGCACTGGTGAGTGCCGACCGCGACAGATCCTCCAGTTGCAGACGGATATCCACGAGCGAGGCATCGTCCTCACCGTCCTGCTGTATTTTCTTCTCGAGATCATCGGTTTTGGCTGTCAGGCCCTGGATGACCTTCTGCTGATCGGTGACCAATCCGGCGGCGCCCTGGCCGAGCGCTTGCGCCATCGCCTCGAACGAAGGCGGCGCCGAAACGACAAGCGCGAGGATCAGGATGAGGCGAAGCAATCGAAAAAGCATGATCTGTTGGCGACTCACGGAGCGCAAAGGCAATTCAAAAAAAGCCTGTCCTTGATAAAGACGGCCATATCATGGGGCAAGCCGTCGCATCGAGGCGTCGGCCAGTCGAAAGGCCATGGCGCAATATTGGCTTTGCCGATGCGGCCTGCTCTATAGTCTGCCGCATCGCCCGCAACGGACACCTTACACATGGCAGAGTACTCGGCCCTTTCGCTGCTCGCGAACGCGCTCAAGGGAAACAAGGACTGGAAGCCGGCCTGGCGCAAGCCGGATCCGAAGGCATCCTACGACGTCATCATCATCGGCGGCGGCGGTCACGGCCTGGCGACCGCCTACTATCTGGCCAAGGAACACGGCATCACCAATGTCGCGGTACTGGAGAAAGGCTGGCTGGGATCCGGCAATGTCGGCCGCAACACCACGGCCGTGCGCTCGAACTATCTGCTGCCGGCCAATACCCGCTTCTACGAGCATTCGATGAAGCTTTGGGAGGGCCTGTCGCACGAGCTCAATTACAACGTCATGTTCTCGCAGCGCGGCTGCCTGAACCTGGCGCACACGCCGGCTCAGTTCGACGACTACGCGAGGCGCGGCAACGCCATGCGCCATCTCGGCGTCGACGCGGAATTGATGACGCCAGCCGAGATCAAGCGCCTGATCCCGGCGCTCGATATCTCCAATGATGCACGCTTTCCCGTGGTTGGCGGCCTGATGCAGCGGCGCGCCGGCACCGCCCGGCACGATGCGGTTGCCTGGGGCTATGCGCGCGGCGCCGACCGCCGCGGCGTCGACATCATCGAGAATTGCGAGGTCACCGGCTTTCTGCGCGACGGCGACCGCATCACCGGCGTCACCACCTCGCGCGGCGATATCAGGGCCAAGAAAGTGGCGGTCGCGGTGGCCGGCAGCACCGGCCGCGTCATGCAACTGGCCGGCGTCGAGACGATGCCGATCGAAAGCCATGTGCTGCAGGCCTTCGTCACCGAATCGCTGAAACCTTTCATCGACACCGTCGTGACCTTCGGCATGGGCCATTTCTACATGTCGCAGTCCGACAAGGGCGGCCTTGTCTATGGCGGCGACATCGACGGCTACAACAGCTACGCCCAGCGCGGCAATCTGCCCATCGTCGACGAGGTGATGAGCGAGATGCTGGCGCTTTTCCCAGGCCTTGCCCGCGTGCGCATGCTGCGCTCCTGGGGCGGCGTCTGCGACATGTCGATGGATGGCTCGCCGATCATCGCCATCGGCCCCCTGCCCGGCATGTATCTCAATTGCGGCTGGTGCTATGGCGGCTTCAAGGCGACTCCTGCTTCCGGCTGGTGCTTTGCCTGGACCATCGCCAAGGACCAGCCGCACGATTTCAACGCCCCTTTCACGCTCGACCGCTTTCATCGCGGCCTGGTGATCGACGACAAGGGTCAGGGCGCGAACCCGCGGCTTCATTAGGAACATTCCGTGCTGATCACTTGCCCCTACTGCGGCCCACGCGACGTCATCGAGTTCACCTATCAGGGCGACGGAAACCGCGAGCGTCCCGACCCCGCCTCGCAGAATTTCGAGGCCTGGAACGCCTATGTCTACGACCGGCTGAATCCGGCCGGCGACCACAACGAGATCTGGCAGCATTCCGGCGGCTGCCGGGCGCATCTGAGGGTTGTGCGCAACACGCTGACGCATGAGATTTCCAGTGTCGCCTTCGTGCGCGGCGATCACAGCTCGGCCGCGCGCCGCAAGGCGGAGGACAAGCCATGAGCCCGCGCCGCACCGACACCGGCGGCCGCATAGACCGGCTGAAAACGATCCGCTTCACTTTCGACGGCGTTGCCTATACCGGGCATGGCGGCGACACGCTGGCGTCCGCGCTGCTGGCCAATGGCGTCACGCTGTTCGGACGTTCCTTCAAATACCATCGGCCGCGCGGCCTGCTGAGCGCGGGCGTCGAGGAGCCCAACGCCCTGGTAACGGTGCTGAAGGGCGAAGTGCGTGAGCCCAACATCCCGGCGACCATGGTCGAGATCCATGACGGGCTGATCGCCGTCAGCCAGAACCGTTTCCCCTCGCTCACCTGGGATATCCATGCCGTCAACCAGCTCGGCGGCAAGATCCTGTCGGCCGGCTTCTACTACAAGACCTTCATGGGTCCGGTTATCGGCCCGCTGAAAGGCACGCGCTTCTGGATGTTCTGCGAGCATTTCATCCGCCGCGCCGCCGGCCTTGGCAGCGCCGGATCGGCAAAGGACCCGGCCCGCTATGAACGCATGAACGCGTTTTGCGACGTGCTTGTGGTCGGCTCCGGCCCGGCCGGGCTGATGGCCGCCAAGGCTGCCGCCGATCAAGGCGCACGCGTTGTCCTGGCCGATCTCGAGCCGCGTTTCGGCGGTTCGGGCAACTGGTCGGGCGAAACCATCGATGGCGCACCGGCGGCTGAATGGGTGCGGCGCACCGTCGCCCAGCTCGAGGCCCGCGACAATGTCCGGCTTCTGCCGCGCACCACGGTCTGGGGTTACTACGACAACAACACGCTTGCCGCGCTCGAGCGGGTCAGCGACCACAAGGCGCAGCCCGCAAAGGGTGAGCCGCGCCATCGTTACTGGGCGATCCGCGCCGGATCCGTGGTGCTGGCCACCGGCGCCTTCGAAAGGCCGCTGGTGTTCCCGGGCAATGACCGGCCCGGCGTGATGCTGGCGCACGCGGCGGAGCGCTACGCCAACGAATTCGGCGTGCTGCCGGGGCAGCGGGTGGTGGTGTTCACCAACAATGACAGCGCCTACCGGTCGGCGTTGGCGCTGAAGCAGGCAGGTGCTGCGATCGTTGCCATCATCGACGTGCGCCCGCAGCCCTCCGCCGAGATGAGTGCCCTGGCCGGCGAAGCCGAGGCGGAATTGCTGTCCGGCCATGCGGTGGTCGCCACGGAAGGCGGCAAGGCCTTGTCCGGTCTCAAGGTCCAGCGTTTCGACATGGTCGCCGGTGCGCTGAGCGGCGATGCGCGCAGCGTCCATGCCGATTGCCTGCTGATGTCGGGCGGCTGGTCGCCGACCATTCATCTGGCCAGCCAGGCCGGCGCCAAAGCGGAATGGAACGCCGCCCGGCAAGCCTTCCTGCCGCCCAAGCCGACACAAAACTGGATCGGCGCCGGCGCCTTCACCGGCAGCTTTTCGACGGTCGAGGCGATCGCCGAAGGACGCGCCGCAGGCCTTGCCGCGGCCGGAGGAACAGGCACGCCGGCGGCGCTGCCCACTGTCGAGGCAACTCCTGGAGACCAGGATCCCGCCCCTGTGTTCGAAATCAAGGGCAGCGGCAAGAGCTTTGTCGACTTCCAGCACGACGTCACGGCGGAGGATGTCCGCCTGGCGCATCGCGAAGGCTTCGTCTCTGTCGAGCACCTGAAGCGCTACACCACGCTCGGCATGGCCACCGACCAGGGCAAGAGCTCCAACATCCCCGGCCTTGCCATCATGGCGGAAGCGCTCGGCAAGCCGATCCCGGAAGTCGGCACGACCCGCTTCCGGCCGCCCTTCGCGCCGGTGTCGATCGGCTCGCTGGCAGCCGAACGTTTCGGTGACCTCAAGCCCGAGCGGCTTACGCCGATGCATGACTGGCACCTCGCCAATGGCGCGACCATGTATTCGGCCGGCCTCTGGTACCGGCCGATGATCTACGGGCTTTCAGGCGAGACTGTCGAACAGGCCTATGTGCGAGAAGCCAAGGCGACGCGCGAAAGTGCGGGCATGGTCGATGTCTCGACACTGGGCAAGATCGCCGTGCAAGGCCCCGACGCGGCCGCGTTCCTGGACCGCGTCTACACCAACATGTTCTCGACGCTCGCCGTCGGCAAGGCACGCTACGGGCTGATGCTGCGCGAGGACGGCTTTGCCTTCGACGACGGCACCACCTGGCGGCTGGGCGAACAGGATTTCCTGATGACCACCACCACGGCCAATGCCGGCAAGGTGATGCAGCATCTGGAATATTTCCTCGACGTGATCTGGCCGGAACTCAAGGTCCATGTCACCTCGGTGACCGACGAATGGGCGGGAGCCGCGATAGGCGGCCCCAAAGCGAGGCAGATTCTCGCGGCCTGTGTCACCGGCACGGCTGTCGACAATGCGACGCTGCCCTTCATGGGCATCGTGCACGGTGAGATATCAGGTGTGCCGGTAATGATTTGCCGGCTATCCTTCTCCGGCGAAATGGCCTTCGAAGTCTATTCCGGCGCCGGCCACGGCACCCATGTCTGGGAAGCCTTGGTCGAGGCCGGCAAGCTGTTCGGGCTGGTGACCTACGGGCTCGAGGCGCTGGGCACGATGCGCATCGAGAAGGGTCATGTCACCGGCGCCGAGATCGATGGCCGCACCACGGCGCGCGACCTGCATCTCGACTGGATGCTGTCGAAGAAGAAGCCGTTCATCGGCTCCGCGATGATGGACCGGGAAGGCCTCGTCGCGTCCGAGCGGCTGGAACTGGTCGGCCTGATCGCGCTCGACAACCGGCCGCTCAATGGCGGCGCGCATATTGTCGAGGAAGTCGACGAAGCCAATCCGCACGGCTCGATCGGGCACATCACCGCCTGCTGTTATTCGCCGGCGCTCGGCAAGCATATCGCGCTGGCGCTGGTCAAGGGCGGCAAGGCCAGGCACGGCACGCGTGCCCATGTCTCCGACCCCTTGCGCAACCGCTTCGGGCCCGTGGAGATCGTCTCCAACCACTTCTACGATCCGGAAGGGACCCGCATGCATGGCTGAGCGTCAATCGCCCCTCGAGCCTGAATTCCAAGTCGGCTCGCACGGCAATTTCGAACATGGCGTCGAGATCCTGCTCACCGAAACCAGGCCGGGCTCGATCGTGCAACTCGCGGCATGGCCTGGCGAAGAGAAGAAACTGATGGCAGCGATCCGCGCCGTCAGCGGGCTCGCTCTGCCGGACGGCGCCGGCGGCGGCTTGAGCGACGGCGCGAAGTCGGTGTTCGGTTTCGCACCGGGAAAATTCACCGTGGCCGATGAGGCCGAAGGATTGGCCGCGGCCTTCGCCAAGACGGTGACGCCGGCCATCGGCACCGTAACGGACCTGTCGCATGGCCGCACCGCCATCCGCATTGCCGGGCCGAAAGCCGAATGGGTGCTGTCGAAATTCTTCGCCATCGATTTCGCCCTGCCGGCCTTCCCCATCGGCGCTGGCCGCTCGACCACCCACCACGACGTCTTCGCCCAGATCCAGCGCACCGGTGCGGACCAGTTCGATATCTATGTCTTCCGCTCCTTCGCCCGTTCGTTCTGGAAGGCGCTCTGCCACGCCAGCGAGGAAGTCGGCTACGAGGTGCAATAGGCGGTGCGGCCGGCTGTGCCCATTGCCGCTGCTTCTGGCCTCAATACCGGCCGGTTCTGCCGCTAGAGAATCCTGCCGCGGGCGCCCATGATGGAAAACATGGCCGCCCAACGGTCCAAGGGATATGAAAATCCCGTCTCAAAGTCGGCATATTTGGTTCGAACATCCCCATGACCGCTGAACTATCCGCCGGCGCCGCCGATCGCGCCGATGTGCCGGCCAGAGCCTTGCTCCTGCTGCCGCTGACGGTCGCCTGCGGCGTGTTCATGACCAGCCTCGACCAGAATGTCGTGGTGACGGCGCTGCCGGGCATCAGCCAAAGCCTTGGCCGTCCGCCGAGCCAGCTCGGGCTGCTGATCACCGTCTACGTCGCCAGCCTGATCATCTCCATGCCGCTCGGCGGCTGGGCGGCCGATCGTTTCGGCCTGCGCAACGTCTATTGCTTCGCCTTGCTGGTGTTTGCCGCTTCATCGGCTCTGTGCGGGCTCTCGAACGACATCTGGATGCTGGTCGGCGCCCGCGCGCTGCAGGGTTTCGGTGGCGCACTGATGGGCACGCTCGGCCAGGTCGTCATCCTGTCGACCTTCCCGCGCAGCCGGACCTTGAAGATCAACATGTATATCTCGCTGGCCGGCCAGTCCGGGCCGCTGGTCGGTCCGCTCGTCGGCGGCGCGCTGACCACCTACATCTCCTGGCGCTGGATTTTCTTCATCAACGTGCCGTTCGCGCTCGCCGCCGCAATCCTTGCCGCCTCACTGTTCCCGACAATGACCAAGCCCGTGCGCACGCGGTTCGATTTTCCAGGCTTTGTGCTGGTCGGCAGCGGCATGGTGCTGCTGGTCTTCGGCATGGACTCCCTTGCGGCGAAAGACGCCGCCAGCGGCATGATCGCGGCCGAGCTTGCGCTGGCGCTCATCATCCTGACGGCCGCCTCCTTCTACTGCCTGCGTGTGCGCAATCCCTTGCTCGATCTCAAGCTCCTGCGCATCCGCACCTTCCGCATCTCCTTCCTTACCGGAGGCGGCCTCGACACGATCGGTCTCAGCTCCGTCGTCTTCCTGCTGCCGCTGATGTTTCAGCTCGGCTTTGGCATGAGTGCGGTGCAGGCGGGATCGCTGACCTTCCTTGCGGCGGTCGGCTCGGTAGGTATGCGTTTCTTCATGCCACGCCTTCTCAACCGTTTCGGTTTTCGCCGCGTGCTGGTCTTCAACACGCCCGTGGTTGCCGCCATGGTCGCGGGCTTCGCCTTGATCCAAGCAACGACCCCGGTCTGGATCACGCTCACCTACATCTTCGTCTTTGGCGTCTTCCGCTCGGTGCAATGGGCTTCGACCGGCAATCTAGCCTATTCCGACATCGCGCCCGAGCAGCTCGCCCGCTTCAGCGCGCTCTATTACATCCTGTGGCAGCTGGCGGTCGCCATCAGCGTCGGCCTCGCGGCCGCGATGCTGTCGTTTCTCGCCGGCGGCGGGCCGGCCGTCGCCAGCGATTTCCGGATCCTGTTCGTGATCGAGGGCATCATCACGCTCTGCGCGCTGCTTGCCTATCTCAAGCTGACGCCGCAGGACGGCGCCCATGTCAGCGGCCACGGCGCGCACATGAATACGGAATAGCGGCCCTGCCCCGGTTGGCGGCCGAGACCTATTCGCTGAACGTCACCCATTCCTCGAGCGGCTCACGATCGGTGCGGAAGGCGTTCTCGGGCTTGGAAGTGTCTTCATAGCCGAGCGCCATGCCGCAGACGACGATCTCCTCGTCGGGAATGCCGAGCACCGGCCGGATCTGCCGGTGATAGGGCGCGAAGGCCGCTTGCGGACAGGTATGCAGACCCCTGCCCCGCGCCGCGACCATGATGTTTTGCAGGAACATGCCGTAATCGATCCACGACCCCTGGTTGAGCCGGCGGTCGATGGTGAAGATCATGCCGACCGGCGCATCGAAGAAGACGAAGTTGCGGTCGTGCTGGGCGCGCATCTTGTCGACCTCCCGGCGGCCTATGCCGAGTGCGCCATAAAGGCCGAACCCGTTGGCACGGCGGCGGGTGAGATAAGGCTCGAAGAACTGGGTGGGATAATAGCGATATTCGTCCCAGTCGGCTTTTTCCGCGCGGATGCCGGAATTCATGATGGCATTCGTGATCCGCTGCTTGGTCCCGCCCTTGGTAACGTAGACTCGCCACGGCTGCATATTGGTGCCGGAGGGAGCGCGCGCCGCAACAGTCAGTATGTCACGGATCGTCTCGTCATCGATCATGTCGGGCAGAAATGCACGCACCGAACGGCGCGACATGATCGCGTCGTCGACGATCTCGGCATCAACCGTGATTCGAGCCTTCTTTTCCAGCATGGGCCGTCCCTTAGCCGTTGTGTCGATCGGACGTCCCCACTCGCCGCTCGCGGCGGAGCCTTTGCATGAACCGTCAAAATCCTGCAAGCAAATCTTGAGCATTGGTGAAAATCTACTTGATTTTTTCATGAGCTTGATTTCTCATGAAATTCGACTGAAAATTTTCATGAAGTGAGCGATTTGGTCTCCCCTACCGCACGAACATTACAGGGACCTGACGAGCGAGTCCTGGCCGGCGATATCAGGGCCTTGCGCCGGGTGCGCGGACTGACGCTGGCCGAGATCGCGCTGAAGCTCGGCCGCTCGGTCGGCTGGGTCAGCCAGGTCGAGCGCGGCCTGTCGACGCCATCGCTCAGTGATCTCCGGGCCTTTGCCGACCTGTTCGGCGTGCCGATCAGCCTGTTCTTCAGCCATGACGTACCCGTGGAGAGCGAGCGCGGCGTGGTGGTGCGCGCCGGCAAGCGCCGCACGCTTGGCACCAGCGAATCCGGTCTGGTGGAAGAGCTTCTGTCACCGGACCTCGGTGGTAGCTTCGAGATGGTGCGGTCGGTCTTCGCGCCGGGAGCGGAGTTGAAGAACGAGGCCCGCCGGCCGACCGAGGAGGCCGGATACATCGCGTCCGGGCAGTTCGACATCGAAATAGCCGGGGTCTGGCACCGGCTTGGCGAAGGCGACTCCTTTCGCTTCGAAGGCAAGTCTTACCGCTGGCGCAATCCGGGTAGCGAGCCGGCTGTTGTCATCTGGGTGGTTTCGCCGCCGGTCTATTGATTGATGAGTGGATGTCGCCGGAACCGTGCAGCGGTTTTGCGACGGCGACACGCATAAAAACAAAAAGAAAAGCGCGGCGCGCTTGAAGATTGGGAGAAGAACATGGCGGGTTTGCCGAGCACTGCGCGCGTGGTGATCATCGGAGGTGGCGTGGTCGGCACCTCCTCGCTCTATCATCTGGCCAAGGCCGGCTGGACCGACTGCGTGCTCCTGGAAAAGAACGAGCTGACCTCCGGCTCGACCTGGCATGCCGCCGGCAATGTGCCGACCTTCTCCTCCTCCTGGTCGCTGATGAACATGCAGCGCTATTCGACCGAGCTCTATCGTGGCCTCGCCGACGCGGTCGACTATCCCATGAACTACCATGTCACCGGTTCGCTCAGGCTCGCCCACACAAAGGAGCGCATGCAGGAGTTCCAACGCGCCAAGGGCATGGGCCGCTATCAGGGCATGGACATCGACGTGGTCGGGCTCGACGAGATCAAGCGCCGCTATCCGTTCCTCGAAACGCATGAATTGAAGGGCGCGCTCTACGATCCCAGCGACGGCGACATCGACCCGGCGCAGTTGACGCAGGCGCTGGCCAAGGGCGCGCGTGACATGGGCGCGAAAATCATCCGCTTCTGCCCTGTCACCGGCGTGCGCCGTGAGAAGGACGAATGGGTGGTCGAGACGCCGCAGGGCGAGATCCGCTGCGAGATCGTCGTCAATGCTGCCGGCTACCGTGCCGCCGAAGTCGGCAGGATGTTCGGCCGCGAAGTGCCGATGATGGTGATGAGCCACCAGTACATATTGTTCGAGGAAATCCCCGAACTTGCCGCCTGGTCGAAGGAACAGGGCAAGAAGCTGCCGCTGCTGCGCGACGTGGACACCTCGTACTATCTGCGCCAGGAAAAATCCGGCATGAATCTCGGCCCCTATGAGCGCAACTGCCGCGCCCATTGGGCAACCCACAACGATCCGATGCCGGACGATTTTTCCTTCCAGCTCTTCCCCGACGACCTCGACCGGCTGGAGCATTATCTCGCCGACGCCGTCGCCCGCGTGCCGATCCTGGGCACCGCCGGCCTGTCCAAGGTCATCAACGGCCCGATCCCCTATGCGCCGGATGGCAATCCGCTGATCGGCCCGATGCCTGGCGTCCCCAATGCCTTCGAGGCCTGCGTCTTCACCTTCGGCATCGCCCAGGGCGGCGGCGCCGGCAAGGTGTTGGCCGAATGGGTGACGCAAGGCCAGACCGAATGGGACATGTGGTCGTGCGATCCGCGCCGCTTCACCTCCTTTGCTTCCGCGCCGGACTATTGCGTGGCCAAGGGCATGGAAATCTACGGCAACGAATACGCCATCCAGTTCCCGCGTCACGCCTGGCCGGAAGGCCGCGACAGGAAACTGTCGCCGATCCACGATCGCATCAAGGCGCTGGGCGCCCGCTTCGATGCCTATAATGGCTGGGAACGCGCCACCTGGTACGCGCAGGACGGCGACGACATCTCCGAGGAAGCCACGCTGACCTTCCGCCGCGAGGGGCCCTGGCAGCAACGAGTCCGCGAAGAGTGTCTCGCGGTCCGCGACGCCGCCGGCATCCTCGACCTGCCCGGCTTCTCGCGCTTCAATCTCGAAGGCCCTGGCGCCGCCGAATGGCTGAGCCGGCAGGTAACCGGCCTGGTGCCGAAGCCCGGTCGCATCGGCCTGGTCTATTTCTCCGACGACAAGGGCCGCATCGTCACCGAAATGTCGGTGGTGCGCCATGGCGAGGAGTCCATGACGCTGATCACCGCGGCGGTGGCGCAGTGGCACGACTTCGAATGGCTGAAGTCGCACATGCCCGGGGATGCCGCGTTCAAGCTGATCGACCGGACAGAGGAATTCTCCACGCAGATCCTGGCCGGCCCCAATTCGCGAAAAATCCTTGCCGATGTCTGTGAGGCCGACCTGACCTTGCCATGGCTGACGCATCAGGAAACCAGGATCGCCGGCCGCTGGGCCAAGCTGGTTCGCGTCTCCTTCGCGGGCGAGCTCGGCTGGGAGATCCACACCAGGGTCGACGACACCGCCGCCATCTTCGATGCGATCTGTGCCGCCGGGCAGCACCACGGGCTGAAGCCGTTCGGCATGTACGCGCTGGATTCGCTGCGCCTGGAAAAGGGCTACCGCACTTGGAAGGGCGACCTGTCGACCGACTATTCGATCCTGCAGGGCGGGCTCGAGCGCTTCGTCAAATGGGAAAAGCCCGACTTCCGCGGCAAGGCGGCACTCCAGAACGAGAAACAGCAAGGCGTGAAGAAGCGCTTCGTCACGCTGGTGGTCGAAAATCCCGGCGATTGCGACGCGCCCTACATGTCGACGCTCTGGCACGACGGCCAGATCGTCGGTGAGACGACATCGGGTGGCTGGGGTCATCGTGTCGACAAATCGATCGCGCTCGGCATGCTGCGCGCCGACCTGAGCGAACCCGGCACCTCTGTCGAGGTCGAGATCTTCGGCGACCGTTTCAAGGCGGTCGTGCAGCAGGACGAGCCGTTGTGGGATCCCAAGAACGAAAGGCTGCGCGCATGAAGCCGGTTATCCTCACCGATGGCGGCATGGGCCAGGAGCTGGTGCGGCGCAGCAAGTCCGAGCCGACGCCGCTGTGGTCGGCCAGGGTGCTGATCGACGAACCGGACCTCGTGCGCGGCCTGCATGCCGAATTCATCCGCGCCGGCGCCCGGGTCATCACCATCAACACCTATTCGGCGACGCCCGAACGCCTGGCGCGCGAGGGCGCGGAAGACCTGTTCAAGCCGTTGCAGAAGCGTGGCATCGACCTCGCCAGGCAAGCCCGCGACGAGGCCGGCGACGCGGCGATCGCCGGCTGCCTGTCACCGCTTTTCGGCAGCTACGCGCCGGCGCTGACGATCCCCTACCGGGACACGCTCGACATCTACCGCCGCATCGTCGCCGAACAGGCTGATGGCGTCGACCTGTTCCTGTGCGAAACCATGGCCTCTGCCGAAGAGGCACGCGCGGCGGTCACCGCCGCATCGGAAAGCGGCAAGCCCGTCTGGGTGTCATGGACGCTGGCCGATCACGGCACGCCACGCTTGCGCAGCGGCGAGACGATTGCGTCGGCAGCGGATGCGCTCGGAGGTCTGCCGGTGGCGGCGCGGCTGCTCAACTGCTGTCGCCCGGAAGCCATCGCGGCGGCCTTGCCGGAACTGGTCGAGCTCGGCGGCCCGGTCGGCGCCTATGCCAATGGCTTCACCTCCACCGAAGCACTCAAGCATGGCGGCACCGTGGACGTGCTGCATGCCCGCCACGACCTCGGTCCGGATGCTTACGCCGATCAGGCTGTCGGCTGGGTGGAAGCTGGAGCGGACATCGTCGGCGGTTGCTGCGAGGTCGGTCCCGCCCATATCGCCGCCTTGCGCGACCGGCTGCAACAGAACGGTTACGCGATCACGGGAGTCTTACATGCCTAAACCATCATCGCGCATTACCGGCATCGTGCCATCGGGCAAGGATGGCTGGGAGGTTCATTTCGCCGCCTGGAACCGCAAGGAGGCCGGCGAGGACATCATCATGCTGTCGGTCGGCGACCACGATTTCGACACGCCGTCGCAGACGATCGAAGCTTGTGTGGCAGCGGTCCGTGGCAGCAACCATCACTACACGCCGCTGCCCGGCCTGCCGCGCCTGCGCAAGGCCATGGCGGCGGCCTCCAGCGCCTGCACCGGCGTCGAGACGAGGCCGGAAGAGGTCATCGCCACGCCGGGCGGCCAGGCAGCACTTTACGCTGCCGTGCAAGCCGTGCTCGATCAGGGCGACCACGCCATCGTGGTGGCGCCCTACTATGCCACCTACCCCAACACGTTCAGTGCCGCCGGCGCCAGTTTCACCGTGGTCGAGACACCGGCCGAGGATGGCTTCCAACCCCGTACGGACAAGATCCGTGCGGCAATCAAGCCCAACACGCGCGCCATCCTGATCAACACGCCGAACAATCCGACCGGTGCGGTCTACTCGCGCGAGCGGCTGGAACAACTGGCAAAGCTCTGCCGCGAGCACGACCTCTGGCTGCTTTCCGACGAGGTTTACTGGACGCTGGGCGGCGGCGAGCATGTCTCGCCGCGCTCGCTGCCCGGCATGGCCGAGCGCACGCTGGTCATCAATTCGATGTCCAAGAGCCACGGCATGACCGGCTGGCGCATGGGCTGGCTGACGGGTCCGGAGGAGATGATCACGCTGCTGACCAACCTCAACCTGGTGACAACCTACGGCCTGCCGGCCTTCATCTCGATCGCTTGCGCCGAGGCGCTGGAGCAGCACTATGGCGTCAAGGACATCGCCGAACGCTACGCCGCACGCCGCACGGTCCTGCTCGATGCGGTGCGCGGCATGAACGATGTCACCGTGCGCGGTTCCGAAGGCGGCATGTACGTCATGCTCGACATATCGGATGTCGAACCCGACGACGAGAAATTCGCCTTCGCCTTCCTCGACAAGGAGAAGGTCGGCGTCATGCCCGGCTCCAGCTTCGGCGAAGCCGCGGCCGGCCATATCAGGATAAGCCTGTGCCAGCCCGAACCGGTACTGCGTGAAGCAGCCGCCCGGCTGCGCCGTTTTGTTTCCAGCTACCGTCGCGAGGCCGCATGACCGTCAAGACCCTTCCCACCAAGGCGCGGGCCGTCATCATCGGTGGCGGCGTCTCCGGCTGCTCGGTCGCCTACCACCTGGCCAAGCTCGGCTGGACCGACATCGTGCTTTTGGAGCGCAAGCAGCTGACCTCGGGCACGACATGGCATGCCGCCGGCCTGATCGGACAGTTGCGCGGTTCGCAGAACATGACCCGGCTGGCGAAATATTCGGCCGACCTCTACGTCAAGCTGGAGGCCGAGACCGAGGTCGGCACCGGCATGCGCCAGGTCGGCTCGATCACCGTCGCGCTGACCGAGGAGCGCAAGCACGAGATCTACCGGCAGGCATCGCTCGCCCGCGCCTTCGATGTCGATGTGCGCGAGATTTCTCCCAATGAAGTCAAGCAGATGTATCCGCATCTCAACGTCTCCGACGTGGTCGGCGCCGTGCATCTGCCGCTCGACGGTCAATGCGACCCGGCCAACATCGCCATGGCGCTGGCCAAGGGCGCGCGCCAGCGCGGCGCCACCATCGCCGAGAATGTGAAGGTGACGAAGGTCCACACCAGGGACGGTCGCGTCACCGGCGTGTCCTGGGCGCAGGGCGAAGAGCAAGGCACCATCGAGGCCGACATCGTCGTCAACTGCGCCGGCATGTGGGCGCGCGAACTCGGTGCCCAGAACGGCGTTACCATCCCGCTGCATGCCTGCGAGCATTTCTATCTCGTCACGGAGCCCATCTCAGGCCTCGGCAGGCTGCCGGTGCTGCGCGTGCCCGACGAATGCGCCTACTACAAGGAAGACGCGGGCAAGATGATGCTCGGCGCCTTCGAGCCGGTGGCCAAGCCATGGGGCATGGACGGCATCCGCGAGGACTTCTGCTTCGACCAGTTGCCCGAGGACATGGACCATTTCGAGCCTATCCTCGAAATGGGCGTCAACCGCATGCCGATGCTGGCCACCGCCGGCATCCACACATTCTTCAACGGCCCGGAAAGTTTCACCCCCGACGACCGCTACTATCTCGGCGAGGCGCCGGAACTGCGCGGTTATTGGATGGCGACCGGCTACAACTCGATCGGCATCGTCTCGTCCGGCGGCGCCGGCATGGCGCTGGCGCAGTGGATCAACGATGGCGAAGCGCCGTTCGACCTGTGGGAAGTCGACATCCGCCGCACCCAGCCGTTCCAAAAGAACCGCCGCTATCTCAAGGAGCGCGTCTCCGAAACGCTCGGCCTGCTCTATGCCGACCATTTTCCCTACCGGCAGATGGCGACATCGCGTGGCGTGCGCCGCTCGCCCTTGCATGAACATCTGAAGGCGCGTGGCGCCGTGTTCGGCGAGGTTGCCGGCTGGGAGCGCGCCAACTGGTTCGCGCGCGAAGGCCAGGAGCGCGAATATCGCTATTCCTGGAAGCGGCAGAACTGGTTCGACAACCAGCGCGAGGAACATCTGGCGGTCCGCAACAAGGTCGGCCTGTTCGACATGACCTCGTTCGGCAAAATCCGTGTCGAAGGTCGCGACGCTCAGCGTTTCCTGCAAAGGCTCTGCGCCAACGACATGGATGTGGCGCCGGGCAAGATCGTCTACACGCAAATGCTCAACCAGCGCGGCGGCATCGAGAGCGACCTCACCGTGTCGCGGCTTTCGGATACGGCCTATTTCCTCGTCGTGCCAGGGGCCACGCTGCAACGCGACCTCGCCTGGCTGCGCCGGCATGTCGGTGAGGCGTTCGTCGTCATCACCGATGTCACCGCGGCCGAAAGCGTGCTCTGCCTGATGGGTCCGGATGCGCGAAAACTGATCCAGAAGGTCAGCCCCAACGACTTCTCCAACGAGAACAATCCGTTCGGCACCTTCCAGGAGATCGAGATTGGCATGGGGCTCGCCCGGGCGCACCGCGTCACCTATGTCGGCGAACTCGGCTGGGAGCTCTATGTCTCTACCGAACAGGCTGCCCATGTCTTCGAGGCGGTCGACGAGGCCGGCGCGGATGTCGGCCTGAAACTCTGCGGCCTGCACACGCTGGATTCCTGCCGCATCGAAAAGGCTTTCCGCCATTTCGGTCACGATATCACCGATGAGGACAATGTGCTGGAAGCAGGCCTTGGCTTCGCGGTGAAGACGGCCAAGGGCGACTTCGTCGGCCGCGACGCCGTGCTGAAGAAGAAGGAGACCGGGTTGAACCGCCGTCTGGTCCAGTTCCGGCTGAAGGACCCGCAGCCGCTGCTCTTCCATAACGAGGCGATCCTGCGCGACGGCAAGATCGTCGGTCCGGTCACCTCCGGCAATTACGGCCATCATCTCGGCGGCGCCATCGGCCTTGGCTATGTGCCATGCCAGGGCGAAAGCGAGGCGGATGTGCTCGCTTCATCTTATGAGATCGAGATCGCCGGCGAACGGTTTGCCGCCGAAGCATCGCTGAAGCCGATGTATGATCCGAGGTCGGAACGGGTGAGGATGTAGCGCGGCGCCTCTTCCTTCTCCCCTTGTGGGAGAAGGTGGATCGGCGCGCAGCGCCGAGACGGATGAGGGGTGTTCCAGCGGAGTGAGGCATTGGTGTTCCCTGGAGCACCCCTCATCCGACCTCGCTTCGCGAGGCCACCTTCTCCCACAAGGGGAGAAGGCAAGTGCTGCTCTCAATAATGCTCCAGCTTGGCCCGCACCTTGACCAGAAACGCCGCTCTCGTCGCCGGCGTCGAGGCGTCCATCAAATAATGCGCCAGGAAAAACGTCTTGCAGCGTCTGGCGCACAGCGCCCGCATGCCGCGCAGCAAGGTCTTGCGTCCGGGCTGGCCGACGACGACGCTCCACCAGGTTGGCGCACCACAGGTGGTGATGACGCCGACCTTGGTGACATGCGTCATCAGCGACTTGATCCCGCCCTTGCCCGCCGGCAGCTTGAAGGCGATGTCGGTCGCCCACACCCGGTCGAGCCAGCCTTTCAGCATCGCCGGCAGCCCATACCACCAGGTCGGATAGACGAACAGGATCGCCTCGGCCCAATTGAGCAGTTCGAAATGCGGCTTCAGCGCCGGATCCTGCGGCGCATGGTCGTTGTAACTGCGCCGCTCCTCGCAGCTCATCACCGGATCGAATTTCTCGGCATAGAGGTCGAGCAGCCGCACGTCCCAGCCTCGACGCGTCAGCACGTCCACGGCGGTGTCGCGGATCGCGGCGCAAAAGCTCTCCGGCACCGGATGGCAATAGACGACAAGCGCACGCATCAGAATGCATCCATGCTGGCCGCGACCTTCGTCATGAAGGACTTGCGCGTTTCGTCGGTCGACAGGTTCATCGCATAATGGGCGAGATAGGAGACGGGAGCGCCGGGCTTGATCGTCGCGCGCAGCATGCGCTTCACGACCTTGCGCGGCGGATCGCCCATCACCATCGCCCGGAACCGGCTGCCGCCATAGGTGGTGACAGCCGCCAGCTTGCGGATGTTGTGCAGCGTCGGCTGCACTTTGCCATCGACCAGCTTGAACGACACGCCGGGCAGGAAGACGCGGTCGAAAAATCCTTTCAGGATCGCCGGATAGCCGTAGTTCCAGACCGGAAATGACAGCACCAGGGCCTCGGCCGCCTGCAGCCTCTGAATGTAGCCGGCAACCGCATCCCCTGGTCCACGCGGGTCGTGATAGCCAAGCCGTTCCGCCCGCGTCAGGCGCGGGTCGAAATTCTCTGCGTAGAGGTCGCAGTTGTCGACTGTATGACCCGCCGCCGTCAGCCGCTCGACGATCATCCGGTGCAGGCCGGCATTGAAGCTGGTCTCGACCGGATGGGCGTAGAGCACGAGGATGTTCATCAGCCTGCCTTTTGCAGCCCCTTGAACAGAAAAGTCCGGCCCGAACGGTAGTCGTAGTCCGGGTTTTCCCAGGCGATCATCTTGCCGGGATTGAGCAGGCCTTGCGGATCGGTCTCGCGCTTGAACGCCAACTGCACGGCGTCGGTCTGCTTCATGCCGCCCTCTTCCAGCGTGTAGCGGTGCGGGTTGAAGATCGGGCAGCCATTGTCCTCATGCAGGCGGATGATTTCGTCGAGCCTCGCCTCGGTGGTGAATTTGACCAGCGGCAGGCCGAAGCAGGTGATGTTGCCGTCCAGCCGGACGAATTCGAGATGCGAGAACACCTCGCCAGGGAACATTGCATCCATCTTCTCGACCAGCGCCAACTGGTCGGGAAAGGGATAGAGCGATTGCAGATAGGTAATCGACGGATCGACCCGCAGTGCCCTGAGCGTGGTGTGGTTCCAGGCCAGCTCGTAGGCCGGCGGCAGGCCCTTTTTCTCCTCCGGCGCGGCAAGGGCGGCGTTGAAGATCACTTCGCCGCCGGCGCGGCGCGTAAAGGCCAGGAAGGCGTCCAGCCCATGCTGGGCCACCATGACAACGCAGATGCTTTGCCCTTCCCTGAAAAATTTCTGGTGCCGCTTGAAGTAGAGTTGCGGCACGGGTGCCGCGATCGGCGTGATCAGCTTGGTCAGGATACCGTCCTGGCAGGCGAGAGCGTTGCCGTAGCGGGCAGCGTCCATGAAAGCGTCGAAACCGACGATGACGTCGACCCATTCATAGGCTGCCGTCAGCGGCATCTCGACTTCCGAGATGATGCCATTGGTGCCATAGGCGTGGGTGACCTTGTGCAGATCCTCGCCGGTGAGTTCCAGCACTTTCGGCTCGGCTTCCATCGTCACCACGCGCAGGCGCAGCACATTGCCGAAATCGCGCAGGCCGCCGAAATTGATCGAGCCGACGCCGCCCGAACCGCCGGCGATGAAGCCGCCGATCGAAGCGGTGTTGTAGGTCGAGGGCGACAGCCTCAATTCCTGGCCGGAATGCGCCCGCGTCTCCCTGTCGATCTCGGCCAGGATCGCGCCCGGCCCGGTTATCACACGCCCCGGCGCGATCGACTTGATCTCGTTCATTTCGGCAAGGTTGAGCACCACCCCGCCCGACAGCGGCATCGCCTGGCCGTAATTGCCGGTGCCGCTGCCGCGCGGCGTCACCGGCACGCCGTGGCGGTGACAGGCGGCAAGGACGCGGATCAGTTCGGCCTCGGTCTTCGGCGTCACGATGAGGTCGCCGGTGACGTGGTCGAGCTGCCGTTTCAGCACCGGGCTGTACCAGTAGAAGTCGCGGCTCTTCTGCTGGACGATCGCCGGATTGTCGTCGAGCTTTATCCCGTCGAGATCGCGTTTGAGCGCCGAAACATCCATCATTCCACCATCAGCTCGTCGAGTTCGGCATAGTCGGGCAATTGCCGGTCGATCGCGCGTCCGGCGCGCACGACGATGCGATCCGATTCGGGCCGCGACAGCAATTCCGTCCAGCTTCGACCTTTGAACAGGATGAAGTCGGCGTCGCCGCCGGCGGCAAGCATGCCGAAGCCATCGAGCCGCATCACCTTGGCCGGTGTCGCGGTCACCGCCTGCGGCCAGTCGGCGACCGGATGATCGAAATGCAGGATGCGCGTCGCCATGCGATAGACTTCCAGCATGTCGAGATCACCATAGGCGTAGAAGGGGTCGCGCGTGTTGTCGGAAGCGACGGCCACCGGAATGCCCCTCGCCTTCATCTCGTGCAGCAGAGTCACGCCACGCCAGCGCGGCGTGGTGCCGTCGCTCCGTCGATCCTGCAAATAAAGATTGCACATCGGCAGCGACACGATGGCGAGCCCGGCCTTCGCCACCTTGTCCAGCGTGTCCAGCACCTCGAGATCGGGCTGCCGCGCCAGCGAGCAGCAATGGCCGACGAGGATCTTGCCCTCGAATCCGTTCCACAGGGCTGCCTCGGCGATCTTCTTCAGCGAGATCGCGGCGACATCGTTGGTCTCGTCGGCGTGAAAATCGAGGTCGAGCCCGTGCTTGATCGCCTGCGCGAAGACGTGGTCGAGCAGTTCCTCCAGGTCCGGCACCATATAGGTCACCACACCCAGCACGCCCTTGGCGGCGGCCACTCGTTTGGCCAGCCTGTCGAACCATTTTCTGTCGCGCACGCCCTCGATGCCGAGCAGGCAGGCGCCCTGCAATTCGATGCGGCCGCGCCAGGCCTCGCGGATCGTCTCGAACACCGGCCAGGAGATTTCCTCCTGCGGGGCGACGCTGTCGATATGGGTTCTGAGCGCCCTGGTGCCATGCGCGTAGGCCGAGCGCAGCGAAAAATCCATGCGCCGCGCCACGTCCTCGGCGCTCCAGCGCGCCGCGCGGTCGGCGCCGGTGGCGTTCAGCGCACCCATGAAACTGCCGTCGGGATTGGGCTTTCGCGACCAGATATGGCCCTTGTCGATATGCGTGTGGCAATCGACGAAACACGGCAGCACGATACGGCCGCCAAGATCGATGGCGCCGGCCGGCACTTTCGATGCGGCATGCGCCGCGATGCTGGAAATCTTGCCATCGGCGACGGTGATGTCGGCCAGCGCAAAACCATCTCTGTCGAAGACCGAGGCAAAGCCCGGCGTCAGCGACGCGTGAAGCCGGACATTGGTTAAGTGGTAGGGACCTGAGGCTGGTATCAAGGCACTAGCGCTCCTGCTTCAACGCGCTCTCGTGCCAGCGCCGCAATATAAGATGCGAAATCAGCGACAGCACGAGGAAGATCAGAATGCCGGTGAGCGAAATCAAAAACAGCGCCGCGAACAGCCTTGGCGCATTCAGCCGGTAGCCGGCTTCGATGATGCGCGAGGCGAGCCCCGACGACTGGCCGGTGGCGCCGGCGACGAACTCGGCCACCACCGCGCCGATCAGCGACAGGCCGCCGGCAATCTTCAGCCCGCCGAGAAAATACGGCATCGCCGCCGGCAGTCTGAGATAGCGCAGCTGCTGCCAACGCGTCGCGCCATTGAGCTTGAACAGGTCGCGCAGATTGCGGTCGACGGAGTTGAGGCCGAGCGTGGTGTTGGACAGGATCGGAAAAAAGGCGACGATCCAGGCGCAGAGCAGAAGCTTGGTCGTCTGGTTGTCGACATAGATGTTGATCAGCGGAAAGATCGCCACGATCGGCGTCACCTGCAGCACGATGGCGAAGGGGAAGAACGACATCTCCACCCATTTCGACTGCGCGAACAAGACCGCCAGCCCGACCCCGCCGACAACCGCGAGGAGCAGGCTGAGGAAGGTGATGCGCAAGGTGACCAGCAGTGCGGAGAACAACAGGCCGGCATCGTTGTAGAGCGTCCACAGCACCACGCCCGGCCGCGGCAGGATGTACTGCGGAATCTCGTTCCAGACGCAGATGCGGTCCCAAAGCCAGATCGCCAGGATCATGATCGCCAGCGGCAGCACCCAGCGGCCGATCCGCTCGAGCCGCTCCTGGCGCACGCGCCGCGCTTCCTCGGGGTCGAGTTTCAACGTGCCGTCAATGACCGTCATGATGCGAGCCCGCCGTTGAATTGATGGCATTGACCAGAACGTCGGAGGCCTGCCGGCACAGGGCTGCATAATCCGGCGACGTGCGGAAAGCCTCGTCGCGCGGATAGGATGCCTCGATGGCGAGTTCGTCGAACACCCTGCCCGGCCGCGCCGCCATGACGACGACGCGGTTGGACAGAAACACGCTTTCGAACACACTGTGGGTGACGAAGACGACGGTGAAGCGCTCGTCCTGCCACAGTTCCAGCAGGTCGTTGTTGAGCTTGAAGCGAGTGATCTCGTCAAGCGCGGCGAACGGCTCGTCCATCAACAGCACGCGCGGCTTGGTCACCATGGCGCGTGCGATCGAGACACGCATCTTCATCCCGCCGGACAGCTCGCGCGGCACCGCGTCCTCGAACCCGGTGAGGTGAACCCGCGCCAGCATTTCCGTTATTGCCGGTGCGGCCTTGGCGCGAGAAATGCCCTTTAGCCTGAGCGGCAGCCAGACATTGTCGAAGACGCTGGCCCAGGGCAGCAGCGTCGGCTCCTGGAAGACGAAGCCGATATTGGCACGGTCGAGCGAGCCGCCGCCGCGCCAGTCGAGCACGCCTGACGTCGGCGTCGACAGGCCGGCGATCAGCCGCAGCGCCGTCGACTTGCCGCAACCGGACGGTCCGAGCAGGCTGAGAAAGTCGCCTTCCCGGATCGTCAGGTCGACATCGCTGAGCGCCGTCACGCCATTGGAAAACACCTTGCCGACGCCACGCAGCGCCAACAAGGTCGGAGCGACGTCCAAGGCCGGCGCTTGCGCCACCTTCTCCCTCTTCATGCCGGGACCGGCCTATTTCTTCAGCTCGAGCCCGACGCCCTTGTTGACGAAGGCCAGCGTGTAGGCCTTCGTGATGTCGATGCCTGCAGGCGTGACCTTGGCCTTGACCATCTTGTCGTAGAAACTCTTGATCCGCGCATCGGTCATGGCGCCGATGCCGAGCTTCTCGGTGTCGCCGGAATCGGCAAGGCCGAACTTCTTCATCTGCTCGATCGAGAAGGCGATCTGCTCGTCGCTCATGTCAGGATTATCTTTCTTGATCATGTCGTTGGCGGCCTTGTTGTCGCCGTAGAGGTATTTGTACCAGCCCTTGGCCGAGCCATCGACGAAGCACTGGACCACCTCGGGCTTCTTGTCGATCGTGTCCTGCATCACCTCGATCGTGGTCGAATAGGTGTCCCAGCCATAGTCGGCGAGCAGGAACTGGTTCGGCACGAAGCCGCCTTCCTTCTTGACCGCGAACGGCTCCGAGGTGACGTAGCCCTGCTGGATCGACTTCTTGTTGGCGAGGAAAGGAGCGGTGTTGTAGGTGTAGGGCGCGCGCTTTGAAGCATCGAAACCGAGCTCGATGACCATCCACTGGAAGAAGGTCTGCGCACCTTCATCGCCCAGAATGTACTGCTCGGCGTTCTTCAGGCCTTCCCATTTATCGAGCCCCTCGCCGGGGTGGGACATGATGACCTGTGGATCCTTCTGGAAATCCGCCGCCACCACGCGCATCGGAATGCCTTGCTGGACGGCATCGAAGGCCGACAGCAAATTGCCGCCCATGTAGAAATCGATCTTGCCGGCGAGCAGCATCGGCCGGCCGCTGACCTGCGGGCCGCCCTGCATGATCGTGACATCGAGGCCGCAGGCGGCATAGGTGCCATCCGCCACGGCCTGGTAATAGCCGCCATGCTCCGGCTCGGCGAGCCAGTTGGTGCCGAAAGTGACTTTTTCATTCGCCGCCGCGCCCAGCGTGCTGGCCGCAAGCAGAGCCACGACAGCCACCGAAATCTTCTGTTTCACGTACATTGACACCGCCCTTTATTTGCACCGGCGCGTTGCGCGCCGTGCTTGACACCAAAGATTCAAGAAGCAAGACACATGCCACCGGCGTCGCGCGCCGGGACCCGCCCGCCTGCACCACAGCCATCTGCGAAAGCCGGAAAGGTCGTGCTGCACCGAAGGGCATCGTGCCTATTTTTTGAACGCCTGTCCACAATCGCACGGGCGACATGCACCGCCATCTTGATGGTGCGATGCATCCGGCCTTAGGCTGACGATGTCCAGGAGATTGCCATGTTCAAGTTTCTCACCCCGAAGTCGATCAAGCCGCCCTTTGCCCGTTACAGCCACGGCGTCGAGGTGCCGGCCGGCAAGCGCCTGGTGCTGTGCTCGGGCCAGGTCGCCATCACGGCGGACGACCAGATACCGGAAGACGCCGGCGCGCAGGCCGAACTCTGCTTCAAGAACATCGCGGCGATCCTGGGCGAAGCCGGGCTGGGGTTGCCTGATATCGTTCGCATCAACGCTTACGTCACCGACCGTGCGCATCTGCGGCCCTATATGGAGGTCCGTGACCGTATGTTCTCCAGCCCGGCGCCGGCCTCGACGCTGATGATCGTTTCCGGCTTTGCCAGGCCCGAATTCAAGGTCGAGGTCGAGGCCATCGCGGCCGGGTGATCGACAGACAAGCTCTGTCGCGCTAGGTCTGCCCTGACCATTGAAGAGACATGACATGACCGTAGCAAAAAAACGCGTCTGGTGGGGCGACTACCGGACATCAGAATATGCCTCGATCGATCCCGAGGCGACGATAGCGGTGTTGCCGGTCGCGGCGATCGAGCAGCATGGGCCGCATCTGCCTGTGTCGACGGACACCTCGATCATGAACGGCATGCTCGACACGGTGATCGCACGCCTGCCCGAGGACCTCGACATCCGTATCCTGCCGGTCCAGGCGGTGGGCAAGTCGAATGAGCATCTCCATGCGCCGGGCACATTGACCCTGCCGGCAACGACGCTGATCGAGGCGTGGACCGAGCTTGGGCTGTCGATCGCGCGCGCCGGCGTGCGCAAGCTCATCGTCGTCAATTCGCATGGCGGCAATGAGGAGATCATGGGCATCGTCACGCGCGAACTGCGCGTGCGCGAAAAGATGCTGGCGGTGAAGACCAGCTGGCAGCGCTTTGGCCGCCCGGCCGGCATGTACACCGAGCTCGAGGACCGCCACGGCATTCATGGCGGCGATGTCGAGACCTCTTTGATGCTGCATTTCCGGCCGGATCTCGTCGACATGGGCAAGGCTGACAATTTCATTTCCAACGTTGCCAAGGCCGAGAAGGACTTCTCGCTGCTGCGCCACACCGGCACGCATGCCTTCGCCTGGATCGCTGGGGATCTCAACCCCAACGGCGTGGTCGGCGACGCCAGCATTGCAACGGCAGAGAAAGGCCGATTGACTGCGCAATATCAGGCCGACGGCTTCATCAACCTGCTGCGGGACATGCGCAAGGCAAAGCTCGCGGAGTGGCTGAAATAGCCGCCTAAATATCGATCTTGAGCGCGAACGGCGTGCCTTCGAAGGCGTCGGCCCCTCGCCCGATCGACTCGATCGCCTCAATCATGCGGCCCTTGCGCTCGAGCAGCGTGTCGGCCACCGCGATCAGTCGCGGATTGGGCGTCGCCGAAGGAGACAGCGCGCGCAACGTCTGCGCCAGTTCCAGCTCATTGCGCTTAGGCGCAAGCGCCGCGGTGATGATGTAGGCCGAAGCCGTCGAACGGCTGATGCCGGCATAGCAGTGAACCACCATCGGCCTTGCCCGGTCCCAGCGGCGCGCGAAATCGAGCAGACTGCGCACATGCTCCTCGCCAGGCATGGTCATGCCGTCCTGCGCCACCGCAATGTCATGCATGACCAGATGCAGGTGGTTTTCCCTAGGGATCGAGGCCGGACGCACCACATCCGTCCCGGCCGCAAGCAGCGATAGCATGCGGTCGGCGCCTGTCCTGGCCACCGTTTCCTCGATCTTCGCCAGCGAGCAGACATGGATCATTGTTTCTAACCTTTCGACCGATCCTCGCGCCGCGACGCCCAATCGGCAAGCGCGGATTCGAGCCTGCGCCATTCCACCTCGCTCCCCGGCAGGCCGGCGCGCAGGACATGCGGCCGGCCGGAGAAATGCCGGAGCAGAATGCCGCTCTCGCCAAGCGCGGAAAACAGGCCGCCGGCATCGGGGAGGCTGAGATAGCGGAACAATGTGGTGCCGCCAGCGACGCGAACGCCGAAACGGCCGAACAGCGCATCGAGGCGCGCCGACGCATCCACCAGCGACGCCCGCATCGCATCCTGCCACCCGAGATCGGCGAGCGCGCGGATGCCATATTCCAACGCCGGCCCGGCGACGGCCCAAGGTCCGAATTGTGTCTCCAGCCGCTCGACCGTCGGCGCATCGGCAAGCGCGAACCCAAGCCGCAGGCCGGCCAGACCAAAGAACTTGCCGAAGGAACGCAGCACAACGATGCCGCCCTGGCCGACATCGCCGGCGAGACTGTGCTCGCGCGGGCCGACATCCATGAACGCCTCGTCGACGACCAGCAACCCGCCCCTGGCGCGCAACCTGGCGGCCAGCGCCAGCAGCCGGTCGCGCTCGATGATGCGCCCATCCGGATTGTTCGGATTGACGATGATGGCGAGGTCGGCTTCGGCCAGCGCGGCGAAATCGCCGACCCCGGCCACCTCGTGCCCGGCGATTGCCGCCGCCCTGGCGTGTTCCGCATAGGTCGGCGCCAGCACCAATGCCTTGCCGGGCCGCACCAGCGATGCCACGCGCGGCAGCAGAATCTGCGTACCAGGCGCCGCCACGACGTTGCCCGCTGAAGGCGCGCCATAGGTTTGGGCCGCAATCTCTATCAGCTCGCACCCACGCGCGGCCTCCGGCAATCGCCACAGGGCGGTGGCGGGCAGATCGAAAAGCGGGTAGGAGTGCGGATTGATACCGGTCGAGAGGTCGACGAACGGCAGCACGGCATTGGGGAAAAGCGCCCTTGCCCGGCCAAGACTTCCACCATGGTCCACCGCTCCTTCAAGAAGCTTCATGTCAGTCCTGATCGCTTTCCTGTCATTGGTTGTCGAATTCGCCCTCGGTTATCCCGACTGGCTGTTTCGCGCCATCGGCCATCCGGTGACGTGGTTCGGAAGGCTGATATCCTTTCTCGACTTGAGGCTCAACCGCGCCACTGATCCCGACGCGCTGCGTCGCCAACGTGGTGTCCAGGCGCTTCTCGTCATCGTGCTGGTGCCGGCGGCAGCAGGTCTTTGCGTGCAGCTTGTCCTGCTCTGGTTCGTCCCCTTGGGATTGATCATTGCCGTCCTTCTGGCGACATCGCTTCTGTCGCAGAAAAGCCTTTACGAACACGTCGAAGCCGTCGCCGACGCGCTCGACAGCGGAGGCCTCGACATGGGCCGAGCCGCCGTCTCGCGAATCGTTGGCCGCGATCCCGAAACGCTGGACCGCGCCGGCGTCTGCCGGGCGGCGATCGAGAGCCTGGCGGAGAATTTCTCCGACGGCATCGTCGCCCCCGCCTTCTGGACCGGTGTCGGCGGGCTGGCCGGCGGCGCCGCCTACAAGGCCGCCAACACCGCCGATTCGATGATCGGCCACCGCACCCCACGCCATGAGGCCTTCGGCTGGGCGGCGGCACGCTTCGACGATTGGATCAACCTGCCGGCATCACGGCTGACGGCGGTGCTGATTGTGCTGGCCGCTTTCCTGGTCAAGGGCACCGACCCCGGCAATGCCTGGCAGGCGGTACGGCGCGACGCGAAAAAACACCGCTCGCCCAATGCCGGCTGGCCGGAAGCGGCCATGGCCGGCGCACTTGGCCTCGCGCTCGCCGGGCCGCGCAGCTATGGCGGCGTCGTGGTCGACGACGTCTTCATGGGCGAAGACGGACGACGCGATGTCGACAGCGGCGACATCCGGCGGGCGCTCCAACTTTATCGTGTCGCCGACTATTTGCTGATTGGCCTGTTTGGGCTGATCGCGGTGATCGCAATCCTGGTGTTCTAGAACTCGATGCCCTGCTGCGCTTTTACGCCGGCGGAAAAATGGTGCTTCGTCAGCCCCATCTCGGTGACCAGGTCCGCCGCCTCGACCAGCGCCGGCTTCGCGTTGCGACCGGTGACGACAACGTGCAGGCCCTCGCGGCGAGCCTTGAGCGCGGCAACCACCTTGTCGAGATCGAGATAATCGTAGCGCAGCGCGATGTTGAGTTCATCGAGCACGACAAGGCTGATCGAGGGGTCGCCAATCAATTCCACGGCCTTGGCCCAGGCGGCTTCGGCGGCCGCGATGTCGCGCTTCAGATCCTGCGTTTCCCAGGTGAACCCCTCGCCCATCGCATGCCAGACGATCCGGTCGCCGAAGGCGGCGAAAGCGTCCTTCTCGCCGGTGTGCCATTTGCCCTTGATGAACTGGACGACGCCGACGCGCTTGCCGTAGCCGAGCATCCGCAGTGCGAGACCGAAGGCGGCCGTGGTCTTGCCCTTGCCGGGGCCGGTGTTGACGATCAGCAACCCCTTCTCGATCGTCTTGCCCGCGACCTCGGCGTCCTGCACCGCCTTGCGCTTGGCCATCTTGGCGCGATGGCGTTCTTCATCCCGGTCTTTGGAGCCCTTGTCTTCGGTCATTTCATTTCACCTTGAGCGGTAGCCCCGCCACCATCAGGAGCACCGTATCGGCGACCGCGGCGACCCGCTGGTTGAGCCGACCGGCGTCGTCGCGAAAACGCCGCCCCAGCGCATTGTCGGGCACGATGCCTTGCCCGACCTCGTTCGACACCACGAACCACGGCCCGCGCGGCCGCGACAGAACGTCCGCCAGCCGTCGGCACGCGGCCTCGACGTCGTGATCCGCCAGCATGTGATTGGTCAGCCACAGCGTCAGGCAGTCGACAAGCACCGGCTGATCATCCGGCAACGCCTCCAGGGCTTCGGCAAGGTCGAGTGGCGCGTCGATGGTCGACCAGCCCTCGCCGCGCCGCGAGCGGTGCAGCGCGATGCGTTCATGCATCTCGTCGTCATAGGCTTGCGCCGTGGCGATATAGGCCCATGGCGAGGGCAACGCCGCCACCAGGGTTTCTGCGTGCGCGCTCTTGCCGGAGCGCGCACCACCGATGATGAAGGTCAGCTTGCCCAGATCAGGCAAAGCTGTCGCGCAGGCTGGTCGCCGTGCCGGTGAAGCGCCCGCGAACCACGCCAACGACCGCGCCGAGCACCAGCCAGAACACCAGATTTGTCACCGTCACCGCCACCACGAACTGATGGTGCAGGCCTTCCGGGATCGGTGTCTCGAAGCTGTCGGGCTGCGGCGCGCCGACAATGTGCGGCGCGACGATCAGCAAGACCGCGAGGATGGTCAACGGCAGCGATCTGCGAAACACGATCAGGCCAAGGCCGATAGCGGTTGCCGCCACCGTTGCCGACCACCAGATCTGGCGCGGCAGGAGATCGGCCGCCGGCATTGCAGGCAGCTCCGGCTGCAGGCCGAGGCCAGGCGCCAGTGTGAACACGGCAAAGCCGGCCAGACCCCAGAAAACGCCCTGGCGCCAGTTGCCGACGCCGCCTGCGAATTCCGAAACCGCGACCAGGACCAATGCGAAGCCGATGCCGGTGACGATATTGGCAAGCACGCTGAAGGCGAAACGCTCTAAGCCGTCGGCCGGCGCCCAGCCTTCATCCTCCGCTACCGGAGCAGCTGCTTCCGCTGCCGGCGCGGCGGAACTCATGGCATTGCCTGCCGGAGCGGCCGTGCTCACGGCGCCGGTATCGGTTGCCGCGGGTGCCGCGCCATGGTCGTGATGATGGCCGCCGCCTGCCTTTTCGTAGACTTCCGCTTTCAGGATCAGCGGAACGGTCGCATAGGCCTGCATGCAGGCAAGAACGACACCGGCCACGAGCCCCGCGATCGCCGCGACGAACACGACGTTGCGAAAAAGGTTCATGATGTCAGATCCCAGTTAGTGGCAGGGAAACGCCATCGAGTGGCGATAATCGTGGGCGGCGTTGTGGACCGCATCGATGTGCGAGAAGCCGACAAAGCCGACAACGAAAATGCCGAGCAGCGCGGCGAGCGCGAGCTGCATGAAGCGCGACTGCGAGGAGACGGAGGCGCCGAGGGAGACGGTAGCAGTGGTCATTTCCAGTCCTTTCGCCCTCCACCCGAGGGCATAGAAGTCAGTCTTTTCGCCGCCGGCAGGTCTCCTGGCTCGCGGATAAGCGCCCTTCCCCACCTTCCCGAAGAAAAATCTTCAGTGGCATATGGAGAGGACTACCGCACACAGTTGCGGGGGCAGCCACGGCATTGGGCGAAACCTCGCCCGCACCGCATTCCCTCTTGGCTCCCAAAAAGGAACCGACGACGTTGGTGACTATAGGGAAATTCGCCGCGCGCGGCAAACCAAATTCCGACAGCCGCCAGCGCAGGAGCGTCGTATCGGCAAAGCCGCTCCCATCCCGTCCTGATTGACAAACTTCATGGCCGGGTGTCGGCTGGCAAGCCTCACAGGAAGCCAGCCATGCAGCCCAATGCCAGCGAGCGCGATCCTTATAACGGGCTGACCCGTACCGAGCCGACGCTGCCCTCATCGGCATATTGGGACCAGGAGAGCTATAAGCGTGATCTCGACGCCATCTGGTACAGAGACTGGCTGCTCGTCTGCCGCGAGGCCGATCTGGCGCAGCCGCTAGCCTTCCGCCGATTCCGCATCGGCACGCAGGACATCCTCGTGCTGCGCGACGACACAGGTGAGCTGCGCGCCTTCCACAACACCTGCCGCCATCGCGGCTCGCAGCTTTGCCAGGAGAGCGAGGGCCGCCTGAAAGCGCGGCTGATAACCTGCCCGTATCACGCCTGGTCCTACTCGCTGCGCGGCGAGCTGGTGCGCGTGCCGTCGAAATCGCTGCCTGACGGCTTCGACAAGGCCGATCACCCGCTTTATCGCGTCGCGCTCTCGGTGTGGCGCGGCTTCGTCTTCGTCAATCTTGCTGAAGATGCCGCCGGCTCGGCGCAATCCTCCTTCGATCCCGCGTCCGGCAACCTCGGCAACTGGCCGCTCGAAACGCTGGTCTCAGGCCATGTGCTGCGCAAGGTCATGAACTGCAACTGGAAGATCTTTTGGGAAAACTTCAACGAGTGCCTGCACTGTCCGGGCGTCCACAAGGACCTGTCGCGGCTGGTGCCGATCTATGGCCGCGGCCTGATGAGCCGGCATGACGATCCCGAATGGCTCCGCCACGCCGACAATGACGCGCCGGAATTTTCCGGCGGCTTGCGCGCAGGCGCCCAGACCTGGTCGCGCGACGGCCAGACGCACGGGCCGGTCTTCTCAGGGCTGAAGCCGGCGGAACGCAGCGCCGGCCAGACCTATGCCACCAGCCTGCCCTCGATGTTCATCGTCGGCCATGTCGACTATGTCAGGACCGTGCGCCTGGTGCCGCTCGGTCCCGAACAGACGGAGCTTGTCGCGGAGTGGCTGTTCGCGCCCGAGGCCCTCGCCGAGACCGATATCGACAACATCATCACCTTTGGCACACAGGTGCTGGAGGAGGACGCCGCCATCTGCGAGGTCAACCAGAAGGGCTTGCGCTCGATGCGCCACACAGCCGGCGTGCTGATGCCCGAGGAATATGATCTGCACCGCTTCCACAATTGGGTGCGCGAGCGCCATGCGGCGGTGACATGAGGGTATGTCGAGATTCAGGTCAGGCCGGCATCACCTGAATATCGACATACCTACAGGGACTTCGGCAGGTAGCGCCAGGTCATGAAGCCGCAAAACGCCGCCAGCAGGCTGAGGGTGACGAACACCGATCCCAGGCCGAAGAACGCCAGCACCACCGAATAGACCAGCGGCGGCGTCAGTTCGGAAAAATCGAGATAGGTGCGGTAGACCGCCGCCATCTGCGCCCGCTCATAGGAGCGTACCGAGCGCATGAAGGCGGTCGAACCCAGGGCGTCGAGCGCGATGGTGAAGAAGGCGCCGCACAACAGGAAGGCGCCGGTCAGCAACGGTGCTGTCGCTCCGATCGTGCCGGCGGCCAGCAGCGATGCCGACATGGCGAAATAGGCAAACGTCATGGTGCGCCGGCCGCCAAAGCGCTTTCCTGCCTTGCCCCAGAAGATAGCCATGAACAAAAGCGCGTTGCCGGCCGAGACCAGCAGGCCGCCGGCGATATCGCCCTGCCCGGTGATGACCATGAACAGCGGCCCATAGACGAAGAATGTCGTCCAGAAGCAGGAGCGGCCGAAGGCGATCAGCCAGGCGAGTCTGAGCCTCGGCTGCGCCACGAAGCGGCCGATATTGGCGAGCGGATTGGCCGGCCGCGTCTTACCCGGGCGGATCGACGGGTTGTCACCCAGCCGGTAGGTCCAGAACAGCGCCAGCAAGGCCAGGGCGAACACCGCCACCGCACCATGCGCGGCATAGATGCCGAAATGCGCGTAAAGAAAGATGCCGAGCGTCGGCCCACAGGTCCAGGCAACCATCGACCACGCCATGCGCAGCGATTCGGCCTGCATGAAGTCGGTCTTGCGGATGTGGTCCATGATGTAGAGGTTGAGCGTGATCGACAGCGCGCTGGCGCCCATGACGCGGCACAGCATGCCGGCCAGTTGCCCGGCGAGCGTATGGGAAACGAAGAACAGCGAGCCTATGGCAAGCAGGCAGGCGCCGGCGGTGTACACCCACCGCCGCGCGAAGCGGCGGATCAGCATCGGCATGAACAGGGTCACCGACAGGCCGAGCAGCGACACGACGGTGTAGAGGATCGAGACGACCTGCTCGTTGTGCAGGATTTCGTAGGCCTGGATCGGGATGACGCTCGACACCATGGCGCGGGCGAAGGATTCGACCGCGTAGAGCGAGGCGAAGGTGCGCGCGTCCGCGGCCTTGAGGGCCGGAAGCCAGATCGGATGGCGCACATGGGTGGACATTGCTTCCCCAAACAGAATCGCGGCGCCGAATCTGGCGCGGACATTTCAGGCCCATTAAGAGGAAACCGACGCACACCCGGCAAAAAGCGAAGCCGGTCAAAGGCTTTCCCGCGCTGGCCCAAACCCGGCGGCTGGCGCGGGCTCCGCCGCGCGGTCCGGGCCAGGGCGACCGGTCTTCTTCTATCCGGTGCAACCGTGATAGTCGTCTTGGAGGGGCTGAATCAGATCACGAGACCATGAGCATCAACACGCCGACCGCACCCGTTCCGGAGCCATCGAAGCGAATCGTCGCCATCGACATCGTGCGCGGCATCGCGTTGATCGCGATGGCGAGCTACCACTTCACCTGGGACCTGGAATTCTTCGGTTACACCGACCCTGGTCTCACCGCCTTCGGCTGGTGGAAGATCTACGCCCGCTGCATCGCTTCGACCTTCCTGTTCCTGGTGGGCGTCAGCCTCTATCTCGCCCATGGCCGACAGATCCGCTGGAACGGTTTCTGGAAGCGGGCCGCCATGGTCGCCGGCGCGGCGGTCGCCATCTCGGTCGTCACCCGCATCGCCACGCCCGACGGGTTCATCTTCTTCGGCATCCTGCACGAGATCGCGCTGGCGAGCCTGCTTGGCCTCGCCTTCCTGCGCCTGCCGGCGCTGCTGACGCTTGTCGTCGCCGCGCTCGTCATCGCGGCGCCAGCCTACCTGCGCTTCGAGGCCCTCGATCATCCGTGGCTGTGGTGGATCGGCCTGTCGGCGATCAATCCGCGCTCCAACGACTATGTGCCGCTGTTTCCATGGTTCGGCGCCGTGCTTCTCGGCCTCGGGGCGGCGAAACTCGCTTCCGCTTCCGGTATACGGGCACGTCTGGCGAGCCGCGTGCCAGGCCGCTGGGCCAATCCTCTGGTCTTCATCGGCCGCCACAGCCTGGCCTTCTACCTGATCCACCAGCCGCTGCTGATCGGTTGCGTCTGGCTGTTCTCGCAAGTGATGCCCGCGCAGGTCGACCCCCCGCGGGTCAATTTCCTGAAAACCTGCCAGCGCTCGTGCGAGCAGATGCGCAACGCAACCTTCTGTTCGAGCTATTGCGGCTGTATGCTCGAGACTCTCGAAGGTGAAGGCTCTCTTGATCGGCTCTACAACAACGACCAGACTGCGGACTTCAGGGCGCATCTGTCCGATCTTGCCGCAACGTGTACCGCCAAGACCGAGGACAAGATGACGGAGGGAGGGACGCAATGACGGAGCCGAAGCCTGGGCTGATACCGTGGCCGCCGGTGATCTACGTCGCCGCAATCGCCCTCAGCATCATCCTCGGCCTGCTCTATCCCCTGCCCTGGATCGGCGACCTGCTGGGCGACATCCTGTTCGCCGCCGGTTGGGTGGCTTTGTTCGCTGTCGCCGTCCTCTGGTTCACCGCGATCCGCACCATGATACGGGCCAGGACAACGCTCAATCCCAACGCCGTGCCCGATCATCTCGTCACGACCGGTCCCTTCGGCGTCACCCGCAATCCGATGTACCTGGCCAACACGCTGATGCTGATCGGCGTTGCCTTCGTCTCGGGCATCGCCTGGTTCTTCCTGCTTGCCTTCGTCGCCGCCTTCGTCACCCAGAAGGTCGCGATCGAGCGCGAGGAAAAGATGTTGGCGGCGAAATTCGGCAAGAAATATCGCGACTACGCCAAACGCGTGCGGCGCTGGATCTGAGGTCCGGCGGGATCAGTCAGAAGCCTTGCCTGGAGCGCCTGCCGTGTCCGGAAGCAGTTTCCGGCCGACATAAAACAGCACCGGGAGCAGAAGCACGATGGCCAGGACAATGGCGGGCGCCGTCAAGGCGAAGCCGGTCGCTGAAATATATCCCTCGCGAAATGCCTGATGCAGCAGAGCCGCGGTGACCGGCAGGTTCAATGCGAGAGCGGTCGCGGTCCCCGGCATATAGCGGCGCGTGACCATTGTGACGAGGAGATGTGGAAAAGCCACGTTGAGCAGCATCGCAAGCGCATAGCCCGACAGGACGTAGGCGCCGAAACTCTCCCGTCCCTGCACGGTGGCGAGCAAAGCCGCAACGCCAGCAAGAACAACCAGCACGAACACCGCGAACCGGAATTCGTTGGCCGCGAGGGGACGGTGCCAGCGCCCCGCCTGCTCGGACCAGGCAGGCAGGAAAACCGCCTCCTCCAGATTGTGGACGGTGACAGCGGCGACAAACAGCCAAGCGAGAGTGATGAACATGACGTGATCGACCGCCGGTTCAAGCCTTCACAGTTCCTGGCGGCGAGGCATCGGAGCAACCGCACAGGTCAGGTATTGACGCCGAGCTCGACCAGCCGCTCGACGCAGGACTCTTCGGCCTGGTCGAGTTCGGCCAGCGTCTCCTCGAGGTCGCGGCGCTTCTGCCTGAGATCCTCGCGCTTTTCCTCGATGCGCTTGATCATCAGCTTGAGCTGCCCGACCTCGCCCGGCGGCTCCTTGTACATCTGGATGATCTCGCGGATCTCGTTGATCGAGAAGCCGAGCCGTTTTCCACGCATGATCTGCCGGATGAGATGGCGGTCGGAAGGGCGAAACAGACGGGTGCGGCCGCGCCGCACCGGCTGCACCAACCCCTCGTCTTCGTAGAAACGCAGCGTCCGCGTCGACACGTCGAATTCGCGGGTCAGTTCGGTGATCGAATAATATTCCCGCATTGTCACTCCATGCCGGAATTCCGGGCGATCGCCGTGCGGCGTCGCCCATCTGTCCCGAACCAAACCCTTGCCCGCCGGAATCGAACCCGGCACCCCGTACGAGCCTCGCACGGCATTTACGTAAAAGTCAATTGAGACGCTTACCGGACACCGAACCACCAGCTCGCGAGGCCGAGGAAGGCAAAGAATCCAACGACATCGGTGACCGTGGTGACGAAGACCGCCGAAGCGACCGCGGGATCGACCTTGAAGCGGTCGAGCAGCAGCGGGATCAGGATGCCGGCAAGGGCCGCCACGAACATGTTGATGATCATCGCCGCGGCGATGATGCCGCCCAGATTAGGATCGCGAAACCACGCCGCCGCGACGATGCCGATCAGGATGGCGAAGACGATGCCGTTGATGAAGCCGACGCCCATTTCGCGGCGGATGATGCGGCCGGCATTGTAGATGTCGAGATCCCTCGTCGCCAGCGCCCGCACGGTGACGGTCATGGTCTGCGACCCGGCATTGCCGCCCATGCCGGCCACGATCGGCATCAGCACGGCGAGCGCCACGATCCGCTCGATCGTGTGGTCGAACAGGCCGATCACCGATGCCGCCAGAAATGCGGTCAAGAGATTGACGAGCAGCCAGGGAACGCGCGAGCGCGAAGTCGCCAGAATGCTGTCGGAGAGTTCTTCGTCGCCGACGCCGCCCATGCGCAGCAGGTCTTCCTCCGCTTCCTGCTGAATGACGTCGACGACGTCGTCGATGGTCAGCACGCCGACCAGCCGCTCGTTCTCGTCGACCACGGCCGCCGACAAGAGATCGTATTGTTCGAATTCCCGCGCCGCCTCTTCCTGGTCCATGGTGGCCGGGATGGCGTGCCGCGTCTCATGCATGACTTCCTCGACCTTGACCGCGCGCTTGGTGCGCAGGATCTGGTCGAGATCGATGGCGCCCAACAGCTTGAAGGTCGGATCGATGACGAATATCTGGCTGAAGCGCTCGGGAAGGTTCTTGTCCTCGCGCATGTAGTCGATGGTCTGGCCGATCGTCCAGAAGGGTGGCACCGCGACGAACTCGGTCTGCATGCGCCGCCCGGCGGTCTCTTCCGGGTAGTCGAGCGAGCGGCGCAGCCTGATCCGCTCGGTGAAAGGCAGTTGCGACAGGATCTCGTCCTGGTCTTCCGGCTCGAGGTCTTCGAGGATGTAGACCGCATCGTCGGAATCGAGTTCCTGCACCGCCTGCGCGATTTGCGCATTGGGCAGGTTGTCGACGATATCCATGCGGATCGCCTCGTCGACCTCGGTCAAAGCGGAAAAATCGAAGTCGGCGCCCAGCAGATCGACCAAGGCAAGCCGTTGTTCGGGGTGCAGCGCCTCGATGAGGTCGCCAAGTTCCGACTGATGCAGGTCGTCGACTTCACGCTTGAGGGTCAGCGTGTCGCGGTCGGCGATCGCCGTACCAATCCGGGCGAGGAAGGACGAAAGGACGGCACCGTCCTCGCCATAGATGTCGGCGTGGTGCTCGTCGGCGGCCCTGGCGCCCGTCGTCCGTTCGTCCTGGCCTTCCACCAGCGCCTCCCGCCATCAGAATCCCGGAAAAGGTGCAAATCAGGTCTAGACCATGAGTCCGCAAAGTGGAAACCGGTTTTTCGGTCCGGCCTTCTAACGTACGGAAATCTCAGGCCAAACGCATGCTTGCCCGCTCACGTCGGGCTTCGCCGATGCCGTGTTGTCATGCGCGCACGGACTGTCGATTTCATCAAAAGAAGGGCGCCCTTCGGCTTCCAGCGGCGCGACAGCTGATGTCGCTGGGGAAAGAGCACCCTCGCGCCATTGGGGCAGAATTGCCATGACGCAGGTCCAGGCATCGCCAGGACCCGCCAGGCCGCAACAAAAAAGCCGGAAGCCCTTGAAGATCAGGTCACGGACAGAGAACAAGGCAATCGAAGAGCGGCGCGTTCGCGTGGTCGTCGCCGAACGCAATCCGCTCGTCATATCGGCTCTGCGCGAAATGCTGGAATGCGATGGGCGGTTCGAGCTTTTGGCCTCGGTACAAAGCGGCAGGCATTTCCTGGAGCTTGCCATGGCGCAGGAGTTCGATGTCGCCGTGATCGGCTGGAAGCTCTCCGACATGGACGGCGCGGATGTCCTGGCCGAGGTCCAGGGCAGCAAGCTCAACGTTCGCATCGCCGTCTTTTCAAACGACCATGACATCGGCATCCTGAAACAGTGCGTGCGCCTGGGGGCGCAGGGCTACTGCTTCCAGTTCGACGATCCCGCCATCATCTTCGACACGATCCTGGCGGTCGCGCACGGCCGCATCTGCATTCCCTATATCGACATCAACAAGGTCAACGACACGCCTCTGTCTCGGCTGACCGTGCGCGAGCGTGAACTGCTGGCGGTGCTGTCCGACGGCTGGACCAATTTGCAGATCGCGACCCGGACCGGCATCTCCGAGAATACGGTGAAATATCACCTCAAGAATCTCTACGACAAGCTGGATGTCCGCAACCGCGCCATGGCGGTAGCGCTCTATTCGAGCGAGAAGCGCCGAAGCCCCAAGTCACCTATCGGGTAGGCCAACCGGGTAGGAGCACCCCACCCGCGCGGGCCAACTACTTACCCGGCAAGGTGTTGTTGGCCGGCCGTATCGACGCGACACTTCCTCCACAATCCAAAACGATCGGAGGAGTTCGCGCATGGCTGGGTTCACTCATCTCTTCATCCCAGGGCCCACAAACATTCCCGAGCAGGTGCGGCAGGCGATGAACCTGCCGATGGAGGACATGCGCGCGGCCACCTTCCCCGGCCTCACCGTGCCGCTGTTCGAGGACATCAAGAAAGTCTTCAAGAACGAAACCGGCCGCGTCTTCATCTACCCGTCCTCCGGTACCGGTGCCTGGGAAGCGGCGATGACCAATGTGCTCAGCCCTGGCGACCGCGTTTTGATGTCGCGCTTCGGCCAGTTCTCGCATCTGTGGGTCGACATGGCCGAGCGGCTCGGCTTCGAGGTCGACGTGATCGACTGCGAATGGGGAACCGGCGTTCCGCTCGAACTCTACGCGGAGCGGCTGAAGGCGGACAAGACGCACCGCATCAAGGCCATCTTCTGCACTCAGAACGAGACGGCGACCGGCGTCACCAGCGACGTCGCCGGCTGCCGCGCGGCGCTCGACGATGCGAACCACCCAGCGCTCCTCTTCGTCGACGGCGTCTCGTCGATCGGCTCCATCGACTTCCGCCAGGAGGAATGGGGCGTCGACTGCGCCGTCAGTGGTTCGCAGAAAGGCTTCATGCTGCCGGCCGGCCTCGGCTTCCTGTCGGTCAGCAAGAAGGCTCTCATCGCTTCGAGAACCGCCACCCACCGGCGCTGCTTCTTCTCCTTCGAGGACATGATCCGCGCCAACGATGCCGGCTATTTTCCCTACACGCCGGCAACGCAGCTGCTGCGCGGCCTGCGTGCCTCGCTCGACCTGATCGCCGATGAAGGGCTTGAGAATATCTTTGCGCGCCACCATCGCCTCAGCGAAGGCGTGCGCAAGGCGGTCGACGCCTGGGGCCTGAAGCTCTGCGCCAAGGCGCCGAAATGGCACTCCGACACGGTCAGCGCCATCCTGGTGCCCGAAGGCATCGACAGCGCTGAAATCGTCAAAAAGGCCTACCAGAAGTACCAGACGTCGCTTGGCGGCGGCCTCAACAAGGTGGCTGGCAAGGTCTTCCGTATCGGCCATCTCGGCTGGCTGAACGAGGTGATGGTGCTGGCCTCGCTGTCGGCGGCCGAAATGGCGTTGCTCGATTGCGGCGTGCGGCTGGCGCCGGGTTCCGGAGTCGGCGCCGCCATCCAGCATTTCCGCGCCTCGGCCGCGGTGCCGGTCGCCGAAGCCGCTTGAGGATGAGAAGATGAGCCACACCATCAACCATCTCAAGAAGCTCAGGCTGCAGCGCAGCGAGCTGGCGGTTCCCGGCTCCAGCCCGGAGATGATCGACAAGGCGGCCAACAGTGCCGCCGACTTCGTCTTCCTCGACATCGAGGACGCGGTCGCGCCGCCCGACAAGGAGCGCGCCCGCAAGAACATCATCCAGGCGCTGAACGACATCGACTGGCGCGCCAAGGGCAAGACCGTCTCGGTGCGCATCAACGGGCTCGACACCCATTACATGTATCGCGACGTGGTCGATGTCATGGAACAGGCCGGCGACCGGCTGGACACCATCCTGGTGCCGAAGGTCGGCGTGCCCGCCGACCTCTACATGGTCGAGGCCATGGTCAACCAGATCGAGATGGCCAAGGGCTACAAGACCCGGGTCGGTCTCGAAGCGCTGATCGAGACCGCGCTCGGCATGGCCAATGTCGAGGCCATCGCCGCGACGCCCGGCCGGCTGGAAGCCATGCATTTTGGCGTCGCCGACTATGCCGCCAGCAACAAGGCGCGGACCGTCAACATTGGCGGCCTCAACCCCGATTATCCCGGCGACCAGTGGCATTTCGCCCTGTCGCGCATGACCGTCGCCTGCCGCGCCTATGGCCTGCGCGCCATTGACGGGCCGTTCGGCGATTTCTCCGATCCGGAAGGCTACAAGGCGGCCGCCCGGCGCGCCGCCGCACTCGGCATCGAAGGCAAATGGGCGATCCATCCCTCGCAGATTGCTTTGGCCAACGACGTGTTCTCGCCGCCGGAGAAGGAAGTCACGCGCGCCCGCCGCATCCTGGAGGTGCTGAAGGAAGCCGAGGCGCAGGGCAAAGGCGCCGCCGCACTCGACGGCAAGATGATCGACGCCGCTTCGGAACGCATGGCGCGCAACGTGCTGGTGGTCAACGACGCCATCGAACGCGCCGGCCAGCTTAATTAGCCAACAAGGGCCGCGTCGCGGCACTTTGACGATTTGCGGAGGAGAAAAAATGGACATCCACGAATATCAGGCCAAGGAACTGCTCGCCCGGCATGGAGTGCACGTGCCGCGAGGCGGCCTGGCCTACAGCCCCGAGCAAGCCACCTACCGGGCGCGCGAAATCGGCGGCGGCAAATGGGTGCTGAAAGCGCAGGTTCATTCCGGCGCGCGCGGCAAGGCCGGCGGCATCAAGCTCTGCGCCAATGATGAGGAGATTTCCAGCGCCGCCGAAGCCATGCTCGGGCGCAAGCTGGTGACCCACCAGACCGGCCCGCGCGGCAAGCTGATCTCGCGCCTCTATCTCGAGGAAGCAGTCGACATCGCGCAGGAGCTCTATCTCGGCTTCGTGCTCGACCGCAAGGAAGAGCGCGTCATGATCGTCGCCTCGGCCGCCGGCGGCATGGAGATCGAGGAGATCGCCGAAAGAGCGCCGGATTCCATCATCCGCGCCACCGTCGACCCGGGCGTCGGCATGCAGCGTTTCCAGGCGCGCGAGATCGCCTTCGGGCTCGGGCTGGAGGACAGCCTGATCGGCAAGGCGACCGAGACCATCTTCAGCTGCTACCAAGTGTTCCGCGACTACGACGCCTCGATGCTGGAGATCAATCCGCTGGTGGTGACCCGCGACGGCAGCCTGGTGGCGCTCGACGCCAAGATGTCGTTCGACGAGAACGCGCTGTTCCGGCGGCCGGAAATCTCCGAATTGCGCGACAAGAGCCAGGAAGATCCGCGCGAAACCTTCGCCAGCGACCGCGGCCTCTCCTATGTCGGCCTCGAAGGCAATATCGGGTGCATCATCAACGGCGCCGGGCTCGCCATGGCGACGATGGACATGATCAAGATCGCCGGCGGCGAGCCGGCCAATTTCCTCGACATCGGCGGCGGCGCTTCGCCCGAGCGGGTGGCGAAATCCTTCCGCGCCGTGCTCGGCGACAAGAATGTCGAAACCATCCTGGTCAACATCTTCGCCGGCATCAACCGCTGCGACTGGGTTGCCGAGGGCGTCATCAAGGCGATCCGCGAGGTCGGCGTCAGCGTGCCGCTGGTGGTGCGGCTGTCCGGCACCAGGGCCGAGGAAGGACGCAAGATCCTGGCCGATTCCGGCGAGGCGGTGATCGTCGCCGACACGCTCGCCGAAGCCGCCGAAAAAGCCGTCGCCGCATGGCGCGCGGCCACCAAGAAAAAAGCAGCCTGAGGGAGGACAGAAAAATGGCAATCCTGCTCAACCGCAGCACGCGCGTCATCGTGCAAGGTTTCACAGGCAAGATCGGCAGCTTCCATGCCGAGGACATGAAGCGCTACGGCACCAAGCTCGTCGGCGGCGTCACCCCCGGCAAGGGCGGCCAGACGCATCTTGGCCTGCCGATCTTCAACACCGTCAAGGGCGCGGTGCGCGAAACCCGTGCCGAGGCCAGCATCGTCTTCGTGCCACCGCCCTTCGCCGCCGATTCGATCATGGAGGCCGCGGACGCGGGAATAAAACTCTGCGTCTGCATCACCGACGGCATCCCCTCGCAGGACATGATGCAGGTCAAGCGCTACATGCGCCGCTACCGCTTCGAGGACCGCATGCGGCTGGTCGGGCCGAACTGCGCCGGCATCATCACGCCGGGACAGGCGCTGATGGGCATCATGCCCGGCTCGATCTACCTTCCCGGCCGCGTCGGCATCGTCGGGCGGTCGGGCACGCTGGGCTACGAGGCCGCCTCGCAGATGAAGGCGCTCGGCATCGGCGTCTCGACCAGCGTCGGCATCGGTGGCGATCCGATCAACGGCTCCTCCTTCAAGGACGTTCTGAAGCTGTTCGAGCAGGACGACGAGACCGACGCCGTGGTGATGATCGGCGAGATCGGCGGACCGCAGGAAGCCGAAGCCGCGATCTGGGCGCGCGACAATATGAGGAAGCCGCTGATCGCCTACATTGCCGGGCTTTCCGCCCCGAAAGGCCGCCGCATGGGCCATGCCGGCGCCATCATCTCGGCTTTCGGTGAGTCCGCGCAGGAGAAGGTCGAGATCCTGAAAGAGGCCGGCGTCATCATCGTGCCGACGCCGTCGTCCTTCGGCGACGTCGTGGCCGAGACTTTGGAGCGAACGAAGAAGGCGGCTTGAAGCGTTTGGAACAGAGCAGACGCATCAAATTTCGGGAGGACGAGCGCAGCCTCTTGTTGCGCCTGCTGCTTCAGGTCGCAAGCGCGCGGGAGCCGGAGATCGCCGCCGTTCTGACCGGACGTCGGTCGCTTGTCTCGCTTGCCGCGGAGCAGCGCATCCCGGCGCTTCAGGCGAGCGGCGTCTGGTTCCAGCTGCTCGCCATTGCCGACGAGTTGCTCGCCATGCGGGCGCGCCGCGAACTCGAACAAGGCACCGGTGTCGACGACGTGCCCGGCTCCTTCGCTAGCGTGATCGCGCGGATGGCGGCGAACGGCCATTCGGCGGAGCAGGTCCAGGCCAGGCTCGACGAACTCTGCGTCGGCCCGACCATGACCGCGCACCCGACGGAGGCCAAACGCGTCACGGTGCTGGAGATCCATCGCCGTATCTACCGCAAGCTGACCGAACTCGACCAGCCGCGCTGGGCGCCGCGCGAACGCGACCTGCTGGTCGCCGATCTGGAAAGCGAGATCGAGCTTCTGTGGATGACGGGCGAGCTGCGGCTGGAGCGCCCGACGGTCGAACGCGAAATCGCCTGGGGCCTGCATTTCTTTCGTGAAGTCATCTTCGAGGCAACGCCGCAGCTCTATGGCAAGCTGGAAGGCGCCCTCGAGCGTCACTATCCGGCCGCGCCGATCAGAATCCCCTCCTTCATGCGCTATGCCTCGTGGATCGGCGGCGATCGCGACGGCAACCCGAATGTGACGGCCGCCGTCACCGCCCATGCCCTGGCCGAATACCGCGATACGGCCATAGGCTGGTATCTGGCGCAGATGCAGCGGCTGGTGACGGTGCTGAGCGCCAGCTCAAACGTCATCGACCTGCCGGCGAGCTTCAAGCCGGTGCTGCAAACGGCGCTTGATAAAAGCCGACAGGCCGATGGGATCACCACCCGCAACCCTGACGAACCGCTCCGCCAATTCGCTTCGGCCCTGCTTGCCCGGCTGGAGACGACACGGGACGGCGGTGCGGCGGCGTACCCGTCGGCGGGCGCGTTTCGTGCCGATCTGGAGGGGCTGTCGAGCGTTCTCGAAGCAATCGGCGGGCGCGCGGTGGCCAGGCGTTTCGTCCAGCCTCTGCTCTGGCAGGTCGGCAGCTTCGGCTTCCGCACCGTCTCGCTCGACCTCAGGCAGAACTCCACGGTCGTCAACCGCGTGCTGGCCGAGCTGTTTGCGCTGACGAACCCCGCCGATCCGGTGGCGGCTGGCACGCCGCAATGGTCGGCGCGCATTCGCAAAGCCATCAGCGAGGGCGAGCGGCTGGAGATAGACGCTGGGCGGCTCTCGGCTGAAGCAGGCGAACTGCTTTCGACATTCTCCGTCATCGCCAGGCACATCTCCAGCTCTGATCCCGACGCTGTCGGCTCTTTCGTTCTCTCGATGACCCGCTCCGCCGACGATCTGCTCGCGGTCTATCTGCTGGCGCAATATTGCGGACTTTCGACCGCGCCCGCCGGCGGCACAATCAGGCTGCGGATCGTGCCCTTGTTCGAGACCATCGCCGACCTGCAGGCCGCCCCTGGCATATTGAACGGATTGCTCGACGTCTCGCTGGTGAGGCGCACGGTGCGCGATTTCGGCGCGCGCCAGGAAATCATGGTCGGCTATTCCGATTCCAACAAGGACGGCGGCTTCCTCGCCTCCAATTGGGAACTGGCCAAAGCGCAGAAGCGGCTCGCTGCCGTCGGGCGCAAGCACAAGGTTGGGATCAGTTTCTTTCACGGCCGCGGCGGCTCCGTCAGCCGTGGCGGCGCGCCGACCGGCCGGGCGATCGCGGCGCAGCCGCAAGGCACCGTCGCCGGCACCATGCGGGTGACCGAGCAAGGCGAGGTTGTATCGTCGAAATTCGCCAATCGCGGCACCGGCCTCAACCAGCTCGAGATCCTCGCCGCCGCCGTTCTGGCCCACAGCGTCGGATCGCCGGGCGATGCCGAGACGAAGGAGACGCCGGAGTTCGACGAAGCGCTCGAGGCGCTCGCCGGTATGTCGCAGGCATCCTATGCCACGCTGATGGCCGAGCCCGGCTTCCTCGATTATTTCAACCAGGCGAGCCCGGTCGCGGAACTGGCGCTCCTGAAAATGGGCTCACGGCCGGATCGCCGTTTCGGCGCCAACGGCATCGCCGACCTGCGCGCCATTCCATGGGTGTTCGCCTGGAGCCAGAACCGTCATCTGTTGACCGGCTGGTATGGCATCGGCAGCGCGCTGAGCGCCTTCGTCGCGGTGCGCGGCGAGGTCGGGCGCGACCTTCTGGCCCGCATGTTCGAGCACTCGCGCTTTTTCCGCCTGGTCGTCGACGAAGCCGAGAAGACGCTCTACCAGGCCGACATGGAGATCGCGCGGCTCTACGCCGGCCTTGTGTCCGACAGCGATGCCGCCAAACGAATCTATGCCCGCATCGCCGGGGAGTACGAGTTGACGCGACGCCTGATCGGCGACCTCACAGGGGGTGATCTTTCCGAGCGCTTTCCGATGTTCAAGCGGCGTTTCGACAGCCTGCGGCGGCAGATGGACGACATCCACCGGCTGCAGGTCGATCTGCTGCGTGATGTCAGGGCAAGGACGACGGATCAAAAGCGGGCAACCGACGCCTTGCTGGTGTCGATTAATTGCATCTCGGCTGGGCTGGGATGGACGGGGTAGCTCGCCGGCTGGCCGAGTTACGTCAGTCACCTTGCTTCATCATTCTTGGCTGATTGCCGATCGCCCAGATCATCGGCCTGTCTGCCCGAAAGGCCGCCGCATGGGCCATGCCGGCGTCATCATCGTGCCGACGCCGTCCTCCTTCGGCGAGGAGGTGGCCGATACGCTGGCACGGATGAAGAAGGCTGCATAACCTCTGGGAACAGGCTGCCTAAGGGCAGTTCCCGGAGCACGGGGCGGCGCGATCTGAATGCGCGGCCCAGCGGTCCCTTCCAAACAGTCGAAAAGCTCACGCCACGATGGAAGCCCGCCCGCTTTCGACGGCGGGCGATCTGGCAGAAGCCGGTTCGGCCCAGCCCTTAGGTCGGGCAGCCGAAGCTAGGGCAAGCTATCGCCGTCACGGCGGACAGCTTTTCGCGCCTTACGAACATCGGCTTCACATAAGTCTTCTTCATGGTATCTCCCCTTTGCCAAAACCCACGAAGCGATTCGTGCCGTGGTCTGGATCGCTTTGTCAAGCGAGCTGAGAGCAATAACAAAACAGCGACAGCCTTGTTTAGCAGCTCAGCTGAGGAAGCGGCCCGCCGCTGGTGAACTTTAGTTGGCCGACAAAAATCCCTCTCGACAGCGGTCAGGCCGGCCCAACGTCCTGACGAGCGGGACTATCAAACATTCCCGAGTCTGACGCTTTGCCGTTCTAGAGGCGCGCACGGAGCCAAGATCAAGCCAAGATTGCGCAACAAAACTTAACATCACTTCATGCATACAGCCATTTTCACCTGAAATAGTCCGGGCATCGGGCCTCTTACTGCCTCCCGACGGGCCGGGCATTTCCATGACAGCGCGCTCGCGCGTGTTCGAACCGTTCTTCAAGGAGGACATGTCACGCGGCGTTGCCTCGAAGCACGGCTTCGGGCTCGGCCTTTCCATCGTAGCGGATATCATCCAGGGGCACGGCGGCAAGATCGAGTTGCACGACAACCAGCCAAGCGGCCTCGTCGTGACCTTTGATCTGCCGAGTGGAACCGAGATCCGGCCCTTATAGCAGGCCGGCGCCATACTCAGGATCTGATGATCGCCAGATTGCAGGAGGTCATTTCAAGACGTCCGAAGGCTTGCCTCAGGAATACTGGTGCGGTCGAGAAGACTCGAACTTCCACGGGTTGCCCCACAGCGACCTCAACGCTGCGCGTCTACCAATTCCGCCACGACCGCACGTGGTAGGAGCCGGAACCGACCGGCTCGCGGCGTGTAGCAAATCGTTTCCGGCGAAACAAGTGCGTGGCGAGCAATAATGTCAGGCAATTGGGATAACGTTCCACAGGATTGCAATGAGCATCCCGAACTGGACGTTTGCGCCCGATATCGCCATATGGAGGCCAAAGGCATGTCGCCCAAAAGTGCAAGGCGGTTTTGGGGCCGTGACATGGATAAGCAAAGCGATACGTCATGACTGAACGCAGCCAGATCGCCACGTCGTTCCTGCCCTTGTCCGGTTCGGCGCCGGTCGAATGGCTGGTCGAACCCGGCCTTACCGCCTATCCCGACGCGCTTGCCTTCATGGAGGCGCGCGCCGAGGCGATCCGCAGCGGAGCTGCCGGCGAGATGGTCTGGCTGGTCGAACATCCGCCGCTCTACACCGCCGGCACCAGCGCCCGCATCGAGGACCTGATCGAGCCGGACCGCTTTCCGGTCTTTTCGGCGGGACGCGGCGGCGAATACACCTATCATGGGCCCGGCCAGCGGGTTGCCTATGTCATGCTCGACCTGAAGCGTCGGCGCGAGGACGTGCGCGCCTTCGTTGCCGCGCTCGAACAATGGATCATCGGCACGCTCGCCGCCTTCAACGTGCGCGGCGAGCGCCGCGAGGACCGGGTCGGTGTCTGGGTGGTGCGGCCCGATCGCCCTACGCTGCGGGACGGTGCGCCGGCCGAGGACAAGATCGCGGCGATCGGCATCCGGCTGCGGCGCTGGGTGAGCTTTCACGGCATCGCCATCAATGTCGAGCCGGACCTCGCCCATTTCGGCGGCATTGTACCTTGCGGCGTGCAGGACCACGGCGTCACCAGCCTCGTCGACCTCGGCCTGCCCCTGACCATGGCCGATCTTGACCAGGCACTGAAATCCGCTTTCGAGGACGTGTTCGGTCCCGCGACGGCCTTGTCCGCCGAAGCTTCGCGCAAGGCCGGCTGACCCTGTCGGTCCGGGAACTGCTTAAGCTGTATTGAGATTCAGGCCAGCCGAGTCGAAAACTGTGGGGTTCCGAGCGCCCTTAGATCAGTTGGGCGGAAGCCCATAGCACGCCGCAGCCATGGATGGCGAACACCGCCAGCAAGGCGCCTGCGATGACGAACCGGTCGAGGGTGCCGATCGGCTCCAGTTCGTGACGCGGCTTCACCCCGCTGCCGACGGTGAGCAGGCTGAGGATCGAAAACACCGCACCGGCCGCCAGCAGGAAGCCCGAGGAAAAACCAGCCCGCCAGCCAAGCGCCAGAAAGGCCGAAAGCAGCGAGAAGGAGGCCAGCGCCAGGACGACCGGCCCCGGGCAGATCTGGCGCAGCACCTGGCCGCCGTCGAATTTCCACACCGGCACCAGATTGGCGATGTTGAACAGGGCAGCACAACCTGCGAGGGCGGCCAGCAGCGCGGCGGCAGCCTTGTGACCCTCGTTGCCGGCAAGCACGCTGGCGGCGATGACGATCGGCACCAGGAAGGCGGAGAACCCCGCCCCCATCAACGCCACGAAGGCCACTTCGAAACGGCTGTTGTAGGGTCGTCCGCCAATGGCGATGCCGCCAAGCAGCGGGATGAAGATCATCCGCGCCCTGCGATGGCCCGTCAACCGGAACGCCGCCATGTGGCCGAGTTCGTGCAATGCCACCACCGACGTTAGGATCGCGGCCAGCGCCAGCCCGCCGAGGTGAAGGCCGAAGAACGGCCACAGCATCAATGCCGACAGCACGGCAAAGCCGACCTGGCTCAGCGGATGCTCGAACCAGCCGCCCTTGCGGTATTGCCCGGTCCTTGCCCAATGCTGCAGCTTGGAAAGCTCGCGGCGCATGGCGAAGTAGCGGAACACCAGGAAGGCGACGCCGCGATACCGGTCGGTCCGGCTGAGCGTCACGCGTGTGCCGCTGCCCTCCGAAACCAGCTCGGCGGTCTCGCCATAATCCTTCCAGAACGAGCCATCGAGCGCGGTATCCTCGATCACCCGCATCGAGAAGCGGCTGCCCTCGACGACATCTTCAAACCGCGCCCTGCGCTCTATCGGCTTGCCGTCGCGGCCTTCCCACGACAGCATGATGCGAGCCACGCCCTCTTCGTCCAGCGGCTGCGCCGACAGGATCTCGCCGGACCAGCCGGCATCGCTGCCAAGCGGCCACAGCGCCTGCCACAGGCGCTGCCGGTCCATTGCCACGATGCGGCTGGACCGGACCGTGCGCAAACCAAGCGGCACGGTCATCAAAAGAAAGATCAGTCCGAGATTGCTGGCCACGAGAATGGCCGTGACGATGGGCGACACCTTGGACGTTGCTCCCTGCCTGGAGACGCACCCTAACGTCGCGGCGGCAAGAAAAGCTTAACGGCGGAGCGGCTTAGGGCCATCGGGAAACAGCGACGGCAGCCGCCGCCAACTCACATGGCTCCGATCCAGATCGCCATGGAAACAAGAAACGCACTCATGCAAACCAGCGAGATGACATCCTGAACCAGATCGGTCATAACTCTCTCCTGTTGTGGATATGTTTCCAATTTGTTCTAATTTTGTTCCAATGTCAATCGCTAGGGGTTAGAGCGATAGGCGGGGAATTTTGCACGGTTAGCGAAAGGTTAATCGTTCGCCACGAGACGATGCTGAAAGCGCGGCGGCGTAGGCTTCCAGTCCTGGAGATCAGGATTAGCGCGCTTGTATTAAAGCGCGGCCGAAGCAATAATTCTTGGGCTGGGGCACTGCCGGGCGATGGATATGGGGAAGTACGGAGGCGCGAATCAAGGTGACCGTTGGCGAAAGCGCATGCGACAAGGCCGCCGGCGACGCCTCTCTCGCAACCTTGTAATCTGGTTGTTCATCCTGGCGACGAGCGCGATATCGTCCACTCTGATCGCAATGAACGCTCACTGGCGATTCTAAGCTACCCCCGCGCGGTACATTCCAGGCGAGAACCGTTCCTTACAGCGGCACCACCTTGCCGTCGGCCAGCGTGACACGCCGGTCCATGCGCGATGCCAGTTCATGATTGTGGGTAGCGATCAGCGCGGCGAGCCCCGATTGCCGCACCAGCGCCTCCAGCGCCTCGAAGACGTAGGAAGCGGTGACCGGGTCGAGGTTGCCGGTCGGCTCGTCGGCGAGCAGCACCAGCGGCGCATTGGCGACCGCGCGTGCAATGGCGACGCGCTGCTGCTCGCCGCCGGACAGCTCGGATGGCCGGTGCGACGCCCGCTTGCCGATCTGCATGTAGTCGAGCAGTTGCGCCGCGCGCTCGCCCGCTTCCTTGCGCGGCAGCCCCTTGATGAGCTGCGGCATCATGATGTTTTCCAGCGCGGAAAACTCCGGCAACAGATGATGGAACTGGTAGACGAAGCCGACATCGTTGCGGCGGATCGAGGTGCGCTCGTCATCGGACAGCCGGCCACAGGCGCGTCCGGACAGGATCACGTCTCCGGCGTCAGGACGCTCCAGCAGGCCCGCCGTGTGGAGCAGCGTCGACTTGCCGGTGCCCGACGGGGCCACCAGCGCCACCATCTCACCGCGCCGCAGCGAGAAGTCGGCGCCGTTCAGGATGGTGAGCTTGCGCGGCCCCTGGACGTAGTGCCGCTCGACGCTCTTCAGCTCGATAATGACCTCGGCCACTACTCGTACCTCAAGGCTTCGACCGGATCGAGGCGGGCCGCCCGCCACGCTGGAAACACTGTTGCCAGGAAGGACAGCGCCAGCGCCATTATGATGACATAGGTCGTCTCGCGCGGATCCATCTTGGCCGGCAACTGGCTGAGGAAATAGAGCTCCGGATTGAACAGCACCTTGCCGGTCATCCAGGAGAAGAACTGGCGGATCGATTCGATGTTGGTGCAGATCAAGACGCCGAGCAGCACGCCGGCGAGCGTGCCCGTCACGCCGATCGCCGCACCCGTCATCAGGAAGATACGCAGGATGGCGCCGCGCGAGGCGCCCATGGTGCGCAGGATGGCGATATCATGCCCCTTGTCCTTCACCAGCATGATCAGTCCGGAAATGATGTTGAGCGCCGCCACCAGCACGATCAGCGTCAGGATCATGAACATCACGTTGCGCTCGACCTGCAGGGCAGAAAAGAAGGTCTCGTTGCGCTGGCGCCAGTCGACCAGGTCGATGGGGCGTTGTGCCGCCTCCTCCACCTTCGGCTTCAGCGCGTCGACATCATCGGGATTGTCGACATAGATCTCGATGGTCTGCGCCCGGCCGTCCATGTTGAAATAGAGCTGCGCCTCGGAGAACGGCATGTAGACGATGGAGCTGTCATACTCCGACATGCCGACTTCGAAGATCGCCGCGATCTTGTAACCCTTCATGCGCGGCGTGGTGCCGAGCGGCGTCACATCGCCGTCCGGCGAGATCAAGGTGATGGTATCGCCGAGCGTCAGGCCAAGATTCTCGGCCATCCGCTTGCCGATGGCGACACCGTCGCCCGTATCGAAGCCGTCGAGCGAGCCTTGTTTGATGTTGCTGGCAACGATGGCGATCTTGCCGAGGTCTTCACCCCGGATGCCGCGAACCAGCGCGCCGCTGCCGCCGCCGACATTGCCTTGCGCCAGCACCTGGCCATCGATCAGCGGAATGGCGTATTTGACCCCGGCCACACCGTTGATGCGGCTGGCGACCTGGGCATAGTCCTCGAGCGGCGAATCGAGCGGTTGCACGATCAGATGGCCATTGACGCCGAGAATGCGCGTCAAAAGCTCGGCGCGGAACCCGTTCATCACGGCCATCACCACGATCAGCGTGGCAACGCCCAGCATGATGCCGAGGAAGGAGATCGAGGCGATCACCGAGATCACCGTCTCCTTGCGCCGCGAACGCAAATAGCGCCACGCAACCGTGCGTTCGAAGATGGAAAAAGGGCCGGCGCCGGCCGATCTCGCTGCCGCCGCCTCGCTCATGCGGCGACACCGAAGCGTTTTTTCGCGTCGGCTATCGGCAGCGTCACGCGCTCGCCGCTCTTGCGATTCTTGATCTCGATCTCGCCGGCGGCCACGCCGCGCGGTCCGACGATCACTTGCCAGGGCAGGCCGATCAGGTCGGCGGTGGCGAATTTGCCGCCCGGCCGCTGGTCGGTATCGTCGTAAAGCACATCCTTGCCGGCGGCGGTGAAGGCGGCATTGAGTTCGTCGCAGACGCGATCGCAGTCGGCGTCGCCCGCCTTCATGTTGATCAGGCCGATATCGAACGGCGCCACCGCTTCGGGCCAGATGATGCCATTCTCGTCGTGGCTGGCCTCGATGATCGCCGCGACCAGCCGCGACGGGCCGATGCCGTAGGAGCCGCCCGAGGCGAAATGATCCTTGCCGTCGGGCCCGGTCACCTTGGCGCCCATCGGCTTGGAGTATTTCTCGCCGAAGTGGAAGATATGGCCGACCTCGATGCCGCGCGCCGAGACCCGGTCGCCTGTCGGAACCTTCTCCCAGGCCGCCTCGTCATGCATCTCGTCGGTCGCGGCGTAAGGCGTCGTCCACGTCTTGACGATATCGGCAATTTCGCCGTCATTGGCGAAGTCGGTGTTCGCGCCGGGCACGGCAAGCGACAGATAATCGCGATGGCAGAAGACCTGGCTCTCGCCTGTGTCGGCCAGGATGATGAATTCGTGGCTGAGATCGCCGCCGATCGGCCCGGTGTCGGCCCGCATCGGGATTGCCTGCAGGCCCATGCGGGTGAAGGTCCGGAGATAGGAGACGAACATCCTGTTATAGGCGGCTCGCGCGCCCTCGAAGTCGAGATCGAAGGAATAGGCGTCCTTCATCAGGAATTCGCGCGAACGCATCACGCCGAAGCGCGGCCGCACCTCGTCACGGAACTTCCACTGGATATGGTAGAGGTTGAGCGGCAGGTCCTTGTAGGACTTGACGTAAGCGCGAAAAATCTCGGTGACCATCTCCTCGTTGGTCGGTCCGTAGAGCATGTCGCGGTCCTGGCGGTCCTTGATGCGCAGCATCTCCTTGCCATAGTCGTTGTAGCGCCCGCTCTCGCGCCACAGATCGGCCGACTGGATGGTCGGCATGAGAATCTCCAGCGCGCCGGCGCGGTTCTGCTCCTCGCGGATGATCTTGCAGACCTTGTCCAGCACCCGCTTGCCCAGCGGCAGCCAGGAAAAACTGCCCTGCCCCTGCTGGCGGATCATGCCGGCGCGTAGCATCAACCGATGCGAGACGATTTCGGCCTCGCGCGGATTTTCTTTGAGGATAGGCAGGAAATAGCGCGACAAACGCATGGACTGGTCCGTGAATGAGAATGGCCACGCCAGAATCGGCGCGGCGCAGGCTTGCTTGCCCCGGCTTCATAGCGATTTCATGACGGAATGGAAACCCGGCCATCCCTATACATCACCCCCTTCCGGCCCGGAATCCCTCGCTTCCGGATCAGTCGGCGCCGACAATGGAACGCGCCGAACGTCTTCGGGTCTAGCCGCCAATTCTTTGCGCGCGTCAATTGCGAACATGCCGCAAAGGCTCTGTCGAACTCGCCTGTTCGTTTCAAAAGCAAAGCCTGCCGCACTATTGTGCAGTGCAACACGAGAATGCCCGTTTCAAGGCAAAATTCTTCGTGACATTTTCATTTCCGTTGGGCTAATGTGCCCCGATAACCGAGAGGGCGGAGAAAAATCTGCCCTCCTACGCGGTCAAAGTCTTGGGAGGATGCGATCTAGGCGCGGTTACTCGCTGCCGCCGGATAACGGAAACAGATCGGACGCGTTTAATTGCAAGGCCTCGTGCCTTGCATTTTTTTTGTGCAATCATCTGGTTAGCGCCGCAAGTTGCAAGGTTGCGTGACCTTACGTCACCAGACGTTCGGCGGCGAAAACGCGGCAGCATCCCAATCAGCATCCGATGCTCGATGTGGTCGAAAGGACTTGCCGGCTCTCTACTTCGCTGGGGTCTGGCCGAAATCCGGCACGATGTGCGGGATGTCGTTGAGGCTGTATCCCAGCCCGTGCGTCAGACCGTAGAAAATGCCCATCAGGATCGCCGTCGCGATGGTGGTGCGGATCACGGCACGCAACATATGCGGCCCGCGCGGCGCGCTCGGAACCGTGCCCAGCGTCACGTCGTGATCATCGTCCTGCGTCTTGACGCTGAACGGCAGAACGGCAAACAGCACCACCCACCAGGTCGCGAAAAACAGGGCGGTGAACGAGACCCAGCTCATGATTGCTCCAGTTCGATCAGCGTACCGAAGAAATCCTTCGGATGCAGGAACAACACCGGCTTGCCATGCGCACCGATCTGGGGATTGCCGTCGCCAAGCACGCGGGCGCCGGCGGCCTTGAGCTGGTCGCGCGCCGCCAGGATGTCGTCGACCTCGTAGCAGAGATGATGCATACCTCCTGACGGGTTCTTTGCCAGGAATGCCGCGATCGGCGAGCCCTCGCCAAGCGGCTCCAGCAATTCGATCTTGGTGTTGCCGACATTGACGAACACCACGGTGACACCATGCTCCGACAAAGCCTGCGGCTCGGTCAGTTCGGCGCCGAGCGTGTTGCGGTAAGCTGCAATGGCGGCAGCCAGATCCGGCACCGCAAGCGCGACATGGTTCAGCCGTCCGAGCATGTGCGAGCTTCTTTCTCCCAGATCCAATGACTGGCGTCATACGTTAAATCAGCCGCGATCAACAGCCATTCGGGAAGCGCGCACTGTCGCACCTGTTCCAACCGATATCGGCGAAGTACAAACGGCAATGTCTGGAATCAGCTCTGCCCGCCCCCGTGTTTTTACCTTCGATCTCGGGTCGTTCAAAGTTGCCGCCTTGCTCGATGCCGTCGACATCAGAGACGAGCTCGCATCGGCCATCGCGGCCGGACAGCCGCCGGCGGCGGTGCTCGAACTCGCGGCCTCGAACTTCATCGACCAGGATCGCTACGAGCATTGCTTCATCCCGACGCTGATCGACACCGGTTCCGAAAAGATCCTGTTCGACACTGGCTGCGGAGATGACGGCGGTTCACTCCCGGACTGCCTGCAAACCCTCGGGCTCGGCCCCGATGACATCAACGTGGTGGTCATCACGCACGGGCATCCGGACCACATTGGCGGGCTGGTCAGGAATGACCAACCTGTCTTCAGCCGAGCGCGATACGTATTCGGCGCGGCCGAATTCGCCTTCTGGACCGAAGGAAATGCGGTGCGCCCGGCCAGGTTGGCCAACCGTGATCTGTTCAGGCGGATTTGCACCGGCCTGGCCGACCGCGCGACATTCATCGCGCCTGGAGACGTAGTGGTGCCGGGCATCACTGCCATCGACGCGGCCGGTCACTCTCCCGGGCTCTTGGCATTCCTGGTCGAAAGCAGCGGACAGCAATTGCTGATCTGGTCGGACGCTTTCCTGCACTATGTCGTGTCCATCCAGCGTCCGGAGTGGCATGCGGATTTCGACGACGACAAGGAAAAGGCAATCGAGACCCGCAAGCGGCTGCTGAGCATGGCTTCCGAGCGTCGCCTGCTCGTCGCCGGCCATCACATGCCGTTTCCGGGCCTGGGCCACGTCGGGCGGATAGGCGGGTCCTTTCGCTGGATTCCGGTCAGCTACCAGCTGAACGTCTGACCAGCCGCCGCCGCCTTCAGCGGGTGACGAAAACCGTCACCAGCGGTTTCTTGCCCCAGGCTTCGTTGGCCGCGCCGCGCACCGCGCGGCGCACCGCCTCCTGCACGAGGTCGAGGTCCTTGCGGCGCTGACGGGGAATCGACTCGACCGCGCCGACGGCCGCATCTATCATCAGGTCCTCGAGCGTCTCGCCTCGGGCATCGGCCTCGGCGACGCCGATTGCCACCAGATCGGGATCGCCGGCCAGCTCGTACTTCTCGTCGAGCACGACATTGACCGCGACATGACCGGCAAAGGACAATTTGCGCCGGTCGCGAATACCCATCGCCTGATCGCTGCCGATCAGATTGCCGTCCTTGTAGACGCGGCCGAACGGCACCTGGTCGATGATGGTGGCGGGACCTGGCGCGAGCCGCAGCATGTCGCCGTCGCGCACCTGCGCCACCTGGCCGATGCCAGAGGTCGACATCAGCGAACCCTGCGCCACCAGATGCGCGGCCTCGCCATGCACGGGAACGCCGATCTGCGGACGCACCCATTCGTACATCTTGCGCAGTTCACTGCGTCGCGGGTGGCCGGAGACGTGTACCAGTGCGTCGCCGTCCTCGATGATCTTGATGCCGAGATCGATCAGGCGGTTCTTGATTTCGAGGATCGCCTTCTCGTTGCCGGGAATGGTGCGCGAGGAAAACACCACCGTGTCGCCCGCCGTCAGCGACACCGATTTCATCTCCTCGCGCGACAGTTTCGCCAGCGCCGCCAGCGGCTCGCCCTGGCTGCCGGTGCAGATGATGACCAGGTTCTCGCGCGGGATGAAGCCGAAATCTTCCTCGGCGATGAACTCCGGCAGCCCGTCCATATAACCAAGCTCGTCAGCCACATCGATGACGCGCTTCAGCGAGCGGCCGAGCACCAGGCACTGGCGGCCAGCATCGCGCGCTGCCCTGGCGATCGAGACGATACGTCCGACATTGGAGGAGAAGGTGGTGACGGCGACGCGGCCCTTGGCGGCCTGGATGACGCCTTTCAGGCCCTCGCCCACCGCCACTTCCGAAGGCGACTCGCCTTCACGCAGCGCATTGGTCGAATCGCAGATCAGCGCCAGCACGCCCTTGTCGCCATAGGCGCGGAACCGCGCCTCGTCGGTCTTGGGTCCAATCGTCGGTTCCGGATCGATCTTCCAGTCGCCGGTATGGATGACGGTGCCGGCAGGCGACGTGATCGCCAGCGACATGGGTTCGGGAATCGAGTGCGCCACCGGAATGGCTTCGATCTCGAAGGGACCGACGGTGAACTTTTCGCCCGCCCGGTAGATCGTCAGCGGGATTTTCGGCGCGCCCTGCTCGCCCTGCCGCTTGGCTTCCAGCAGGCCGGCGCTGAACGGCGTCATCCAGACCGGCGCCTTCAGCCTCGGCCAGGTGTCGAGCAGCGCGCCGTAATGGTCCTCATGCGCGTGGGTGATGATGATGCCGCGCAGATTGGCGAGGTTCTCCTCGATGAAGCGCGTGTCGGGCAGGATCAGGTCGACGCCCGGATGCGCCGCGTCGGGAAAGGTGACGCCGACATCGATGACGATCCACTCGCGCGCGCTCGGCGGGCCGTAGCCGTAGAGGGCGAAGTTCATGCCGATCTCGCCAACACCGCCGAGCGGCACGAAGACGAGTTCGGCGTTGTCCGCTTTCGCCATGATTTTTCCCTTCCTGGCCCTCAGGCCAAGCCGTTAAAGCAATTCCGGCAAAGGTGTCTAACGGTTTTCAGTCCGGAATTGCCCAAAAAACAAAACTAAACCCGCGCGGAAGCGACCGCACCGAAATGAACATCGCCGGCGGCGACCGTCAGAACAGCCCCCTCATCGTCGCGGATCACGAAACGGCAGTCCTCGTCAATGGTCTCGAACACGCCACGCACCACATTACCGTCAATTCTGACAGCAACCTCGCCGCCAAGGCCCGCGGCACGGGCCAGCCAGCGCTTTCTGATCGCGGCAAGGCCTCGTCCTTCGTCCCAAAGGCGGGCATTCTCGCTCCAGGCATCCGACAGCGCCAGAAAAAGCGTCTCGGCATCGCAGGCAGCGCCCAATGCATGAAGCGATGTCGCGGGATAGGGCAAATCCTGCGGGTGCGCCACCACATTGACGCCGATGCCGACCGCCACCGCGAAGCGGCCACCGTCGAGCATTGCCGACTCCAGCAGGATGCCGGCCAGCTTGGCCCCGGACGCCAGCACATCGTTCGGCCATTTCAGCTCGAAGCGGTTCTGTCCCTGGCTCGCGCCGTCGAGGCCTACGGAAATGCGGCCCTTCGGCACCACCGCGTCGAGCGCGTCGGCCAGTGCCAGCCCGGCGACGAAACCGAGCGTCGCGGCAAGGCGCAGTTCGCCGCCGGTGATGACGAGCAGCGTCGCCGCCAGATTGCCTTCCGGCGTTGCCCAGGCCCGGCCACGCCGGCCGCGCCCGCTTTCCTGCTTCTTGGAAACGACCCAGAGCTTGCCGGGGTCGCCGGCGCGGGCATGGTCCAGCGCCAGCGCGTTGGTGGAGCCGACACTGTCATGCGCCTCGAGCCGGAACCCTTCCGACGCCGAGGTTGGAGCCAGCCGAAATGCCATCCCGTCAGAAAAATGTCTTGGCGGCGGCTTCGGCATAGGTGCCGATCGGCCCGCCGATCAGCACATAGAACAGCACGAAGGCGCCACTGACGCCGAGCACGACACGCAATTCGCTGGCCATCGGCACGAAGCCGCCGACCGGCTCGTCGAACCACATGATCTTGATGATGCGCAGATAATAGTAGGCGCCCACCACCGAGGCCAGCACGCCGATGATCGCCAGCGCATAGAGATTGGCGTTGATGGCGGCGAGGAAGACGTACCACTTTCCCCAGAAGCCGGCGAGCGGCGGGATGCCGGCCAGCGAGAACATCAGGATGGTCAGGATCGTCGCCATGACCGGGTTGGTCGACGCCAGGCCGGCGAGATCGCTGATCTGTTCGACATTGCCTTCCTTGCGCCGCATGGCGAGGATGAAGGCAAAGGTGCCGAGCGTCATCACCAGGTAGATCAGCATATAGATGGCGACGCCGCGCACGCCGGCCTGGCTGTTGGCTGCAAGGCCGACCAGCGCGTAGCCCATATGGCCGATCGAGGAATAGGCCATCAGCCGCTTGATGTTGGTCTGGCCAATGGCGGCGAAGGCGCCAAGCGCCATCGAGGCGATCGAGATGAAGACGATGATCTGCTGCCAGTCGGAAGCGATCGGCTTGAACGCGCCCATGGTGACGCGCACGATCAGCGCCATCGCCGCCATTTTGGGGGCCGCCGCCAGGAAAGCCGTCACCGGGGTCGGCGCGCCCTCATAGACGTCCGGCGTCCACATGTGGAACGGCACCGCCGAGATCTTGAAGGCAAGTCCGGCCAGCACGAAGACGAGGCCGAAGACGAGGCCAAGCTGGCGCTCGCCGCCGCCCAGCGCGGTGGCGATCTCCTGGAAGCCGGTGTTGCCGGTGTAACCGTAGACCAGGCTGATGCCGTAGAGCAGCATGCCCGAGGACAGCGCGCCGAGGACGAAATATTTCAAGCCGGCTTCGGTCGAACGCAGATTGTCGCGGTTGATCGCCGCCAGCACATAGATCGCCAGCGACTGCAGTTCGAGGCCGAGATAGAGCCCGATCATGCCGTTGGCCGAGATCATCAGCATCATGCCGAGCGTGCAAAGCAGGATCAGCACCGGATATTCGAACTTGTCGAAACGCTCCGCCTTGGCAAAGCGCATCGACATGATGAGCGTCACCGCCGAACCGACCAGGGCCAGCACCTTCATGAAGCGGGCGAAGGAGTCCTGGATGAAGGCGTGGCCATAGGCGCTGCCCTGCCCTGCGTGAAAGATCAGCCAGGCGCCCGCGATCACCAGCACGGCCACGGCAAGGCCGGTCACCGTACTGGCGGTGTTGGAACGCGAATAGGCCCCAACCATCAGCAGCGCGAGCGCGCCGATGGCAAGGATCAGCTCGGGCGTCGAGAGCGACAGGCTGGAGAGAAGGTCCGGCGTCATGGTTCGCAAAACCCCTGGGTCAGTTCGCCGCCGCGGTCTGCGCGGCGCCGATGGATGCGGTGACATTGGTGACGAGCGACTTGACCGACTGGGCCGTCGCGTCGAAGACGGGTGCGGGATAGACGCCGAAGAAGATGACCAGCACGACCAGCGGATAGATGATCGCCTTCTCGCGGGTCGACAGGTCGAGCAGCCCCTTCAGGCTGTCCTTGGTCAGCGCGCCGAAAATCACCCGGCGATAGAGCCAGAGCGCATAGGCGGCCGACAAGATGACGCCGGTGGCGGCGAAGAACGCCACCCAGGTGTTGACGCGGAACACGCCGAGCATGGTCAGGAACTCGCCGACGAAGCCTGACGTGCCCGGCAAGCCGACATTGGCCATGGTGAAGACCATGAACACGGTGGCGTATTTCGGCATGTTGTTGACGAGGCCGCCATAGGCGGCGATCTCACGCGTGTGCATGCGGTCATAGATGACGCCGACGCAGAGGAACAGCGCGCCCGAGACCAGGCCGTGGCTGAGCATCTGGAAGATCGCGCCCTGCACGCCTTCCTGGTTCATGGCGAAGATGCCCATGGTGACGAAGCCCATATGGGCGACCGACGAATAGGCGATCAGCTTCTTCATGTCCTCCTGCATCAGCGCCACCAGCGAGGTGTAGATGATGGCGACGACCGACAGCGTGAACACCAGCGGCGCGAACATTTCGGACGCCAGCGGGAACATCGGCAAGGAGAAGCGCAGGAAGCCGTACCCGCCCATTTTCAAGAGAATGGCCGCCAGGATGACCGAACCGGCCGTCGGCGCCTCGACGTGTGCGTCGGGAAGCCAGGTGTGCACCGGCCACATTGGCATCTTCACCGCGAAGGAGGCGAAGAAGGCGAGCCATAGCCAGGTCTGCATGTTGGCCGGGAAGCTGTGTGTCAAGAGCGTCGGGATATCGGTGGTACCGGACTGGTAGAACATCGCCATGATGGCAAGCAGCATCAGCACCGAGCCGGCCAGTGTATAGAGGAAGAACTTGAACGAGGCGTAGACGCGCCGCTTGCCGCCCCACACACCGATGATGATGAACATCGGGATCAGGCCGGCCTCGAAAAAGACGTAGAACAGCACAATGTCCAGCGCGCAGAACACGCCGATCATCAGCGTTTCCAGCAGCAGGAAGGCGATCATGTACGCCTTGACGCGCTTCTCGATCGCTTCCCACGACGCCAGGATGCAAAGCGGCATCAGGAAGGTCGTCAGGATGACGAACAGCATGGAAATGCCGTCGACGCCCATATGGTAGGAAATGCCGGAGTCGAGCCAGGCGACCTTTTCGACGAACTGGAAGCCAGCCTGCGAATTGTCGAAGCCGGTCCAGATGAACAGCGAGATGATGAATGTGAACGTCGTGGTCAACAGCGCGATGGCGCGGATGTTGCGGCGTGCGTTTTCGCTGTCATCATTGATGAACAGGATCAGCAGCACACCAACCAACGGCAGGAAGGTGACCAGCGAGAGGATTGGCCAAGCGGTCATCAGAGCATCATCCAGGTGACGAGTGCGGCAACGCCGATCAGCATGGCGAAGGCATAGTGGTACAGGTAGCCGGTCTGCAGCTTGACGACGCGGTTGGTGACGTCGACGACGCGGGCCGAAACGCCGTCAGGCCCCAGGCCATCGATGATGGTCCCGTCGCCGGTCTTCCACAGGAAAGACCCGAGGCGCTTGGCCGGCCGCACGAACAGGAAGTCGTAGAGCTCGTCGAAGTACCACTTGTTGAGCAGGAACGCGTAGAGCCCGCGGTGCCGCCCGGCGAGATCGACCGGCATTTCCGGCGAGCGGATGTAGAACTTCCAGGCCAATGCCAGGCCGATCAGCATGGCGATGAAGGGCGATAGCTCGACCCACAGCGGCAATTCGTGGATTTCGTGCAGGATATGGTTGTCCGCCAGGGTGAACAGCGACGCCTTCCAGAATTCGGCATAGCCCTCGCCGATGAAGGCGCCGTGGAAGATGATGCCTGCAAACAAAGCGCCGGCCGCCAGGATGAACAGCGGCACCAGCATCACCGGCGGCGATTCATGGACGTGATGCATCACCTCGTGGCTCGCCCGCGGCTCGCCGTGGAAGGTCATGAAGATCAGCCGCCAGGAATAGAAGGAGGTGAAGCCGGCGGCGATCACCAACAGCACGAAGGCCAGGCCCGCAACCGAATTGTGCCCGGCAAAGGCCGTCTCGATAATGGCGTCCTTGGAGAAGAAGCCGGCGGTGCCGATGACGGTCACCGGAATGCCGACGCCGGTCAGCGCCAGAGTGCCGATCACCATCATCCAGTAGGTGGTCGGGATCAGCTTCCTCAAGCCGCCCATCTTGCGCATGTCCTGCTCGTCGGAGACGGCATGGATGACCGAGCCCGAGCCGAGGAACAGCAGCGCCTTGAAGAAGGCATGCGTGAACAGGTGGAAGATCGCAGCGCCATAGGCGCCGACGCCGAGCGCCACGAACATGTAGCCGAGCTGCGAGCAGGTCGAATAGGCAATGACGCGCTTGATGTCGTTCTGGACGAGACCGACGGTCGCAGCGAAGAATGCGGTGAAGGCGCCGATGAAGGTCACCACCGTCAGCGCCGAATGCGACAGCTCAAACAGCGGCGACAGCCGCGCCAGCATGAACACGCCTGCGGTCACCATGGTGGCGGCATGGATGAGCGCCGACACCGGGGTCGGGCCTTCCATGGCGTCGGGCAGCCAGGTGTGCAGCGGCACCTGCGCCGACTTGCCCATGGCGCCCATGAACAAGAGCAGGCAGACGACGGTCATCGCCGACTGCTTGTCGAGCGCATGGCCGAGGAAGGTGAGCACAGCGGCACCCTGTGGCGCGCCTTCAGCGGGAATGAACGTCGCCGCATTGGCGAAGATGGTGCCGAGATTGACCGAGCCGAACAGCACGAAGAGGCCGAAAATGCCGAGCGCGAAACCGAAATCGCCGACACGGTTGACGACGAAGGCCTTTATTGCCGCGGCGTTGGCCGATGGCTTCTTGTACCAGAAGCCGATCAGCAGGTAGGACGCGAGGCCCACCCCTTCCCAGCCGAAGAACATCTGCACGAGGTTGTCTGCCGTCACCAGCATCAGCATGGCGAAAGTGAACAGCGACAGATAGGCGAAGAAGCGCGGCCGGTTGGGATCGTGATGCATGTAGCCGATCGAATAGATGTGAACCAGCGCCGACACTGTGTTGACCACCACCAGCATCACCACCGTCAGCGTGTCGATCCGCAGCGCCCAGGAGACGTCCAGGCCGCCGGACTGGATCCAGTGCAGCACCGGCACGATGAACACCTCGCCATGGCCGAAACCGACGCTGAAGAAGGCAACCCATGACAGCACGGCCGCGATCACCAGGAAGCCGGAGGTGATGTATTCGGATGCCTTGGCACCGAGCGCGTTGCCGAACAGGCCGACGATCAGGAAGCCGAGCAGTGGAAGGAAGACGATCGCTTGATACATAGTCGCCCCGTCAACCCTTCATGGTGTTCACGTCTTCGACCGCGATCGAGCCACGGTTGCGGAAGAAGACGACGAGAATGGCAAGTCCGATGGCGGCTTCAGCCGCCGCGACCGTCAGCACGAACAGCGCGAACACCTGGCCGACCAGATCGCCGAGCGCCGCCGAGAAGGCGACGAAGTTGATGTTGACCGCGAGCAGGATCAATTCGACCGACATCAGGATGACGATGATGTTGCGGCGGTTGAGGAAGATGCCGAACACGCCGAGCGTGAACAGAACGGCCGATACGGTCAGATAATGTGCGATGCCGACGACCATCTCAGACTCCTTCGCCCGACTTGACCTTGCGAATTTCCATGCCGGTCGCCGCGGTGCGGCCGACCTGGGCGGCGATCGACTGCCGCTTGACCCCTTCCTTGTGGCGCAGCGTCAGGACGATGGCGCCGATCATGGCAACCAGCAGGATGAGGCCCGAAATCTGGAAGTAGTAGAGGTAGTCGGTATAGAGGATGTCGCCGAGCGCTGCCGTGTTCGAGCGCGCGGCGAGATCCGGGATGGGCTTTGCGACCGTCGCGGCGAGCTTCGGGGCGAATGTGTAGCCGCCCAGCACGATGATCAGCTCCGCCGCCAGGATCAGCCCGACCAGCGCGCCGATCGGCGCGTATTGGAGGGCTCCCTCCTTCATCTCGGCGAAGTCGACGTCGAGCATCATGACGACGAACAGGAACAGCACCATGACCGCCCCGACATAGACGACGAGCAGGATCATCGCCAGGAACTCGGCGCCGGTCAGCATGAACAGGCCGGCGGCGTTGAAGAAGGTCAGGATCAGGAACAGCACCGAATGCACGGGGTTGCGCGACGAAATGACCATGAACGCCGACGCCACCGCGACAAAGGCGAAGAGGTAGAAAAAGGCCGCCTCTAGTCCACTCAGCATTGGGGATCCCCCGGGTTCCTGTCCAAACAGGACACTCGCCCTGTTCGTTGTCTCTGGCTTCGTCGTACCGAAGCCGCGTTGTCCTATCGCATGTTCCGATCGGGTTGAAATACCCGATCGAAAGAAACATGCGACACTTTTGTCTTCCGGAGGATGATCTTGTCCGAAAAGTCTGCAACTTTTCGGGATCACCCTCTAGACGAGGCCCTTCGCCCCGTCCATGCGTCAAATGTCAGCGATAGGGCGAGTCCAGCGAGATGTTGCGCGCCAGTTCGCGCTCCCACCGGTCGCCATTCGCCAGCAGCCTGTCCTTGTCGTAGTAGAGTTCCTCGCGCGTCTCAGTCGCGAACTCGAAATTCGGCCCCTCGACGATGGCGTCGACCGGGCAGGCTTCCTGACAGAAGCCGCAATAGATGCACTTCACCATGTCGATGTCGTAACGCACCGTGCGGCGCGTGCCGTCATTGCGGCGCGGGCCGGCTTCGATGGTGATGGCCTGCGCCGGGCAGATCGCCTCGCACAATTTACAGGCGATGCAGCGCTCCTCGCCATTGGGATAGCGGCGCAGCGCGTGCTCGCCCCGGAAGCGCGGGCTGATCGGCCCCTTCTCGTGCGGATAGTTGATCGTCTCCTTCGGCGCGAAGAACTGGCGCATCGACAGGAAGAAGGCGCTAACGAAATCCTGCAGCAGCAGCGATTTTGCGGCTTGGGAAAGAGCGGACATCACGCAAACCCCGTGATCTTGAGGAAGGCCGCGGTGGCGACGACCATGAACAGCGAGATCGGCAGGAACACTTTCCAGCCCAGCCGCATCAGCTGGTCGTAGCGGTAGCGCGGCACGAAGGCCTTCACCATCGAAATGCCGAAGAACACGAAGCAGACCTTCAGCACGAACCAGATGACGCCGGGCACCCAGGTGAAGGGCGCGAAGTCGAAGGGCGGCAGCCAGCCGCCGAGGAACAGGATGGTGGCCAGCGCGCACATCAAGACGATCGCGACATACTCGCCCAGGAAGAACAGCAGGAACGGCGTTGACGAATATTCGACCATGTGGCCGGCGACCAGCTCCGATTCGGCTTCCACCAGATCGAAGGGCGGCCGGTTCGTCTCGGCCAGCGCCGAGATGAAGAAGATGATGAACATCGGGAACAGGGCCAGCCAGTTCCAGTCGAGGAACGTGTTGGGCAGGCCGAGCCGTGTGCCAATTCCGTCATGCTGCGACAGCACGATATCGCTGAGGTTGAGCGAGCCGGCGGTGAGCAGCACGGTGACGATGACGAAGCCGATCGAGACTTCATAGGATACCATCTGCGCGGCCGAACGCAGCGCGCCGAGGAACGGATATTTCGAGTTCGACGCCCAGCCGCCCATGATTACGCCATAGACCTCCAGCGAGGAGATGGCGAAGACATACAGGATGCCGACATTGACGTTGGCGATCGCCCAGCCTTGGCTGACCGGAATGACCGCCCAGGCCGAGATCGCCAGCACGGCCGAGACCAGCGGCGCCAGCAGGAAGACGCCCTTGTTGGCGCCGGACGGGATGACCGGTTCCTTGAAGACAAACTTCAACAGGTCGGCGAAGGCCTGCAGCGTGCCCCAGGGGCCGACGACGTTCGGGCCCCGGCGAAGCTGCACGGCCGCCCAGATCTTGCGGTCGGCGTAGAGGATATAGGCGACGAAGATCAGCAGCACGACGATCAGCACGACCGACTTCAGAAGGATCAGCAGCGCCGGCAGCACGTAGAAGGAGAAGAAGGTGTCCATGCTTATTCCGCCGCCTGCTTGAAGCCGCTCTTGGCCAGTGCCGAGCATTCCGCCATCACGGCCGATGCCCGCGCGATCGGGTTGGTCAGATAGAAATCCTTGACCGGCGAGGTGAAGGTGCCCTTGTTCAGCCGCCCGCCGAGCTTCGCCACGCTGGCGATATCCTCGGCGTTGCCGGCCGCGACTTGGTCGATGCGGGCCAGATGCGGGTATTCGCCATAGAGCTTGGCACGCAGTTGCGGCAGCGAGTCGAACGGCAGTTTCTTGCCCAGCACGTCGGACAGCGCCCGCAATATGGCCCAATCCTCGCGCGCATCGCCCGGCGCGAAGCCGGCGCGGTTGGTCTGCTGCACACGTCCCTCTGTGTTGACGTAGGTGCCGGACTTTTCGGTATAGGCCGCCGCCGGCAGGATGACATTGGCGCGGTGCGCGCCGGCGTCGCCATGCGTGCCGACATAGACGACAAAGGCGCCGCCGGTCTTGCTCATGTCGATCTCGTCGGCACCGAGCAGGAACAACACATCCGTCTCGCCCAGCATGCCGGCAACGTTCTTGCCACCCTCGCCCGGCACGAAGCCGAGGTCGAGGCCGCCGACGCGCGCCGCCGCATTGTGCAGCACGGCAAAGCCGTTCCAGTCGGCGCGAGCAGCATTCACGGCAGCGGCGAGCCTGGCCGCCTGGCCGAGCACGGCCGCACCGTCGGCGCGCGCCAGCGCGCCCTGGCCGACGATGATCAGGGGATGCGTCGCCTTCTTCAGCGTCTGGAAGAACTTGCCGTTGCCGTCCGCCAGATCCTTGAGCGAGTCCGGCCCGGCGCCCAGTTGTTCGTAGTCATAGCGCGTGTCGCCGACATCGCCGATGACGCCGACCGGCAGATTGCCGAGGCGCCAGCGCTTGCGGATGCGGGCATTGAGCACAGAGGCCTCGAAGCGCGGATTGGCTCCGATGATCAGCACCGCGTCGGCCTGCTCGATGCCTTCGATGGTCGGGTTGAAGATATAGCTGGCGCGTCCGAGCGCCGGATCGAGCGCGGCGCCGTCCTGGCGGCAATCGGTGTTCTTCGAACCGAGCGAAGCCATCAGGAGCTTCAACGCAAAGATTTCCTCGACCGCCGCGAGATCGCCTGCGATCGCGCCGATCTTCTCAGGCGTCGTCTTCGACACCGCGTCCTTGATAGATGCGAACGCTTCGGCCCAGCTCGCCGGAACCAGCTTGCCGTCCTTGCGCACATAGGGGCGGTCGAGGCGCTGCGTGCGCAGGCCGTCCCAGATGAAGCGGGTCTTGTCGGAAATCCATTCCTCGTTCACGGCCTCGTTGACGCGCGGCAGGATGCGCATCACTTCCCGGCCACGGCTATCGACGCGGATCGCCGAGCCGACGGCATCCATGACGTCGATGGATTCGGTCTTGGTCAGCTCCCACGGCCGCGCCTGGAAGGCGAAGGGCTTGGAGGTCAGCGCGCCGACCGGGCAGAGATCGATGACATTGCCCTGCAGCTCCGAGGTCATCGCCTGTTCGAGATAGGTGGTGATCTCGGCATCCTCGCCACGGCCGATCAGGCCGAGTTCGGAAATGCCGGCAACCTCGGTGGTGAAGCGGACGCAGCGCGTGCAGTGGATGCAGCGGTTCATCACCGTCTTGACCAGCGGGCCGATATACTTGTCTTCGACCGCGCGCTTGTTCTCGTGATAGCGCGAGGAATCGACGCCGAAGGCCATCGCCTGGTCCTGCAGGTCGCACTCGCCGCCCTGGTCGCAGATCGGGCAATCCAGCGGGTGGTTGATCAGCAGGAATTCCATCACGCCTTCCCGGGCCTTCTTGACCATCGGCGTGTTGGTGAAGATTTCCGGCGGCTCGCCGTTCGGACCGGGGCGCAGGTCGCGCACGCCCATGGCGCAGGAGGCCTGCGGCTTGGGCGGCCCGCCCTTCACCTCGATCAGGCACATGCGGCAATTGCCGGCGATCGACAGCCGCTCATGGAAGCAGAAGCGCGGCACTTCCGCGCCCGCGTCTTCCGCCGCCTGCAGCAGCGTATAGTGGTCGGGTACAGTGATTTCTTTCCCGTCGACCTTGAGCTTTGCCATTCGCTTCAAACCCCTGCGGATTTCCCGCAATCTCTTTTCCGGTCGCGACCGACGCCGCGCCCGACATTTCGTTTACTTCTTGGCGGCCAGCGCCGCGGCCTGGGCAGTCCAGTCGTCACGGCCGATACGGCCGTTGAATGAGAGATAATCGTCGACCCAGGCGATCTCCTGCGGCGACCATGCGGCGATCTGGGCGTAGGTCCAGATACCCAGGCCGTTCAGCACCTTTTCCAGCTTCGGACCGACGCCCGATATCGCCTTGAGGTCGGACGGTTTCGCCGGCTTCTCCATGGCCTTGGGCTGCCTGAAATCTTCCGGCAGCAGCACATCGGAGGCCTCACCCGCTGCCGGAGCGGCATTCGCGGTCGGCACGATGACAGCGGCTTCCCTGGCTGCGATATCGGTGACCTCCTGGGCGAAGGACTGCGCCTCGGCAATCATGGTCTTCGCCGTCGCCCGCGCCCTGGCGGACGACGAATTCGCGCCCTCGAATTGCTCGACGCGTGCCTCGAAATCCTCGATCAACGGCTGCATGAGCCGATGTGACGCCTCGGCGGCTCCCGAAAGCGCTCCCATCCAGACGCCGAAGGCATGATTGGCGAGCCCCATGCCAAGCGCCGACATCGCCACCGCACCCGCGACAGGATGCGCGAAAAGGTTGACGGCGCTGGCCATCTCCTTCGGCATCATCCTGGTCAGGTCCTGGTTCATCTTGTCGATCTGTTCCAAATTGGGCATCAATGAGTAGGGTGTCGAATACGGCGCCATAGAGTTCTCCTGGTCGTTTCTTCGTCCGCCCCGCCCCGTTTTCTTCCCGAATTCAAAAGTTTCTTTTTATTCCGCCGCCACCATCACCGGTTCGGCCCGGTGCGCGTTGCGTGAAAACTCGTCGATGCGCCGCTCCACCTCGCCACGGAAATGCCGCATCAGGCCCTGGATCGGCCAGGCCGCGGCATCGCCCAGCGCACAGATCGTGTGGCCCTCGACCTGCTTGGTGACGTCGAGCAGCATGTCGATCTCGCGCTTCTGCGCCTCGCCGCGCACCAGCCGCTCCATCACCCGCCACATCCAGCCTGTGCCCTCGCGGCATGGCGTGCACTGGCCGCAGCTCTCGTGCTTGTAGAAGTAGGAAAGCCGCGCGATCGCCTTCACGACATCGGTCGACTTGTCCATGACGATGACGGCCGCGGTGCCGAGGCCGGATTTGAGGTCGCGCAGCGCGTCGAAATCCATCGGCGTGTCGATGATCTGCTCGGCCGGCACCAGCGGCACCGAGGCGCCGCCCGGAATGACCGCAAGCAGATTGTCCCAGCCGCCGCGGATGCCGCCACAATGCGTCTCGATCAGTTCGCGGAACGGGATCGACATCGCCTCTTCGACGGTGCACGGATTGTTGACGTGGCCGGAGACGCAGAACAGCTTGGTGCCGACATTGTTGGGCCGGCCGAAGGACGAGAACCACGCGGCCCCCCGGCGCAGGATGGTCGGCGCCACGGCAATCGATTCGACATTGTTGACCGTGGTCGGGCAGCCATAGAGGCCGACATTGGCCGGGAATGGCGGCTTCAGCCGGGGCTGGCCCTTCTTGCCTTCGAGGCTTTCCAGCAGCGCGGTTTCCTCGCCGCAGATATAGGCGCCGGCGCCGTGATGCATGTAGATTTCGAAATCGTAGCCCGACGTGTTGTTCTTGCCGATCAGCTTGGCCTCGTAGGCCTCTTCGATCGCCCGCTGCAGCGCCTCGCGCTCGCGGATGAATTCGCCGCGCACATAGATATAGGCGGCAATCGCGCCCATGGCGAAGCCGGCCAGAAACGCGCCCTCGACCAGCGTGTGCGGATCGTTGCGCAGGATGTCGCGGTCCTTGCAGGTGCCGGGCTCGGATTCGTCGGCGTTGATGACGAGATAGCTCGGCCGGCCGTCGCTCTGCTTGGGCATGAACGACCATTTGAGGCCCGTCGGGAAGCCGGCGCCACCACGGCCGCGCAGGCCCGACGCCTTCATCTCGTTGACGATCCACTCACGCCCCTTGGCGACGATGCCGGGCGTGTTGTCCCAGGCGCCGCGCGCCATGGCGCCGGCCAGCGACTTGTCGAAGAGGCCGTAGATGTTGGTGAAGATGCGGTCTTTGTCCTGAAGCATTTTTCGTCCCTCAGACCGGCTTCTTGCCGAAAACGCGGATGTATTCGGCAACGCCGCCCTTGGCGAGCGCCTTGGCTTGCGCAACCCAGTTGTCGCGGTCGATGCGGCCCTGGAAGGAGAGATAGCCGTCGACCCATTCGCGCTCGGCCTTCTTCCACGACGCGACTTGCGCGAAGGTGAAGATGCCGAGCGTATGCAGGATGCCCTCGATCTTCGGGCCGACTCCCGAGATCAGCTTGAGATCGTCGACCGCGGCCGGCCTGTCGATACCGGCCGGACGATTCTTGTCCTCGAGCGACGGTTTTGCCGGCTTCGCGGCTGGCACCTTGGCTTCCGGCGCCTTGAAGGCCGAAGCCGGTTCGACCTTGGCCGTCGGCCCATTGCGCTGCTTGGCAACCTTCTCGACTTCCGGCGCTGCCGTATTCGCGTTGGCGGCCGAATGCAGCGGCGCCGAAACGCTCGCCGCCTTTTCCGCCGCCGGCGCCACCTTGGCCTTTGATGGCGTCTTTAGCGCCGGGCTGGTCTCAGGCGCATCGGTTTTCGGCTTGCTGGCATTGGACGGCGCGACAGGAGCGCCAGCCGGTGCCGGCACCGGCGCCGCGATGATCGCGCCGGGCGCTGCCTTGGCGGCCTTGGCTGCTTCCCGGGCTTCACGGTCGCGGGTCGATTTGAGGATCGCCTTTTCGCTCTTGAGCGTCGTCAAACCGGAGGCCGGCTCCGAGCCGGTGCGGCCGTTCTGCGGTCCCGGCGCCACCGAGGCGCCCTTGCCGGCATCATAGAGATCGATGATTTCGGCCAACCGTTCAGGCGTCAGATCCTCGAACGTATCCTTGAACACCATGACCATCGGTGCGTTGACGCAGGCGCCGAGGCACTCGACCTCCTCCCACGACAAGGTGCCCTTGTCGTTGGTGTGGAACTGGTCGTGATGGATTTTCGAGCGGCACACATCCATCAGCGCTTCCGAACCGCGCAGCATGCACGGCGTGGTGCCGCAAACCTGGATATGCGCGCGGGTGCCGACGGGATTCAACTGGTACTGCGTGTAGAAGGTCGCGACCTCGAGCCCACGAATGCGCGGCATGCCGAGCATGTCCGAAATCGTCTCGATCGCCGCCTTGGTGACCCAGCCTTCCTGCTCCTGCGCTATCATCAGAAGCGGGATGATCGCCGATTGTTCGCGCCCCTTCGGATATTTCTTGATCCACTGCTTGGCCGCCGCCGCATTCGCCTTGTTGAAGGCGAAGGACGCTGGCTGGACGCTGGCTTCTGCGAGACGGCGGACTGACATTTAGCGATCGACCTCACCAAACACGATGTCGAGGGAGCCAAGAACGGCGGTGACGTCGGCCAGCATGTGGCCGCGGCACAGGAAGTCCATGGCTTGCAGATGCGCGAAACCCGGCGCGCGCAGCTTGCAGCGATACGGCTTGTTGGTGCCGTCGGAGACGAGATAGACGCCGAACTCGCCCTTCGGCGCCTCGACCGCCGCATACACCTCGCCGGCCGGCACGCGATAGCCCTCGGTGTAGAGCTTGAAGTGGTGGATCAGCGCTTCCATCGAACGCTTCATCGCCTGGCGCTTGGGCGGCACCACCTTGCCGTCGAGGTTCGACACCGGGCCGGTGCTTTCCTTGCCGAGCAGAAGATCGACGCACTGGCGCATGATCCGCGCCGACTGGCGCATTTCTTCCATGCGCACGAGATAACGGTCGAAGCAGTCGCCGTTCTTGCCGATCGGGATGTCGAAATCCATCTCCGAATAGCATTCATAGGGCTGCGACTTGCGCAGATCCCACGGCGAGCCCGAGCCGCGCACCATGACGCCCGAAAAGCCCCAGGCCCAGGCATCGGCCAGCGAAACGATGCCGATATCGACATTGCGCTGCTTGAAGATGCGGTTGCCGGTGAGCAGCTTGTCGAGATCGTCGAGCGATTTCAGGAACGGGTCGATCCATTTGCCGATGTCCTCGACCAGCTGCCGTGGCAGGTCCTGGTGGACGCCGCCGGGCCGGAAGTAGGCCGCATGCATGCGCGAACCGGAAGCGCGCTCATAGAACACCATCAGCTTTTCGCGCTCGACGAAGCCCCACAGCGGCGGCGTCAGCGCACCGACGTCCATCGCCTGCGTCGTCACATTGAGGATGTGCGACATGATGCGGCCGATCTCGCAATAGAGCACGCGGATCAGCTGGCCGCGCCTCGGCACCTCGATGCCGAGCAGGCGCTCGGCGGCAAGCGCGAAGGCGTGCTCCTGGTTCATCGGCGCGCAATAGTCGAGCCGGTCGAGATAAGGCACCGCCTGCAGATAGGTCTTGGCCTCGATCAGCTTCTCCGTGCCGCGATGCAGCAGGCCGATATGCGGATCGACGCGGTCGACGACTTCGCCGTCGAGTTCGAGGACCAATCTCAAAACACCATGCGCCGCAGGGTGTTGAGGTCCAAAGTTGATGTTGAAATTGCGGACGGAGGTTTCAGCCATTCTGGCGCCTCAATTCGTCTTGGCTTTTTCGTCCCCGGGCAGCACGTAGTCGGTGCCTTCCCAAGGGGAAAGAAAATCAAAATTGCGGAATTCCTGCTTGAGCTCGACCGGCTCGTAGATGACGCGCTTGGCCTCGTCGTCGTAGCGCACTTCGACGAAACCGGTCAGCGGGAAGTCCTTGCGCAGCGGATGGCCTTCGAACCCGTAATCGGTCAGCAGGCGGCGCAGGTCCGGATGGCCCGAGAACAGCACGCCATAGAGATCGTAGGTCTCCCGCTCGAACCAGTCGGCGCCGGGATAGACGCCGGTGACCGACGGCACCATCGTCTCCTCGTCGGCCTGCACCTTGACGCGGATGCGGACATTCTGCTTCGGCGAAAGCAGGTGATAGACGACGTCGAAGCGCTTGGCCCGCGACGGATAGTCGGCGCCGCAGACATCGATGATCGAAATGAACTGGCAGCGCGCATCGTCGCGCAGGAAGGTCATTACCTCGATCAGGTTTTGCGGCTCGACGTGAACGGTAAGCTCGCCATAAGCGAGCACAGCGTCGCTGAAGCGGCCAGGCAGCTTCTCGCCGAGATAGGTCGACAGTTCGCTAAGGGATGCGGCCATGGATTTACCGTTCGATCGTGCCGGTGCGGCGGATCTTCTTCTGCAGGAGAAGAATGCCGTAGAGCAGGGCTTCGGCGCTCGGCGGGCAGCCGGGCACATAGATGTCGACCGGCACGACCCGGTCGCAGCCGCGCACCACCGAATAGGAATAGTGGTAATAGCCGCCGCCATTGGCGCAGGAGCCCATCGAGATGACGTAGCGCGGCTCCGGCATCTGGTCGTAGACCTTGCGCAGCGCCGGCGCCATCTTGTTGGTCAGCGTGCCGGCCACGATCATGATGTCGGACTGGCGCGGAGACGCGCGCGGCGCGACACCGAAGCGCTCCGAATCGTAACGCGGCATCGAGGTGTGGATCATCTCGACCGCGCAGCACGCCAAACCGAAGGTCATGAACATCAGCGAGCCGCTGCGCGCCCAGGTGATCAGCGCCTCGGTCGAGGTGACCAGAAAACCCTTGTCTGCAAGCTCATTGTTGATTTCGAGGAAGAAGGGATCGTCCTCCCCCACCGGCCTGCCGGTGTTGGGATCGATGATGCCCTTGGGCTTTGGCGCGACGAGGGTGCCTGAACTGTCGTTCAATCCCATTCCAGCGCTCCTTTTTTCCATTCATAGGCAAAGCCGATGGTCAGCACCGCCAAAAACACCATCATCGACCAGAAGCCGAGCATGCCGATCTTCGAGAAGGACACTGCCCAGGGAAACAGGAAGGCCACTTCGAGGTCGAAGATGATGAACAGGATCGACACCAGGTAGAAACGAATGTCGAACTTCATGCGGGCATCGTCGAACGAGTTGAAACCGCACTCGTAGGCGGACAGCTTTTCGGGATCGGGGTTGCGGTAGGCCACCAGGAACGGTGCGACCAGCAGCGCCAGGCCGACCACCAGCGCCACGCCGATGAACAGGACGATGGGCAGGTACGAACTGAGGAGTGCGTTCATGCAGCGGCTTTCCGTTGGCGCCAATCCACGTTGATTACAGCACCGGACCTTAATGCGGAAGCGTGACAGTTTAACCGCTGAACCGTTTTAAGGAGCCTATGCTGCAACGCGGCGAGGGTTAGCGCAGCACTTCCAGCGAAGCAAGTCAAACCTTGTTCAAAACAACGAGCTGGACGGCATTCCGGGAGAAACTGGTCTCATAGGCTCCTGTTTGATTTCCTTCTCTTTTTACTCCACTTTTCTCTCCTGACAGGGTTGCCGCCAAAACCCTGCTAGCATGGGCTGGAATCACCCATCACATCTTTGTCAAAGCACCCTCAGAGTGACGCCTGCATGAAGGAAAAGATCTCGCTAGCCGCCGCCCGGCGCATCGCGCTCGCCGCTCAGGGATTTCTCGATCCCCGCCCCGCCGGCATGCCCGACCGCCGCCATTTCGCCCGCGTTCTGTCCCGCACCGGCCTGCTGCAGATCGATTCCGTCAGTGCGGTGGTGCGTGCCCACTATATGCCGCTCTATTCGCGTCTGGGTCCCTATCCCGTTGCCTTGCTCGACAACGCCGCCGTGACGCGCAAGCGCACGGTGTTCGAATATTGGGCACACGAGGCCTCATTCCTGCCGGTCGAGACGTACCCGCTGATGCGCTGGCGCATGCAGCGCGCCGAGCAAGGCGATGAAATGTATCTGGGGCTGGCCAAATGGGGCCGTGAGCACGCTGCCTATATAGAAGAGATCTACCGCCAGGTCGTCGATCGTGGCCCGATCGCCGCTTCGGCGCTGGAAGGCCAGAAAGGCTCCGGCGGCTGGTGGGGTTGGAGCCGCGCCAAGCACGCCTTCGAATGGCTGTTCTGGGCCGGCCGCATCACCACGGCGCACCGGCGCGGTTTCGAGCGCTTCTATGACCTGCCGGAGCGGGTGCTGCCGCAAGCGATCCTCGACCTGCCGGTACCGGCGGCCGAGGATGCACATCGCGAATTGCTGCGCATTTCCGCCCGCGCCCACGGCATCGCCACATCAGGCGACCTGCGCGACTATTTCCGGCTCTCCCCCGCCGACATGAAAGGCCGGCTCGAGGAACTGGTCGAACTCGGCGAGTTGTTGCCGGTCCGTGTCGAGGGGTGGGACAAGCCAGCTTACCTTCACAGGGATGCGCGTTTGCCACGCAAGATCGAGGCCCGCGCCCTGCTGGCGCCGTTCGATCCCGTCGTCTTCGAGCGCTCGCGCTCGGAGCGGCTGTTCGATTTTCACTATCGCATCGAAATCTACACCCCGGCCGAGAAGCGCCAATACGGCTACTATGTCCTGCCCTTCCTGCTTGGCGACAGGATCGTGGCGCGCGTCGACCTCAAAGCCGACCGGCCGGCCAGTGTCCTGCGCGTCCATGCCGCCTATGCCGAGCCCGGCGCGCCGCCTGAAACCGCCGCTGAACTTTTCGAGGAATTGAAGCAGATGCAGGGCTGGCTTGGGCTTGAACGCATCGAAGTGACGCCTGCCGGCGACCTCGGCCCGGCGCTGTCCGACATCGCGGTGTCGTAAGCTCGCGTTGACACCGCTGCCCGCAAGAGCCTAAATCCGATCCAGACGGTCTCCTCTCGGCAAAGGGAGGAGCCAAGAGGGAATGCGGTGCGGGCCGAAAAGCCCAAATCCGCGGCTGTCCCCGCAACTGTAAGCGAAGAGCCAAGGCCGAAAGCCACTGGGATTGTCCCGGGAAGGCGGCTACCCAAGGCGACGACCCGCGAGCCAGGAGACCTGCCGTCTGGAATGCAAGAATCCGATCGCCCGGCGGGTTTTCCGGGCAAGGAGCCTGATTTGGATCGCGACAGCAGTTTCTCGGCTGAAACAACGGACATTTCGTCCGGCGAGGATGATTCCCTGGCCGGCATCACTGTCATCGTCTGCGCCTCCTGTCGCGACGAGACCGGTTCCGACGCCCATCCCCGGGCCGGCGAACTTTTGGCTGAAGATACGCGCCAAGCCGCCTCGAGCGAGAAAATCCGCATCCGTACGGTCGAATGCCTCGGCAATTGCAAGCGCCGGCTCAGCGCCGCGATCCTGCGCGACGGCTGCTGGAGCTATGTGTTCGGCGACCTGACCGCGACCAGCGGCGCCGATCTCGTCGCCGGCGCGAAACTCTTCGCCACCTCGACCGACGGCCTCATTCCCTGGCGCGGCCGCCCCGATAGCCTCAAGCGCGGCCTCGTTGCCCGCATCCCTCCTCTCGACATGCTGAAGGACTTGACATGACCGCTCCAAATTCGGCCGGCAATCTCTCCCGCGTTCCCTGCACCGTCGTTACCGGCTTCCTCGGGGCCGGCAAGACGACGCTGGTCCGCCATCTCCTGGAAAACGCCGGCGGCAAGCGGATTGCCATCATCGTCAACGAATTCGGCGATATCGGCATCGACGGCGAAATCCTCAAGGGCTGCGGCATCGACACCTGCCCGGAGGAAAACATCGTCGAACTGGCCAATGGCTGCATCTGCTGCACCGTCGCCGACGATTTCGTGCCGGCGCTCGACCAGATCCTGTCGCTGACGCCGAAGGTCGACCATATCCTGATCGAAACCTCCGGTCTCGCTCTCCCCAAGCCTCTGGTCCAGGCGTTCCAGTGGCCGACGGTGAAAAGCCGCGTGACCGTCGACGGCGTCATCGCCGTGGTCGATGGCCCGGCGTTGGCTGAAGGCCGCGTCGCCAATGACATGGACGCCCTGCAGGCGCAGCGCGCCGGGGATGAGAGCCTCGACCATGACGACCCGGTCGAGGAAGTGTTCGAGGACCAGATCGCCTGCGCCGACCTGATCATCCTGTCGAAGAGCGACCTGATGGACGCCGACGGCTCGGCCCGCGCCAACGCCATCGTCAATGAACACTCCGCCCGCGCCGTGAAGATCGTGCCGACGTCGCATGGCAAGGTCGATCCCTCGGTGCTGCTCGGGCTTGGTCTCGCCGTCGAGGATGACATCGAGAACCGCAAGTCCCATCATGACGGCGCATTCGACCACGAGCATGACGACTTCGACACGTTCATCGTCGACATTCCTTCGATCGCCAATCCGGACGAGTTGGCAAAGCGCGTCGCCGCGGCCGCCGAACAGGAAAACGTGCTGCGTGTGAAAGGCTTCGTCGAGGTCGGCGGCAAGCCGATGCGGCTCCTGCTGCAGGCCGTCGGCCCGCGCGTCAATCATTACTATGACCGCGCCTGGGCCGCCGAGGATGACCGCCGCTCGCGCCTGGTCGTCATCGGCCTCAAGGGGCTGAACCGTCCGGCGATCGAACGCATACTCGCCGGCTGATTTCAGACACGGGCCGCGATGCACATCCTCACCACGACCTCCGCCTCGCTCGACGACCTCGCCGAGCCTGTCGACCTCAGGCAAACGCCGGGGGATATCGTGGCCTTGTCGTTCACCGACAGCGATCTCGCCGGACTGGCGGCGGCATGGAAGGCGGACGCCGATCGCTTGCCCTCCATGCGGCTGGCCGCACTGCGCGATCTGCGCCACCCCATGTCCGTCGACCTCTGGATCGACAGCGTCGCCCGCCATGCCAAGGTCATCCTGGTGCGCATCCTCGGCGGCAACGACTGGTGGCGCTATGGCTGCGACCAGCTGGCGGTGATTGCCCGTGAGCGCGGCATCAAACTGGCGCTGCTTCCGGGTGAAAGCCATGACGAGGATCTCAGGCTGATCGAAGCCTCGACGCTGCCACGCGCCGAACTCGACGGCCTGCTTGGCTATTTCCGAGAGGGCGGCCCGGCCAATATGAGCGCGCTGGTTCGGAGGCTGGCAGGCCTGGCTGGACAGGATACGTCCGTCGCCAGTCCGGTCAGCGTGCCGAAGGCCGGTTACTATCAGTCTGGATTGGGGGTCGCGGAGGAGCCGGACCTTTCAATGGTCGGCGCTCCCGTCGTCCCTATTCTCTTCTACCGCTCGATGCTGCTCGCGGCCGACGTCGCCCCGATCGATGCGCTGGCCGAGGCTTTGCGCTCCCAGGGACTGGCAGCGGTCCCGGTCTTCGTTTCCAGCCTCAAGGATCCTGGGTCCCTGGCCTTCGTCGAAAACGCCATTGCATCGCTGAAACCCGCCGCCATCATCACCGCGACCGCCTTCGCTTCGGGTGCCGAACCCGGCGTTGAAACCCTGTTCGACCGCGCCGGCGTGCCCGTCTTCCAGGTCATCATCGCCACCACCCGCCGCGATGTCTGGGAAAACAACCAGCGCGGCCTGGCGCCGGCCGACCTTGCCATGCATGTCGTACTGCCCGAACTCGACGGCCGCATCCTTGCAGGCGCCATTTCCTTCAAGGGCGAGAGCGATGTCGATCCGGCGCTTGGCCACCGTGCGCTGGCCAACCGGCCGGAACCGGATCGTGTGACGCAGGTGGCTAAGCGCGTTGCGGCCTTCATCCGCCTGCGGGAGACATCGCGCGCAGAGCGCAAACTGGCGATCCTGATTCCCGATTATCCCAGCGCTCCTGGCCGCACCGGATATGCGGTCGGGCTGGATGTGCCATCCAGTGTGCTGGCGATGCTGCACGACTTGAGCGAACAGGGCTATGCCGTTGAGGGGATTCCGCAAACACCGCGCGCGTTGCTGGATCTGCTGGAGCACGGCAATGATCGATTGGGGCTCGACGACTATGGTGCCTTTTCTATTGAGCTTCCGACATCGGCAATTGCCGCGGTAGACGCCGCGTGGGGCAGAGCAGATCAGGAGACAGGTTTGCGCGAGGCGCCCCCCTCTGTCCTGCCGGACATCTCCCCCACACGGGGGGAGATTGTGCCCGCATCTCCGCTTTCGCCAATTTCGAAGGTTAAAGAACGGGCGCCGAAGTTGCCAATCTCCCCCCTCGTGGGGGAGATGTCCGGCAGGACAGAGGGGGGCGCTCAAGCGCCAGCCTCAGCAAACTTCCCCTTCCGTGCCGCAACCTTCGGCAACATCACCGTGGCACTCGCCCCTGATCGCGGCCGTTCCGCCGATCGCCGCGCCGATTACCACGACCCGACACTGCCTCCGCGCCACGCCTTGATCGCCTTCGGCCTCTGGCTGCGCAAATCGCTCGGCGTCCATGCCTTGATCCACGTCGGCGCCCACGGCACGCTGGAATGGCTGCCCGGCAAGACCGTCGCGCTTTCGCAAAACTGCTTCCCCGAGATCGTGACCGGGTCCCTGCCCGTCATCTATCCCTTCATCGTCTCCAATCCAGGCGAGGCGGCGCAGGCCAAACGGCGCATCGCCGCCGTCACCCTTGGCCATCTGCCGCCGCCGCTCGCCGGTGCAGGTCTCGACGAGGACCAGCACAAGCTCGAACGCCTGGTCGATGAATACGCCCAGGCCGATGGCCTTGACCGCCGCCGCCGCGACCGTCTCGCCAGGCTGATTGTCGAAACCGCGCAAAAGACCGGCCTTGCCTCCGAAGCCGGCGTCGCCAAAACCGATGCGCCCGACGAAGCGCTGCGCCGTATCGACGCCTGGCTCTGCGATCTCAAGGACTTCGCTATCAAGGACGGGCTGCATATCTACGGCCGCGCGCCCGAGGGCGAGCCGGATGCCATGCGCCGCCAAAGCGCGGAAGCCGAGAAGTCGGCGCTGTTCGCCGCGCTCGATGGCTGTCACGTCAAGGCCGGCCCGGCTGGCGCGCCCGCACGGGGCCGCTCCGACGTGCTGCCCACTGGCCGCAACCTGTTCACCTCGGACCCGCGCACCATGCCGACGCCGACCGCCTACGACCTGGGCAAGGCGGCGGCGGAGGAAGTGGTGCGCGGCTACCTGCAATCGCATGGCGACTGGCCGCGTTCCCTGGTTATCGACCTCTGGGGCTCGGCCTCGCTGCGCACCGGCGGCGAGGAGATCGCGCAGGGGCTGGCACTGATGGGATGCCGGCCGCAATGGGACGCTGCCACCGGCCGCATCACCGGCATCGAGGTGCTGCCGCCAGCTATGCTCGGCCGTCCGCGCGTCGACGTCACCTGGCGCATATCAGGCCTGTTCCGCGACATGTTCCCGACCCAGATCGCCCTGATCGACGCCGCCGCCAACGCCGTTTCCGCGCGCGACGAGGACGATTCGGAAAACCCGCTCGCCGCCAAGACCCGCGCCGATGGCAAGATCAGCCCGCGCATCTTCGGCACATCGCCCGGCACTTACGGCGCCGGCGTCGAGGATCTGTTGTCGAGAGGCGACTGGAGCGCACGCGAAGAGATCGGCCGCGCCTATCTCGACGCCACCTCGCATGCCTATGGCGGCGCCGGCGGCGAAGGCGTCTCGGCGCCTGGCGCCTTCGAGGGACGCATCGCCGAAGCCGATCTTATGGTTCACACCGGCGACGATCCCGGCCGCGATATTCTTGAAGGCTCAGCCGACGTCGCCTTCATCGGCGGCTTTTCGGCCGCCTTGGCCGCACTCGGCAGGAACGCCGACGTCATCGTGCTCGACACCACCGATCCGCAAAAACCGAAACCGCGATCGGTCGGCGAGGCCGTGTCGCGCGTGGTGCGTGCCCGCGCCGTCAACGCACGCTTCATCTCAGGCCAGATGCGGCACGGCCCGCGTGGCGCCTCCGAATTCGCCGAAACGGTCGATCGGCTGGTCGGCTTCGCCGAGACCACCCATGCCATTTCAGGCGCGCTGATCGAGGCCGTGCACGATGCCTATCTCGGCGATCCGGACGTTCGCGCCTTCATCCTGCGCGAAAATCCCGCCGCCGCCAAAGTCATCGCCGAGCGCTTCCTGTCGGCGCGCCGCCGCGGCCTCTGGCATCCTTTGCGCAATTCCATCGACGACGATCTCGCCGCGCTGATTGCGGAAGCCAACGCGCCCGGGGTCGCGGCATGAACGCCTTCTCGCGCCGTGGCGCCTGCCCCGCTCTGTCCGCGCCGATGCAGACAGGCGACGGCCTGCTGGTGCGCCTGAACCCGGTCGCCGGAGGTCCATCCTCCGGAGGGTTGTCGCCGAAGCTCTTGATCGGGATCGCCGAATCCGCCTTGCGGCACGGCAACGGCATCATGGAAGTCACCGCGCGCGGCAGCCTGCAGATACGCGGCCTCACGGCGGACAGCGCTGCGTTGCTGGCGGCGGAGGTGGATGCATTGGGAATCGCGGTGCGCACCGGGGTGCCGGTCGAGACCGGCCCGCTGGCAGGCATTGACCCGCAGGAGATCGCCGATCCCCGGCCGATGGCGGAAGAGATTCGCGTGGCCGTCGAGGAAGCCGGGTTGACGCAGCGGCTGGGACCGAAGGTTTCGGTGATCGTTGACGGTGGCGGACAACTGACGCTGGATGCGGTAACGGCCGATGTGCGGCTGAGGGCGGTGCGAGCCGATACAGCCAGCCGTTGGCTTGTATCCGTCGCGGGTGACGGGCGGACCGCCAAGCGGCTCACCGTGGCGGATGAGGATGCGGCACGCGACATTGCTGTCGCGGCGCTGCGGATGGTTGCCGAGAAAGGCCGGGACGCACACACGCGGGATTTGTCGGGGCGGCAATTGGAGTCTCTCGCAAGCTGGCACTCTACGGCGCCCCCCTCTGTCCTGCCGGACATCTCCCCCACAAGGGGGGAGATCAACGGCTTCGACGCTGGCTTTTCAACAACACCGGAGATTGGCGAAACCATCGGTGACAGCGCAATCTCCCCCCTTGAGGGGGAGATGTCCGGCAGGACAGAGGGGGGCGCCTCGCGCAAACCTATCGGGCTTTTCCCCTTGGCCGGTGGAACTTTCGCCCTCGGCATCGGCCTGCCCTATGGCAGCATCCCAGCGGACAAAATCATCGCCCTCGCAAAAAGCGCCCTCGCCCTCGGCACCACCGAAATCCGCCTCGCCCCAGGCCGCGCCTTGCTTTTCCTCGGCCAGCCGGCGACCGCCAACCAGCCCCTGCAAGACACAGCCGCCACCCTCGGCTTCGTCACCTCCCCCGCCGACCCCCGCACCCGCATCGCCGCTTGCCCCGGTACGCCGGCCTGCGCGTCCGGCCGCATCGCCACCCGCGACATCGCCGAGACGATCGCCACCGAAAACGCCGACATCCTCGATCCCTCCCTCATCCTGCACATTTCCGGCTGCGCCAAGGGCTGCGCGCATCCCGGCCCGGCCGCGCTGACCTTGGTCGGCGGCGAAAACGGAGCCGGACTTGTCGTGAACGCGACGGCAAAGGCTCTTCCTGCCGGCTACAGGCCGGGCTATGACGCCGCGCGCGGCATCGGCCGCGTCGCCGCGGTGATCCGCGGCGCTCGATATCAGGGCGAGACCGCCGCCGCTTGCCTGACAAGGCTGGGCACGGCCGGCATCGCCGAAACTTACCAACGGGCCCAACCTTACCAACGGAAATGAGCATGGCCGCCTACGACTACATCCACGACGGCACGGCGATCTACGAGCGTTCCTTCGCCATTATTCGCGCCGAGGCCGATCTCTCGCGCTTCTCGGAGGCCGAGGCCGATGTCGCCATCCGCATGATCCATGCCTGCGGCCAGGTCGAAGCCGCCAGGAATTTTGTCTTCTCCCCCGATTTCGTCACCGCCGCCCGCAAAGCCCTGGCGGCGGGCGCGCCTATCTTCTGCGACGCGGAGATGGTCTCGCATGGCGTCACCCGCGCCCGGCTGCCGGCCGGCAATGAGGTGATCTGCACCTTGCGCGACCCGCGCACGCACGACATCGCCAGGGAGATCGGCAACACCCGCTCCGCCGCCGCGATCGACCTGTGGGGCGAGCGCATGGCCGGTTCGGTTGTCGCCATCGGCAATGCCCCGACCGCGCTGTTTTATCTTCTGGAAAAGCTAAACGACGGAGCCCCCAAACCGGCGGCCATCATCGGCATGCCAGTCGGCTTTGTCGGCGCCGCCGAATCCAAGGATGCGCTGGCCGAGAATTCCTATGGCGTGCCCTACGCCATCGTGCGCGGCAGGCTCGGCGGCAGCGCCATGACCGCCGCCGCGCTCAATTCGCTGGCGAGGCCCGGTCTGTGAACGCGATTTCCAAAGGCAGGCTTGTCGGTGTCGGCACGGGTCCCGGCGACCCCGAATTGTTGACGCTGAAGGCCGCGCGAGCCTTGGCCGAGGCCGATGTCGTGGCCTATTTCGCCAAGCGCGGCAACAACAGCAATGCGCGCGCCATCGTCGAAGCGCGCTTCCGGCCCGGCATGCTGGAACTGCCGCTGCTCTATCCCGTCACCACCGAGATCGACAAGGATCACGACGACTACCGCTCGCAGATATCAGGTTTCTACGAGGAGTCGGCCAACAAGGTCGCCGAGCACCTCGATGCTGGCCGGATGGTCGCCGTGCTGTCCGAAGGCGACCCGCTGTTCTACGGCTCTTATATGCACCTGCACGTCCGTCTCGCCAATCGTTTCCCGACTGAAGTCATTCCCGGCATCACCGCCATGTCCGGCTGCTGGTCGCAGACCGGCGTGCCGATCGTCCAGGGTGACGACGTGCTGACCGTGCTGCCCGGCACGATGAGCGAGTTCGAGTTGACCCGACGCCTCGCCGACACCGATGCCGCCGTGATCATGAAGGTCGGCCGCAACCTGCCCAAGATCAGGCGCGCGCTGGAAGCGACCGGAAAGCTGACGCGCGCCGTCTATGTCGAGCGCGGCACCATGGCCGGCAGCGTCTCGATGCGGCTTGCCGACAAGCCGGACGACAAGGCGCCCTACTTCGCCATCGTGCTGGTCGCCGGCTGGTCCGGCCGCCCGACTGGAGCGCAGGCATGAGCGGCCGTCTCACCGTCATCGGCCTCGGCCCCGGCAATGCCGACCAGGTCACGCCGCAAGCCAGCCGCGCTGTCGCCGAGGCGAGATTCTTCTACGGCTACAAGCCTTATCTCGACCGGCTTGACCTGCGCCCCGACCAGACCCGCGTCGCTTCCGACAATCGCGAGGAGCTCGCCCGTTCCAAGGACGCGCTGACCAAGGCAGCCGAAGGCCACGACGTCGCCGTGGTGTCCGGCGGCGATCCCGGCGTCTTTGCCATGGCCGCCGCCGTCTGCGAGGCGATCGAGGCCGGTCCGGCCGAATGGCGTGCGGTCGATGTCGCCGTGGTGCCTGGCGTCACCGCCATGCTGGCGGTCGCCGCCCGCATCGGTGCGCCGCTCGGCCACGACTTCTGCGCCATTTCGCTGTCCGACAATCTGAAGCCTTGGGATTTGATCGAACTGCGTCTTCTGGCGGCGGCTGGCGCCGGCTTCGTCATCGCGCTCTATAACCCGATCAGCAAGGCGCGTCCCTGGCAGCTTGGCCGCGCCTTCGAATGCCTGACCGCCATCCTGCCCGGCACGACGCCGGTGATCTTCGGCCGTGCCGCGGGCCGGCCAGACGAGCGCATCGAGGTCTATCTGCTGGCCGACGTCGACGCTGAAAAGGCCGACATGGCGACCTGCATCATCATCGGTTCGCCGGAGACCCGGATCATCAAGCGCGGCGACAAGCCGGCGCTGGTCTACACGCCGCGCTCGGCGTCGGGTTCGACGAAATGATCGATCATGGCGGCCAGCGCTTCGACGGTTTCAGCCGAAGGCACCTCCGGCAAGGCCGGCCTGCGCACCATGACCACCTCGATGCCGAGCGTCCGCGCCGCGGCAATCTTCCCGTATGTCGCCGCGCCACCGCTGTTCTTCGACACCACGACACCTATGTGATGCTTTTCGAGCAAAGCGCGTTCTTCCCTCTCGTGAAACGGGCCCCGCGCCAGCAGATAGTCGGCGTCGGGCACAACCAGCTTCGGCTCGACCGGATCGACGCTGCGGATGAGATAGTGGTGCTGGGGTGCTGCCTCGAAGGCGGCGACCTCCTGCCGGCCAAGCGCCAGAAATACGCGGCGCGGCACATCGCCAAGCGCCCGCGCGGCGCCGGCAACGCTATCGATCTCAAGCCAGCGGTCGCCTTCTACGGCCTCCCACCCCGGGCGCCGCAAGGCAAGGATCGGCACGCCGGTCTTGCGCGCGGCCATTGCAGCATTGGCGGAGATCCGCGCCGCGTAGGGATGCGTGGCGTCGATCAGCAGACCAGTGCCGGTCTCCCTGAGATATGCGGCCAGTCCATCGGCGCCGCCGAATCCACCGCTTCGCACCGGCACGCCCTGCGCAACCGGGCTTTCCGTGCGGCCGGCCAGAGAAAGCGTGACGAGGAAATCCTCCACCAGTTTTCCGGCCAATTGGCGCGCTTCTGTTGTGCCGCCGAGGATCAGAATCTTCTTCATGGGCACCATGTCAAACATCGTCGGCGCTGCCCCTCACCCTTACCCTCTCCGCGTGAAGGACGGGGAGAGGGAGGCGTCGGCGCCGGAGCTTCTCCCTTCTCCCCGTCACTATACGGGGAGAAGGTGCCGGCAGGCGGATGAGGGGCGGCGCGACATGTCAAAAAATCAGCCAACGCCAAAATGGCTTACGGTAGTCGGCATCGGCGAGGACGGTTTAGCGGGTCTCGGCGACGAGGCCAAGCGTCGGATCGCCGAGGCGGAGTTCATCTTCGGTGGCAAGCGGCACCTGGCGCTAGTCGCTTCTTTCGCCAGGGGTAAGCCATGCCCCTGGCCGGTTCCTTTCGATGCCGGGATGGCCGATGTCCTGGCGCTCACCGGCAGGAATGTCTGTGTGCTCGCCTCCGGCGACCCGTTCTTTCACGGTGTCGGCGCCACCCTCGCCCGCAAGGTCCAGCCACAGGAGATGCATGTCATATCAGCTCCGTCGGCGATTTCGCTGGCCGCGGCGCGGCTCGGCTGGGCGCTGCAGGACATCGAGATCATCTCGTTGCACGGCCACCCGGTCGACCTGATCCGCCCGCTGCTGCAGCCCAACGCGCGCATCCTGGCGCTGACGTCGGATGGCGACGCGCCCGCTGCAATTGCCCGCCTGCTCACCGAGCTCGACTTCGGCGCTTCACGGTTGACGGTGCTGGAGGCGTTGGGCGGACCGAAGGAGACATTGCGCTCAGCGCGTGCCGATGCCTTCAATCTGGAAAACATCAATCCACTCAACGTGCTGGCGATCGAGATTGATTCGAATCCGCAAGGGCGCGTGCTGCCCCTCACATCGGGCCTTGCCGATCATATGTTCGAGCATGACGGCCAGATCACCAAACGCGAAATCCGCGCCATCACCCTGTCGGCGCTGGCGCCGAGACGCGGCGAAGTGCTGTGGGATATCGGCGCCGGCTCAGGCTCCATCGGCATCGAATGGATGCTCGCCCACCCTTCGCTGCGCGCCATCGCCATCGAGGCCGACCCGGCCCGCGCCGCCCGCATCGGCCACAATGCCGTTGCCTGTGGTGTTCCCGGCCTCGTCATTGTGGAAGGCAGCGCGCCCAAGGCACTGGCCAAACTAGCGACGCCCGATGCGATCTTCATCGGCGGCGGCGGCAGCGACACCGGTGTCTTGAACGCCGCCATCAAGGCGCTGCGCGCAGGCGGCCGTCTCGTCGCCAACGCGGTGACGCTGGAGATGGAAGCCCTGCTTCTCGCCCAGCACACTAGGCGCGGCGGCGATCTTGTCAGGATAGGCATTTCCCGCGCTTCGCCTGTCGGCTCGATGCAGGCGTGGCGGCCGGCCATGCCTGTCACGCAATGGAGCTGGGTCAAGCCATGATGGTCGCGGGCATCGGCAGCCGAAAAGGCGTCACCGTCGAGGACGTGCTCGCGGCGATAGAAACCGCGCTCGAAGCGCATGGGCTGGCGATGTCGGCTCTTTCGGCCCTGGCCACCGCGGCGCTCAAGAAGGATGAAGACGCGATCGCTGCCGCCGGCCGCGCGCTGAACCTTCCGGTCATCATCGTCGATGACGCAGCTCTCCAGGCAGCCTCGCCACGGACGCTCAGCAGCTCCAGCCTCTCGCGGGACCTGGCCGGCACACCATCGGTTTCCGAAGCGTCGGCCCTTGCCGTCGCCGGCAAAGGCGCCAGCCTGCTTGGTCCGCGCACGGTGCTCGGCGCGGTCACCTGCGCCATCGCCATCAGCGGAGACGCCGAATGACCGTCCATTTCATCGGCGCCGGTCCCGGTGCCGCCGACCTCATCACGCTGCGTGGCGCAAGGCTCTTGGCGAGTTGCCCGGTCTGCCTCCATGCCGGCTCCATCGTCGCGCCGGAATTGCTGCAGCATTGCGCGCCGGGAACGAAGCTGATCGACACCGCGCCGATGTCGCTCGACGAGATCGAGGCTGAATATGTGGCGGCCCACAAGGCCGGCCATGACGTTGCCCGTCTGCACTCCGGCGACCTGTCGGTGTGGAGCGCGGTTGCCGAGCAGATCCGCCGGCTGGAAAAGCATGGCATCCCCTACACGCTGACGCCGGGCGTCCCTTCCTTCGCGGCGGCGGCCGCCGCACTTCGCCGCGAGCTGACCATTCCCGAAGTCGCGCAAAGCCTGGTGCTGACCCGCGTTTCCGGCCGCGCCTCTAAAATGCCGCCTGGCGAAACGCTGGCCGGTTTCGGCCGCACCGGCGCCACGCTGGCCATTCATCTTGCCATCCATGCCATCGACCGCGTCGTCGCCGAACTGACACCGCACTATGGCGGCGATTGCCCGGTCGCGATCGTCTTCCGCGCCTCCTGGCCGGACGAGCGCGTGCTGACCGGCACGTTGGAGACCATCGAGGCAAAGCTCGCCGCCGATCCGATGGAGCGTACGGCGCTTATCTTCGTCGGCCGCTCGCTGGCGGCGGAAGGCTTTGGCGAGAGTTCATTGTACGACGCCCATTATCAGCGGCGTTTTCGCGGACGGGACGGATTGTGAGCGGCAGCACCAAAAACAAAGGCGAAAACGCCACGCTCGAACAGGCGCTCGCGCGTCTGAACTTCAAGCCGCGTCCGCTCGAGCCCGGCCATGTCTGGCTGGCCGGCGCCGGCCCCGGCGACCCGGGTTGCCTGACGCTGGAAGTGCTGGCGGCACTGGCCGAAGCGGACGCACTGGTCTACGACGCGCTGGTTTCGCCTGACGTGGTCGCGGTAGCCGGAAACGCCGAGCTTTTCTTTGCTGGAAAACGCGGCGGCCAACCCTCGATGAAGCAGGACGACATCACCGCTTTGCTGGTGCGGCTGGCGCGTGAAGGCCGCCGCGTCGTCAGGCTGAAGGGCGGCGACCCTTATATTTTCGGCCGTGGCGGCGAGGAGGCGCTGGCACTGGCGCGCGAAAACATCCCATTCCGTGTGCTGCCGGGCCTGACATCGGGCCTCAGCGCATTGGCCGCCACCGGTATCCCGGCCACCATGCGCGGCATCAACAAGGCTGTCATTTTGGCGACCGGCCACGCCGCCGGCACCGATGACGACATCGACTGGGCGGCTGTCGCCCGTACCGGCCAGCCGGTCGTCGTCTATATGGGCATGGCCAATCTGCCTGTCATAGCGGCAGCCCTGCTCGACGGCGGGCTTGCGCCATCGACGCCGGCGGCCGTGATCGTCGCCGCGACGACGCCGCAGGAGCGGACCGTCGTCGCCACGCTCGCCACCATTGCCGAGGCAGCGGCGGCGGCCGGGCTTGCCTCACCGGCATTGATCGTCGTCGGCGGCATCGTCGCCATGCGCGCGGCACTGGCTGGGCAAGCATGACCGCGCGCGCGATCATCATCGGCGCGCCACGCTCCGGTTCTGGCAAGACCAGCGTTACCATCGGCATCTTGCGCGCGCTGACCCGGCGCGGCCTGAAGGTGCGCGGCGCCAAATCCGGCCCTGACTATATCGATCCCGGCTTCCACACCGCCGCCACCGGCCTGTCCGGCGTCAATCTCGACAGCTGGGCGATGTCGCCGTCGCTGCTCAATGCGCTGGCCGCACAGGCGGCCGACGATGCCGATTTCGTCATCCTCGAAAGCGCCATGGGTCTGTTCGACGGCATCCCGGCCGCGCAGGGGCGCACCGGTTCGGCCGCCGATCTGGCGCGGCTTTACGGCCTGCCGGTGCTGCTGGTGCTCGACGTGTCGGGCCAGTCGACCACGGCGGCGGCCGTCGCCAAGGGCTTTGCCACCTACGATCCGGATGTGCACATGGCGGGCGTGGTGCTGAACCGGCTGGGTAGCGAGCGCCACCGTCGGCTCTCCGGCGACGCCATCGAGGCGATCGGACTGCCCGTCGTCGGCGCCATCCTGCGCGATCCCACGCTCAATTTGCCCGAACGCCATCTCGGCCTCGTCCAGGCCGGCGAATATGACGACCTGGTGGCGCATCTCGATCGGCTCGCCGACATGGCCGAGAAGTCGCTCGACCTCGATGCGATCATGGCGCTGGCAACACCCCTCGCCCCGGCAGTTGGCGACTTTGCCGACGCGCTGCGGCCGCCCGGCCAACGCATCGCGCTGGCAGAGGACGCCGCCTTCAGCTTCCTTTATCCGCATGTCGCCGCCTGTTGGCGCAAGGCCGGCGCGGAAATCGTTCCGTTCTCGCCGCTCGCCGACCAAGCGCCCGACGAGGATTGTGATGTCTGCTGGCTGCCCGGCGGCTACCCCGAGCTTCACGCCGGCACACTCGCAGCCGCAATGAATTTCCATGCGGGAATGGCGCGTTTCGCCGTGAAGAAGCCGGTCCATGGCGAGTGCGGTGGTTTCATGGTTCTTGGTGAAGCGCTGGAGGATGCTGGCGGCGAGACGCATCGCATGCTCGGCCTGCTCGGCCATTCCACCAGCTTCGCCAGGCGCAAGATGAATCTCGGCTACCGCGAGGCGCGGCTGCGCGCCGACTGTCCGCTGGGGCCGCAAGGTGCGCTGATCCGAGGTCACGAATTCCACTATGCGCAGATGACGGCCGCCGGCAATGACGAGCCGCTGGCCGACCTCGCCGACGGCCAGGGCAATCCGCTCGGCGCTTCCGGCTACCGGCGCGGCCATGTCAGCGGCACCTTCTTTCATGCGATTGCGAAGAGCTAGGCCATGAAGCTCCCAAGAATCACCCTGTCGCCTCGGCAAGTCCTCGATGACATCGCGCTCTGCCTGATCTTCTTCACGCGCCTGCCGCTGCCCGTGCTCGATTTTCGTGGCCGCAGCCTCGCCGCCGCGATCTGGGCCGCTCCGATCGCCGGCCTTGCCGTCGGCTTGATCGGCGCGATCGTCTTTGCCACTGCGGAACGCTTTGGCCTTGCCATTGGGCCATCAGCCGCCCTGGCCCTTGCTGCAACCGTGCTCACCACCGGCTGCCTGCACGAGGATGGCCTCTCCGACGTCGCCGATGGCTTCGGTGGCGGCAAGTCGCGCGGACGCAAGCTCGAGATCATGCGCGACAGCCGCATCGGCGCCTATGGTGCGATGGCGCTGGCGCTGTCGCTGCTGACCCGCTGGAGCACGCTGTCGGAACTCCCCGATCCCACGCAAGCCCTCTTCGCTCTGGTGGCCGCGCATGCGGCCTCGCGTGGCGTGCTCGGCGCCTTCATGCACCTCTTGCCGCCGGCACGATCCGACGGCCTGTCGGCCGACGCCGGCACGGTATCGCTCGGCACCGCCATAGCCGGCGGCGTGCTCGGCGCGATCCCTTTGCTGTTGCTTGGCCCCGGCGGCGCCATCGCCGCGCTCGTCCTGCTTGGCCTGCTGTTTGCCGCTTTCCACGCTCTTTGCCTCAACCAGATCGATGGCCAGACCGGCGATACGATCGGCGCCTTGCAGCAGGTGAGCGAAATCGCGGTGCTTCTCGTCGCTTCCGTCGCCCTTTCCTGATCCCTTGACCTGATTCCCTTCTGGAGACCTTGCCCCCATGCCCTTCAAATCCCTCGATGAACTGCGCGCTGCCTGCCTTAATCTGCCCGCCGGCAGCGAGACGGCGGCCGATGCCGTTGCCCGCCGTCAGGACACGCTGACCAAGCCGCAAGGCAGCCTCGGCCGGCTGGAAACCATCGCCGCCTGGCTGGCGCGCTGGCAGGGCCGCGATATGCCCAAGCTCGACCGCGTGAAAGTCTTCGTCTTCGCCGGCAACCACGGCGTCACCGCGCAGGGCGTGTCGGCCTACCCTTCCGAAGTCACCGTTCAAATGGTGGCGAATTTCGCCGGCGGCGGTGCCGCCATCAACCAGTTGGCCCGCATCGCCGGCGCCGAACTCGACGTCATCCCGCTCGACCTCGACCAGCCCACTGGCGACTTCACGCAGACATCGGCGATGGATGAGAAAGCCTTTCTCGCCGCGGTTTCCGCCGGTAATGACGCGGTCACCAAGGACATCGATCTCGTCTGCTTTGGCGAAATGGGCATCGGCAACACCACGCCGGCCGCCGCCATCTCGGCTGCCCTGTTCGGCGGCGGCGCGGAAAAATGGACTGGACGCGGCACCGGCGTCGACGATGCCGGCCTGAAGCGCAAGGTGGTCGCCATCGAAGCCGGCCTGAAGCGCCACGCCGCCGCCCTTGCCGATCCGCTGGGGATCGCGGCCAGCCTCGGCGGACGCGAACTCGCCGCGATCTTTGGCGCGACGCTGGCCGCACGGCATCTGGGCATACCCGTACTGCTCGACGGCTTCGTCTGCACCGCTGCCGCGGCACCCCTGGCGAAGCTGCACCCGACCGGCCTCGCTCACACCATCGCCGCCCACGTCTCGGCCGAATCGGGCCATCGCGGCCTGCTCGAAGCGCTCGCCCTGCCGCCGCTGCTTGATCTCGGCATGCGGCTCGGCGAAGGCTCAGGCGCGTGCCTGGCCGTCAACATCGTGCGCTCGGCGCTGGAATGCCATGCGAGAATGGCGAGCTTTGCCGAGGCTGGCGTGTCGGAGAAGTAATGCGCGGATCGCCTTGAGGTACAAACCCTCATAAATTTTGGTAGTGGGTCAGTTTGAAATTGCGAGCATCATTCCTCGATCTCATAGGAACCTATAGGGCCCAGCATGGCAGCGACATGGGCGATCACATCGGATAGGATGTCGTGGCGCGCGTGATAATATGGATCAGCGACCTTCGCGAGGCGATCCTTGGGTATTTCCTGCGCATGGGCGTGAAAGAACGCTAGGTGTTTCGCGGTGTCCAAAATCTCCCGCCTGGTTCTGGACATTTGCTCGTCATTATCCCGAAACGGATGCTTCATGACGAAATGCATACGTTCAACGGCATCTGGGTATTTGGTCAGATGCAGATGCATAAACTCTTCGATTTGACTGTCGCTGAACGTTCGCTGTCTCAATTAAGTTTCTTTCGATAAGCCCCGCGAGCCATTGGCTTCTCGGCTTCTTTCGCTTCAATCAACGCGACAATATCACCGATCTCCCAAAGCTTGTCAGTCACGCCAGCGGCCATCGCCGGGGTGACGCGCAGCGTCTTATGGATGCGGACGAAATTGTAATACATGAAGTGCAGAGCGACCGCATTAGCGTGAGCTTCAACCTTTTTGGAAAAGCCATTGGTCAGGCGGGTGAAGCGGCGCATGTGCATCCGCATGGTGAGGTTCTGGCGCTCGGCAAATGACGTGCTGACGTGCTTAGGATCGGGATTGCCTTCGACCGTCTCTTTGCGTGCGCCAGGCGAGCGGCTTCTTATCTTCAGCCTCGCCGGTGGCGAGCGAGACAATCGACTTCGCCAACTGGTTAGGATCGCGCGGGCGCTTTGGGTGCTTCTCTGTCATGGCTTGAAGATGGCATGCGCTTCAGCCTATTTTCCAGACAGAGCGTAGGCGAAAGCGCCTATTGTGATCGGGGCGGAATTTCAAACTGACCCACTACCTAAATTTTCGAAGACCCCGAAACAGGGGGGCGCGATGTCCTTGCTCGAACCGACTGAAATTTCGACAGCAAGAGAAGGCACGGGCGCGCTCGGCCCTTCTGCAGGCTCCAAGGACGCATATTAGCAAGAAAGAATATATTAACGGCTGTGATGCAGCCTTCCATAAGGGGATGGGAAACGCCTCCTCATCGGACGTTCCAAACGCGCGCCCTCAAGCGCCGGGACGCTCGACCAATGCGGAGCAAACGCATGAGTGTCGGAGCAGCTCTCGAACTATTGCTACGGTTGATTCATAGCCGAGCCATGAAGTTGGCGGCGTTGCCGGAGGATGAAAGGGATGTACACTACGATCTCATCCGCCGCGCATGCTGCGAAGCAGCCGAGCACATCGGGCAAAACCCCGACAAGGCAGCCATCACGGCAAACGATATGGTTGAGTTTGTTCACGCGCTGGTGGGAATCATCGAAGTGGGCCGTGGACCAGATCAAGGGGCAAGCACCGACCGACCGCCAGCGCGACATTTTGGTAGCCGGAAGCATGACATGACGCGCATCTAGAGCATGATGCCGAACAAGTGTGACGCGGTTTTCGGACGACATCATGCTCCATCTCTTTGATTTAGAGGCGGATGGGTTTCGCAAGCTTTGAATTTCCGGAGAGGCCGACGGGGCTTTTTGGTCGGATTGAGCGGGAAAGAAACCAGGACGCAACTTCGATGCTGCCCAAAATATTCAGACATAGCGCGGATACCGACTTCCGCCTGCATCCGTCAGGGTCCCTCACCTCGTCCAACAAATTGATTTTGTTAGATTTTTGGTGGGTGCGCACAGGATTGAACTGTGGACCCGCTGATTAAGAGTCAGCTGCTCTACCAACTGAGCTACGCACCCACTCGGCCGGTAAAAACCGGCGTTGGCGGCCATATAGCCGCCGATACTGGTCCTGTCCAGCCCTGCCGGAATCATTTCCCGACAAATCGACAAAGCCCGGAGGCGATCAGAGGAAAAGCTTGCCTTCCGCGACTTTGATCGCATTGCCGCCAATGCGCGCGGAGGCCAGTTTTCCGCCCTGCACGGTCAATTCGAGGCGGATGCGCGATGGCCGCCCCATCTCCAGTCCCTGTTCGATCCACAATTGCGAAACCCCGTCGGTCGGAGCGTCGAAATGCATGATGGCGCCGGCGAAGGCCGCCGCCGCCGAACCCGTCGCCGGGTCTTCATAGGACGGCGTGCCCGGCACGATCATGCGCACGTGGAAAGCGCTTTCGTGGTTTACCGTCTCGCGGCAATAGACATAGGGGCTGGCAAAGGCCCATTCGCTCTTGCGCGGCGCCAGTTCCGACCACGCCTGATTGTCCAGCCGGATCCGGCCCGCCGCCTCGATATTGGCGACCGGAATGGTCACGTAGGGCACGCCCGCCGACCAGAAGGCGACGCGGTGATTCTCGAAGCCGACTTCATGCGGTGCCAAGCCAAGCGCCGCGCCGATCGCCACCGGATCGGCTTCGAGCTTCAGCGGCTCCGGCAGCTTGGCCAGGTCGAATTCGGCGAAGGTGGCGCCATCGTGCTGGCTCACGGCGCAACGCACCGGTCCGATATTTTCCTCCAGCACGAAGATGCCGGCACCGCCCTCACCGGCCAATTCCGCCAGCGCAATGGCCGAGCCCACCGTCGGGTGGCCCGCGAACGGCATTTCATAGTCGGGCGTGAAGATGCGGATGCGGTTTCGGTGCTTGGGATTGTCCGGCGGCAGCACGAAAACCGATTCGGACAGGTTGAACTCGCGCGCGATGGCTTGCATCGCGGCGGTGTCCAGACCTTTGCAATCCAACACCACCGCCAGCGGGTTGCCGGCCAGTCGCTCGGTCGTGAACACATCGTAAAGCAAGTAATTCCGGGTTTGCATTCCTGCCTCAATCCCAACATGGGCGAAATTTAATTTGATATTTGAACCGGTAAGCCTGATCTGTGCACAGATAGGGACATTGCGCATCATAGGGGTCCGAGGTGGACCAGATTGTCAATCTGCCAAAGACGGAATCGGATTCCGCCATCGAGACGGCGCTGGGGCTCGACCACGCCGGCCGGCGCAGGACGCGCCGCCGCGGTTGGCTCTACGCGCTGCTGATCCTGATCGCCCTCGTCGCGGCTTTTGCCGGCTATCAATGGTATGCCGGCACGCCGACCAGGATCGACTATACGACAGTGCCGGCCGCCAAGGCCGACCTCACCGTCCAGGTGTCGGCGACGGGCACGCTGCAGCCGCTCACCCAAGTCGACATTTCCAGCGAATTGTCCGGCATCATCCGCTCGGTCTCCGCCGAGGAGAACCAGCAGGTCAAGAAGGGCGACGTGCTGGCGACGCTTGATACGGTGAAACTCGAGGTCCAGATCGAACGCGCTGAGGCATCCGCCAAGGGCGCCGCAGCCAATGTCGAAGACGCCACGGTGACGCTGGCCGAGACCGAAAGCGCGTTGGTACGCGCAGCGGCCTTGACAAAACGCGGCATGGCGACCGACCAGTCGCTCGAAGCGGCAACCGCGACCCGCGACCGCGCCAAGGCGGCGCTCGACAGTGCGCAAGCCAATCTCGCCATCGCCCAGGCCGACCTCAAGGCGCAGCAGACCGACCTTGCCAAGAGCACCATCTACGCGCCGATCGACGGCATCGTATTGACCCGTTCGGTCGACCCCGGCCAGACGGTCGCTTCCTCGCTGCAGGCGCCGGTGCTGTTCGTCATCGCCGCCGATCTCAGAAACATGGAGTTGGTGGCCGCGGTCGACGAAGCCGACATCGGCGCGGTCAAGTCGGGCCAGCATGCCCGCTTCACCGTCGACGCCTTCCCCGACCGGCCGTTCGATGCCGAAATTCGCGACATCTCCTATGCCTCGGTCACGACGGATGGCGTCGTCACCTACAATGCACGGCTCGAGGTCGACAACGGCGAACTTCTGTTGCGGCCCGGCATGACCGCCACAGTTTCGGTGGTCACGCGGCAGGCCAAGGACGTGCTCACCGTGCCTTCTTCCGCCTTCCGCTACCGCCCGGCGCAGCAAGCGGCACGCGGCTGGAGCTTGAGCGACCTATTCACCGGCCGCATGGGCCGCCCCGGCGGCAACCGCCAGCGCCAGGCCGCGAAGGCACCGACCGATGGTTCCCGCACGCTCTATGTGCTGGATAACGGGCGGCCGCATCCGGTCAACGTCAAGATCGGCTCCACCGACGGCGAGCTGACCGAGATCACCTCCGGCCTGGAGGAAGGCGCGCAGGTGATCACCGCCTCGCAGTCGCGGAGCTGAGGCCATGGCCGCCGGTGCCGCCCTCATCACCTTCGACAAGGTCTGGAAGAGCTACGGCCAGGGCGAAGCCAAGGTGCATGCGCTGGCCGGCGTCGACCTTGCCATCAAGCGCGGCGAATTCGTCGCCATCATGGGTCCGTCCGGCTCCGGCAAGTCGACGGCGATGAATATCATCGGTTGCCTCGACACGCCGACGGCCGGAACCTATTCCTTCATGGGCGTCGATGCCGGCCGGCTCGACCGCAACCGCCGCGCCATGCTGCGCAACCTCTATGTCGGCTTTGTCTTCCAGGGCTACAATCTCCTGGCCCGCACCACGGCGGCGGAGAATGTCGAACTGCCGCTGATCTATCGCGGCGTCGCTGCCCGCGAGCGCCGCGACCTCGCCATGCAGGCGCTGGCCGAGGTCGGCCTCGTCGGCCGCGAGCACCACACGCCGGCCGAACTTTCCGGCGGCCAGCAGCAGCGCGTGGCGATCGCCCGCGCCATCGTCACCAGGCCGACACTGCTCGTCGCCGACGAGCCGACCGGCAATCTCGACACCGCGCGCACGCATGAGATCATGGAGCTGCTGACGCGGCTGAACAGGGAGCTTGGCCTGACCATCGCCATGGTTACGCACGAGGCCGATGTCGCCGAATACGCCGAGCGCACCATCCGCTTCCTCGACGGCCACGTGGCCTCCGATTCCATGAACCTGGAAGTGGCATAGGCCATGATCTGGGAAACCGTACGCCTGTCGCTGCGCTCGATCCGCCGCAACGTGCTGCGCTCGTTCCTGACCTTACTCGGCATCGTCATCGGCGTTGCCGCCGTCATTGCCATGCTGACCATCGGCTCCGGTACCACGCAGAAGGTCAAGGCCGACATTTCCAAGCTCGGCAGCAATCTGCTGGTCGTGCGTGCCGGGCGCCCGGCCGGCCCCGGCGGTCCGGGCGGGCTCGACCAGGCGGTGCGGCCGCTGGCCGAAAAGGACCTGGCGGCGCTGGCTGCGCATCTCACCGGCGCGCGCGCCATTTCGCCGGCATCGCAGAAGCAGGTGCGCGTCATCTTCGGCACCGAAAGCCTGACCTCTGGCGTCACCGGCACCGACAGCGCCTATCTCGACGCACGCGACTGGAAACTGGTCTCGGGCCGCCCGTTCAGCGATTCCGAAACCCGGTCGGGCACCGGCGTGTGCCTGATCGGCGAAACGGTGCGCCAGCAATTCTTCGGCGCCGGCGATCCCGAGGGCGAGATCATCCGCGTCAACCGCACCTCCTGCAAGATCGTCGGCCTGCTCGAGCCCAAGGGCTATACCGGCTTCGGCCAGGACCAGGACAATGTCGTGCTGATGCCGCTCGCCGCCTATCAGCGCCGCATCGCCGGCAACCGCGACATCGACAACATCTACATCGCCGCCGACGACCGCACGCCGACCACCGAATTGCAGCCGCGCGTCGAGGACATTTTGCGCGATGCGCGCCATATGACCCCCGACCGCGAAAGCGATTTCGCCATCCGCGACATGACCCAGATCGCCGATGCCATGGCCAGTGCCACCACCACCATGACCGGCATGCTGGGCGCGGTAGCCGGCGTCAGCCTGCTGGTCGGCGGCATCGGCATCATGAACATCATGCTGGTGTCCGTCACCGAGCGAACGCGCGAGATCGGCATCAGGCTCGCCATCGGCGCGCATGAAAAGCACATCCTCATCCAGTTCCTGGTCGAGGCGACCGTGCTGTCGCTGCTCGGCGGCATCATCGGCATCCTGATCGGGCTGGCGCTGGCCGGCCTCGCCTCCGTGACCTTGACCATACCCTTTGCGCCAAGCCCCGCGGTGATCCTGCTCGCAGTCGGCTTCTCCGCCCTGATCGGCATGGTGTTCGGCTTCTTCCCGGCCCTGCGCGGCGCCAGGCTCGATCCGATCGACGCGCTAAGGCACGAGTAAGGGAGCAAGCTGCAAAGGCGCCCGGCACGCCGCGCCGGTTTTTGCGCAACCTTGGACGATTCCGCCCTGCCCCTGTCGTCACTGTGTCGGCGATGTTATGCCAAGGCATTTCTGGTCGAGGAGCAGCTGATGAGCAAGAAGGCGCGCGTGATCCTGACCATGGTGATTATCGAAGCTGTCCTGGCAGGGATCTGGTGGTATCTCGCCGATTACGGGATGACCAACCCCGATCGCGTCAAACCGGATTTCCAAGCGGTCGTCGGCCAGACCATGGGTATGGCGATGGGCGGGTTGCTGGGCGTCGGCTTCATTCTGTTTTTCATCGCCGCGCGCAACGAACGCAAGGCACTCACGAGCAAGACATCATAGAGCCCTGTCCGCCTCTCCCCGGATCATTCATCCCGACCGCGGCGACAACGTGCGGTTTCGAGTGGCAGGCACGGTTACAACGCTGCTTCCCACGGATTGACGGTATTCAACCCGGCGGCCGCGAACGGGCTGGTATCGCGGGTGGCGACCGTGAGGCCGTGCGCAGCGGCTGTGGCGGCGATGTAACCATCCGCGTTGCCGATGGCCTTGCCCGCGGCCCTCGCCTGCACCATGAGGATGGCATAGGCGCGCGACGCATCGAGATCGAAGGGCAGAATACGGCCAGCAAACAGCGGCAGCGCGTCCTGCTCCAGACGATCCTGCAGGATCGTGCGGCGCTTGCCGGCAGGCATCGCCGCGACACCGAAACGCAGCTCGGCCACGGTGACGGCCGAAAGATACAGGGTTTCAACGGCCTGAGCGTCGATCCACGCGATGACGCGCGGATCGGGCGCGGGTTTCCACGGTTCGGAAATTACATTGGTATCGATGAGGATCATTCGAACCGTACCGGCTCGCCCGGTGTCTTGTCGCGGAGCCTTTGCAAGGTATCGACATCCTCTTGCGACAATCCAGCCTCGCGACCGATGGCGGCGAGCAGCGAGCCGAGTTTGACCCGATTGGCCGGCCGCACGGCCGTTTCCAGGATCTCTCGCATTTCGGCCTCAGTGCTGCGGCCGTGGTGGGCCGCCCGCACCTTCAAGGCGCGGAGCGTTTCCTCTGGCAAATTGCGGATGGTGACAGCGCTCATCGATAGCAACATACTTATAGTGACATCTTTGATAGCATTTTATCAAGTTTGATATCACAACGCAATCTCTCGACGCTTCTCCGTAAGGCGCATGCAAGGGGATTTAGCCCTCGTTCGCAAAATGCCACTCGATCAGCGGCTTCATATGCGGCGACAGACCGTCCGGCAGGTCGCCGGCATGGCGGATGATCACTGGCCCCTCGATCTCCGGATCGGCTTCGGAGGCGACGAAGGCGCGGATGCGCGATGCGATCTCGTCAGCCGCCTCATCGACATGATAGCGGCGGAAGATGACCGTGCCGCTTGTCGTCGACAGGGCGTGCCAGCGCACACCGCGCCTGGCATCCGACAGGTCGAGGCCGGTCTCCTCGCGCACCTCGCGGATCATGTTGAAATCGACATCGACGAGACCGTCGCGGAAATCGGTCGGCTCGAACGAGCCCGCGGCGAAATAGACGCTCCCGGCACCCACTGTGTGTCGTCCCATGCGGATCGCCACCAGAGCGTTGTCCCCGGCCACCAGCATGGCGTGCCCATAGGCGTGCTCGGCGCCGGAATTCTCCCGTCGTTTGCGCCAAAGCATGAAGGTCGAGTAGTTGATCGCATGACAGCGGCCAATGAGGCTGCGGTCGCGATAGGCGAGTTCCGAAAGCAGAACCACCGTGCCGTCGAACAGCGCCGGATTGGCCGCGATCTCGCTCTGCCAATTCTTGGCGATCGCCTCGGCATTATCCACCGCGAAGGGATGCGGGCCGGGATCGAGACGGACGTCGATGGCATCGACCGGCAGGATGACATTGCGCGGAAGATCGAAGCTCATGTCGGCTCAGGTCCCGATCCTGCCCATCAGGCCATGTCCAGCGTGATCGCCACCGGGCAATGGTCCGAGGCCTTGGGCCGATCCCAGCCGGCACGCGGGAAGCGCTCGACTTCCTGGCCCGCGGGAAAGATCGTGCGCCAGGGCTGGCCGTTGCGGATGATGTCGGGAACGGCGGTGGCGTTCTTGGCCGCCAGTCCCCTGGAAAGCAGGATATAGTCGAGCTGGCACAAATGCCGCTCCTCGGGTCCGCGTGTGTGATAGAAGGTCCAGCGGTTCATTTCCGGCCGCCGCTCGACCACGTTTTCGCAGAAGCCGCCCGCTGTCAGCACGTTGATGCAGGACAGGTTCTCGTCGACCACCTCGAAACGGTAGCCGTCGACCTCATCGCCGGCGATCTTCACGCGCTGGCGGTAATCGTTCATGTCGCCGCAGATCGCCCAGCGCTTGTCGGCAGCGTGATCCCCACCGAAGCGCTCCTCGATGATGCGCCGCACGGCCTGCGCCTCGGCGATGCGCACCGGCATTGTCGCCTCGCGTCCGTCGAGCCCGTTGCGGGGCGACCCCATCGACTTGAAGTGCACGAGATAGAGCGTTATCGGCGCGCCGCCCACCTTGATGTCGACTTCCAGGCAGTCGCGCCGGAAGATGCGTTCATTGGCCTGGTTGCCAAGCGCCGCGAGTTCCGGCGTGTGCAAGCCGAACTGCTCGTAGGTGACATAGGCGTGGCTGGTCATGCGCACGAATTCGATCGGCTGTCCCTGCGCGGTCTCGTTGCGCATCATTATCGCGACATCGATGCCGCGCGAATCATTGCCCGACGTGGTGTATTTCTGGCGGTAACCCTGCCCCACCATCTTGAACAGATAGCCGTACTCGAACGCCTTCAGCGCTTCGATGTTGTCGACCTCCTGCATGCAGATGATGTCGGCGCGGGTGGCGGCGATGGCCAGCGCCGTCAGCTGGCGCGTGTCATCGGATTGCGCGATGGCGCGCGCCTGTTCCAGCATCCTGTATTCGGCCTCGCTCTGGATATCGAACAGCGCCAGTGTCCGGTCCTCGTTGAGTTGGTTGCGATAGCCGGAAAAGTCGAACCTATTCATCAGGTTCTCGACATTGAAGGTGGCAAGGCGCAGCGACATGCGCTGACCTTTGCCTGCAAGAGCGGCGGAAGACAAGATCGCAAGACCACAAGCAGGGATCGTTTGGTCCTGACGGCGTTCGCGCCATGGTTGACGGAACCTTTCCGTTCATCCGCCGTTCAGACGCAAAGATCCACAGTGGTCCCATTCCCCTGGTAGGGCGTGGGGCCTGTTCTCTTGGAGAAGTGCAATGAACGCGCTTTTTTCTTCCACTGTCAAATCCGGGCTGATAGCGCTTGGTATTGTCTCCGGCGTCACGGCGCCGTCCGCTGCCGGGCCGATCCTACAGCCGGATGTGTCGATCCCGGCCAGCACCGCCGCGCCAACGGTTACCCCGGTCCGCGAAGGCTGGGCCGGCGGCAACAACCGGAGTTTCAACAACGATTGGAGATGGCGCCGGTCGGGGAACTGGAACGGCCGCCACTGGAATGGCGGAGGCAACTGGAGCGGCCGTCACTGGAATGGTGGCGGCAACTGGAACCGCGGCGACGACTGGCGCTGGCGCCATGGCCGCCGCTACTATCACGGCGGCTACTACGACGATGGCGCCGCCGCGATCCTCGGCCTTGGCCTGGGTCTCGGCCTTGGCAGCATGTACAACAACTATAACAACTACGACTACTATGCGCCGGCGCCACGCCGCTACTACCGCGCGGGACGGCTTTCGAGCGCCCATGTCCGGTGGTGCTACAACCGCTACCGGTCGTACCGCGCTTACGACAACACGTTCCAGCCCTATAACGGGCCGCGCCAGCAGTGCTGGTCGCCCTATAGTTGAGCTGCCTGCGGCTGACACCAGAAATGAAAACGGCGCCACGGGGCGCCGTTTTTGGTTTTTGACCGTTCGAAGTCAGAGCAATTCCAGAAAAGTGCGTAGCGGTTTTCCATCCGGAATTGCGTAAAAACCAAGAGTTGGAGGGGCTTCGAGCGGATAGATTTCGCTCAATTCTTGGCCTTGTCCACCAGCTTGTTCTTCGAAATCCAAGGCATCATCGCGCGCAGCTTGGCGCCGACTTCCTCGATCTGGTGGCTGTCGTTGTTGCGGCGGATGCCCTTGAAGCGCGACATGCCGGCGCGGTATTCCTGCATCCATTCCGAGGTGAATTTCCCCGTCTGGATGTCCTTCAGCACGCGCTTCATCTCGGCCTTGGTCTCGGCGGTGATGATGCGCGGACCCGAGACATATTCGCCCCATTCGGCGGTGTTGGAGATCGAGTAGTTCATGTTGGCGATGCCGCCTTCATAGATCAGGTCGACGATCAGCTTGACCTCGTGCAGGCACTCGAAATAGGCCATTTCCGGCGCGTAACCGGCTTCCACCAGCGTCTCGAAGCCGGCGCGGATCAGTTCGACCAGGCCCCCGCACAGCACGACCTGCTCGCCGAACAGGTCGGTCTCGCATTCCTCGCGGAAATTGGTCTCGATGATGCCCGAACGGCCGCCGCCGACGCCGCAGGCATAGGAGAGAGCGAGGTCGAGCGCGTTGCCCGAGGCGTCCTGGTTGACGGCGACCAGGCACGGCACGCCGCCGCCCTTCTGGTATTCGCCGCGCACCGTGTGGCCGGGACCCTTCGGCGCGATCATGACCACGTCGACGGTCGACTTCGGCTCGATCAGCCCGAAATGCACGTTGAGGCCGTGCGCGAAGGCGATCGCGGCACCGTCGCGGATGTTCGGCGCGATCTCGTTCTTGTAGATGTCGGCCTGCAATTCGTCTGGCGTCGCCATCATCATCAGATCGGCCCATTTGGCGGCGTCGGCGACGCTCATCACCTTGAGCCCGTCGGCCTCGACCTTCTTGGCCGTCGCCGAGCCGGCCTTGAGGCCGATGGCGATTTCCTTGGCGCCGGAATCCTTGAGGTTGAGCGCATGCGCCCTGCCCTGGCTGCCATAGCCGATGATGGCGACCTTCTTGCCCTTGATCAGGTTGAGATCGGCATCACGATCGTAATAGACGCGCATTTTTACTTCCTTCCCGTTTTTATGAAGAGGCCTTGCGGCCGTTTGTTGCTCCGAAAAGAGCGAGAAACTGCTGCGTCGCGCGGATGGCATCGCCGCCGATCGCCGCCTCAGTCAATTCCAGCCGGTCACCGAGGAGCAGACGGATCTGCACATCCCGGCCAACCAGTCCGAAAAAGGTACGGAACGCCATCTCGGCATCCGAAAATTCAAGGAGTCCCGCCTGCCGGCCGGCCTCAAGCACCGGCTTCAGCCGCTTGGCCAGGGCAAAGCGCCCATTCTCCAGCACGACGGCGCCGAGATTGTCCTTGCCCGACCCGGCATGGCCGACCGCGACACGGTTGAGCGCAATCGAGGTGTCGCTGGAGATCACTCTCAGCCAATCGGAAGCGAAACGCTCTAGGCTCGCCGCCAGCGAGGCAAGGTCAAGCCCCTTGCCGTCGACCGGAGCCACCCGGACCTTGGAGGCCTGCCACTGCACGGTTGCCGTCAAAAGCCCGTCGCGGTCGCCGAACCATTTGTAGAGGGTTTCCTTGGAACAGCTGGCGCGTCGCGCCACGGCAGTCATGGTCAGGTTGTCGCCCTCCTCGACCAGCAGCCGCAGCGCCGCGTCCAGGACGGCCTGCTGCCGCTCCGTCAGCGTCTGGCTGTTGTCGATGTCGGCGTTGGCCTGCAACACGTTCGGTTCCTGTTCGAAGGGTACAGTTTGTCGTCAACCAACAGCGTACCGTACGTTACGGTTCGGCATATTGCGCGATCCGCCATCCGACGCAAGGGGAAAAAGTAGAAATATTTGGCGGCAAAAGGCGACGGTGCGCAACAGCCGCTCAGTACTGGTCCAACCTCAATGGTCCACAGGCGGATCGCGCAGCCGGCCGAGCATCGCCGAGACCGTGTTCAGCTCAACGGTTGACAGTTTGGCGCCAACCAGGTCCGCGATCGAGCGCCCGTAGACCGCCCACATCCGGCGGCGCGTCTCACGTCCCGTGGCCGTGACGCGGATGGTTTGCCCACGGCCGTCATCGGCCACCGGCAGTTTCTCGACCAGCCCGTCGGCCTCGAGCCGCGCCAACAGCCGCGAGATGTTGTATTGCGCAAACAAGGTGCGCTCGATCAATTGAAACGGCCGCAAACCGCCCTCGCCGGCCTCGGCAAGCTCGTGTAGCACGTCATACCATGCGAGCGGCGGCAGGCCGCCCTCCTTCAGAGCGTCCTCGGCGCGTTCCATCAATTGGCGCGACACCCGCATCAGGCGGGCCCAGACCTTGATGGCTTCAGGCGAAGGCATGGCTGTCTCTGTCATGGCCGCACCATAAGAGATAGATGCAATTGCATCAAGCTTGACGATCAATGCACATGCATCTACATAGATGCAACTGCATCGATATCGGGAGGCACATCCCATGCAACATCCCGACACCCTCATTCTCGTCAGCCACCCCCTTTGCCCCTATGTCCAGCGCGCCGCGATCTCGCTGGCCGAGAAGGGCGTGCCGTTCGAGCGCGTCGACATCGACCTCGCCGACAAGCCGGACTGGTTCAAGGCGATCTCGCCACTCGGCAAGGTGCCGCTGCTGCGCGTGCGGCAAGCTGGCGACGAGACGATAATCTTCGAATCGGCGGTCATCCTCGAATTCCTCGAGGAGACGCAGCCCAATCCCCTCCACCCTGCCGACCCCTATGCCCGCGCCCGGCACCGGGCTTGGATCGAATACGGCTCGGCCATCCTCAACGCCATCGGTCGCTTCTATTCAGCGCCGAGCGAGGCCGGCTTCCTCGCCGAGTCTAGTGCGCTGTCGGCGATGTTTGGCCGCCTCGAGGCTGAACTCGCGGACGATACCCCGCGGCGCGGGCCATGGTTCGCTGGCAGCCGCTTTTCCCTCGTCGATGCCGTTTACGGTCCGGTCTTTCGCTACCTCGACGCCTTCGACCGGATCGGCGATTTCGGCATCCTGGAAGGCAAGCCGCTTGTCCAGGCCTGGCGCAAGGCGTTGAGCGGCCGTCCGTCGATCAGGCAAGCCGTGGCGCCTGACTATCCGCAGCGCCTGCATGCTTTCCTGCGGGCGAAGGGGTCTTTCCTATCGAGTCTCATTTGGCAAGGCGATCCGGCCACCGCGCTTCGGCAAGCCCTGCCCGCCTGAACGGATCGATCACCGTGCCGGCCACCATCGAGGCGAGAAACCGCGGCGCCGGCGGGATTTTGGCGATCGTCGCCACCAGCCTGTCGCGGATGAAGGGCAGCGCCGCCGAATCCGACTGGTAGAAGGGCGTGAATGCCAGCGACAGTGCCTGGAAGGCCCGCACATGCCAGCGCCGCGCTCTCGCATAGGCTTCCAGCGCTGCCTCCACGCCGTCCGCTCGCGCCAGCGCATGGCTGAGCGCGGCGGCGTCGAGGAGCGCCATGTTGGCGCCCTGGCCAAGCTGTGGGCTGGTCGAATGCGCGGCGTCGCCGATCACGGCCAGCCGCCGGCCAGCCGGAAATTTCATCGTATGGTGGCCGTAGCGGGCCAGCGAGAGCTGGTCGAAACTGTCGATCTGGCCGGTGAACGCCTCGGCCTGCGGCCACAGCCGCAGCACCCGCTCCTTCCAGGCATCGATGCCGAGGTTGCGCACGGCATCGGCATCCGCCGGTTTCAGGCTCCAGAAGAAAGCCGCCATCCTTTCGGCATCGGGTTCCGGCCGGCCGATCGGCAGCACGCCGATCATCACGCTGGCCTTGTCGTAGCGCTGCAAGAGCGCGTGCTCGTCAAAGCCCTCGCCTCGCCAATCCAGCGATGCCCAGAACGCGCCATAGGTGAGTGGTCGTGGTGCCGCGGCATTGCCGGCGCATTGCCGCAGTTTCGAGCGTGCGCCGCTGGCATCGACGACCAGATCGAACGGCCCTGCCTTTCGCCCGCCGCTGTGGATCAGCGTTGCCCGTTCGCCGGTTTCCAGGGTCTCGATTTCGACGCCGGTTTCGATGGCGATGGTCTCACGCCCGGCAGCGCGGAACAGCACGCCGAACAGGGCAGCCCGGTGCACCGCCAGGCCGAAGCGGCCGCCCTGCTGGGCGTCGTAGCGGACATCGAGCACGGTGCGGCCGGTCGAGGCATCGGCGCCATGCAGCCGGTCGATCCGGGCACCAAGTGCCATGACATCATCGAGCAGGCCGAGATCGGCCAGCACCGTCAGCCCGGTCGGCTGCAGGATCAGGCCGGAGCCGACCGGCCTGGGTTCCTCGAAGCGTTCGAAGACGGTGACCCTGTGGCCGGCGCGCTTGAGGTAAAGCGCCATGGCCAGCCCTGCCGGACCGGCGCCTGCAATTGCGATGTCGTAGGAAATGCCGATGCCCCCAAGCCGAACTGGCCGAGACAATCCTTCAGCCGCCGGGCGAAATCAAGCCGCGGAGCCGCGCACTGTCCGGTTGTTCAAGCCTGGGTCGCGTCGAAGGTAGTGCGCGCGTCGCGCACCGCGTCATGGTTGTTTTCAGCCCACTGCAGCAAATACTGCAAGGCATCGAACATCGAGCGCCCGAGGTCGGTCAGGCTGTATTCGACACTCGGCGGCTTGGTCGGAAACACTTCGCGACGCACATAGCCGTCGCGCTGCAGATCGTAGAGCGTCTGGGTCAGCATGCGCTGCGAAATGTCGGGAACCAGCCGCCGCAGCTCGCCGAAGCGATAGGGCTGCTCAGCCAAGGCCGCCGTCAACAGCGAACTCCATTTGCCATTGAGCCCCTGGATGACGTCGCGGACCGGGCAATCGGCGATGCTTCCGCCGTCGGTCATCGCTTTGTAGACTTCGAGTTTGGATCTCAGATTGACGGTTCGGCTGTCCATGACTGGTTCCCTGCCTGTGCCTACCTCCCCAAAAACTGCCTTCTTTACGGCATCGGGTCAATTCCTATTTTAGTGCTGGTCTCTTTTTGAGACCACCACTCGAACCGCCCTTCCGGCGCAAAGTCAGGATCCCCCATGACCGCAACTCTTCTCGTCACCGGCGCGTCCGGCCAGCTCGGCCGCAGCGTCATCAACCATCTGCTGGACACGTTCGAGATACCGGCGGCCCGAATCATCGCCACGACCCGCACGCCCGCCAATCTTGCCGACCTGTCAGCGCGCGGCGTCACTGTTCGCGAGGCCGACTTCGACGATCAGGCCTCGCTTGCCAAAGCCTTCGCCGGCGCCGACCGGGCGCTCATCATTTCGACCAACGAGCTGGCAATCCAGGGAAAGCGGCGCGAACAGCAGCTCGCGGCGGTCGCTGCGGCCAGCAAGGCAGGCGTCGGCCACCTGCTTTACACCTCGATGCCCAACACCGAGCCGGGGTCGCCGGTGCTCTTCGCGCCCGACCACTACGACACGGAACAGGCGATCAAGGCGAGCGGCATTCCCTACACGATCTTCCGCAATGGCTGGTACGACGAGAACCTGTTCATGGCGATGCCGCAAATCCTCGCATCGGGCCAATGGTATACGTCCGCGGCCGACGGCGCCATTTCCTACGGCGCGCGGAGCGATCTGGCCGCGGCCATAGCCGCGGGGCTGGCTTCGGACGACACCGAAAGCACGACTTACACGCTGACTGGCCCCAAGGCCTATACACCAGCCGAAGTCGCCGCACTCGTCACCGAAGTCACCGGCAAGCCGATCCAGGTCGTCCAGCTCTCCGACGAAGCGCTGACCGAGGGAATGAAGGCGGCCGGGCTTCCCGAGCCGATCGCCAAGCTCCTGGTGTCCTTCGATGCTGCCACACGCGCCGGCGACCTTGGCATGGTAACGGACTCGGTGGAGACCCTTTCCGGCCGGAAGTCGGTACCGCTGAAGCAGTTCCTCAAGGCCAACAAGGCCGCGCTGGCCGGCTGAAATCCGCGCGGCGGGAAGGCTTTCTCCCGCCGCGCTATTTCGGGGTCTTGACCAGCCCAAGCCGAACCAGGCTTGCTCCGGTGGCGGCCAGGGCATCCTCGCGCGAGCGCGGCGCCCAGCCGAGCATGCGCACCGCCTTGGCGTTGGTGGCGTTCTTGACCTTGCCGAGTTCCGTCACCAGCTGCGCGGCTTCCGCGTTGAACAACCCCACCACCCGCACCAGCCAATCGGGAAGCTCCCGCGTCGAGACACGCGAGGCGGCCGCGCCGAGCCGCGTCTTCACGGCCTGCGCGATCTCCCGCACGGTCATGAAATCGCCGGCTACGGCCAGAAACCGCTCGCCCTTGGCAGCGGGATTGGTCATGGCGCGCACATGCAGGTCGGCCACGTCGCGCGCGTCGACCACACCGAAGGACAGGCGCGGCAGCCCCGGCATGGCACCGTTCATCATGCGCTGGACGAATGCGGTGGAGGTCGAATGGTCGGCCCCCAGGACAGGCCCGAAAATGCCGACCGGATTGACGACTGCCAGCTCCAGGCTGCCACCCTCGGCGGCGATGAAATCCCAGGCCGCGCGTTCGGCGAGCGTCTTCGACTTCACATAGGCGCTGACCTTGGCCGTCGGATCGGTCCAGCTCTCTTCGGTGAAGGGCCGGCCGTCCGGCCGCATCTTGCCATAGCCGATAGCGGCGAAGGATGAGGTCAGCACGACGCGTTTGACGCCTGCGTCTCGCGCCGCCCTGAGCACGCGCAAGGCGCCTTCGCGAGCCGGGATGATCAGGTCATCTTCATGCTTCGGCACGCCGAAGGGAAATGGCGAGGCGACATGCAGGACATAGTCGCAGCCGGCAACCGCTTGCGGCCAGCCGGCGTCGCTCATGAGGTCGGCAATGGCAAAGGAAAGCCGGTCGCCGGGCTCGGCGCCACCAACCTTCAGCATGGCCAGAACATCGGCTTCACGCCTGGCGGAGCGCAGCGTCGTGCGCACGCTATAGCCCGCCTTCAACAGGGCAAGGATGCAGTGAGCGCCGAGGAACCCCGATCCGCCGGTGACAAGCACCAATTCGCCGCTCATCCCCGCCTCCCCGTTCAGGCCGAGGCGATCGACCTCGTCAGATCGCCACCTGCGTACCGATTTCTACCACACGTCCGGTTGGAATCTGGAAATATTCGGTGGCGTCGGCCGCCGTGCGCGCTAGGCCGATGAACAGCCTGTCCTGCCACATCGGCATGCCGGAATTGGGCGAGGCCTTCAGCGAGCGCCGCGACAGGAAGAAGGACGTCGTCATGATGTCGAACTTCCAGCCTTGCTTGCGGCAGATCGCCAGCGCGCGCGGAATGTTGGGCTGCTCCATGTAGCCGAAGGTCAGCGTCACCCGCATGAACAGCTCGTTGACCGTCTCCATCTTGACCCGGTCGCTGTCGGGCACCACCGGCTGAGGAGCGGTGACCACCGAGAGGATGACGTTCTGCTCGTGCAGCACCTTGTAATGCTTCAGGCTGTGCATCAGCGCGGTCGGTGCGCTGAGCGGATCACTGGTCAGGAACACGGCGGTGCCCGAGACCAGCTGCGGCTTCTTCTTCAACAGATTGCCGGCGAGGAAATCGAGCGGGATCTCGTTGCGGCGGGTCTTGTCGAAGAGATAGCGGCTGCCGCGCACCCAGGTCCACATGCCCAGCACGATGGTGAAGGCCACGACCAGCGACGCCCAGCCGCCTTCGAACACCTTGACGATGTTGGAGGCGAAGAAGCCGACGTCGATGAAGGCAAACAGCACGGTCAGCGGGATCGCCACCGAGAGCTTCCACTTCCAGATCCGGGTCATGACGACATAGAGCAGCACCGTCGTCACCAGCATGTTGCCGGTCACCGAGATGCCGTAGGCGGAAGCCAGCTTGCTGGATTCGCCGAAGCCGACCACCAGCATCATGACCACCAGGGCCAGCAGCAGGTTGACGCGCGGCATGTAGATCTGGCCGGACTGCTTTTCCGACGTGTGCAGGATTTCCAGCCGCGGCAGCATGTTGAGCTGCACCGCCTGCCTGGTCAGCGAGAAGGCACCCGAAATCACCGCCTGGCTGGCGATAACCGTCGCGGCGGTCGCCAGCACGACCATGGGAATCAGAGCCCAACCCTCGTTCATCTCGAAGAACGGATGGCCGACGATGCCATTCTTGGCCAGCACGAAGGCGCCCTGTCCGGCATAATTGAGCAGCAGACAGGGAAACACGATCGCCAGCCAGGCAAGTACGATCGGCTTGCGGCCGAAATGACCGAGATCGGCATAGAGCGCTTCTGCACCGGTCACGGCAAGGAAGACGGCGCCGACCGTGACGAAGGCCACGTCCGGCGAATGAATCAGGAAGGCGACGATGTAGTGCGGGCTGATTGCCAGCAGGATTTCTGGATCGTTGATGATGTGTTTCAGGCCGGAAAGGCCGATCGCCAGGAACCAGACCGCGGTCACCGGCCCGAACACCAATCCCACCCCGCCCGTGCCAAAGCGCTGCACCGCGAACACCATGGCGAGGATGACCAGGGTCAGCGGCACCACATAAGGCTGGAAAGCAGGCGTGACGACGTTCATGCCCTCGACCGCCGAAAGCACCGAAATCGCCGGCGTGATGACCGCATCGCCAAAAAACAGCGAGGCGCCGACGATGCCAATGCCCAGAATCACCGCCGAGCGCTTCGGGAAACTGCCGCGTGCCAGCGCCATCAGCGACAGCACGCCGCCTTCGCCGCGGTTGTCGGCGCGCAGCACGAACATGATGTATTTTATCGTAACCGTAATCGTCAGCGACCAGATGATCAGCGACAGCACACCGAGAATGTCGCCGCGATCAGCAACGGTGCCGTGTGACGACGCGACCAGCGCTTCTCGAAAGGCATAGATAGGGCTGGTGCCGATATCCCCATAGACCACACCGAGCGCGCCCAGCATCAGCACCTTGGTGCTATGCTGTTCGATTTCCGGATGGCTCGATTGGTCGACGGGTTCTGCCTCACTACCAGCATTGGCAAGGGCCATGTACGACACTCCGATAAACGCGCGGTGCTCTACGCTTGCTGCAATGCAATATCAAGTGCCGTAACGTTATGGCACTCATGTTAGCAGCGCGCGGCTACCGGTGGGCGACGTCTTGCGATGTCGATCCATGCGACGTTTCGCATGCTCATATCCCGAACCATCGCAAAACAACCAGGCCCGGCGAACTCGTACCTATTAAATGGCGACCTGCGTGCCGATTTCAACGACGCGTCCGGTCGGGATCTGGAAATACTCCGTCGCATCGGCCGCCGTGCGCGCCAGCCCGATGAACAGCCGGTCCTGCCACACCGGCATGCCGGAATTGGGCGAGGCCTTGAGCGAGCGCCGCGACAGGAAGAAGGACGTCGTCATGATGTCGAACTTCCAGCCTTGCTTGCGGCAGATCGCCAGCGCGCGCGGGATGTTGGGCTGCTCCATGTAGCCGAAGGTCAGCGTCACCCGCATGAACAGCTCGTTGACCGTCTCCATCTTCACCCGCTCGCTGTCGGGCACCACCGGCTGCGGTGCGGTGACCACCGAGAGGATGACGTTCTGCTCGTGCAGCACCTTGTAATGCTTCAGGCTGTGCATCAGCGCGGTCGGTGCGCTCAAGGGATCGCTGGTTAGGAACACGGCGGTGCCCGAGACCAGCTGCGGCTTCTTCTTCAACAGGTTGCCGGCGAGGAAATCGAGCGGGATCTCGTTGCGGCGGGTCTTGTCGAAGAGATAGCGGCTGCCGCGTATCCACGTCCACATGATCAGCCCCATCAGGCTCGCAACGGTGATCGAGACCCAGCCGCCTTCAACGATCTTCACGACATTGGCCAGGAAGAAGCCGCTGTCGATGATGCCGAACAGTAAGGTCAGCGCCAGGGCGAGCGCCAGCTTCCATTTCCACATCTTGCGCATCACCACGAACAGCAGGATCGTCGTCATCAGCATTTCGCCGGTCACCGAGATGCCGTAGGCGGAAGCCAGCGAACTCGAACTGCCGAAACCGACCACCAGCAGCATCACGCCCATCGCGATGAGCAGGTTGACGCGCGGCATGTAGATCTGCCCGGACTGCATTTCCGAGGTATGTTGCACCTCGATGCGTGGCAGAAGGTTGAGCTGCACCGCCTGGCGGGTCAGTGAAAAAGCCCCTGAAATGACCGCCTGACTGGCAATGACGGTCGCCGCCGTTGCCAGTCCCACCATCGGCATCAGCGCCCAGTCAGGCAGCATCTGGAAGAACGGATTGGTCGGTTTTCCATCATTGGCGAGCACAAAGGCGCCCTGCCCGAAATAGTTGAGCAGCAGGCAGGGAAACACCACGGAAAACCATGCCAGCACGATCGGCTTGCGTCCGAAATGGCCGAGATCGACATAAAGCGCCTCGGCCCCGGTCACGGCCAGGAACACCGCGCCGACAGTGACGAAGGCGGCGGTGGGTGTGCTGGCCAGATAGGCAACCGCGTAATAGGGATTGATGGCCAGCAGGATCGATGGATCATCCATCAAGTGATAAATGCCCGCGACGCCGATCGCCAGGAACCACAGCGCCGTCACCGGCCCGAACACCGCCGCTACCTTTCCCGTGCCGAAGCGCTGCACCGAGAACAGGATGGCAAGGATGACCAGCGTGATCGGCACGACATAGGCGTCCAGCGCCGGGGTCACCACCGTCAGGCCTTCGACCGCCGACAGCACCGAGATGGCCGGCGTTATGATCGAATCGCCGAAAAACAGCGCCGCGCCGCAAAGGCCGATCACGAGGATCAGTCGAGCGCCCTTGGGATAGGCGCTGCGTGCCAGCGACATCAGCGACAGCGTGCCGCCTTCGCCCTTGTTGTCGGCACGAAGCACGAAGGCGACGTATTTGATGGTGACGATGATCGTCAGCGCCCAGACAATCAGCGACAAAACGCCAAGCACGTGAACGCGCGTATCGATGCCGGGCGAAGCGTGAAGCGCCTCGCGAAAGGCGTAGATCGGACTTGTGCCTATATCGCCATAGACGACGCCGAGCGCGCCCAGCATCAGAACCTTGGTGCTGTGCTGCTCAACCTCGGAATGGCTCGATTGCTCGACGGATTCAGCCTCGCTCCCGCTATTGGCAAGGGCCATCGACCACTCTCCGACAGGCGCGCGGTGCTCTATGCATGCTGCGATGCGGTGTCAATTGCACGCTATGGCTGCCATACCTGCAAAGCGAAGCCCTAACCCTACCAGCCGCAGGCTCTGAGAAACCGACCCACCGTGCCGGCCATGCCATACTCCAACGCGTCGGCTGTCAACCCATGTCCGATCGACACTTCGGCCAATGCCGGAACACGCCTTGCCAGCGCGGGCAGATTGGCCACCGTCAGGTCGTGTCCGGCGTTGACCTGGAGGCCGGCGGCTAATGCCGCGTCAGCGGTTTTCCCCAATCTTTCCAATTCTTTGGCCGCCTTACCGGAGTCGGAATAGTAGCTGCCATAAGGGCCGGTATAGAGTTCAATACGATCGGCGCCCGTATCGCGAGCGGCCCCTATGCCGGTGGGATCCGCGTCGGAAAACAGCGAGACCCTGAAACCGCCCTTCTTCAGACGCTTGACAACAGGCATCAGGAACGCCGCATCGGCGATGAAGTTCCAGCCGTGATCGGAGGTTGCCTGTGCCGGATCGTCGGGAACCAGCGTCACCTGTTCGGGCTGATTCTTCTCCACAAGCGCCAGGAAATCCTCACTTGGGTAGCCCTCGATATTGAATTCCGCCTGCGGAAACTCATCGTCGATCAGCGCCCTGATCAGGGGCAGGTCGGAATGCCTTGTGTGACGTTCGTCGGGGCGCGGATGCACTGTCAGCCCATGCGCTCCGGCGGCAAGGGCAAGGCGGCCGACGCCGATCACATCGGGCCATGGCAGGTCGCGCCGGTTGCGCAGCATGGCGATGGCGTTGAGGTTGACGGAAAGCTTGGCGGGCATGGGCTTGGCGTCCGTGAAAACAGTCGATTGAGGCGCGCCACGCTCATTCGTTCCGCACGGCGCATTTGAAACAGCGCATCTATAGCGTCTTTGACGGGAACAGATAGGGCCTTTCCGGTGTTCCAGAAGACCAACATATTCCGTGAAAGGGAGGCACCACCTTGAATTTCCTCCAATCCGTGCCGGCGATCCGCCGCATCGACACCAGCCGCGACGACCTCCTTGCCTTCGATGTGGTCGGCCATGTCTCGGCCGCCGATGCCGAGAACCTGTTCGGCCTGCTGGAGGCGGCCTATGCGCTCCATCCGAGAATCGACGTCGCCGTGCGCATAGTCGATCACGAGGGCGTCGACTGGGCCGACATTTCCGATGAGACCATCAAGAAGGGTGCCGTCCACGCATTGGAGCATATTGGCCGTTGCGCGGCGATCGGCGCGCCTGACTGGACGCCGAACGCACGACACGCCTTGCCCGCTTCGTCGCCTGTCGAATTCAGGCATTTCAAGATCGAGGAGGAAGCTGCTGCCTGGGAGTGGCTCGCGGCGCGGCCGACGGGCGAAGAGGCGACCGCCGCTCCAGAAAGAAAATGAAACGATTCTCCCGGCTGCCGCCGACCCCTTCTATCTGACGATGGTCAGCCGTTCGGCGGCCCGGGTGATGGCTGTATAAAGCCAGCGCTGGCGCGTTTCCTTGAAGGCCCAGCTTTCGTCGAACAGCACGATCTCGTTCCACTGCGAACCTTGCGCCTTGTGCACCGTCAGCGCGTAGCCGTAGTCGAAATCGTCGAAGCGCTTCTTCTGCTGCCAGGGGATATCGGCATCCGGATCCTCGAACGCCGCCTTGAGCAGCTTGATCTTGGCGACACCGCGATCCGGATCGTCCTCTTCGGGCGACACCAGAAGGTTGATGCCGGGCTTCACCGTCTCGCGCGACGAGGTCATCACCTTCCAGAGCGAACCGTTGAGCAGGCCCTTGGCGGGATCGTTGCGCAGGCAGACCAGCTTGTCGCCCGCTTGTGGGTAATCGGCATTGAAGCCCTTCAGTTCGCGCAGGCGCTGGTTGTAGCGCCGGCGCGTGCGGTTGGTGCCGACCAGAACCTGGTCCGCTTTCAGCACCAGTTCCTGGTTGACGTCTTCCTTGCCGATCACCTGCGCGGTGCCATAGTCGCCGCGCATGAATTCGCGGCCCTCGCGCACATCGAGCGCCAGCCGCAGGATCGGATTGTCGCGCGCCTGCCGGTGGATTTCGGTCAGCAAAAAGTCCGGCTCATGGTCGGTGAAGAAGCCGCCGCCCGAGATCGGCGGCAACTGGCCGGGATCGCCCAGCACCAGGATCGGCGTGCCGAAACTCATCAGGTCGCGGCCAAGCTGCTCGTCGACCATCGAGCACTCGTCGATGACGACCAGTTTGGCGCGCGAGATCGGGCTTTGCCGGTTGAGCGAAAAGGTCGGCGACATCGAGGTCTTGCCGGTCACCTCGTCGGCCACCGATTCCTCGCCCTTGGGCCGGTAGATCAGCGAATGGATGGTGCGGGCGTTGACCGCGCCCTTGGAGCGCAGCACTTGCGCTGCCTTGCCGGTGAAGGCGGCGAACTGCACCTGCCCGTCGACATGTTCGGCGAAATAGCGCGCCAGCGTCGTCTTGCCGGTGCCGGCATAGCCGAACAGCCGGAACAATTGCGGCTGGCCCGCCTGGAGCCAGCGGGCGACCGCCTGTAGCGCCTCGTCTTGTTGGGGTGAAAATTCCATCTGATCGTGTGACCGGATTCGCGAGGCAAAGACAAGACAGCCGCCATCATCAACGACACAGCTGATGGCGAACTCCCTGCGATTCAGGCTATCAGCCGCAACCAAGAACGTAAAGGGAACGAAAAAGGCAACCGTGCAACTTCAGTTGGCAGCGCTCGGATCGTTCTCCAGCAGGATCGGCTTGCCATGCGGCGTGGCATGCGCGGCGCGCTCCCAGGCCAGCGCCATTGCATCGACATCAGGCTTGGCGGCCAGCCCCTTCGACGCCAGCAGGTTTTCCAGCGCCGCCAGCCAATGCTCGTAATAGTCATGGCCGTCCGCCGCGGCATCTGGCTTCTTCACCTCGGCCGATAGAGCATCCGCCCATTCGCTCCACGAAAACAGGCCCTTGTCGTGCAGCGCCACCGTCATGGCGAAGGCTTCGGCCTGCCAGGGCTCGGCAAATACCGGTGCGTCGAGGCCAGCGGGCAAACTGGCGGCGGACCCCTTCGCTTCAGGCCGGCTCAAGATAGCTCTCCCAGGCGTCGATCGAGACGGTCAATGTCGGGTCGGCGCCCTCGCCCCAGATCTCGCTCCCGTCGAAGACCACGGTGTAGACCCACTGCGGGTTCTCGCCTTGCCCATGAGCGTTGCTGTCGGGAAAGACGAAGCCGTCTCGCACCGCCTCAATGGTCCCCTGCTTGTCGCGCGCATAGCGCGGCAGTCTGGTGTGGCCGGTCGGGTTGAAGTTTTTGGTCCGCACCGGATCACCAGCTTTGAAGCGCGGCGCGGTCTCGACCGGCCGGTCGCACGGGCCGCCCTTGGCCAGCACGGCCGGGACATTTTCCGCCTTCAGCACTCTTTTGGGCGTCGCCGCCGGATCGATCGCGTCGCCTGCCCTGAGGTCGCGCTCGCTGACGAAGCCGTGCCGCTTGAGCAGGGTCTCCAGCGCCTTGATCCAGATCTGATAGTAGCTGGAGCCATAATAGTCCGCCGGATGGAGCGATTCCCGCGCATGCCGGCTCTCGTCGATGTTCCAGGCGCCCATGGCGCCGGCGCACAGCGTCACGCCAAGCGCGCGGCGCTCCCAGTTGGCATGGAAATAAGGCTCGTTCTTCTCCGGGGCGACCGGGCCGAACCCCATCTGTCCTCCAAGATCCTGGGGGCCGTTCATGCGGGCACCCCCTTATCCGGCCCGTGGGCCAGCGCGGTGCCGATCATGGCATCGCGGCTTACCAGCTCGGCCAGCCGCTCCTCGCTCCAGCCTTCGGTGCTTTCCGGCCGCATCGGCACGACGAGATAGCGCAGTTCCGCCGTCGAATCCCAGACGCGTATCTTCGTCTCGGCCGGCAGGGAGAGCCCGAATTCCTCGAGCACGCCGCGCGGATCGATCACCGCGCGCGACCGATAGGGCGGCGCCTTGTACCAAACCGGCGGCAAGCCGAGCACCGACCACGGGTAACAGGAGCACAGCGTGCAGACGACGAGGTTGTGGGTGTCCCCGGTGTTGAACACTGCCTGCATGTGTTCGCCCTGGCGCCCGGTATAGCTCAGCGACTCGATCGCCGCCGTCGCATCGCGCTTCAGCCACTCGGCATAGGCGGAATCGTTCCAGGCCTTCGCCACCACCCTGGCGCCGTTGCGTGGACCGATCTTGGTCTCGTAGGTATCGACGATGACGTCGATCGCGGCTGGATCGATCAGCCCCTTGCGGGTCAGGATAGTTTCGAGCGCCCGAACCCGCGCGGCAAACGGATCGAGTTCGTTGTCGTGGTCATGATCGTGGGACATGACGGCAAATTACGGTTCCGACCCGCCGGCCGCAAGCTCCATGGCTTGGGCCAACGGGACCGGAGCTTTGTCCGTCTGCTACTCGGCGGCCGTCTTCTGCGGCTCGCCCGCGATGTCGTCATTGGTGCCGAACAGCGAAGGCTGATCGCCATCCTCGACCACATGCAGCTCGGCTTTGCGCTTCGGCATGAGCCCGGCCAGCCAGCCCGAGAAATTCTCCATGTAGACATAGATCACCGGTGTCACGAACAAGGTCAGCGCCTGCGATGCGAGCAGGCCGCCGACGACGGCGACGCCCAGCGGCTGGCGCAGTTCCGCGCTGGCGCCGGTGCCGAGCGCGATCGGGAACGTCCCCATCAGTGCCGCCAGCGTCGTCATCATGATCGGCCTGAAACGCATCAGGCAGGCCTTGTGGATGGAGTCCGTGGCCGACATGCCTTCTCGTCGCAGTTCGAGCGCGACGTCGACCATCATAATGCCGTTCTTCTTGACGATGCCGATCAGCATCAGGATGCCGATCACCGCGATGACGGACAGATCCATGCCGGCGAAGCGCAAGGCAACGACCGCCCCGAGCACAGCCGACGGCAGGCCGGTCAAGATGGTGAGCGGGTGGATGAAGCTCTCATACAGAATGCCAAGCACGATATAGATGGTCAGGATGGCGCCGCCGACCAGCAGGCCCTGGTTGGCGAGCGAATCCTGGAAGGTCTTGGCCGTGCCGGCGAAGGTGGTCGAGATCGCCGCCGGCATGCCGATCTGCTCCTTGAGCTGGTCGATGCGTTTCACGCTGTCGCCGAGCGACACGCCCTGCGGCAAATTGTAGGAGACGGTGACGGCCGGAAGCTGGCCGAGCTGGTTGACCGTCAGGGCGCCGGCCGTGCGGTCGACACGGGCGAAAGCGCCGAGCGGGACCAGGCTTCCACTCGCCGTCCGCATCTGGATGGCGAGCATCCTCTCCGGCGACCATTCGATCTTGGGATCGAGTTCGGTGATGACTTCGTAGCTGTCGGCCGAGCCGAAGATCGTCGAAACCTGGTCGGTACCGAACCCGCCATAAAGCGCGGAGCGCAGCGTGTCGGTGTCGATGCCGAGTTGCGCGGCCTTGTCGCGGTCCACCACCAGCGCCGCCTGCAGCGCGTTGTTCTGCAGGTCGCTGGTGACATCGGCGAAGTTAGCGTGGTCGGCCGCCATCGCGTCATTCATCTTCTGAGCCCAGATATCGGTCAGGCCGGTATCGAGGCCCTGAACCACCAGCTGGTAGGCGCTGGCCGACGAGCGCGAACCCAGCCTCAGATTCTGCACCGGCTGCATGTAGGTTTCGATGCCCGCAACGCCGGCCAGGTGCTTGCGCAGATCCGCAAGCACCTTCTCGATATCGGGACGCTGGTCCTTGCCCTTGAGCTGGACGAAGAGCTGTCCCTGGTTGAGCGCATTGTTGCCGCTGCCCGCCGACCACGCCACATGGTCGACATAGGGCGACTTCGAGAACACGCTGGCCACCTGCCCTTGCAGCTTGGCCATGGCGTCGAACGAAATGTCCTGGCGCGCGATGGTGGTCACCGATATCTGGCCGATATCCTCCTGCGGGAAGAAGCCCTTCGGCGAGACCTCGATCAGCCACACCGAGGCTGCCGCGGTGCCGACGAAGACGAGGAACACAAGGAAGGTGTGCCGCAGGCAGAAGCTCAGGATCCGGTCATAGCCGCGCGTGATGAGATCGCGCTTGTGGCCGGCGCCATGCGCCTCGCGGTCGGCCTTGGTCACCGACAGCAGCCGCGAGCACAGCATCGGCGTCAATGTCAGCGACACGAACATGGAAGCCAGGATGGCGACGGTCACCACTACGGCGAATTCGTTGAAGATGCGACCGATCACGCCGCCCATCAGGAGCACCGGGATGAACACCGCCACCAGCGAGATCGAGATCGAAATGATGGTGAAGCCGATCTCGCGCGCGCCCTTCAGCGACGCGTCGAAGGCCGACAGCCCGTCCTCCTCCATGTGGCGGAAGATGTTTTCCAGCATCACGATGGCATCGTCGACGACGAGGCCGACGGCGAGCGTCAGGCCCATCAGCGAGATGTTGTCGATGGAAAAGCCGAACAGGAACATCGCGCCGAGCGTGGCGATCAGCGAGATCGGCACCGCCACGGCCGGGATGATGGTGGCCGTGACGCGGCGCAGGAACACGAAGATCACCATGACCACCAGCGCGATAGTCAACAGCAGCGTGAACTGCACGTCGTCGACGGCCTGACGGATCGAGGTCGAGCGGTCGTTGAGCAGCTTGATCTGGGCGGCGGCCGGCATCTGGTCCTGGAAGGACGGCAGCATCGCCTTGACCCGGTCGACGACGTCGACCGTGTTCGCGTCGGGTTGGCGCTGCACCGCCATGATGATGGCGCGGGTGCCGTCGTACCAGCTTGCGGTCGTGGTCGTCTGCACCGAATCGACGACGCGGGTCACCTCGCCCAGTCGCACCGGATGACCGTTCTTGGTGGCGATGATGAGGTTGGAGAAGCCGGCCGCGTTGGTAAGCTGCGTGTTGGCGGTAATGGTCAGCTGCTGCTTGTTGTTCTGCAGCACGCCGAGCGGCGTGTTGCTGTTGGCCGAAGCCACAGCCGCCTGCAGCTGATCGATCGAGATGCCCCGCGCGGCCAGCGCGGTCGGATCGATCTGGATGCGCACGGCGTATTTCTGCTGGCCGAAGATCGAGACCTGGGCCACGCCGTCGATGGTCGACAGCGACGGCGAGATGACGTTTTCGGCGAAGGCGTCGAGGTCGGTCAGCGGAACCGTATCGCTGACCAGCGACATCAGCAGGATCGGCGCGTCGGCCGGATTGACCTTGCGATAGCTCGGCGGCGACGTCATCTGCGGCGGCAGCGATTTCTGCGTGCGCGCGATCGCGGCCTGCACGTCGGCCGCCGCCGCGTCGATGTCGCGGTTGAGGACGAACTGGATGGCGATCGAGGTCTGGCCGAGCGAGTTGGTGGTCGAAATGGAATCGATGCCGGCGATGGTCGCGAACTGCTTGATCAGCGGCGTCGCCACCGATGTCGCCATGGTCTCCGGCGAGGCGCCGGGCAGCGATGCCGAGACGTTGACGACAGGGAATTCGGCGCTCGGCAGTGCCGCGACCGGCAGGAATTTGTAGGCGAACAGCCCGCCCAGCACGAGGGCGAACGACATCAGGAGCGTGGCGACGGGCCTGCGAATGCAGAATTCGGAGATCATTGGGCCGCCCCGCCGGCATTGGTCGCCTGGGCCACTTTGGGCGCGGCCTCCTTGCCTTCATGCACCGCGGCGCCGTCCTTCAGCCGTGTCTGGCCTTCGGTGACAACCTTCTCGCCGCTTTTCAGCCCTTGGCTGATGGCGCTGTTTTCGCCCTCGGTCAGCGCCACCTGCACTGGCCGCATCTGGACGGTGTTGTCCGGCTTGACCACATAGACGAACGGCCCCTTCTGGCTGGGCTGGACCGCGACGGTGGGAACCGAGGTCATCTGCGGCATGATGCCGGCGTCAAGCACGACGTTCACATATTGGCCCGGCCACAAGGAAAGATCCGCATTGGGAATGCTGGCCCGCGTGGCGATCGTGCCCGACGCGGTGTCGACGCTGGAATCGACGAAATCGAGCGTGCCCTTGCCGATCGGCCTCGGGTCGCCGTTTTGGGTCAGCGTCACCGCATTCTGCTGCGGATTGGCAAGCGCCTTGTGCAGCAGCGCGAGGTCGCGTTCCGGCAGATTGAAGTTGACCTGCAGCGGATCCATCTGGGTGATGGTCACCAGCGGCGTCGCCGTGCTGCTGTTGCCATTGCTGACCGTGACGAGATCGCCGACGGCGACGTTGACCGCGCCCAACCTGCCCGAGATTGGCGCGGCAATGGTGGCAAAGCCAAGCTGGACATTGTCGGCGTCGATCGTCGCCTTGTCGGCATCGACGGTCGCCGCCGCCGCCTTCTGCGCGGCAACGGCCTGGTCGTAGGTCTGCTGCGTCCCGGCCTGCTTGGCGACAAGATCCTTGGCGCGCTGAAGATCGGAATTCGAACTGGCAAGCAGCGCCTGGTCCTTGGCAAGCGTGGCCTGGTCCTTGGCCAGCTGCGCTTTCAGGGCGCGGTCATCCAGTGAAAACAGCACGTCACCGGTCTTCACCATCTGTCCGTCCTTGACGTCGATCGACACGATCTGGCTGGAGACGCGGGCGTTGATGTTGACCACGGCCGGAGAGGAAACGAAGCCGATGGCATAGCGGCGGATCGGAAAGTCAGCTGTCGTTGCAGTCGCCGAAACGATAGAGGCCGAACGGGCGCCGCCATTGCCGCCGCTGGCCTGTTTGCCGCCTGCCGGCTTGTCGGCCGCTGGCTTGTCTGTCGCGGCGACCTGCTTTGTGCCGATGAGCTGCTGAGCCTTGTTCAGCGCTTCCGGCGACAAATAGAGCCAGGCCGCGCCCGCACAGGCAATCGCCAGCAATGAAAGAAGGACTTTTCCACGCATCGACAAAAGACCTCTCCGTCCGACACGCCATAGCCAGGTGGTCGTATTCTAGCGCAATTCACGGCTCACTGCCGCGATTTCGCCGAATAGATAGGACGGGCGTTTGTCGGAAAAGGGCCAAAACACGGCATTACGAAGATTTAATGTGCACTGCACAATAGCTGTGCAGCCGGCTATCGTTTAGGGCCGAAGGCCCGATTGGCCCCGAAAATAGCCTCCGAAAGGGTGGAGCGGGCCGTAGCCTAGCGCAGCATCGGCCAAAGCGTCGCCGCCAGCAGCACGCCCATGGCGATGTTGAACCATTTCAGCCGCACCGCATCCGACAGGAAACCACGCAGCGCCGTGCCGAACCCCGCCCACACCGAGACGCTGGGAAGATTGACCACGGTAAAAGCCACGCCAATCAGAATGACGGACAGGAACGGCCGTTCCGGATTGGTGTAGACGGCCATCGCGGTGATGGCCATCACCCAGGCCTTGGGGTTGACCCATTGGAAAGCCGCCGCATCGACGAAGCGCATCGGCCGCGCATTGGTCTCACCCTTGCCGCTGAGCGAGCGCGACACGGCGATCTTCCAGGCCAAGTAGAGTAGGTAGACGGCACCGGCGATCTTCAGCCCGGTGTGCAATGCCGGAAACGCGGTCAGCACCGCGCCCAGGCCGAAGCCGACGGCGAGCAACAGGACGAGAAAGCCGATGCTGATGCCCAGCATGTGCGGCACTGTCCTGGCGATGCCGAAATTGACGCCGGAGGCCAGCAGCATGAGGTTGTTCGGCCCTGGCGTGATCGAGGTCACCAAGGCGTAGACAAGCAGGGCGAGGAATGCGTCGAGGGACATGATATCCTCCCAGATACGTCAGTACTCTTGTCTCTTTCCGACGGCTGCACAAAGGCCAGTGCCGGCCGTTGGTCACGCCAGTCCTGCATTCGTGGAAAATTCGGCTGGGTTACGTCGGTCTACATGCCTTGCGGGCCGCGGTTCATCGCCGCCACGCCGGTGCGGCAGATCTCGACCAGGCCGAGCGGCTTCATGATGGCGATGAACTGGTCGAGCTTGGAGCCCTTGCCGGTGATCTCGAAGATGAAATGCTCGGTATTGGCGTCGATGACGCTGGCGCGGAAAGCGTCGGCGAGTCTCAGCGCCTCGACCCGGGCCTCGCCGGTGCCGGCAACCTTGACCAGCGCGAGTTCCCGCTCCAGCGGCCGCTCCTGGCCGAGCTCGTGCGAGCGGACAGTCAGATCGACCACGCGGTGCACCGGCACGATGCGTTCGAGCTGATGCTTGATCTGCTCCATCACATGCGGCGTGCCGCGCGTCACGATGGTGATGCGCGAGAGATGTTTTTCATGCTCGGTCTCGGAGACGGTCAGGCTTTCGATGTTGTAGCCGCGGCCCGAAAACAGGCCGATGACCCGGGCGAGCACGCCCGGCTCGTTGTCGACCAGCACGGAAAGCGTGTGCGTTTCCGGCTTCTCGGTTTCCTTGGCGATGAAGTAGGCGGAGCCGGTGGGCTGAAGCTGTGCGTTCATGACGTGAATCTCGATTTCAAACTTTTGAGCTAATTCTCTGTTTTAACACGGCTTCCGCCTGCGGTTAAACCAGTTCCCTGCCCTTGGCGTCGATGGCGTTGGCCACCGCTTCATCCGTCGCCTCGTCGGGCAACAGCATCTCGTTATGCGCCTTGCCCGAAGGGATCATCGGGAAGCAGTTGGCGAGTGTCGCCACGCGGCAGTCGAACAGCACCGGCTTCCTGACCGAGATCATCTCCTTGATCGCATCGTCGAGCTCGTCCGGTTTGTCGCAGCGTATGCCGTGGCCGCCATAGGCTTCGGCCAGCTTGACGAAGTCCGGCATCGCCTCGGTATAGGAATGCGACAGCCGGTTGCCGTGCAGCAGCTGCTGCCACTGCCGCACCATGCCCATATACTGGTTGTTGAGGATGAAGATCTTGATTGGCGCGTCATACTGCACCGCCGCACTCATCTCCTGCATCGTCATCTGCACCGAGGCGTCGCCGGCGATATCGACCACCAGCGCGTTCGGATGCGCGATCTGCACGCCGAGCGCGGCCGGCAGGCCGTATCCCATCGTGCCGAGACCACCCGATGTCATCCAGCGGTTCGGCTTGTCGAAATGATAGTGCTGCGCCGCCCACATCTGGTGCTGGCCGACCTCGGTGGTGATGTAGGTGTCCATGTCCTTGGTCAGCGCGTAAAGCCGCTGGATGGCGTATTGCGGCATGATCACGTCGTTGTTCATCTTGTAGGCGAGTGAATCGCGCGCCCGCCATTTGGCGATCTGCTCCCACCAGGGATAGAGCGCCTTCTTGTCGGCCTTGGCGCTCGCCCGCCACAGCCGCACCAGATCCTCCAGCACCCGGCCGACATCGCCAATGATCGGCACGTCGGTGTGGACGTTCTTGTTGATCGAGGACGGATCGATGTCGATGTGAATCTTCTTCGAATTCGGCGAAAACGCGGTCAGCCGGCCGGTGATGCGGTCGTCGAAGCGCGCGCCGATGCAGATCATCACGTCGCAATCATGCATCGCCATGTTGGCTTCATAGGTACCGTGCATGCCGAGCATGCCCATCCAGTTCTTGCCCGAGGCCGGATAGGCGCCGAGTCCCATCAGCGTCGAGGTGATCGGGAAACCGGTGAGGTCGACCAGTTCGCGCAGCAGGTGGCTCGCTTCCGGACCGGAATTGATGACGCCGCCGCCCGAATAGATGATCGGCTTCTTGGCGCTCGCCATCAGTTCGACCGCGGCCTTGACCTTCTCCAGGTCGCCCTGGACCTTCGGCTGGTAGGAGGTGCGCGGTGCGATCTGCGGCGGGACATAAAAGCCCTTGGCGAACTGCACGTCCTTCGGGATGTCGACCACGACCGGACCGGGACGGCCGGTCGTGGCGACATGGAAGGCCTCGTGGATGGTCGCGGCGAGCTCGTTGACGTCCTTCACAAGCCAGTTGTGCTTGGTGCAGGGCCGCGTGATGCCGACAGTATCGCATTCCTGGAACGCGTCCGAACCGATCAGCGAGGTCGGCACTTGCCCCGTCAGACAGACCAGCGGGATCGAGTCCATCAGTGCGTCCTGCAGCGGCGTCACCGCATTGGTGGCGCCGGGGCCCGATGTCACCAGCATGACGCCGGCCTTGCCGGTCGATCGCGCATAGCCCTCGGCGGCGTGGCCGGCGCCCTGCTCGTGGCGCACGAGAATATGTTCGACCTCGTCCTGCTGGAATATCTCGTCATAGATCGGGAGAACCGCGCCGCCCGGATAGCCGAAGACATGCTTGACGCCATTGTCCTTCAGTGCCTGCACCACCATTTCGGCGCCAGTCATTTCCCTGCTGCTTGGCATGTCGCGCCGCTCACTCTGTCCGTTGCTCATCGGTCTGGTCCCGTACTGTCGCCATTTGGGCGTTTGCTGGTCGTTTAGTCGTGTTTCAGGCAATAAAAAAGGCCCCCGAGGGAGCCTGTGTGGTGCGCATGGGAGGTTTTCGCCCGGCGGTTACACCGCCTTGCCCACGCGCCTTCCTACGAGAATGAGTGCCGTTTTCATGGTGGCGGACCATAAAGGCGAACTCGCGGGGTCGTCAATGGGGTACGGCACGAATTCACTCAGCCGTGAGATCGGCTCCATCACGCGCTACCATAGTACAGTTGAGCCCATCCCATCGACACACCACTATGCCGGGCTGACGACGTCCCTGGGAGGAGACGCGTTGCCGGCGAATGGGAGTCCCATCCCAGGTGGAGGTCCTGGCCGGTCGCTTGCTGTTCCAGTGGAAGCCTGGACAGGCGTTCTTGGAACCCGACAACCGGAGGAGAAACCATGCTCGAGAGAACACCCACGACGAGGGCGCAGGCGCTGCTCGACAAGTTTGGCAAGGCGCTGGAGACCGGCGACATCGACGCGGCGGTCAACTGTTTCCAGGCGGATTGCTACTGGCGCGACCTTGTCACCTTTACCTGGAACCTGAAGACGATGGAGGGCCAGGACCAGGTGCGCGACATGCTGACGGCAACCCTGGCGGAGACCCGGCCGAGCGACTGGAAAGTGGCCGAAGGCGAGGAGGCGACCGAGGCGGACGGCGTCACCACCGCCTGGATCACCTTCGAGACCGAGGTGGCGCGCGGCTTCGGCCTGGTGCGATTCAAGGGCGAACTGATCTGGACCTTGCTCACCACCATGGCCGAACTCAAGGGCCATGAGGAGAAGGCGGGTTTCACCCGCCCGCTCGGCGCCAAGCATGGCCACGGCAAGGACAGGAAATCGTGGCGCGAGGAGCGTGACGACGAGATCGCCGAACTCGGCCGCAGCAGACAGCCCTATGTCGTGATCATCGGCGGCGGTCAGGGCGGCATTGCGCTGGGGGCACGTCTGCGCCAGCTCGGCGTGTCGGCCATCATCATCGAAAAGAACGAACGCCCGGGCGATTCCTGGCGCAAGCGCTACAAGTCGCTCTGCCTGCACGATCCGGTCTGGTACGACCATCTGCCCTATATCGACTTCCCCAAGAACTGGCCGGTCTTCGCGCCGAAGGACAAGATCGGCGACTGGCTCGAGATGTACACCAAGGTGATGGAGCTGAACTACTGGTCCTCCACGTCGGCGAAATCCGCGAAATACGACGAGAAGGCCAAGGAATGGACCGTCGTGGTCGAACGCGACGGCGAAGAGATCGTGCTCAAGCCCAAGCAGTTGGTGCTGGCCACCGGCATGTCCGGCAAGGCGAACTGGCCGAAATACAAGGGCCAGGACATCTTCAAGGGCGAGCAGCAGCATTCCTCGACCCATCCCGGCCCGGACAAATACCGCGGCAAGAAGGTCGTGGTCATCGGCTCCAACAACTCCGCCCACGACATCTGCGCCGCTCTGTGGGAGGGTGGCGCGGACGTCACCATGGTGCAGCGTTCCTCCACGCACATCGTCAAGTCCGACACGCTGATGGATATCGGGTTGGGCTCGCTCTATTCGGAGCAGGCGGTCGAGAACGGCATGACGACACGCAAGGCCGACCTGATCTTCGCCTCCCTGCCCTACCGCATCCTGCACGAATTCCAGATCCCGCTTTACCAGCAGATGAAGGAACGCGACGCCAAGTTCTACGCGGACCTGGAAAAGGCCGGCTTCCTGCTCGACTGGGGCGATGACGGCTCGGGCCTCTTCATGAAATACCTGCGCCGCGGTTCGGGATACTACATCGACGTCGGCGCCTGCGACCTCGTCATCGACGGTTCGATCAAGCTCAAGAGCGGACCAGGCGCCGCGGTGGAAGAGTTGACGCGAACCGGTGTCAAATTCGCCGATGGAACCGAATTGCCCGCAGATCTCGTAATCTATGCCACCGGCTACGGCTCGATGAACGGCTGGGCGGCGGACCTCATCTCTCAGGAGGTGGCGGACAAGGTCGGCAAGGTCTGGGGCCTTGGCTCCGACACCGCCAAGGACCCCGGCCCCTGGGAAGGCGAGCAGCGCAACATGTGGAAGCCGACCCAGCAACAGGCGCTGTGGTTCCATGGTGGCAACCTCCATCAGTCGCGCCACTATTCGCAATATCTGGCGCTGCAGCTGAAAGCCCGGCAGGTTGGCTTGCCGACCCCGGTCTACGGGCTCCAGGAGGTCCATCACAAGGGCTAGTCGGCTCCCCTCGCATCAAGGCGGGCCTGCCCGGCTTCGGGGACTCCGACCGCCGCGGCGGCGCGCCCGCCGGGCTCGCCGCTTGGGGTGGTCGGCGATGGTGTGAAAACGCCCTCGCCGGCCAAACGCTCGCCGCAGGTCTCCATCCGGTATGCGGCCACCGCGTTTTCGCCGTCGAAGCAGAAACACATGGGCTGTCTCTTCCCCGTGATTGGTTGCGTCAGGGCCGATTGGCGAAGTCGTGCACGACGCGCTGCAGCAACGGCACATAGTCGCGAAACGCCCGCGTCCGCATATTGGCGACCTTGCCGCCCTCGTCCCAGATGCGAACCCGCACCGCTTCCTCATGGAACGGGTTCTCGCGGAACTCGGCGACCTCATCGGCGCTCATCGGTCCGCCCTGTAGCGACAGCGTATGAACCGAAGCCGGCGACAGCCTGGAGAAATAGGTCGGGTCCGTGGCGCAGAGATAGCGCTTGGCGGCGACGTGCAGCCGGACGCATTCGACGATGACCGGTGGGAAGAACGGCGCCAGCACCTCGCCGCCGGCCTCGTCATGGTGCTTGTCCTCGACATCGTCGGGCGAATAGGTGCCGAACTCGCTGGTGTAGTGGCCGATGTCATGCAGCAGCGCGGCCGCCACCAGCACCTCGGGCGCTCCATCCTGCTCCGCCAACCAAGCACCCTGCAGCATGTGCTCGGACATCGTAACCGGCTCGCCGAGATAGGATTCGGCGCCCCGGCGCTCGAAAATGTCGGCGATGAACTCGACGATGGTGTCCGCGTTCAGATCCTGGCCGCTCATTCCGCGGCCTCCTTGAAGCCGTGTTCAATCGCCGCGAGCGTCGACAACAGGCCGTCCTTGTCCGCATAGCATCCCTGCAGCCAGCGCTTGCCGGTGCCGGAGAACGCCTTGCGGGCATGCATGACGCGGGTGTTGTCGACGATGAAGGCCTGGCCGGGCTCAAGCTTGAAGGTCACTTCGAAGGATGGATCCTCGATCAGTTCGGCGAAGCGGCGGTAGGCGCCATAGTAGCGATCCATGTCGGCGAACGGCACATCGACGGTCGGCGCCAGCGAGCGGTTGTTGAAGCGGATGCAGATCAGTTCGCCGTCGGGGCCAAGCTCGATCATCGGCCGTTTGGACTGCAGCCGCACGCCCGATGACCCTGCATATTCGAACCGCGCCGCATGGGAGCTCAACAGCCGAAAACCTTCGGGGTTTTCCGCCTGCAGGGCTGCGGCGACGGCAAAACCGTCAACGACGCTCGATTCGCCGCCCTCCACCGTGTTCTCGATGCAGGACAGGATCTGCAGTGTCGGCACCGGATCGCGATAGGGATTGTCGGTATGCGCCTGCAGGCCCAGATTGGTGTAGGCGAGGTTGTTCGGATTGACCTCGGCGCGCACTTCGAACCAGCGCCCGTAATTGGTCTCCCTGACGTAGCCGAACAGGTCGGACACCTTGCACAGCGCTCCGGATTCGGCTGGCAGCCCATTCATCACCGCAAAGCCATAAGTCCTCACCGCCGAAAGCCATTCGCGCAGCACGCTGCGGTCATGGAAGGCCGCCTTGTAGCTGGCGCGCGGCACGCAGTTCTGCATCGTCGCCTTGGTCCAGCGCTGGATGATGTCGCCCGTCCAGCCGGGCTGGCGTGTCTCGTCGCGATCATAGGCGTTTGCACGCAGCCATTGGGCGGGAAAGCTGACCGTCTTTCCCTCCGGTTCGAAGCTGATCTCCAGCGCCCCGGCCTTGATGGAAGCGGCGCCAATTCTCGTGCCAGCGGGAATGTCGAGGATGGTGACGAGCCGCTGGCCGTTGCCGGCGCTGCGCGTCTTGTCGTCGAGCGCATTGTCGCGCAGCCAGATGGCGTGAAAGCGGGTGCGCCTCCCGTCTGCCCAGCCAAGTTCGATTGTTCTGCCTTCGTCGCCAACCAGCGCGTGGGTAAGCATTGAGATCCATCCTGTCCGCTACGCCCCACGGTCCGATCCGCAGGGTTTCGATTGCATGTTGATCGCGCCATAGGCATAATTCAAATTATCATTTTTTGGCCAATGACCCCGATTGACTAATGGCACGACGAACCATCCCCGCCTTGCCTCCGCTCGACTGGCTGCGCAGTTTCGAAGCCGCGGCGCGGCTGTCGAATTTCACGGCGGCAGCGGCCGAACTCGGCCTGACACAGGCGGCGGTCAGCCAGCACATCCGGCTGCTCGAGGAACGGCTGAAGACGCGGCTGTTCTCGCGGCTGGCGCGTGGGGTCGCGCTGTCGCCGGAGGGTGCCGCCTACCTGCCCCACATCCAGTCGGCCTTCGCAACCATTGCCAGCAGCACCACGGAATTGTTCGAACCACGCGCCGTCCGGACCGTCTCTATCCGGGTGCCGATCTCGTTTGCCTTGCTGGCGCTGGTGCCGGCGCTGCCCGATCTCGCCGAGGCGCTGCCGCGCGTCCAGCTCGATCTGGTGACGATCCATCGGCCGACCGACTACGATCTGCCGGGCTCGGCGCTCGACATCCGTTTCGGCAACGGATCCTTTCCCGGACGCGAGGCCGAGAGGCTGACCGCCGAGCGGCTTGTGCCGGTGGCAAGTCCGGCGCTCGCCAGTGCCGCCGACTGGACATCCCTGCCGCTGCTTCTGGTGGCCGGCGCGCGCGAGATGTGGTCGGAATGGTTCGCGGCGGCCGGATTGGCCGGCCATCCCCAGCGGTCGCACCGCTTCGACAGTTTCGTCGCCGCCATGGAGGCGGCGAGCGCCGGCGCCGGCGTGCTGCTGGGGTCGCGACCGCTTGTCGACGCGGCGCTCGACAGCAGGACGCTGGTCCCGCTCTCCGATTTTGAACTCTCCAGCACGTCAGGGCATTTTCTGACCAGGCCGTCGACCGCGCAACTGACAAGTGCCGAGCAGGATTTCCGGCACTGGCTGATAAAGCGCCTTGCCGGCGGGGCCCGGACCTGACTGGCGCGCTACCGCGAAGCTATGCCGATACGCTTCCAGTAGATCAGCGTGCCCGTCAGCCCGCCATGCGGTTTCAGCGCATAGTCAGGAATTTCGCCGGTGAGGATGAAGCCGAGCTTTTCGTAGAGGCCCGAAGCCCCCTCCTCCGCCGCCGTGTCCAGAACCAGCAACGTGCGCCCCTTCTCCGCCGCGAGGCGTTCGGCGGCCCGCATCAGGCGTGTCCCCACACCCCGGCCCCGGTATTCGACTGATGTCATCAGCTTGGCGATCTCGGCCCGATGCGGCTGGTGGGCGGGCAGTCGAGCAGCAAGGTGACCGTCCCGACCAGAGCCCCGCCGTCCCAGGCCCCGAGCACCATTCTTTCTCCTCGTGCCGCCGCGGCCAGCGACGTCTCCCAGAATGCCCTTGCCGCTTCCGCCGCCAGCGGATGCATGAAGCTGACAGATCCGCCGGCGGCAACCGTTTCGACCAGCAGATCGGTCAGCATTGCAAGAGTTTCCCGGCTGGCGGTCAACGGCCCGATTTCGATGGTATTCATACCTGGTCCTCTGGAAACGATTGCCGGGGTCGATGGCGCCGGCGTCATTCGAGATGGTGCGACCGCCGGCGCTTGCGCGCGGCCTTGATGGCGCTGATGCGTTCGGTGTCTTCTTCACTGAGATGTCGCCCGCGCTCCAGGATTTCGAGCGTGTATTCCTCATAGGTCAGGCCCAGCCGCTCAGCCTTGTCCATGCGCATCAGCATGACGTCGCGGCTTGGCGCCTTCCACGCCTTGGCGTGCGCCGCCTGCCAGGCCAGGAAGATGTAAGGGTCGCCCTTGCCCCATGGCGGCCCCTTGTACTCGTCAAGAGGCGGCCCCCCATTGTGGGAGCGCGTAGGCCGTCTTGCCATGACGTCAGCCCCTGACCAGAGCGACGAGATAGTCGGCGCCCGGCTCCAGGGCATGGAAGGTGCAATCCGACGGCGCCCCGAGCGCCAGGCAGTCGCCCGGTTCGAGCCTGTGCACCTGATCGCCTTCGGTGAATTCGAGTTTTCCCGAGATCAGCCAGATCTGCTGCTTGATGAAGGCGTAGGAAGCCGCGGGCAAGCTGACCTTCGCGCCCGCAGGCAGATGGACCTTGATCAGTTCGAGCGGCATGTCGCAGGCCGGCGACAGATGCCGCCTGACATAGCCTGTATCGGGGTCGCGCCATACCGGCTGGTCGGCCGCGCGCAGCAGTCCCCCGCTCTGCAGTTCCGCGCGCGCGATGAGGGTCGACAGCGTCATGCCGAAGGCCGCCGCAATGCGCACCAGAAGTGCGGCCGTCGGGCTGGTCATGCCGCGCTCGATCGTGCTCAGCATCGCCTTGGAGACGCCGGACCGTTCGGCGAGTTCGGCCAGCGACCAGTCCCGCATGATCCTCTCGGCGTGAATCCTCTTGCCGATGGTCGAGGAAATATCGTTCGCTATATCATCCATTCGTCCATTATAGCGAAACAACAAGACAGGTGAAGAGCCATCTCACGATAATTTTCACCGGGTCCTTAATCCTCTCTACACCATCCGACCTCATCCGACCTTAACCCCGTTCCTGTAGGCTCCGTCTCCAGGGAAATGGGGATTGGCCTGTCCATGTATGTCGAACGCGAAGCTTCCGTCGGAGAACCGACATCGCAGGAGCGCCGCAACGCAGAGCAGAACGACCGGCGCATCCTCGGCAACGTCGTGCAATGCGACGGCGCGCGCGCCACCATCAGCGCCTATGCCGACGATGTCGACGGCGCGATCACCGGCCTGTGGACGGTCGGCAAGATGATCTCCATCAATCTGGGCACGACGCGCACCGTTGGCCTGGTCTATGCGATCGGCAAGTCGGATCGGGCCTGGAGCAATGAAGGCCAGAACGCCATCGAGGTCAGCATCGAACTGATCGGCGAAGTGCGCGACGGCGCCGAACCCGGCGCCAAGCCGATCTTCGACCGCGGCATCACCAGCTATCCGCATATCGGCGCCGTCGCGCACCGTATCCGCACCCGCGACCTGCAGGCCGTCTATGACCTGGCCGGCCGCCATTCCATCACCATCGGCTCGCTGGCGCAGGACGAGGCCATCGCCGCCAACATCGCCATCGACGATACGCTGGCGCGCCATTTCGCCATTGTCGGCACGACCGGCGTCGGCAAGTCGACCGCCGTGTCGCTGCTGCTGCGCAAGTCGATCGCCGCGCGACCCGACCTGCGCATCCTGATCCTCGATCCGCACAATGAATTCGCCGCCTCGCTGCCCGAATATTGCGTCCGGGTCGATTCCAAGACGCTCGACCTGCCGTTCTGGATGTTCACGCTGGAGGAATTCGCCGAAGTGCTGTTTCGTGGACGCGAAACGGTGCCGGAAGAGATCGACGCCCTTCGCGACCTCGTTCCGCTGGCCAAGAACCTCTACCGCAACCCCAATTCAGGCGCCTACCTCAGGCGCGGCAACGATGCGCTGACCGCCGATACGCCGGTGCCTTACCGCATCGCCGACCTGCTCAAGCAGATCGACGAGCGCATGGGCATGCTCGAAAGCAAGAACGATCGCCCGACGCTCAAATCGCTGAAGACGCGCATCGAATCCGCGGCTGCCGATCCGCGCTACCGCTTCATGTTCAATTCGCGCCTGATCGAGGACACCATCCACGAGACGATCGGCAACATCTTCCGCGTGCCGCACCATGGCCGTCCGGTAACCTGCTTCGAGATGGCCGGCATGCCCTCCGAAGTGGTCAATTCCGTCTGCTCCGTGCTGGCGCGCCTGGCCTTCGACCTCGCTTTGTGGAGCGAAGGCAAGCTGCAGCTCCTGTTCTTATGCGAGGAAGCGCATCGCTACATGCCGGCCGATTCGCGCCTCGGCTTCGCGCCGACAAGGCACGCGCTGTCGCGCATCGCCAAGGAAGGCCGCAAATATGGCTGCTATCTCGGCGTCGTCACCCAGCGCCCGGGCGAGCTGGACCCGACCATCCTGTCGCAATGCTCGACCTTCTTCGCCATGCGGCTTGCCAACGAGCAGGACCAGGCGATCATCCGCTCGGCAATCGCCGACTCGTCCGCCTCGACGCTCGCCTTCCTGTCTTCCATGGGGCAGCGCGAGGCGATCGCCTTCGGCGAAGGCGTGGCGACGACCATGCGGCTGAAATTCGAAAGACTGCCCGCTCACCTGCTGCCTGGCACGGCCAAGCACGAGGAAGAAGTGACGAAAGCCGGCGAGGTCGACCTGGTGGCGATCGTGGAGCGGCTGCGCAACGTGCCGAAGCCACAGAGCCAGGCGATACCATTCGCCGAGGTGGTCGATTCCGGCCGCCAGGCCGGCGATCCCGACTACCGCAAACCGCCGGCGACGGCGCGCGTGCAGTCGGACGAAGATTTCGACACACGCTACGGCCTCAAACCCGCGACCTTCGGCCTGCGCCCACAGAACGATTGAACCTAACAGGTCTCTGATCTCATCGGCATTCACGCTTGGCCAAATCCCGAAAGGGAATTCGTCAGGCCGAATTGAATGACGTGGCTTTCGAGAAGCCGGAGCGGAGCGGACATTCAGTCCGTGAGCTCAGTTCTACTGCGACGCAGTAGAACGGGGAAGTCGAGAAAGCCGCATCAGGCAACCGGCCTCATGAATTCTTCTTCGGGATTTTAGGCGCAGACGCGATTGCGGCCTTGCCTCTTCGCTTCGTAGAGCTGGCGGTCGGCGCGGCGATAGAACTCTTCGGCGGTTTCCTTGCGGTCCCATACGGCGAGGCCGACGCTGGTCGTGATCTTGAGCCGGACATTGTTGCCGGAGAGGATCGACATGTTGGCGATCGCCTTGCGGATGCGCTCGGCGAATTTGGCCAGAAGGTCCGCCTCCATGTTGGGCGTGACCACGGCGAATTCCTCACCACCCAGGCGCGCCACCACGTCGTGATAGCGGGTCATGTCCTTGAGGCATCTGGCGACAGCCTTGAGCACCTCGTCGCCGACATCGTGGCCGTGGCTGTCGTTGACCTGCTTGAAATGGTCGAGATCGAGGATCATCAGCCCGACCGGTTTTTCGATGCGCCGGAACTCCTCGAGATATTCCTTCAGCGCGTCGTCGAAATAACGTCGGTTCTGCATGCCGGTCAGGCCGTCTGTCAGGGCGGCGTGCTCGAGCGTTTCGGAGCGGGCGCTGAGCGAAACCGTCATGGCGCGCAGCTTGCCTTCTTCCGTCGCCTGTTTGCGGATCAGCGGGTAGATGAAGAAGATGCCGAAAAACAGCGCGGTTGCAAGCAGCACGCCCGTCGCGAACAACAGCTTGTTGAGGTAGATGACCTTGTCCAGGCCGGACTGTGTATGGAGTTCCGTGGCGAAGGATTGCAAGAGCCCATAGGCGTGCAGCGTCACCAGGCCAGCGGCCAGGATCACGAAGATAAAGACGAAAAAAGCGGATTCCGCCTTATGGAAACGCATCTGCTGCCCGATGAAAAGTGCCCTCGATCTTATGGCACGGGCCGCCTTACGGAGCGTTAATCCCGGCAACTTCGGCGGGAACCCTGTCCTCAAGGTCAACTTTTTAAGTTGCATTAGCAACAAGTGTTTGGATCGTGGTTTCGAGATCGTCATCGGGACGCAATCTCTGCCATTCCGGCCCCAGCTGATGTCGAAACCAGGTCGCTTGCCGCTTGGCATATTGCCTGGTTGCGATCTTGGCGCGCTCGATCGCCTCGGGAAAGCTCGATTGCCCTGCCATTGCGGCCTGCAACTCGCGAACCCCGATCGCCTTCATCGCCGGCAGGTCCGGATCGAGTCGAAGGGCGGCAAGCTGTCTGACTTCCTCCAGCGCGCCCTTGTCCAGCATCCGGTCGAAACGCCTTTCGATGCGGTCGACCAGCGCCGCCCGATCCGGCTCGATGACCAGGAAATGCGCGCTTTGCCTGTCGATCAGCGGCCGGCCGCGCTCGGCCTGCCAGTCCAGGATCGACCGGCCTGAGGCGTCGAGCACTTCGAGCGCCCGCACGATGCGCTGACTGTCGGTCGGCTTCAGCTGCATGGCGACTTTCGAATCCTCGCGCAGCAGGATGCCATGCAATTTGACCGCGCCGTGCTCCTTCAACTCATAGCGCCAGCGATCGCGGATCCGCTGCGGAATATCGGGCATTTCCGAAATGCCCTCGGCCAGCGCACGAAAATAAAGGCCGGTGCCACCGACGAAGATTGGCCGCCGCGAGAGCGTTCCGTCGTCGATGAGTTTCATCACGTCGCGTAGCCACGCGCCGGTCGAGTAGGCGGAGCCGGGGTGCACATGCCCATAGAGAAAATGCTGCGCGCGTGCGAGTTCGGCCGCGTCCGGCCGAGCGGTCAGAACGTCGAGAACCGAATAGCCCTGCATCGAATCGGTGTTGACGATGACGCCGCCGGTGCGCTCGGCCAGCTCAAGCGCCAGCGCCGACTTGCCGCTGGCGGTCGGCCCGGCTATCAGGATCGCGTTCTTCACGCGGCCTTCGCCCGCATCCGCGCCGGAATTCTCTATGCCGCTCATTGCCACGCTTGTTTCCCGTCCCGCTGACCGCGCTCTGTCGCCGTCGCTTGCGAATATGGCCTCACGGTCGGTGGGCGCAAGCGCTGTCGTCTGGCTGGCCGAAGGCATTGCCTGTGATCTTGCCCTGCCGCCAGCGGCGCAGGCTGATGAAATCGCTGCAGAGCTTCGTGCCGCACTGGGCGCCGAACCAGTCGACGTGATCGTCCAGCAGGCTGAAACACGCCGCAAGAAAATCCTTCTCGCCGACATGGATTCGACCATGATCGACCAGGAATGCATCGACGAGCTGGCCGACGAGATCGGCGTCAAGGATCGCGTCGCGGCCATCACCGCGCGGTCGATGAATGGCGAGATCGCCTTCGAGCCCGCGCTGCGCGAGCGCGTGGCGCTGCTCAAGGGGCTTGATGCCGCAGTGGTCGACCGTATCGTCGCCAATCGGCTGACGCTGGCTTCGGGCGGCCGCGCACTGGTCCAGACCATGCGCGCCAACGGCGCCTGGACGGCGCTCGTTTCGGGTGGATTCGAGGTCTTCACCACGCGCATCGCCGAGATGCTCGGCTTTCAGGAGAACCGCGCCAACCGCCTGCTCGACTTGGGCGGACGCTTCACCGGACTGGTCGGCGAGCCGATCCTCGGCCGCGCAGCCAAGGCCGAGGCGCTGCTCGAAATCTGCGCGCGCCTTGGCCTGACGCCGGCCGATGCCATCGCCGTCGGCGACGGCGCCAACGATCTCGACATGATCCGCCTGGCCGGAACCGGTGTCGCGCTGCACGCCAAGCCGACAGTGGCGGCACAGGCAAAAGTCCGGATCGACCATGCCGACCTAACCGCACTGCTCTATCTGCAGGGCTACCGGAAGGAAGACTTCTTGCAATGAAACCGATGCGTACCGAACGCCTGATCCTGCGCAACTGGGAGGAGCGCGACCGCGCGCTGTTCCATCGCATCAACTCCGACGAGCGCGTCATGGAATTCTTTCCGTTCCGCCGCGACCGCGCTACCGCCGACGCCAAGATGGACGAGTTCCGATCCTGGATCGCCGAGGACGGCTATGGTTTTGCCGCCGCCGAGATTGCTGCCACCGGCGAGTGCATCGGCTTCGTCGGCCTCCTCGAAACCGATCATGTGCCCTCCCTGCCGGCCGGCACGATCGAGATCGGTTGGCGGCTGGCACCGGAATACTGGGGCAAGGGCTATGTCACCGAGGCGGCGGAGGCCTGGCTCGCCTACGGCTTCCAGATGCTGGGCGTCAACGAGATCGTCTCCTTCGCCGTAACCGGCAATCATCGCTCCACCGCCGTGATGAAACGCCTCGGCATGAGCGCCGACCCGGCCAATGACTTCGACCATCCCGACATTCCGGACAGCCATCCCGCGCTCAAGCGGCATGTGCTCTACCGGTTGCCTCGCCAAGACTGGCAGGCAAGAAAAAGGGCGGCTCTCTAACCGCCCTTTCCATCAAAATCAGATTTTTGCAGTCCTGCCGACTTCAATCCATCCGGATCGTGACAAACCTCAGCTCACCGGTCTTCGACGCCAGCATCAGCAGCGCGTTCTTGCGCCCCTGCTCCTTCAGCGCGCCGATCCGGTCCATGACATCCTTGGGCGTAGCGACCGATTCCTGCGCGATCTCGGTGATCACCTCGCCCGGCTGAATGCCGCGCTCGGCGGCGGCCGAATCCTTGGCCACATCGGTGACGACGACACCCGAGACATCGGCGGCAATGCTGAACTTCTTGCGCGTCTCGTCGTTGAGTTCGCCGACGGTCATGCCGAGCACCGAGGCGGTCGAGACGGCCGGAGCCTTGTCGCCGCCCTTGTCCTGGTCGGTGTTGCCATTCTCGCCGCTGGCGAGCTTCTCGCCATCCTCGAGCCGGCCGAGCGTCACCTTCACCGTCTGCTCGACACCCTTGCGCACGATCAGCACGTCGACGGCTTTGCCCACCGGGCTTTCGGCCACGACGCGCGGCAGGTCGCGCATTTCGTGGATGTCCTTGCCATCGAACTTGATGATGACGTCGCCGGCCTGGATGGTGCCGTTGTCGACAGGCCCGCCCTTGATGACGCCGGCCACCAGCGCGCCCTTGGCGGTCGCCATCCCCAGGCTTTCCGCGATGTCGTCCGTCACCGGCTGGATGCGCACGCCGAGCCAGCCGCGCCGCGTCTCGCCATACTGGCGCAACTGGTCGACGACGCCCGAGGCGAGCTGCGAGGGAATGGAGAAGCCGATGCCGATCGAGCCGCCGGAGGGCGAAATGATCGCGGTGTTCATGCCGATGACCTCGCCGGCGCTGTTGAACAGCGGTCCGCCCGAATTGCCGCGGTTGATCGCCGCATCGGTCTGGATGAAGTCGTCATAGGGGCCTGAATTGATGTCGCGGTTGCGCGCCGAGACGATACCGACCGTGACCGTACCGCCGAGGCCGAACGGATTGCCGACCGCCATCACCCAGTCGCCGACGCGCATCTTGGTGGAATCGCCAAATTTCACCGCCGTCAGCTTGTGGCCTTTCGGATCGACCTTCAGCACCGCGACGTCGGTCTTGGTGTCGGTGCCGACCAGCGTCGCCTTCAAGGTCACACCATCGGAAAAATTGACCTCGATGTCGTCGGCATCGGCGATCACGTGGTTGTTGGTTACGACGATGCCTTGCTCGGCGTCGATGACGAAGCCCGAGCCCAGCGACTGCACCTTCTGCGAGCCGCCATCCTTTTCGCCACCGCGGTTCTTGAAGAAGTCGTCGAAGAAGTCCTGGAACGGCGAGCCTTCGGGCAGCTGCGGCATCGGCACGGCGCTTGGCCCTTCGGTGCCCTTCACCGTCTGCGAGGTCGAGATGTTGACCACCGCGCCGAGCACGCGTTCCGCCAGGTCGGCAACCGAGGCAGGTCCGTCGGCGGCGAATGTCGGCGTCACGAAAGACGGAACGGCTGCGGTGCCCAGGACAAGCGCTGCGGCGCCGGCGACCAACGTCCGTCGAGCGGCGCGCAAAAGGGTGTTGGATGTCATCGAGAAGCCTCCCGGCATTTCTGAAAGAGAAAAGCGCTTCGACGAAAACGCCGTGTCGCGCCATGATGGCAAGAAATACGGCACGTTTGCGGCTATGGCTATCGGCGGAGCGTAAATCGAGCGTTATTCCGCAAACCGGATGCCTTTACCCGCTCCGCACCAGCCAGACGATGCCGACACCGATGGCGATCGCCACCAGGCCGCCGATCCGCAGTGCATTCTCCGGCATCGACAGCACTTCGCCCGCGAGCTTCCTCGCAAAGCTGGGGAAGCCGCCATAGACCAGGCCCTCTATGACAAGGACCAGGCCTATCGCCGCGAAGAAATCCTGCACCGGCCGCTACTGGCCGGTGCTGGGTTGTGTCGTCGGCGCGGCAGGTGCCGCAGCCGGCGCGGTTGCTGGCGAGGCCGGTTTCGCCGGCCCTTCCTTGCCGTCGGGATCGCGGAAGAAGCGGAAGAACTCCGAGCCCGGCGACAGCACCATCGTCGTCCCGGTGTTGTCGAGCGCGGTGCCATAGGCGTTCATCGACCGGTAGAAATCGAAGAACGCCGGATCACGCTGATAGGCTCCCGCGAAGGTGGCGCTGCGCTGGGCTTCGCCCTCGCCGCGCAGGATCTCGGACTCCTTGCGTGCTTCGGCAACGATCTCGACCACTTCACGATCGGCGCGTGCCGTGATGCGCTGTGCGGCTTCGTTGCCGCGTGCCCTCAGCCGCGCGGCCTCCGCCAGGCGTTCCGCCTTCATGCGGTCGTAGGTCTGCTGGGAGACTTCGGCCGTCAGATCGGTGCGGCGGATGCGGACGTCCTCGATCTGCAAGCCGAGCGACGTGGCGTCGGGCCTGAGCTGATCGCGGACTTCGCGCATCATCACGGCACGCTCTTCGGAGAGCGCGGCTTCGAAATCGCGCAGACCGTAGACGCGGCGCAAGGCAGCATCGAGACGCGTCCTGAGCCGGGCCTCGGCCAGTTCGATCTGACCGGACACTGCCGCACGGAAGACGCGCGGATCCGAGATGCGGTAGGCGATGAAGGCATCGACCTCATAGAACTTGCCGCCCGACACCTGGACGCGGATGTTGTCGAGGTCGAAGCGCAGCACCCTGTTTTCGATCAGCTGCACAGTGTCGGCGTCGAAGAACGAGAATGGCGCCTTGAAATAGATGCCTGGCTCGCTCTTGACATCGACGATCTCGCCGAAGCGGAGCACCAGCGCCTGCTGGCGCGCATTGACCACGAAGACCGAGGAGTAGATCAGGAAAAGGATAACCGCCGCCACGACGGCGAAAATGGGAAGACGGTTGGCCATCACTGGGTACCTCCCGTGTTCGCAGCCGGCGCGGCCGGTGCCGGTGGTTTCGGCTGCAATGCGGGCAGCGGCAGATAGGGCACGACACCTTGTCCGTTGCCCTGCTCGACGATGACCTTGCTCGAGTCCTTCAGAACCCTCTCCATGGTTTCCAGATAAAGGCGTTTGCGGGTCACATCGGGGGCTTTGACATATTCGTCGTAGACCGAGATGAAGCGCTGGGCCTCACCTTCGGCTTCCTGCACCACACGGTTCTTGTAGGCGGCCGCGTCTTCGCGGACCTGGGCGGCCTCGCCGCGTGCCTGGCCGAGCTTCTGGTTGGAATACTGATTGGCCTGCTCGACGAACTTGTCCTCGTCCTGCTCGGCGCGCTGCACCTCGTCGAACGCATCCGCCACCTCGCGTGGCGGCGCCGCGTCCTCGATGGAGACGGCGTTGACGTTGAGACCGGCCTTGTAGCCGTCCAGCGTCGTCTGGATGATCTCGCGCACCGAGGCCGCAATGCCCTGGCGGTCGTCGCGGAAAATGTCCTGCGCCGGCCGGCGGCCGACCGCTTCGCGCATGGCGCTCTCGGCAACCTGCCGCAGCATGCCGTCGGGGTCGGAGACGTCGAACAGGTAGGCGCGCGGGTCGGAGACCTGGTAGGCCACCGAAAACTGCACATTGACGATGTTCTGGTCGCCCGACAGCATCAGGCCGTTGCCGCTGGTGTTGCCGCCGCCAATGTCGACGAGCTGCTCTGAAATCTTGGCCGTCTCGACGGTCTCGAGCGGCCACCAGTGGAAGTGCAGGCCTGGCTGGGAAAGCTCGGCCTTCGGCTTGCCGAAGCGCAGTTCGACCGCGACCTCGTCGGGCTGCACGGTATAGACCGCCTGGAAGGCCCACAGAACGACCAGCACCGCGGCGATCAGCCCGAACACGGCCGGACTGGCGCCCCCGCCGCCGGGCAGCGCGCGCCTCAGCCGATCCTGGCCACGGCGAATGATGTCTTCGAGGTCTGGAGGCGACCCCTGCGGGCCGCTCGGTCCCTTCGGTCCCTGCCCCCAGGGGCCCTGGTTGTTACCGCCGCCACCCCACGGGCCGCCGCCTCCGCCACCTTTGTCGTTCCAGGGCATGAATGTCCTTTCGCTTGGAATTCCCTCAAGCGCCGCGGTTACGGCGCAAATCCAGTGTCGTTCTTCTATAGGGACGCCAGGGCGCGCTTTCAACGCGACGCCCGCCGACTTCATCGGATTTGGGCCGGTAGCGACCCTTTGTCGTCCTACAATCGCGCTTTTGTCTTCAAACTATCTCGCGGCGGCGCTCGTAAACCGTATAGCGCGTCGCATGACTGTCCTTTTCTCCTGATGGAACCTCCTGCGAACTGACCACGTGCCATGTATCGGGGTCGATCGGCGGGAAATGCGCATCGCCGTCGACGGCGGCCAGAACATGGGTGACGTGCAGACGGTCGGCCAGCGGCAGCGCCTGGGCATAGATCTCGCCGCCGCCGATGACACAGACCTCGTCGACGCCGCTCATGCAGCGGCCGCGCACGGTCGCCAGCTGGATCGCGGCTTCCAGCGTATGCGCCACCTCGACGCCCTCGGCGCGCCAGGCCTTGTCGCGGGTGACCACGATGTTCAGCCTGCCCGGCAGCGGGCGGCCGATGCCTTCATAGGTCTTGCGGCCCATGATGATGGGCTTGCCCATCGTGTCTGCCTTGAAGCGCTTGAGGTCGGTGGAGAGCCGCCAGGGCAACCCGCCTTCCCGCCCGATCACACCGTTCTCGGCAATGGCGACGTAGATCGTGACATGCATCAGTTTGCGTCCCCGCCATTGCTGTCCGACGGTTCGAGCAGGAGGATATCGATATCATGCTCGGGATAGAAATCCTTCGCTGTCATTTCGAAGCTCGTCGGCCCGACCTTTTTGACATTGTCGCCGCAGAACGAGACCAGGGCTTTCGGATTGCCCTTGTCGACGGTCAGCTTGAACTTGCCGATGGTGCCCGCCGCCCAGTTGCCGCCGGTGGTCAGGATATAGGCGATGCGGCTTTCGTAGAATTTGGGATAGCCGTCCGGATTGTCCTTCGCCGCCCTGCGCACCGCATTCTCGAAAGTGCCGTCCATGCAGTAGCGGGTCTTGTAGGCGGCGTATGAGCCCTGGAACTGGCCCTCATTGAAAAAGCTGACCGACGACGTGCCGCCGACGCTAGGCTTGTAGCGGTGCGAGACGTGAACGTCCTTGTTGGCCGGAAAGGTCGAGCGCCACCAATAGGTCGAGCGCAATTGCCAGAACGGCGCATAGCCGGGTTTTTGGCCGCCACTGTCGTCAACAGTGTCCTCGATGATGATGCCGCGGTTGACCCAATCGTCGGCCACCGCTTGCGGAAGCTTCGCCAGTGCCGCCTTGGCGGCGTCGCCGAACGGGTTGAACGGCACGTTCTGGGCTTTCAAATCCGTGCCGACGTCGATGCCGAGCGCGAACACCTTCTGCTCGAGCTCAGGCTTTGCCGGCGCGCCGTCGATCGTCACCTCGAAGCCGAGGAAATTGTCACTCTGGTTTTCGGGGATCGCCGGCATCTCCTCGGGATCGCCTGAAATGTCGGGCATCGGGAAGGCGACGATCGCCTCGACATCCTTGTCGGTGTTGTTGTGGAAGACGTAGTCGACCGTCACCTTTTGCGGCGAGATGAAGAGGTCCTCGCTTTGCATCGCCACGGCATCGCTGCGCGACAGGATCAGGCCGCCGGTGCCAAGTTCGGCAACCGAGTCGTTGGCCAATGCAGGCGCCGCCGACAGGGCCAGCGCGGTGGTCAAGATATATCGCAGCATGAAAGCCCCCTCGGCGAGAATGCCCTCATGACCCTAGCCGTTTCAATGCGGCGTTTCAAAGCCCTTCCGCGTCCAGGGCATGCGTGACCGGCTGGACACGCATGCGGTCTGGACACGCATGCGGTCTGGACACGCACGCGCGGTCTGGACTAACAGGTTCCGATCGGGCAGGAGTTCGCGCCATGCGCAAGCTTCTCGTCATCGGCATCGGCGCCGGCAATCCCGACCACATGACGGTTCAGGCCATATCGGGCCTGAACCGGGCGGACGTCCTGTTTATTCCCGACAAGGGCGCCGACAAGACAGAGCTCGCCGACCTGCGGCGCGGCATCTGCGACCGCTTCGTCACCAACCCGACCTCACGCCGGGTCGAGTTCGACGTGCCGGTGCGCGCCGAACCAACGTCTTCCTATCGCTCGACCGTCGACGACTGGCATGAGGCGATCGCCGTCATCTACGAGGGACTGATCCGCGACGAGATCGCCGGGGATGGCTGCGGCGCCTTCCTGATCTGGGGTGATCCCTCGCTCTACGACAGCGCATTGCGCATCCTCGAGCGCGTGCGCCTGAGGGGCAATGTCGCCTTCGAACTGGAAGTCATCCCCGGCATAACAGCCATCCAGGCGCTGGCCGCCAGTCACAAAACGGCGCTGAACCGCATCGGCGATCCCGTGCTGATCACCACCGGCCGCCGCCTGACCGAGGAAGGCATGCCGGACAATGCCGGCAGCGCCGTCGTCATGCTCGACGGCAAATGCGCCTTCAACACGCTGGCCGACCAGGATCTTTTCATCCAATGGGGCGCCTATCTCGGCACACCGGACGAGATCATCATCTCCGGCCGCCTCGGTGATGTCGGCGCGGAGATCGAAAAGCGCCGCGACGAAGCGCGTAGGGAAAAGGGCTGGATCATGGACACGTATTTGCTGCGGAAGCAGGAGTGGTGAGTAGTGAAGCTGTCCTAATCCCTACTGACTACTGACTATCCCCCTACCCCGCTTCGATCTCCGCCTGCAGCGCATCCATATGCGTCGCCGCTGCGGCGGACGCCGCGCGCTCGATGGCGCGAAAGCGGCTGACCACCGCCAGGCCGACCGTCGTCAGCTGCGCGCCGCCGCCCTTGCGGCCCCCGGTCTGCGCCGAGACCAGCGGCTTGCCGAACACCCGGTTCATGTCCTCGACCAGATCCCAGGCGTGCTTGTAGGACATCTCCATGCCGCGCGCGGCGGCCGAGATCGATCCGAACGTGGCGATGTGCTCCAGAAGCTCGATCTTGCCAGGACCGATCCGTCCATCCGGATCGAGATTTATCCGCAAGCTCAGCGACGGCATTTTTGCTCCTCCACGATCGCTTCAGCTTCAGCGACCGTTATTCCAAAACAATATATCGGCGATCACCACCCCTGTCAGCCGTCGGCTTCGAGCGGCAAGCCGGCGCCGGTGTTCGCCCGGTCGAAGCTCACCGTCTTGACCACCGCGAGAACCTTGCCGCCGGGACGCAGCTTCAGTGCCTGCCGCGACTGTTCGGTGATGCGGGCGAGCACCGTTGCGCCATTGCAGTCGATGCCGACTTCGACCGTCGGCCCCTCGCCCGGGCTGATCGCGACAATCGTGCCGGGCAGGATGTTGAGCGCGCTGAGGCCCGTCGGTTTCTCCGTGGCGACCATCACGTCGCGAGCGCGAATGCGGATACGCACGGAAGCCCCAGGCTTCATTTCAAGGCGCGGCACGCGGATCTCGCCGGCGGCCGAGCCGAGCACTGTCATCCCGAAAGTCTCGTCGTGACGCAGTACCTTCGTGTCCAGCACGGCGCCACCCTCGCCGCGCTCTTCGGCCGGCAACAGGTCAAGCCTTTGCATGACGGCCTCGGTCGGGCCGCTGGCGGTGACCTTGCCCTGCGCCAGCATCACCACGTCGCTGGCCAGCCGCGCCACCTCGGCGACCGAATGGCTGACATAGACGATCGGGATCTTCGTTTCGTCGCGCAGCCGTTCGATATAGGGCAGGATCTCGGCCTTGCGCGCTTCGTCGAGCGAGGCCAGCGGCTCGTCCATGAGCAGCAGCTTCGGGCTGGCAAGCAGCGCCCGGCCGATCGCCACGCGCTGTTTCTCGCCGCCCGAGAGCTTTGCCGGTCGCCGCCCGAGCAACGGGCTGATGCCGAGCAGTTCGACGACACTGTCCATATCCGCGTAGCGTTCCGCCGCCGGCGTGAACCAACGGCCGTAGCGCAGATTGCTGATCACGCTCATATGCGGAAACAGGCGCGCATCCTGGAACACCATGCCGATACGGCGCTTGTGCCTTGGCACGAAAATGCCGGCACCGGTGTCGACCAGAACGCGGCCGTCGATCTCGATGCGCCCCTTGTCCGGCCGGATCAGCCCGGCGATCATGTTGATCAGCGTCGTCTTGCCGGAGCCCGACGGCCCGAACAGCGCCGTCAGCCGCCCGGCGCTCTCGAAGCGGGCATCGATGGCGAAATCGCCAAGCCGGTGGCTGATGTCGACAAGGACGCTCATTCGATGTCCATCCGCCGCCCGACGCGCCGCGCCAGCACTTCCGAGGCGACCAGTGCCGCCATCGAGATGACGATGGAAATCAGCGTCAGCCGCAGCGCCCCTTCATCGCCGCCCGGCACCTGGGTAAAGGTGTAGATCGCCGATGGCAGCGTCTGCGTCTCGCCAGGGATGTTGGAGACAAAAGTGATCGTCGCGCCGAACTCGCCCATCGCCTTGGCGAAGGACAGGATGGCGCCGGCGATCAGCCCGGGCAGGATCAGCGGCAGCGTGATGGTGCCGAACACCCACACAGGATTGGCGCCGAGCGTCCCTGCGGCCGCCTCCATCTTGCGGTCCACCGCCTCGATCGACAGCCGGATCGCCCGCACCATCAGGGGGAAGCCCATGACGCCGCAGGCAAGGGCGGCACCCGTCCAGCGAAACGAGAAGACGATGCCGAAATGCTCGGCCAGGAATGCGCCGGCCGGGCCGCGCCTTCCGAAAGTCAAAAGCAAGAGATAGCCGGTCACCACGGGTGGCAGGATCAGCGGCAGATGCACCAGCCCGTTGAACAGTGTCTTGCCCCAGAATTTCCCCCGGGCAAGCAGCAGCGCTATCGCTATGCCCGGCGGCAAACTCGCGAGCATCGCGACCGTTGCCACCTTGATGGACAGCCGGACCGCATTCCATTCGTCGGGACTGAGGTCCAGCAGCCAGTTCATCGCGCGGTATCGGGGCCTTTTCGAAGTCAGTTGCTCGGCGTGAGCACGGTGAAGCCCTGTTCCTTGAAGAGCGCGCCGGCCTTGGCGGATTGCAGGCACTTCAGGAAGGCCATCGTATCCTTGTCCTTCGAATCGGTGGTCTGGGCAACCGGATAGATGATCGGCGGATGTGAATCCTCCGGGAAGGTGCCGACCACCTTGACGCCCTTTTCGGCGTGCGCGTCGGTGGCATAGACGATACCGAGGGCCGCCTCGCCGGTCGAAACCAGCTTGAGCGCCGCACGGACATTCTCGGCCTGCGCCACCTTGCCCTCGACCGAGGACCAGACGCCGAGCGATTGAAGCGCCGCCTTGCCGTATTTGCCGGCCGGCACGGCCTTGAAGTCGCCCATGGCGAGCTTGCCGTCGCCAACCAGCATGGCGAGGTCAAAACCCTTCTCGATCTTGGTTTCAACCGTCGAATCCTTCGGCGCCACCAGCACGATCTGGTTGCCGAGCAACTTCACTTCGGTATCGGGCTTGGTCAGCTTCTTGTCGGAGAGATATTTCATCCAGTCGAGATCGGCCGAGATGAAGACGTCGGCCGGTGCCCCGCCCTCGATCTGCTTGGCCAATGCCGAACTCGCGGCATAGGAAACGGTCGCGGCCTCGCCGACATCGGCTTTGCAGGCCTTGTTCACCGCGTCGAGCGCATCCTTGAGGCTCGCCGCCGCAAACACCACGACCTTGTCTTCCGCGTGCGCTGCCGGCATTGCCGCCATCAACGCAGCCGCAAAACCGCCAATGGCGACCACCCTCAACCCGAAACCTTTGCGCGTCATCGGAAACTCTCCCTGTGTTCAAAATCCGATCGGCTCGAACCTGCAGACCGATATATCCGCATGGATATAACAAGGGAAGGCCTGGTCTGCCGAAACGCCATCTGGTCTTGTGATTGGTACTGCCTGATTGTTCTGATAAGACGACCGGGGATAAACAGCGAACGGGACGCCAATGAAGATCAGCGCCCGCAACGTTCTCAAGGGAACGATCACCGAAATCGTCAAAGGGGCCACCACCTCGCATGCCCGCATCGACATCGGCGGCGGCGCCATCGTCACCGCCTCGATCACCAACGAAGCCGTCGCCGATCTCAAGCTCGAAAAGGGCAAGCAGGCCTATGCCGTGGTCAAGGCCTCGGACGTGATGGTCGGCATCGGCTGAAAAAACGCGGCTCAGACCGCGATAGGCGCCTTGATCGACGCATCGGCGGCGTAGTTATCCAGCCGGAAATCCTCGAAGCGGAAGGCGAACAGGTCCTTCACGTCCGGATTGATCCACATCGTCGGCAGTGCCCTTGGCGTGCGCTGCAACTGTTCGCGCGCCTGCTCGAAATGGTTGGAGTAGAGATGCGCGTCGCCGAGCGTGTGGACGAAATCGCCCGGCTTCAGCCCGGTCACCTGCGCCACCATGAGCGTCAGCAATGCGTAGGACGCGATGTTGAACGGCACGCCGAGGAAGATGTCGGCGGAGCGCTGGTAGAGCTGGCAGGAAAGCCGGCCCTCGGACACGTAGAACTGGAACAGGCAGTGGCAAGGCGGCAGCGCCATGGCTTCCACCTCGGCGGGATTCCAGGCCGAGACGATCAGTCGCCGCGATTGAGGATTGCGGCGGATCTCCTTGAGAAGATTGGCGATCTGGTCGATCGAGCCGCCATGACCATCCGGCCAGGAACGCCATTGCTTGCCGTAGACCGGGCCGAGATCGCCATTCTCGTCGGCCCATTCGTCCCAGATCGAAACGTCATGGTCGGTCAGGTACTTGATGTTGGTGTCGCCGGCCAGGAACCACAGGAGTTCATGGATGATCGACTTCAGATGCAGCTTCTTGGTGGTGGTGACCGGAAAGCCGCGCGCCAGATCGAAGCGCATCTGGTAGCCGAAGACGGAGCGTGTGCCGGTGCCGGTGCGGTCGCCGCGATCGGCGCCGTTTTCCAGCACATGCTGCAAGAGGTCGAGATATTGGCGCATCGGTTTCGGCTCGATTCGAGTGTTTGGGCATTATAGCGGCCAGACCGGCGGCCGAACACAGCAAAACGGTACAAACGACGCTTGCCCCACCACTCTTTCCAGAGTCGGCGCTGCCCCTCATTGTCCTGCCGGACATTTCTCCCCGTATAGTGACGGGGAGAAAGAAGCTGGCCGCTACGCTGACGCCCTTTTTGCAACGTTGGTCATTGGCGAAATCATCGATGGCAGATCCCCTCTCCCGGTCACTATACGGGGAGAGGATGCCGGCAGGCAGGTGAGGGGCGGCGCAAACCCCCGACAAAGCGAAAATAAAAGTTGGAGCGGCTATTCTGCCGTACCAGCCCTCGCAAACTGATGCGCGAGCGTCACAGAGAGCCGAGCTTGCCCAGATCCTTGGCCACCAGATAGTAGAAGGTCACGCGGTTCTTGGTGTTGTCGGCGTGCATCGCCTTGCAGGTCTTCTCGATCGCGGCGTCGGCCTTCGCCCCGTCGGTGACGCCGAGCTTCTTGGCCACCCAGCTCTCCTTGACCCGCCCCAATTCCTTCGGGTCCGTGCAGGACACCAGCGAGGAGTCGCGGTTCCTCAGCGCAATGCCCAGATGCTTGACGATCTTTTCGACCGCATCGGCGTTTGCCGCGGCGTCATACTTCTTCACATCCGCAAGATAGTCGGCCATCAAAATTCCCCTCGTCGGCGCCACGGATCCGATCGATGAGGACTGTGGCGCGCTTCGCAACTTGTGCGCTAGGTCGCTAACTCCTCACCGCTCGCAAAGCTTCGGTTGAGACCGCGCCCAAGTCAACCCTTGGCGTCGCGATTTGACACAGGGACAAAGCATCATTGCGGCCTTTCATTTCCGGCAAACGCCCCCTATATTCGTTTTGTCGGCTTGACCGACTATGGCGATAAATGGGCGATGAAATAAGCCGTTCGGACCCGGGGGCGGTACCCGGCGCCTCCACCAAAAGCCGCTTTTGACGACAGGGCGGTTTTTGCTGGGGGCGAAATAGGATCGACGAAGGTGTAAAGATCGTACTTTTGCCCGGCATTGTACCACCGTCATCGGGCTAAACTTATAGTTGCCAACGACAACTATGCGGAAGCACGTCTCGCTGCTTAATGCAGTGCGATAGCTTCAAATCAAGCCCTAGGGGTTCGCACTTCTAGGCGGGGTTCGGAGGTACCTGGCAACAGAAACCTCCACTTCTCCCCCTTCAATTTGCATCACGCGCAACGGCTCCTGCCGTCAAGACTTCGCACGGCCTGATGCATGTCGCCCGGAAGTGTCCTCGGTTCCGGGATAACGACATGCATAAATCAGAAGCTTACAGCAGGTCGGGCGAATCCTATTCGCCGCGACATGCTGTAGAAGCCGCGAAGCCGCTGCGTCGCGTGCCCTTTCTCCATGGACAAAAAATGCAAAACGATTCCAATCGATTCTTCGTGCTGACCGGCGGCCCGGGCTCCGGCAAGACCACCTTGATCGAAGCCTTGCGGCAGACGGGCTTTGCGACCTCTGTAGAAGCCGGACGCGGCATCATCCGCGACCAATCCGCCATTGGCGGAACCGCCCTGCCCTGGAGCGATCGCGCATTGTTCGCCGAACTGATGCTGTCCTGGGAGATGCGCTCGTATCGTGCGGCCCGCGCGTTGGCAGGGCCGGTCTTCTTTGACCGCGGCGTGCCGGACACGATCGGCTATCTCAGGCTCTGCGGCCTGCCGGCGCCGGATCACCTCACCAGCGCCGCCATGGAATTCCGCTATGCGCGTCGCGTCTTCATCGCCCCGCCATGGCCGGAAATCTTCACCCAGGACGAAGAACGCAAGCAAACGCTCGACGAGGCCGAGCGCACTTGCCAATTAGTGGCAGGCGTCTATGCCGAACTTGGCTACGAATTGGTGACCTTGCCGCTTGCGCCAGTCGAGGAGCGCGTGCGCTTCCTCCTCGACGCTGCTGGATTGCCGCCGACATTGCGGACATAGAGCGGCCGGCCCGGTCCGGCCCTTCATGCGCGTTGTCGGAACCAGGCGACACCTTGTAGATTGAACCGGCATCCTGGAGGTTGAAAACATGGCGCTCAAGCGGATGGACAATGTAGGAATCGTGGTCGAGGACCTCGGAGGGGCGATCGATTTCTTTCGCGAACTCGGCCTCGAGTTCGAGGGGCGGGCCACGATCGAGGGAGAATGGGCCGGGCGTGTCACCGGACTGGGCGATCAACATGTCGAGATTGCCATGATGCGCACACCGGACGGCCACAGCCGGCTGGAGCTCTCCCGCTTCCTCACGCCGCCTGTCGTCGCGGATCACCGGAAAGCCCCGGTCAACGCGCTGGGCTACCTCCGCGTCATGTTCACCGTGGACGACATCGACGATACGCTTGAAAGGCTCCGCACGCGCGGCGCGCAGCTCGTGGGCGAAGTGGTCGACTACAAGGACGTGTATCGGCTCTGCTACATCCGTGGGCCTGAAGGACTTCTCATCGGACTCGCCCAGGAACTCAACTGAGCGCGGTCGTGAACCCAGGCAAACGTTGGGCCGGTGCAAAGAAACATTGTTGGTAGCGCGTCTTGCGCCGGGTAAACGACCGCAGCTTGTCGCCCGCACTGCCTTCGACATTAAAAAGGCCGGGATTGACCCGGCCTTTCGGTTCATTTGAGGATTGGCTATTCCGCCGGCGCTTCGACGGCTTGCCGCGAACGGCCAAGCGTGACCTTCGCCAGTGCGAACGATATCACCGCGCAGAGCGTGATGCCGGCGACCATCGGCAGCGGCGTGCCGTCGAAGAACACGCCGGCAACGCCCATGGCGAGCGCGCCGATGGCAAAATGCAGCGTGCCCATCAGCGCCGACGCCGTGCCGGCGATCTCGCCATGCTCTTCCATGGCCAGCACCGAGGTGGTCGGAATGACAAGGCCGAGGAAGCCGTAGCCGACGAACAGCAGGGCCGCCATAACATCGAGCCGGTCGACCCCCGTGGCCATGATGGCGAACAGCGCCACCATCGTCGTGGCATAGCCGGTCACCGCCACCCACACCACGCGCTTCAGCCCGAACCGTTCCGAAAGCAGGCCCGTCAGCTGCGACATGCCGATGAAGGCAACCGCGTTGATCGAGAAGAACACGCTGTAGACCGAAGGCGACAGCCCGTAATGGTCGATCAGGATGAAGGACGAACTCGACAGATAGACAAAGAAGCTCGCAATGCCGAAGCCGGCGATTGCCACCAGGCCAAGGAAATTACGGTCGCCCATCAGGAAACGGTAGCCGGCAAGCGCGGTACCGAAGGAGGACCCGACACGCTCTTCCGCCGGCCGCGTCTCCTTGAGCGAGGTCGCGAGCAGGATGGTGGCAAGCACCGCCGCACCGGTCACCGTCCAGAACACGGCGCGCCAGCCGAAATTCTCGATGATCTGGCTGCCGGTCAGCGGCGCCAGGATCGGCGACACCGAGAACACCAGCATCAGCAGCGACATCAGCTTGGCGGCCTCGTTGCCGGTGTGCAGGTCGCGCACGATGGCGCGCGGAATGGCCATGCCGGCGCTGGCGCCAAGCCCCTGCAGGAAGCGGAAGGCGATCAGCCACTCGATGGTCGGCGCCATTGCCGAGCCGATGCCGCCGGCCATGAACAGCGCCAGGCCGCCATAGAGCGGCAGCTTGCGGCCGACCATGTCGGAGATCGGCCCGACGACGATCTGGCCGAAGCCCATCGACAGGAAGAAGATCAAAAGGCTCATCTGCACGGCGGCGGTGCCGGCATGCAGATCGGTGCCGATCGACGGCAGCGCGGGCAGATACATGTCGATTGCGAACGGGCCGATGGCCGACAACAGGCCGAGCACGACCGCGATGCGGAGGAATTTGGGACTCATGATATTGGCTTCTTTCGAATCTGGTTGCCGCCGCTAGGCGACGTCTGACCCCAGGACGTTCCATCCCGAGGGATTCCTACTCCCAGAGCGAATTTATTCGTCCCTCTGGAGTGAAATCCCCTTATATCGTGTCCACAAATTTAGACACTCTTGTCCAAATCGTCAATCACCTCTATATAGATTTTCATGAGACCGGACGTTTCTCCTGACACTTTCCCGCCACGTGGCCATGAGGCCAAGCGCATGTCGATCGTCGACGCCGCTGCCGGCGTGTTTTGCCGCGAGGGTTTCGCCGGCGCCAACATCGACCTGATCGCGGCAGAGGCCGGCGTCTCGCGCCAGACCGTCTACAACCACCATCGCGACAAGGAAAAGCTGTTCATCGCCGTGGTGCGCGACCTGACCGAACGCTGCAACGCCGGCATCTTCGCCACCATCGCCACCTTCCCCGATCAACCCGGGAATCTCGAAGCCGACCTGATCGGTTTTGCCGTGCGCCTGAACCAGAACTGCATCTGCAACCGCGACGGAAAGTTCCTGCGCAAGCTGATCCAGACCGAGGGCGAGCGCTATCCCGAGCTCTTTGCCGAATGGCGCGAACAGGGCCCGGGCCGGACATGGCCGGCAATCGCCGCCCGCTTCGCCCGCCTAGCTTACGGCGGCCATCTCACGATCGACGATCCCGACGTGGCGGCACGCCAGTTCCTCGGCCTCGTCAATGCCGAATTGCAGACCACCTTCATGCTTGGCGGCACGCCGCGCGAGGACGAAGTGGTGCAATCGGCGACAAACGGCGTGCGCACCTTCCTGCGCGCTTTCGGCAAGCGCCCTTCCCCGACCGGCGTGAAAAAACACACTGCGCTGGCTAACGCATAACATTTGCGGTTGCGGCGAAGCCGCCTTGCCGATCAAATCGTTGGCAATAGTCCTCGCTTCGGCGCGGCGGCGGTCTATATCAGGTTTACGCCGCCCTCAAGCTTGATTACAGCTATGCGGACGATTCAACGGAACCCGACCAACTCATGGCCGACGACCACATCCGCTACGACATTCTGGCCCAGGAGGCGTTGCGCGGCGTCATGCGCAAGGTCCTGGCCGAGGTCGCGCGCACCGGCCTTCCCGGCAACCATCATTTCTTCATCACCTTCCTGACCGGTGCGCCGGGCGTGCGCGTCTCGTCGCGGCTGCGCGAACGCTATCCCGAGCAGATGACCATCGTCATCCAGTTCCAGTATTGGGACCTGAAGGTCACCGACACCGGATTCGAGGTTGGGCTCTCCTTCTCCGACGTGCCGGAGAAACTCGAGATCCCGTTCTCGGCCGTGCGCGGCTTCTACGATCCCTCGGTCAATTTCGAACTCGAGTTCGACGTCAAGACCGATGCGCAGCCCGACGAGGAACCGGCCGCACCAGCGCCCGAACCGCTGGCCATCGTCTCCGAGAAGAAGCCGAAGGCCGAGAAGAAGGCCGCCGCCGAAGCGGAGAAAAAGCCCGCCGCCGCCGATGCCGGTACCAAGGGCGCCGAAGTGGTCTCGCTCGACGCCTTTCGCAAGAAATAGGCTCGCGGCTCCCGCCATGGCCGAAATCGTCAACCTTCGTCAGTTCCGCAAACAGAAGGCGCGGGCCGATAGAGAACAGGCGGCCGGCCAGAATCGCGCCTTGCACGGCCGCACCAAGGCCGAAAGGCAACGCGACCGCATGGTCGCCGACAAGAGCGAAAGGTTCGTCGCGGGCCATCACCGCGAAAAGCCCGGCGAACCGGGCGATCCCAGTGACGGTCAATGAGCGCCGTCGAAAAACGCTCGGTGACCATACGCGGCCATCGCACCAGCTATTCCCTCGAAAAGCCTTTCCATGACGATCTCGTCGCGATGGCGGCGGCAAGGAAGCTGACGCTCGCCGCCCTTGTCGCCGAAGTCGACGAAACGCGGCCCCGCGACACCAACCTGTCCTCCGCGCTCAGGCTGCATGTCCTGGAGTGGGCGAAGCGCGGCGTCGCCGGCGAGACTTAAGAAGAAGCCGTGCGCTGCTCTTTCTTGCCTCCGGTGCCGAAGCCAAGCAAGGTCGAGCGCTCGCGTTCCTCGGCCTGCTTGCGTGAGCGCACGCGCATCAAATCCTTCCAGCCGACATAGCCGACCAGCCTTCCATCCTCGCGCGCCACGACCGGCAAATGCGATACATTGGCCGTCAACAATTTGTCCGACAGACCTTCCAGATATTCGTCGGGATAGGCCAGCGTCACCTTGCTTCCGGCCAGCAGCTCGCCGAGCGTCGTCGTCCGGTGCTTGCCGGCACGGCGCCAGCGCAGGATCGCCGGCGGATCGATGAGGCCGAGCACCTGCCTGTTGTCATCGACGACGGGAAAACTCGGATGCCGGGTTTCCGGCGCGGTCAGGAAGGCGGCCGCGCCATGCAGCGTCATCGTCGCCGGCACGCTCTCGACCTCTGACGTCATCACCTCACGTACCCTGGTGAGCGCGAATGGATCGACGCGATATTCGCGCACCAGGTGGTGCCCTCGCCTGGCGATCTTCTCGGTCAGGATCGAACGCTTCATCAACAGCACGGTGACCGCATGCGCCGCCGCACAGGCCGCGATCAGCGGTACCAGCACATGGGTGTTGCCGGTCAACTCGACGGCGAAGAAAGTGGCTGTCAGCGGCGCGCGCATCGTGCCGCCCATGGTGGCGGCCATGGCCAGCAGCGCCCAGAAGCCCGGGTCCGCCGCCGGCAGGACCCCGGCAAGCACCGCGCCCATCGCGCCACCCATGATCAACAGCGGCGCCAGCACGCCGCCCGAGGTTCCCGAGCCGAGCGCCACCGACCAGATGACGGCCTTGACCACCAGCAGCAGCAGCGCCGCGGTGGCGATCGCGCGGCCGTCCAGCATGTCGGCGATGTTGTCATAGCCGACGCCGAGCGCCCGTGGGTCGATCAGACCGCCCATGCCGACCACCAGGCCGCCGAGCATCGGCCACCACATCCAGTGGATCGGCAGCTTCTGGAAGCCGTCCTCGCAGGCATAGACCATCTGCGTCAGCAGCCCGGACAACAGACCCGCGCAGATGCCGATCAGCACCCAGCCGCCAAGGCCGAGGAAGGAAACCGCCATGCTGCCCTGGAACGGAAAGATCGGCCCCGGCATATGCAGCATCGTGCGCTCCACCTCCGCCACGATGGCCGCCACCGCCACGGGAATGAAGCTGCGCGGCGTCCATTCGAACAAAAGCAGTTCCACCGCCAGCATGATGGCCGCGATCGGCGTGCCGAACACGGTGGTCATGCCGGCGGCCGCACCCGCCACCAGCAGCGTCTTGCGCTCGGTATCGCTGACCGGCAGCATCTGCGCGATCAGCGAGCCGATGGCGCCGCCGGTCATGATGATCGGACCCTCGGCGCCGAACGGCCCGCCGGAGCCGATCGAGATCGCCGACGACAGCGGCTTCAGGATCGCCACCTTGGCATCGAGCCTTGAGCGCCCGAGCAGGATCGCCTCGATGGCCTCGGGAATGCCGTGGCCGCGGATCTTCTCGCTGCCATAGCGCGCCATCAGGCCGATGATCAGCGCGCCGATGACGGGAACGAAGACGGCGGCAAGTCCGAGCGGCGTATCCTGCAGCTTCAGCTCGGCAAGCGAGAACTGGCCGAAATAGGCGATGTTGGTGGCCAGGCGGATCAGCTTCAGCAGCACGATGCCGGCAAACAGCCCGGCGGTCGCCACCACCACCGCTATCGCGGCGACGAGCAGCACCCTGGCGTCGGTGGTGAAATCCCTGAGATGACCGGGATTGGAATTGTGGGTCTTCATGGTGGCTTTGCTTCCTGGCGGCGGCCGTGTCTGGTTTTGCGGCACGGTCGAAGTGGCCAGCCGGTTGTCGGTCGGCTATGTATCGTAACACGATATATCTGTTCAAGCTGTTTCGTTCGAAATTTCGTTTGAGCTTTCACCGGAAAACGAAGACATCTGCGATATGACGCAGCCGCCCAAGACCCCACGCCCCGCCATCAGGCAATCCGACTACCAGCGGCTGTCCGAGTTCCGCTACCTGATCCGCCGCTTCCTCGAATTCAGCCAGGTGCAGGCCGAGGACGCCGGCCTGACCCCGCGCCAGCATCAGGCGCTGCTGGCGATCAAGGGATATCCGGGCGGCGGGCCGGTGACGGTCGGCGACCTTGCGGAACGCCTGCGCATCCGCCACCACAGCGCCGTCGAACTGGTCAACCGCCTCGGTGAGGCAGGACTGGTCGCACGCGATCAGGACAAGGACGACCACCGCCGCGTGCTGCTGCGGCTGACCGAACGCGCCGACGATTGCCTGGCCGAACTCTCTGCCGCGCATCTCGACGAGCTCTCGCGCATCGAACCCATGCTGCGGCGCCTGCTCGACCGGGGCCAGGACTGACACCAGGCGTCTGCGCGGGCCGGTACCGAACTATTTTTTTGAAATCCGAATCCTTCGGCCTGGCTGAGGCGTCTTGGACAGACGACAGCCAAGGGAGCCGATGCGATGAAACATCATTTGATACGCTACAAAACGAAGCCGGACCGGGCGGACGAGAACGAGCGCCTGGTCAAGGCTGTGTTCGAGGAACTGCGCGGCAAATCGCCGGAAGGCGTTCGCTACATGACCTGGCGCTCCGGCGACGGCACTTTCGTCCATCTCGTCGAGATCGAAACCGACGAGCATGCTGACATCATCCCCGGGCTTGCCGCTTTCGAGGCCTTCCAAAACGGCATCAGGGATCGCTGCATCGACCCTCCGCATCGTGACGTGATGACAGTGGTGGGCCATTATCGGATGCTGGACGAGTAGCCTGAATAGAACCATGGCAAGAACGGCCGGTGCATGAACAGTCCAGGCGAGATCCCAAGGCCTTTCGACCGCTTGTTCGGCGAATTGCGTCCCAAACTGCATCGCTATTGCGCCCGCATGACAGGCTCGGTCGTCGATGGCGAGGATGTCTTGCAAGAGGCGCTGGCCAAGGCATTCGAGGCCTTGCCCAACGCCGGCCTGATCGCCAATCCCGAAGGCTGGCTGTTTCGCATCGCGCACAATACCGCGCTCGACTTTTTGCGCCGCCGCGCCCGTGAGAAGACGTTCTACGAGGAGGAGCCGGACATGATCGCCGACCCGGCAAATTCGATCGCCGAACGGCAGGCCGCGGTAGCCGGATTGCACAGTTTCATGCGCCTTCCCGTCGCGCAACGAAGCAGCGTCATCATGATGGATGTCCTGGGCTATTCGCTGCGGGAGATCAGCACCATGCTCGACACCAGCGTCCCCGCGGTCAAGGCCGCGCTGCATCGTGGCCGCGGCCGGCTGCGTGAGATCGCCGACGAACAGGACGATCGTCCTGTTCCCAGGCTGAGTGCATCGGAGCGCCTGTTACTCGACGCCTATGTCGATCGCTTCAACGCCCGCGATTTCGACGCCGTGCGGGACATGCTGGCCGATGAGGTACGCTTGGAACTGGTGGCCAGGGCAAGGCTCAGCGGCCGCAAGGAGGTGGCAACCTATTTCGGCAATTATTCCCGGGTGCGGGACTGGCATTTCCAGCCTGGTTTCGTCGAAGATCGTCCGGCAATCCTCGTGCGCGATCCCAACGATCCCACGGCAGCGCCGGCATACTTCATCCTCCTGGGTTGGCAGGGCGGCAAGCTCGCCGCCATCCGCGATTTCCGCCACGCCAGATACGTCGCTGACGGCGCTGAAACATTCGTTCTTTGAGGCGATTGCCAGTCGGGCGGGCAGCCGGAATGCCTAGTCCTACCGCAGCGACTTCAACAGATTGTCGACCGTGAATGGGTTGGCTTTCGGCTTGGCCGGAGGCGGATTGTCGTTGGCGGGCGACTGCTCGGCCTTGGGCGCCTGTTGCGCCGCCTTGCGCTCCGCCTCGAGCCTGGCTTTTTCCTGGGAGGCAATGCGCATCGCCTCCTCCGCCTTCTGGCGCTCCTGCTCTGCCTGCGCCCTGGCCGCCTCGTCGGCTGCCTGCTGTTCCGCCGCCGCCTTGGCCTCCGCATCGGCCTTGGCTTTCGCTTTCGCGTCTGCCTCCGCCTTGGCTTTCGCTTCCGCGTCGGCCTTTGCCTTGGCATCCGCTTCAGCCTGGGCCTGAGCGTCGGCTTCCGCTTTCGCCTTGGCGTCGGCCTCCGCTTTCAGGCGCGCCGCTTCCTCCTGTTGGCGCAGTTCCTCGGCGGCCTTGTCGCGGGCATCCTGAAGTGCCGCGTAGTAGCGCACCTCGCGCCGCAGCCGCTGTTTCTCGAGCAGCGCGGCCTGCATCGCCTCGACGCGCTGCTGTTCCTTTTCCAGCGCGCGCTGGGTCAGGAACTGCGCCAGCGGCTGGCTGTCGAACTGCCGTTTCACCGCGCCGAACGGCCCCTCGGCGGTGAAATTCACGGCCGGCTCGGAGCCGACCAGCGCTTCGTCGCCGGGCCGATAGGTGACCGCGCCCTTGGCCGAAACCGTGCTGGCGTTGAGGTCGGCCGTGATGTCGGCCGACAAGGTCGCCGCCGGATTTTCAAGGCTGATCGGCGGCGCCCTGAGCGTGCCGCCGGCAATCGTGAAGGCGACCTCGGCGTCCTTTGCGGCGAAGCTGCCGCCGGCGGCGATGTCAGGCGCGAAGCCGGCGGTCTTGGCCGCGTCGATATCGCGGCCGATCGCATCCGCCTTGGCGAGGAATGCGCTGAAGGCATCAGGATTGACGCCGGCGATCTGCAAATCCTTCAGCGCCGCCGTGCCGGAACCAGACAGGGCGGCGATCATTGCGTCGACCGACTTGCCGCTGGTCGACAGCGTCGTCGAGAAATCGCTGGTGCCGCCGATGCCCGCGTCCGGCAAGACGCTTGCCAGATCGGCACCCGCCAGCTTCATCTGTCCGGTGAAAAGCCCCGTGCCCTCATTGTTCTTCAACTCGAACAGGCCGGTCAGCGCCCCGCCGAGGAATTTGGCCTTGAGATCGGCCACGCGGATGCCGTCCGGGTCGAGCTTGAGCGAGAAGGCCGCGTCATAGGCGGTGGCGAGCGGGCCGGCGGCCAGCGAAGCCGTGGTCAGGTCGAGATCGGCCGTGAACGGCAAGCTGGACTTCTGGCTGAACGGCGCCGACGGCCACGCACTGGCCCTGTTACTCTTGCCGGCCTTGTCACTCTTGCCGGCATTGTCACTTTTGTCGGCCCCGTTCTTGTCCACGAGAAAAGCGGAATCGCCGAACAGCGCCACCGCCATCGGATCAAGGTCGAGTTCGTCGAGCGCCAGCGCGCCGGCCAGATGCGGCACGCCGTCCTTGCCGTCCACGCCCTGCTTGACATCGAGGTTGATGTCGCCGGACACGGCTGCCTCGTTGATGGCGCCGCTGAGCCCGGAGAGCACCAGCAGGCCGTTGCCATAATCGGCCTGCGCGGCCAGCGATGTCGACATGCCGGCGCCCATGCCGGGCAGGCCGATGCCCGTCGTCATCAGCCATGGCTCGATGTCGGAGGCGTCGAGGTTGACCTTGCCCTTCGCCGTCGGACCTTGCGGCGTGTCGGCGACCGTTCCCTCGAAGCCGGCCTTGAAGTCGTTGCCGGCAAGGCTGAAGCTCGTCGTCAGGCCGCCGCCGAACGTGCCCTTGGCCTGGATATCGGTGCTTGCCTCGCCCAGCATGCCGAGCGGTAGCGCCGGCAAGCCGTAGAGCGCCAGCAAGGCGGTTGCGTCCGGGTTCCTGGCATTGAACGTCAGTGTCACGGGGGCGTCAGAAAGCTTGCCCACCGCGCCCTTCCCCGACAGCGACGCCGAAAACGCCGAGCCGCCGGCCTTGCCTTGCCCGCTCATCGCCAGGCCCGTGGAGCCGTCGCCATTGTCGGCGGCACTGGCCACGAGGTCGATGCGCGCATCCTGGAACAGCTCGGGATAAGCGGCGGCGCGGCCCGCGAGCCCCTTCAGCACGGCATTATCAGGATAATGCTGCGCGGCGACATCGATCAGCGGTTTCAGGTCGACAGCGACCACCGAGGCGTCGAGCTTGCCGGTCGGGCTCGCCGGAAAATCCTTGATCCGGCCGGTGGCGCTGATCGAGGCGCCAGCCAGTCCGCCCACCGACAGCCGGTCGATTTCGAGCAGCCCGTCCCGCAGCCTTAGTGCGGTATCGACCGTGTCGGCGGTCAAGCCGCCGGCGCTGACCGGGCCGGCCTTGATCTGGAAATCGAGGTCGCTGCTGGCAAAGCGGTTGGCGCCCTTGTCGCTGACGAAGATCGAGGCGAAGGCCGCCAGCCCGTCCACATCGAGTTCGCCGCCCTCGAGCCGCATCAGCACCGAGGGCTTTGCGTCGTCGGGCTGGCTGGAATCGATGCGGCCGGAAAACTTCGCCTTGCCCAGGATCAATTCGAGATCGCTAAAGGATTGATGGTTTTGCGAGAGATCGACCTTGGCCTTGAAACCGGCGGCAGGCAGACGGCGGATCGCCTCGTCGACATCCTTCGACAGCCACGCCGCAAAACCTGAAGGTTGCGCCACCGCCAGCAGCAACGAGCCGGTGAAGCCGAAATGGCCCTGCACGTTGAGCATGACCTTGCCATCGGCTTCCAGCTTGGTGCGGCCCGGCAAGGTCGCGGCGAGCGATTTCACCGACCAACCGTCATCGACCGGCTCGGCGGAAAGATGAACATCGCGCACCGTCGTGTCGCCGGCCACCACCGCCGGCAGCTTGACCTCGACCGTGCCGGGAATTGTCGGCTTCGGCAGATCGAGCAGCGCCTGTTCCAGCCCCGCGATACGCTGGTCCAGCGTCAGGCCCGCGCCGGCCGGCGCACCCACCGCCTCGTCGAGTTGCACCTGCGCGCCATTGGCCTCGATGGCGAAACTCGGTTTCTGGCCGAGATCGACCGAGGCCTTGCCGTCGGCGGTATAGGGATTGTCCAGCGGACCGGTCTCGAAACGGAATTCGTCGACGCCAAGCTTCTGGTGATCGAGCGAGAACTTGCCGTTCAGCCGAAAGCCCGGATCGGGCTTGCCGGCGCTGACCTTCACCGTCTCGCCATCCGTGCCGCGCAGCTCGGCTGAATTCTTGTCGGCGCCCGAAATCTTGAACTGGCCGGAATAGACGGCCGCACTGTTGACGATGCCCGCATTGCCGTCGGTCTCGATGACCAGCGGATAGGCATCGGGGTCCGCCTTCAGCCGAAGCCGCAGCTGCCCGGAAGGTTCGGCCTTGCCGGTCGAGGCCGCAACCGTGGCGCGCAAGCCGTCGAGACGCAACGTCCCGTCCATGCGCCACGGACCGGCCAGCGATTTGGCCGAAATGGTCGAGTTGATCTCGGAGAAGATGTGGCTGCGGCCGCCGGCGGCATGGCGCAGTTCGATCTGCCCTTCCGTCACCGTCAGTTTCTCGATCGAGACTTGTCCGGGGTCGAAGGGCGAAGACGGGCGCATCGCCCAGTCGACGGTACCATTGGCGGCGATGTCTATGATTGCCTTCGGCCGCACCAGCCGCATGTCGAAAATCAGCACCTCGCCGCGCAGGAAGGGCGCGAGTTCCGCATCCATCGAAAACGTCTCGACGGTCATGGCCGGCTGGCCGTTGGGGCCGCCGGCGACGGCGACGTTGGAAAAGGTCACCGAGGGAAACGGCAACAGCCTTGCCGTGGCGTCGCCCTGCACGGTCACCTTGCGGCCCAGGATGGCGCTTGCCTCGCGCTCGAACTCGGCGCGGTAGCCGGTCCAGTCGACAAAATACGGCACCACCAGCGCCGCGCACAGCACCAGCACGAACAAGCCACCGAAGATCACGAACAGGCGTGCGAGCATCAGCTCCGAACAGGTTGATTGAAATTCTGCCGCACTCTACCCGCATCCGCGTGTCGATAAAGAGGCAAATCATCCCGTGTTGCGTCCTGCCGGACGATCTGAAACAAATCCTGGAAAAAGCGGAGATTCTCGGATGTCGGGCAAGAACTGGGACCGTGTGCCGATCGATGCGCAGAGCGTCGATGCCCCGCTTTCGCAATCGGCGATTTTTCTTGTCGTCACCGTCGCCGGCGAACAGCCGGCCCTGGCCAGGGTGTGCTCCGTGCTTGGCGAACTCGACGATCTGGTCAAGACTGTCGGATTCCGCGACCTTGGTGGCCGCCTGTCCTGCATCGCCGGCATCGGCAGCGATCTCTGGAACCGGCTCAGCCCCGGCCGGCGGCCGCTGGAGCTGAAGCCGTTCGCTCCGATCAAGGGCGCGGTCCATTCGGCGCCAACGACGCCGGGCGACCTGCTCTTCCACATTCGCGCCGAGCGGCCCGACATGTGCTTCGAATTCGAACGTATCCTGCTCGACAGGCTTGGTCCCGGTGTGACCGTCGTCGACGAAGTGACCGGCTTTCGCTATTTCGATGCCCGCGACCTGCTCGGCTTCGTCGACGGCACCGCCAACCCGGCCGGCCTCGACTTGCCCGCCTCGGCGCTGGTCGGTGAAGAGGACCCCGACTTTGCCGGCGGCAGCTATGTCGTGGTCCAGAAATATTTGCACGACATGCAGGCCTGGGCGCGCATTCCAACGCCCGAGCAGGAGGCGATCATCGGCCGCACCAAGATCGACAACATCGAAATCGATGATGACGACGCGCCGCGCAAGTCGCACAAGTCGCTGGCCACTATCGAGGATGCCGACGGCAATGAATACGATATATTGCGCGACAACATGCCGTTCGGCAGGCCCGGGCAGAACGAGTTCGGAACCTACTTCATCGGCTACAGCAGATATCTCTGGGTCACCGAGAAAATGCTGCAGCGCATGTATGTCGGCGATCCGCCCGGCGCCTATGACCGGCTGCTCGACGTCTCGACGCCGCACACCGGCACGACCTTCTTCGCCCCCACCCGTCCCATGCTGCAGACGCTTGTGCAGGCGAAGTAAGAGAAGCTTTGTCGCTGCGCAGTAGAGCGTCGGCTGGCGGCCTCTATCCGCGGCCCCTCAACGTGCGTCGCGTTTCGCCTGCGCCACCTTGGCCGCCTTGCGCTGCCGGCCGAGTTCAGCCGGTCGGACCAGGCTTGCAACCTTCTGGTTGGCCACGGCCCGCATACCCTTGTGCGCCGTGCGCGAATTGTGCGTGGGACCGTTCGGGGCTTTCTGCTTCAAGGTCAGCGCCTTGCGCGCATTGTCGACCAGCGAAACGCGTGCCGCCAGTTGGCGGCGCCGTTCGGCCTCGCCGTTCAGCCGCCTCATCGCCATGGCCAGCACCGTGAGCTTCACTTGCGAACCGCCGTCGGCCTTCGAGGCGGTCGCGCCCTTTGCCGCGCCCTTGCCGCGTATCTCGCGCCGCCTGCGATGCGCTTCGGTCTGCGCCTTGTCGCGCCGTTCCCGCAACTGCTTGACCAGGCCGGAAAGGTCGGCGTCGGAAAGATCCTGCACCGCCGGATGGTGCGACTTCTCCACCAATTCCTTTTCATCGGCGCTCAGCGCGCGCGCTTCTTCCTTGCGTGAAATGGCCATGACAGTCCTCCTCTGCCGGCACGCCTGTCTTTCCAGGCTTGCCACGGGAGGAGCCTCGACCTGAATGGCGGCACGGTCAAGACCGGCGCCTCTCGACGTCCTTAGCCCATGTCAGGCAGGATCTTGCCCGGATTCATGATGTTTTGCGGATCGAGCGCCTGTTTGATGGTGCGCATGATGTCAACGCCGTGGCCGAGTTCATGGCGCAGGAAGCCGATCTTGCCCTGGCCGATGCCATGCTCGCCGGTGCAGGTGCCCTCCATGGCGATCGCCCGCATGTTGAGCCGCGCGACGAACGTTTCCGACAGCGCGATTTCCTTGGGATCGTTGACATCCATCAGCACCAGCACATGGAAATTGCCGTCGCCCGCATGGCCGACGATCGGCGCGATCAGGCCCATCTCGGCGATATCGGCTTCGGTTTCGGTGACGCATTCGGCAAAGCGCGAGATCGGCACGCAGACATCGGTCGACAGGCCCTTGGCGCCCGGCCGCAAGGTCAGCGAGGCCCAGTAGGCGTCGTGCCTCGCCTTCCACAGTTTGGTCCGCTCCTCGGCGACGCTGGTCCATAGGAACGGCCCGCCGCCATTTTCTTCGGCGATCATGCCGAAAGTCTCGGCCTGCTCGGCAACGCCGGCATCGCTGCCGTGGAATTCCACGAACAGGCACGGGCTCTCGGGATAGTCGAGCTTGGAATACGTCTTCATCGCCCGCATCTGCAGCGCGTTGACCAGTTCGATGCGCGCCACCGGAATGCCCATCTGGATCGTTGCGATCACCGCGTTGCAGGCCGCCTCGACGCTCGGGAACGGGCAGACGCCGCCCGAGATCGCCTGCGGAATGCCCTGCAGCTTCAAGGTCAGCGCGGTGATGATGCCGAGCGTGCCTTCGGATCCGACCAGCAGCCTGGTCAAGTCATAGCCCGCCGAGCTCTTTTTCGCCCGCTTGCCGGTCGTCACGGTCTCGCCGTCCGCCATCACGGCGGTCAGCGACAGTACGTTCTCGCGCATCGTGCCGTAGCGGACGGCATTGGTGCCGGAGGCCCGCGTCGCCGCCATGCCGCCGAGCGAGGCATTGGCGCCCGGATCGATCGGGAAGAACAGGCCGGTGTCGCGCAGATGCCGGTTCAGGTCCTCGCGCGTCACGCCGGGTTCGACGGTGCAGTCGAGATCCTGCGGATTGACCGCAAGAATGCGGTTCATCCGCGACGTATCGACCGAGATGCCGCCACCCGGCGCGTTGGTGTGGCCTTCGAGCGACGAGCCGACGCCAAACGCGATCACCGGCACGCGGTGTGCCGCGCAGGCGCGCACGATTTCCTGCACCTCGGCCGTCGTCTCCGGGAAAGCGACGCCGTCGGGCGCCTGCGTCGGAATATAGGTGGTCGTATGCGCGTGCTGCGAACGGATCGCCTGGCCGGTCTGGAAGCGCTCGCCCAGACGCTGCTTGAGAATGCCGAGTACGGCCGCGATGCCTTCCTCGTTGCGTTCGACCGGATTGAGGTCGCTCAGAGCCATGGAATCCTCCGCGAATGGACCAGCATGCATCCTTGTTATGCGGTTATGGATGCCTAAAGCAATTCCAGGAAAAGTGTGAAGCGGTTTTCCCAGGAAAAGCGCTAACGCTTTCCCTAGGGAATTTCGTCAAAACAAAAAAGTCTCCACGACCACGCTCTGTCCAGCACCAGAACAAGGAAGTTTCGATGTCCATCCTCGCCCCCTTCGTTTCCAAGCCCATGGACATCGAGAAGGACTGGATCGACTATAACGGCCATCTCAACATGGCCTATTACAACGTGCTGTTCGACCGCTGCTCGGACGAGGCCTTCGAGGCGATGGGCATGGGCCTGCCCTATGTGAAAGAGCGGCGGCTCACCATCTACACCGCCGAAGTCCATGTCTGCTACGTGCAGGAGTTGCACCTGGACCACAAGGTCATAGTCTCCTTCCAACTCATCGACCATGACGACAAGCGGCTCAGGGCCTACCAGGAAATCCGCCATGTCGATGGCCGGCTCGCCGCCACGTCCGAGACCCTGTCGCTGCATGTCGACATGTCGGGGCCGAAGGTGGCGCCCTTCCCGGCCGATGTGCTGGCCAGGATCGAAGCCATGCGCGCCGCCCATTCGGTGCTGCCAATGCCCGAACGCGCCGGGCGCTCGATCGGAATCAGGCGCAAGCAGGGCTAGGGCAAATTCGAGGACGGAACGACTTCAAAGCCACACCCGCGAACCAAAATCGCCGGCCCCCTCAAATCGACTGGCGCCAGCGCTTGAAGCGGTCCTGGACCCACATTAACCTTACCGAGGTTTTAACGGGAACAAGCCAATTGAGCCGTTGAACGACTCAGCGGAGCGGTCGAAAACGTCCGCACCAGGGTTGTTTACGGGCGGCGGGGCGAAGCCGGTTCGAGGGACGTGCATGAAAACCGACATCAAGGTCGAGGTGGATAGGCTGGCGGCCGATCCGCGCATATCAGACTATGATTTCTGGCGTTCGCTCAAGAATGTCGACAACGAGATCTTTCACATCGCCAACAACAACGAACCGATCCCATTCGACATGATTCGCTGGCGCAGCATCCTGAAACGCGCCCGCCTGAAGCGCGGCCACGCCTGAGGCAAGCAATTTCGATCGCCGTCTGGCGCTGACATTTTTCTCAAGCAACATCTCACCGAGATCAAACCTGCCGCTTGATCGCCGCCAGCGGCGAGCGCGCGATCACCGGCGACGACTGGATGATCGCCGTGTTGGTCATCGCATGGGGGATGATGCGATCGATCACCCGTTCGAGTTCGGCCACCGAGCCGACATGCGCCAGCGCGATGAAACAGTCTTCGCCTGTCACCCGGTCGCATTGCGCGATCTCGGGCAGGGAGCGGATGATCTCGGCCACGACCGCCAATTGCCCCGGCACCGGCCGGATGCGCAGCCATGCCGACAGTTTCAGGCCAAGCGCCGCGGGATTGATTCTGACCGAATAAGCTTCGATCACGCCGTTCTCCTGCAGCCGCTTGAGGCGCTCGGCCACACTCGGCGCCGACAGGCCGACCGAGCGCGCCAACTCCGCCGTGCTGATGCGCGCGTCCTCTTCCAGCAAGCGCAATATTTTCATGTCGGCGGCGTCGAGGTCGACGCTTTCGCTTCGAAGGCGTTTCATGGAAAAATCCTTGCTTCCGGGAAAGAAATGACCGGACTTGCTGCTCATCGTCCATATAAACCGGAAAGATCGCCTGCGATACTGCGCCGATGGATGACCAGGCGCAAGTCCCGACTGCCGGTCGCGATGCCACCAGGCCTGCTCTTGCCGGCCCGGGCAGCCTGGCGACGAGACTGCCACCGCATCTCTGGTTCGCGGTCAGCGCGGTCTTCCACTATCTCGGGCCGGCCTTCGCCGTGCTGCTTTTCCCGCATGTCGGCGTGCTCGGCATGGCGTGGCTGCGCATCGCCACAGCGGCGCTGATCTTCGCGCCGCTGACGCGGCCCTGGCGAACCTTCGTCGGAACCGATACTCGGACGCGCCTGTTGTTGCTGGCCTTCGGCGCTTGCCTGGCGGTGATGAACTGCTCGTTCTACTTGGCGCTCGACCGCTTGCCGATCTCGTTGGTGGCGGCGATCGAATTCGTCGGCACCATCGGCATTGCGCTGGTCGGCCTCGGGAGCGCCCGCAATCTGGCCGCTCTTGCCATAGCCGTCACCGGCACCTTGCTGTTGATCGACGTCAGATGGTCAAGCGACCCGGTCGGGCTGTTCTGGGCTTTCCTCAACGGCGCGCTCTTTGTCGGCTACATCATGCTTGGCCACCGTGTCGCGCGCGCGGGCGCCGGCGACGGCATAGCCGGCCTGGGTGCCGCCATGGCGGTCGCCTTCGTCGTCGTGCTGCCGATCGGCTTCACCGACGCGCTGCCCGCCTTTTTCTCGCCGCCGCTGCTCATTGCCGCCATCGGCGTCGGCGTCTGTTCCTCGGTCATACCCTATGTCTGCGATCAACTCGCCATGGCGCGGTTGCCGCGCTCGAGTTTCGCGCTGATGCTGTCCCTGCTGCCGGTCACCGCGACACTGATCGGAGTCGTGGTGCTGCGTCAGATCCCCGGTCCGGCCGACTGCATCGGCATCGCCCTGGTGGTGGCCGGTGTCGCCTTCCACAAGCCGGCCTCCGCCGGCTAGTCGAGAAATCCCTTTTCTCCCAGTCGGTTGCAAAAAGCATCCGTTGGTTCCCACCTGCGACGAACTGCGACAGGCCGTTCGAGATTGAACCAAATCCGACTTTGAGCCGTTGTCTCCCACGAAAAATGGCTTGGAGCGACGCGATGGACTGGAAGAGGACCAGGGAACCGGCCGACGCATGGCACATGACCGACGACCTTCATGTCGAGCAAGGCAAGGGCGACCCGTTCGCGGCGGCCATCCGTGCCACGCGGATGTCGATGATCATTACTGATCCGCGCCGGCAGGACAATCCGATCGTCTTTGCAAACGACGCCTTCCTGCGCCTGACGGGATACGAGCGCCATGAAGTTATCGGCAAGAACTGCCGCTTCCTGCAGGGCCCCAAGAGCGACAAGGCCGCCATCGCAGAGATACGCGCCGCGATCGAGAACGAGACCGATCTTAGCGTCGATATCCTGAACTACCGCAAGGATGGTTCGAGCTTCTGGAACGCGCTCTACATAAGCCCTGTCTCCAACGACAAAGGCGAATTGCAATTCTTCTTTGCTTCCCAGCTCGATGTTTCAGACCGCAAGCGTTCGGAACATCGCATCACCGCGGACAAGGATCGCTTCGAGAAAGCCGTGAGGGAACGTACTGCGGAACTCGAGGCGGCGCTCGAGGCGCAGACCACGCTGCTGCACGAGGTCGATCATCGCGTGAAGAACAACCTGCAGATGATCTCCTCGCTCATCCTCATGCAGAGCCGGGCCGCCAGTGACGAGAATTTGAAGCGCTCGCTGGGCACGATGCTGGAACGCATAGAGGCGCTCAGCACCGTGCACCGCCGGCTCTACCAATCCAAGGACGTCAGCAAGTTCGATGTCTCGGATTTTGCCAGGGATCTCGTCTCCGAGCTGCTCACGGCTTCGGGACGCTCGGAAATCAATCCGAAACTTGATCTCGAGTCCATCATCATCCCAGCCGAGAAGGCAACGCCGGTGGCATTGATGGTGAACGAACTCCTCACCAACGCGCTCAAGCATGCGTTCAAGGAAGGGCCGGATGGCACGAGATCGGGCAGCATCGGCATCAAGATGAGCCAGCCGGACGGTCATTTGAACATCGAGGTCTCGGACGACGGCGTCGGCATGGCGGACGCCAATGGGGACGCCTCCTTCGGCATGCGGCTGATCAAGTCGCTTGCACGCCAATTGCGCGCCGACATCGAGTGGCGCGATGCCGGTCCCGGCACTCGCGTTGTCATTTCGATGCCCAACGGACCACAGCACAAAGGGAACCTGTCATGAATGAGCCTCTCAAGGTCCTGATCGTGGAGGATGAGGCCTTGCTGGCCATGGAGCTGGAAAGCCTTGTCCAGGACGCCGGCCACAGTGTGGTGGGCTGGGCGACATCCCTGGCCGAAGCAAGGGAGGTGGTCGATTCGACGCGGGCCGACATCGCCTTTGTCGACATCCACCTCACCGACGGCCCGACCGGCATCGATGTCGCCGAATATATCGACGACAGGAAGAACTCCATGGTCGTTTTCATGACCGCAAACCCGAAGCGCATTCCCGACCATTTCGCCGGCGCGATCGGGGTCATTGCCAAGCCCTACACGGTCCACGGAGTGACTTCGGCCCTGCGCTATTTGCAGGAAGGCGTGCGGCGCCCACCGCCGACATCGGAGCGTCCGGCGGGCTTCACCTTGTCGCCGGCTTTCGAGACGGTCTGGGCGCCGGGAAGGTGACGACGATCAAGCCAGCTTCTGCTTGAGGAAAGCGACGGTCCTGCCCCAGGCGAGATCGGCCGCCTTCTTGTCGTAGCGCGCCGCCGAGGTGTCGTTGTTGAAGGCATGGTTGGCGCCTTCATAGACATAGACCGTGTATTCGACGTGGGCGGCGTCGAGCTCCTTCTTGAAGGCATCGATCCCGGCGTTGGTGCGCTGGTCGAGGCCGGCATAATGCAGCAGCAGCGCAGCCTTGATCTTAGACGCGTCGGCGGCGTTCGGCTGCATGCCGTAATAGGCGACGCTGGCGGCGAGGTCGGGCGCATTGACGGCCAGCATGTTGGCCGTGCCGCCGCCCCAGCAGAAGCCGATGGCGCCGACCTTGCCGTTGCCGTCCTTGTCGGCCTTGAGAAAGGCGACCGTCGCCACCCCGTTGGCCACGGTCTGCGCCGGGTCGAGTTTCCCGAACATGTCGCGCGCCTTGTCCTCATCGGCGGGCGTGCCGCCGAGCGGCGACAGGAAATCGGGCGCGAGCGCCACGAACCCTTCCAGCGCCACACGCCGGGCGACGTCGCGGATATGTGGGTTGAGCCCCCTGTTTTCATGGATGACGATGACGGTGCCGAGCTTGCCGGTCTGGTTTGCCGGTTTGACCAGATAGCCTTTCATCTCGCCGCCGCTGCCGGGATAGGTGATGTCCTCGCCTTTCAAGCGGGCATCGTTTTCGGCCACGATTGCCGCCTGGGCGGAGTTCGCAGCCAGCATCGGCGCGATCGCGGCCGCCGCCGCGCCCGATCCGGCAAGCCTGGTCAGTTGCTCCATGAAGCGGCGGCGATCCAGCGTCAGATGGGTGTATTCGTCATAGGCGTCGATCATCGCCTGGGTGATGACGGGCTTGGTGGTGACGTCGGTCATGGGCTTCCTCGATCTCGGTGTCTTGACTTCGGTTTCCTTGCCGTCCGCAAGATAGGGGCGAGCCTGTCATCGTCCACTGGACGGTGACACCTCGCCGCCTCCAAGACCGCCAGCCAGGCCGCTGAAGATCATCACGTTTTTGTCATCGGTGAATAATCTTGATGGCGCTGCCACAATAGTGGGGGAAACTGGCTGGCCGGCCGCTTTTGGCGGTCACGGTAGAGCAATTCCAGGAAAAGTGCGTAGCGGTTTTCCCGGGAGAAGCGCGCAGCGCTTCCCCTTGGGAATTGCGTAAAAACAAGAAGTTAGAGCGGGGCAGAGGTTCTATCAAACTCTGAACCGCTCTAGGCCCGATCTGGAAGGAACAATGCCGATGACCATGACCTCGCCGATGCTCGCAACAGCTTTCATGGTTGCGACCGCCGTTCTGGCGATGCGCGCGGCCGTTGTTGCGGCGAGCCGCAAGTCCATGGTCAAGGTACGCAGCCGCCAGCGTCATCCGGCAAACACGAAAACCCAAGGTTGAGGTGAAGTCATGGACGTCCAGGACATCGTGAACACCGTCTCGCAGAAGGCCGGTCTCGACCAGGCGACGACCGAAAAGGTCGTCGGCACCATTTTCTCGGTGCTCGAGCATGAGGCGGAAGGCACCAGCGCCTCCTCCTTCTTCGCCAAGATTCCGGGCGCCGATGCGCTGGCGCAGAAATACGACGTCATGGCCGCCCCGACCGGCGGCGGCGGCTTCCTGTCCTCGCTGCAAGGCGCGCTTGGCGGCGTTCTCGGCGAGAAAGCCGGCGCGCTGGTCAACGGCCTCGCCGCGCTCAAGGCATCCGGCCTCGACATGGCGCAGATCCAGAAGGCAGGCGAGACGCTGGTCCAGCAGGCCGAGGCAGCCGCCGGCCCCGATTTGACCAACCAGGTGCTCGGCTCGGTGCCCAGCCTGAAGAGCCATCTGGGGCTCGGCTAAGACGGCGACGCCGGCCGCCCGGTCGAAGGCAGAAAAACGTCCTGCATTGCGACGCTTTGCTGACCATGGCTGGCGCTGCCCCTCACCTGCCTGCCGGCATCCTCTCCCCGTATAGTGACGGGGAGAGGGGCGTTGTCATCGCCGATTTCGCTAATCCCCAATGATGCAGGAAGGCGCCGCGGTTGCGTCCAGCCCCTTCTCCCCGTCACTATACGGGGAGAAGTGCCCGGTGTCCGAACCGGATAGATAGGTAACAGAATGGACCGATAGCATGGGTGACAGTTTTCTTGTCCGCCGGGAGGACCGGCGATGGTTTGGCGAGAAACTGGGATCATGGACGAGCGGCTACGGTTTGT
>NZ_SRTH01000039.1:1904-2378 GCF_004792065.1 Mesorhizobium sp. M8A.F.Ca.ET.165.01.1.1 | reverse complement strand
TAGTCAGCGTGGTCTGCGAGGTGTCGCCGTCGCCGTCCTTCAGCGTGTAGGTGAAGGTATCGGTCACTGGAGAGGCGTTGCTGATGTTGGAATTGGCCACGTAGCTATAGGTGCCGTCGGGGCTCAGTGTCAGCGTGCCGTACTGGCCGACGACATGGAAGTCGCCGCCCACCACCGTCGTTGCCCCAGAACCCGTCACGCCGCTCACCGCGGCGCCGTCGGCACCCTTGGTGTCGGCGCCGGCCGCATTGCCGTCGCTGCCGACGCCGGTAATCACGTTGCCGCTCGCCGTGCCGCCTTCCGAGACGCTGTCCGTGTCGGCAACCGCCGTCGGCACGTCATCGATGATGGCGATGGAGAGCGTCGTGGAGGCCGGATCACCGTCGGAATCGACCACCTGGACGGCGAAGTCGTCATGGGTAGTGTTGCCCGAGGTGTTGTCCAGCAGCGTGTAGGAATAGGTGTAGCCTGTCG
>NZ_SRTH01000039.1:0-1806 GCF_004792065.1 Mesorhizobium sp. M8A.F.Ca.ET.165.01.1.1 | reverse complement strand
TGATGGCGATGGAGAGCGTCGTGGAGGCCGGATCACCGTCGGAATCGACCACCTGGACGGCGAAGTCGTCATGGGTAGTGTTGCCCGAGGTGTTGTCCAGCAGCGTGTAGGAATAGGTGTAGCCTGTCGCCGGCGTGCCGGTGATCGTCAGGTCGCCATACTGGCCATGCACCAGGCCGCCATTGGTCACTTCCACCTGGAGGTTGTTCTTGTCGGTCACGTAAAGGTGGCCGATCGTGTCGCTGCCCGTCGTGATCGTCAGCGCGCCCGTCGCCGTTTCGCTCGGATCGCTGTTGTTGGTCCCATCATGGTCGGCAATCTCGCCGGAACCTGCCGGCTCGATGCCGCGCACCGGAAGGCCAGCCTCGTTCACGCTGGTGTCCGAACCCGCGGCGATCACGAGCGTCGGCGTCGAATCCTTCAGCAGGTTGATCGTCACCGTGGTCACCGACGGATCGCCGTCACCGTCGACGATCTGGTACTGGAACGTCACCGTCCCTTCCTCGCCGGCGACCGGCGCGTAGGTGAAGGTGCCATCATTGTGGTAGGTGACCGTTCCGGTGCCGCCCGCCAGCGATCCCGCCACATAGCTCACCTTGGTCGGATCGGTGATGTTCACTCCGTCCGCGCCAGGCACGTCGTTGGCGAACACGTTCACCGTCACAGGCGCATTCTCGGTCGTCTGCGTCGCACTGTCGGCAACCGCCGTCGGCACGTCGTCGACGATGGCGATGGAGAGCGTCGTGGAGGCCGGATCACCGTCGGAATCGACCACCTGGACGGCGAAGTCGTCATGGGTAGTGTTGCCCGAGGTGTTGTCCAGCAGCGTGTAGGAATAGGTGTAGCCTGTCGCCGGCGTGCCGGTGATCGTCAGGTCGCCATACTGGCCATGCACCAGGCCGCCATTGGTCACTTCCACCTGGAGGTTGTTCTTGTCGGTCACGTAAAGGTGGCCGATCGTGTCGCTGCCCGTCGTGATCGTCAGCGCGCCCGTCGCCGTTTCGCTCGGATCGCTGTTGTTGGTCCCATCATGGTCGGCAATCTCGCCGGAACCTGCCGGCTCGATGCCGCGCACCGGAAGGCCAGCCTCGTTCACGCTGGTGTCCGAACCCGCGGCGATCACGAGCGTCGGCGTCGAATCCTTCAGCAGGTTGATCGTCACCGTGGTCACCGACGGATCGCCGTCACCGTCGACGATCTGGTACTGGAACGTCACCGTCCCTTCCTCGCCGGCGACCGGCGCGTAGGTGAAGGTGCCATCATTGTGGTAGGTGACCGTTCCGGTGCCGCCCGCCAGCGATCCCGCCACATAGCTCACCTTGGTCGGATCGGTGATGTTCACTCCGTCCGCGCCAGGCACGTCGTTGGCGAACACGTTCACCGTCACAGGCGCATTCTCGGTCGTCTGCGTCGCACTGTCGGCAACCGCCGTCGGCACGTCGTCTGTAACATTGACCTGAACCGTCGCGCTCGCCTGGTCTCCGTCCGAATCGGTAGCGACCACATTGATGCCGGTCAGGTTGATGACATTCTGTCCACCCGCGTCGGGATGCGGGAAGTTGTCGAGCAGCGTCACATTGACTGTCGCCGAGCCGTTGGTGCCCGCCAGGATTGGCAGCGACGATGCGACCAGGTCGATATGGATGGCTTCGATCCCGTTGATCGAACCGACTATCTGAGTCGGCCCGGCCAGCGTCCAGACGATGTCGGCGCCGGCAACTCCGTTGACGTCCGCCGTGATCCCGGCGACCGATGTGAAGGCCACCCCGGTGATGTTGTCGGAACCGGCATGGAACGTCACCGTTC
>NZ_SRTH01000038.1:0-2734 GCF_004792065.1 Mesorhizobium sp. M8A.F.Ca.ET.165.01.1.1 | reverse complement strand
TTGAAAACTAAGCCAGGAGCAGAAGCTGAATTGCGTCGTCATCAGCCATCGAGGCGATTTCGCGCTCAATCATGATGTGGCCTAGTTTGGCGTCGAGTGCGCCGACCTTGCCGGGCAGCGGCGATGGCTGATCAGGAAAGAATGCGGCAAGCGCGGCGAGGATTGCCGGCGTCAATTCGAACGATCCGACAATTTCATCAACGGTCGGCGCTTCGGTCTCGTTCAGATCGACAATCTTGCCGTCTCGGACATATTTCAACGGGCGCCGGTAGTAGCCGGCGCGGCCCGGATCGGCTGGGTTCAGCGGGATCTGAGCTACCGTCTGAAAGGCGTTGTTCTGGAAGGCATTGGTTTGGAACGCGGCGAAGGCCATGGCGTTATGCCGTCACGGCCTTGACCACCGCAAAAGCGATCACGATAGCTTCCGAAAGGGAGCCAGCGGTGTTGTTCCTCAGGTCGATGGTTGCCGAGCCGGCGGCGGCGCGTGCATTCAGTGAATAGCTTCCGGGTGTGCCGCCGGAAATGTGATTGAGCACCAGGATATCGGTTGCGGCTATGGCGGTGTTGGTCAGAACGAAGCTGACGATAGTCCCGGCGGCCAGTGCGGCCGCGTTCATCGTGATCTGGCCGCATGACGTGTTTAGCGAAACGCCTGTGGACTTCGATGTAGCTTGGGTGACTGTGCCGCCTGCTCCGGTCGCGTAACCGATGCCCTTAGCCGGATTCTTCACTCTCAGGTGACCGTTGCCAAGGACATCGACCGGCAGCTTGACCATCGTCGCGTCAATGACGAGGTTCGTATTGCTGGCGGAATTGTCGATGGTGGCCGTGCCATCCGATGCCAGATTGCCAACGAACGAGTTGTTGATGGCGCCGGAGGCGATGACCAGGCCGCCGGAGCTGATTACGTTGTCAGCGACCGAGCCGTTAGTGTTGCCACAGGTCAGCGTTCCCCCGACGATATTGCTTGAGAAATCAATATTGTTGGCGCTGACATCGAGCGTTACGGCGCCGCCGAACGACGTATGCGAAATATGGTGCTGCGTGCCAAGTACGGTCGTGAGCGCATTAGCGCACCGAAACCCGCTGAGGGTCACGCGGCCGGTGGTGTTTCCTGTGAAATCGAGGCCGGCACTATAGCCTCCCTGGATTTGCCAAAAGACACCCTGATTGAAACGGTAGACCGAGTTGACAATCTTGGTGCAGTAGAAGAACCGGTAACCTGTGGTCGTCAGTTCAGACGCAGGTCCTGTGACAGCGGGATCGCCCGAGGTCTGCCGTGAAAGATACCCACCGATGCAAGTGAACGAAACGCCGACGCCACCCGTGGGAAAGTCAAGGCAGCTATCCTGCATCCCGATGATGAACGGGTCTTCGATGTACTGGTTGTTGCCAGAGTTGACGATAATCCCCTTGCCTGTAAATGTCCCACCATTCCCCGACAGTTGCGGGCGGATAAGCCGCGTCCCGTCATTGATGGTCATCATGTCGCCGTTGAAGCCTTTAGTGAGCTGAGAATTGGCCAGCCCCGAAGGGAAGCCGTTCGCCCACTCAAAGGTTATGCCGGCAGGAACATTGATCGTCGCGGTAATCGTGTGCCGGTTAATCAGGATGGCCTTGGCGACGCGGGAATTGTAGCTGTAATCCAGCAATGCCTGGATCGCGGTTGTTTGCTGGGCGTCCGTGAAACCAGCAGCGGTGAGTTTCGACCCGCCAAACATGCACTCATTGGGCTGCGCTTCGTCGACATCCCACCAGCCGCCATTGGTGTTGTCGGTAGACCCGTCCGGCATGAAGCGGTCAACGGAGCGAATGCCGCCCCAGGTCGGTTGCGCCGCAACCCGCTGGCGAAGATGGCCGCCGCCATCGTCAAGCACCGAGTAATTGGACACGCGGACCGTTTTGACGGTCACCGGGACCGTTGCGGCGGCCAGGTCGGTCGTGGTGGCAAGAGTGAGAACAGGCAGGGCCGCCACAATGCGCGCATCGGCCGCCGTCGCGAAATCCGATATGGTCGAGGCCAGCTGCGTCCCGGTATGGTTCGCGCGCGCCAGCAACGTGGCGTCGGGGCTATTAGCTGTCGCGCTTGCCGCTATGCCGGCCAGCTTCGTGCGTTCAGTGGCCAGGAATGCCTTGTTGGTCGTACCGTCCGTGAGAACGTCAGCCGATTCCGTCCCGGTGTGGTTGGCCCGGGCAAGCAGGAAGGCGTCAGAACTGTTTGCCGTGGCGCCGTCGGCGACGTTCAGCAGCGTGCGGGCCTGCGCCGGGGTCAATTCCTCTGTCACGCCGGTGCCGGCCGTCACGCGGCCAAGCATGGTCGCGGTTGCCTGCGTCAGCGCGTGTTCGTCGTTCCAGTTCGATGGCTGAACAATCGTCGGATCACCGGCATCAGGAATAGCCGACTGAAATTTGTGCTTCAGAGATAGGGTCACTGCATTCCCTGCTGTTGAGGCTGGATGGTTTCGACGCCGGCCGGGCGGCCCTGCTGGTCCTTGATGATCCGCTTCGGTGCCGTCATCGCCTTCGTGACTTCCAGCATGAATTCGCCGAACATCTGCCGTTGCGCGGCCAACTCCTTCAGGACCGCCTCACCCCCGATCGGATCGATTTGGATTGGCAGCGGAACAATACCGTTCGCGGCCAAGACCTGATTTTGATCGGTTGCAGCCGCGATCTGTTTGGAGCGCAGATCGAACTGCTTTTCCTTCATCGTCATGTCGTGCTGCTCGCGGGC
>NZ_SRTH01000037.1:0-2892 GCF_004792065.1 Mesorhizobium sp. M8A.F.Ca.ET.165.01.1.1 | reverse complement strand
TCATCTGGGTGCGAGGCTGCCCGACTACATGGTGCCGTCGGCCTTCGTGCGGCTGGATGGGCTGCCGCTGACACCGAACGGCAAGCTCGACCGCCAGGCGCTGCCGGCGCCGGCCGACGAGGCCTATGCGCACGCCGCCTATGGTGCGCCGCAGGGCGCGGTCGAGACGGCGCTGGCGCAGATCTGGGCGGAGCTGCTCGGGATCGAGCGCATCGGGCGCCACGACAACTTCTTCGAACTCGGCGGCCACTCGCTCCTGGCGGTGCAGCTGATGGAGCGGCTGCGGCGGCTGTCGCTCGGGGTGGAGGTACACACCCTGTTCGCCAGGCCGGTGCTTTGCGATCTGGCCGAAAGCCTTGGCAGCCTTCACGAGGTGGCGGTGCCTGCCAACCCGATCACCGAGCAGAGTGCGGCGATTACGCCGCAGATGCTGCCGCTCATCGAGCTTGGGCAGGAAGAGATCGACCGGGTCGTCGCCACGGTGCCCGGTGGCGTCGGCAACATCCAGGACATTTATGGCCTGTCGCCGCTGCAGGACGGCATCCTATTCCATCATCTGCTGGCGACGAAGGGCGATCCCTACCTACTGGTCTCGCAGATGGCGTTTGCCGAGCGCGGCTTGTTGGAGCGCTATCTTGGCGCGGTTCAGCAGGTGGTGGACCGGCACGACATTCTGCGTACGGCCTTTGTCTGGGAGAGGCTGTCGAGCCCGGCCCAGGTGGTGTGGCGGCGTGCGCCGCTGGAGGTGACCGAGGTCGAGCTGGATGAAGATGGCGGTCCCGGTTCCGAGCAGCTGAAGCGTCGGTTCGATCCACGCCGGCAGCGCCTCGACCTTGGCCGGGCGCCTCTGTTACGGTTTGTGATCGCGCGAGAGCCCGGCAGCGGGCGCTGGCTGCTGCTGGAGTTGCAGCATCATCTGATCGGCGATCACACGACGCTGGAGATCATGCATGCCGAGGTGCGGGCCGTGCTCCAGGGACGCGCGCATGAGCTTGCGGCGCCGCAGCCGTTCCGCAATCTGGTGGCGCAGGCGCGGCTGGATGTCGACGCCAAGGCGCATGAGGAGTTCTTCCAGGAACAGCTGGCGGACATCGACGAGCCGACCATGCCGTTCGGGCTGAACGAGGTGCGCGGCGATGGCAGCGGGGTCGGCGAGGCGCGGCGGATGCTGCCGCAGGCGCTCAACGATCGGCTGCGGGAACAGGCGCGGCGGCTGGGAGTGAGCCTGGCCAGCCTGTGCCATCTGGCCTGGGGCCAGGTGGTGGCGCGCAGCAGCGGCCGAGAGCAGGTGGTGTTCGGCACGGTGCTGTTCGGCCGCATGCATGCGGGCGCGGGCGCCGACCGCGCAATGGGCCTGTTCATCAACACCCTGCCTGTGCGCCTCGACCTCGACGGCACTGGAGTTGAGGAAAGTCTGCGTCTCACCCATGCCCGTCTGGCCGAGCTGCTCTCACACGAGCATGCCTCGCTGGCGCAGGCGCAACGCTGCAGCGGCGTTGCGGCGCCGGCGCCGCTGTTCGGCGCGCTGTTGAACTACCGCCACAACACGCCGGCGGCCATGGCCGGCTCCAGGACGGACGATGGTCTCTCCGGCGTGGAATGGCTGGGCAGCGAGGAGCGCACCAACTATCCGCTGACGCTGTCGGTGGAGGATTTTGGCGAGGCGCTCGGCCTCACTGCACAGGTGGCGGAGCCGATCTCTGCCGATCGGATCTGCGGCTATATGCAGCGGGTGCTCGAAGCGCTGTCGGAGGCATTGGAGCAGGCTCCCGACAGGCCGGTGCGCGCGCTCGACATTCTTCCGCCCGAGGAGCGGACCTACCTTTTGGAGGAGCTGAACCAGACGGCAGCGGCCTATCCGTCGGATCTTTGCATCCACGAGCTGTTCGAGGCGCAGGTGCGCCGCACGCCCGAGGCGGTGGCCTTGGTGCATGAGGACGAGGCGCTCTCCTATGGCGAACTCAACGCCCGGGCCAACCGGCTGGCCCATCATCTGATCGCCCTTGGGGTCAAGCCGGACCAGCCGGTGGCGATCTGCGTCGAGCGCAGCCCGGCCATGGTGGTGGGACTGCTGGCGATCCTGAAGGCGGGCGGCGCTTATGTGCCGCTGGACCCGGCCTATCCCTGCGCGCGGCTCAACCAGGTGCTCGCCGATGCCGCGCCCAAGCTGCTGCTGGCCGATGCGGCCGGCCGGGCCGCGCTCGGCCCTGAGGCGTTGGTCGATGTGACGGTGGTCGATCTGGAGGACACCCCGGTCTGGGCCGAACTGCCTGCTGCGGATCCCGAGCCGCGCGCCCTTGGCCTCACCGCGCGCCATCTCGCCTACATCATCTACACCTCGGGCTCCACAGGGACGCCCAAGGGCGTCATGGTCGAGCATCGCGGAGTGGTCAATCTGGGGCTGGCTCAGATCGGACTGTTTGGCGTTGGTTCAAACAGTCGAGTGGTGCAGTTCGCCTCCTTCGGTTTTGATGCCAGTGCCTGGGAAATGATTATGGCGCTTGGCTCCGGCGCTGCCTTGCATTTGCCTGCGGATGAGCTCCGCCAGGCGAGTGCCGAACTCTCGGATTACCTGCGGAGTGAATCGATCACCCACGCGACATTGCCTCCGGCCTTACTGCAGGCAAGCAGGAGTGCGGAATATTTGGCGTCGCAAGCTCTCATTCTTGCTGGAGAGCTGCCGAAGGCCGAACTCATCCGACGTTTACCTGCAGCATCTGTTATCAATGCCTATGGACCGACGGAAACGACAGTCTGTGCAACGACCTGGAGTTGCCCGGCTGACTTTGATGGGGCGATTGTCCCGATCGGCCGTCCGATTGCGAACACGCGGGTGTACCTGCTTGACGGCCATGGTGGGCCCGTGCCGTTCGGGGCGGTGGGCGAGCTTTA
>NZ_SRTH01000036.1:0-3296 GCF_004792065.1 Mesorhizobium sp. M8A.F.Ca.ET.165.01.1.1 | reverse complement strand
CTCTGCGATCAGCGGCGAACCGTATTCCAAGGTTCAAGGCGACATGACGCAAATGCAAGAGACCAGCCGCGCCGCCCATCCTATCGCCCGTACTGCGGGCAACGTGACCGGTGCTGTCGCTGGCACACTGCCGGCAATGGCGGCCCTGCCTGAGGCATTCGGTATCGGCGCCGCAACGAACCTTGGCAAGTTCGGAATGAGCGCCCTTTCCGGCGGGGCTATCAATGCGGCTGATTCCGCTGTCCGATCGGGCGGGGACTTGAGGCAGACTGTGGAGGGCGGTCTTGTCGGCGGCGGTCTTGGCCTCGCTGCTCCCGCCATCGCCCCGATGATTGGCAGGGGTGTCAAGGCTATCGCTGACAAGGTGCAGATCAGTGCGGTAGCGCGTGCGCTTGGGCTCGACAAGAGCGCAGTGAAGGTCTTGGCCGATGCCGCTCGCCAGGATGCCATTGACCCCGCCGCCCTGCCAAATCTCGGCAACGACGGAATGTTGATGGATCTTGGCCCGAACATGCGCCATACGGCGGGCGCTATCGCCGCAATCCCTGGAGAGGGCAAGGCCATCGTGCGCGGCGCGATCGGTGCGCGCGACGCAGATGCGAACTGGCGCATCCGGTCGGCGCTGAACGAGACGCTCGGCGAGGCTCCCACGCCGTCGCGCATCATCGATCGCGCCAATACCAATCAACAGCGCCTCGCACCGGAGTATCGAGCAGCGTTGCGCGATGCCGGCCCCGTCGACACGTTGCCAATCGCCCGCTACCTCGAAACAGAAGCCCAGTCCTTGCGCGGGGAGCCGCAACGCGCGGTTCAACGTGTTCGTGCGATGCTCGACCACCAGCCTACGCCGGCTGACATTGCGCGAGCCCGCGCCAACGGCGAGCCGCCGCCCGGAACGTCGCTTGTCACCGATGCAGCCGAACTGCTGAACACCCGCCATGCCATCGACGACATGCTGGAGACGACACAGGGGACAAACGCAGGCAACGCGCTTCAGACCGCGCGCCAAGCCGTTGATGACGAGCTGCGCGCGTCGGTTCCTGGCATCAAGGAAGTTGACGCAAAATATGCCGAGTTGGCGCGGCAGAAAGATGCCGTGCAGCGTGGCCAGACAGTGCTTGCCAGCGGGAGGGAAGCGCCGCGTCCTGATGAACTCGCCGCTGAAGTTCATCAGGGGGCTCTGCCGCAAGGGCTTCAGATCGGCCCGTCAGCCGTGCCCCTTCGACTACGTGAAGGCGCGCGGGCGGAGATAGAGCGCATCGTCGGCACCAAGGCCAACGACCGCGTGGCATTGCAGGAAATCATCAAGGGCGAAGGTGATTGGAACCGGGCGCGCCTGTCGACGCTTTGGGGCAAGGAAAAGACTGAAAAGGTACTTGATCTGCTCGACCGCGAGCGCCTGTTTGCAGATACCTCAAACATCGTAACCCGCAATTCCGAGACTGCCGCTCGTGTTGCCGCGCGTGAGGCGATCGACCCGGGCTCAAGTTCCCGTTTTGGCGCGCGCGAAGGTTTCATTGCGGGCGGCGCTCGGGGCGCAGCTCGCGCGGTCGGCACCAGGGCGGTGGAAAGCGTGATCGACGCACTCGGCAATGGGGGTAATGAAAAAGCCGTGGCCGACATGGCGAGAGCGCTAACAGGGGGATCTCAACAGAGCGCTGTGCTCGATGCCCTGATGAAGGTCGGGCGCGCATCGCCACTGCTTCAGTCAAAGGCCGATCGCGTGGCGCGTGCTCTGCTTGTGGGTGGCGGGACCGCCGTCAGTCGCCGCTGACCTTTCTCCGGTCTTCGCGTTCAGCCAGGTACCAGACAAGAAAAACCACAACCGCACCTGAGAGAACGCCCAACATATAGTCAAGCGACATGCGATCGAAAAACCATGCAAGCCCCCGGTGAAGTACCGCCAGGACGGCGATGGTGACCCCGGCGGCAATAAGCTGAAGGCTTGTGGTGCGTGACATAGGCGCGGAACATAGTGCGAAACCAGACCATTTGAAAGATGGCCACGCTGCCGACGATATGACTTTATGGAGCCTGATAATCCGAACTGAATTCGTATAGCAGATCTTCCAGCTCGTCTTTAAGTGTACCTGTGGGGGCTGGGTCTACCACGAAGAGAAAATGCTGACGTTCGGCGCGGCTAGCGTCCACCTCGAACTGAAGGTGCGGATATCGCTCGTTCAGCGCTTGCTTAAGGCTCCGTTGAAATTCGACGCTATCGCCCAACGCGACACCGCTGGGCGGGATAACGGTGAACGCCTTTGGCCGATCGCGCAAAAAACTGAACATTCCCCCGTTCTACCAAAATAGCCCGCAGCTTCAATGGATCATCTTGCTTGGGCCGAAGTCGGTGAACCGGGCCAACGCCGACGCGAGCTTTTCAATTGTCGCGATGTCCGAAACCACGCCGTTCGGCTCGACGAAGAAATCATCATCCTGTCGTTGCGGATGATCAATCGTCACTTCGAACTCGTAGGAGGGCAGCGCCATGACAAGGGCGGCCTCAACGTCGGCGAGAAAGAAAACATCGACATGCCGGCAGGCAGTCGGCGGGACAATCACAAACGACGTGGCCGGCAGGATATGGACCATAGACGGGCAAAACATGCGAACCCCCTCGCATTGGCCCCTCAAAGGGACGGCGACCGACGCGGGTGCCTGAAATGTGCGTCGGTCGCCATTTGGGCGGGGGCAATTCCCACGCTATGCGCCTCGGCGCTGGCTTCAATTCGATTGATGGGACTTGGTGAACGGCCGGTTACTATCCACAGGGCTCATTCGGAACGAATCGGGAAGGCGCGTACGGATTTTGTACGGGAAGGGCCTGCATGTTGCCGTTCTGTTCCGGCATCTACCCGCACGGAACTGCGAGCATGAACAAACCGGGGCCGCGATAACCGTTGATTTTCATTGAGAAAATTGGCGCACCCGGCAGAATTCGAATCTGCGACCTCTGCCTTCGGAGGGCAGCGCTCTATCCAGCTGAGCTACGGGTGCTTTCAGGACTAGGAGTCCGGAAAACGAACCAGCCGGCAAACCGGCAAGTCACGGCTTCTTAGCGGAAGCCGGCGCGGGCTTCAACGGGCAATTGATGATGTGCAGTGCCCCCTCACGGGGTGCGCTTGCTGGATATGGCGCTCCCCCTCTCCGTCTCGGCTTCGCCGAGCCACCTTGTATCTACACGAGAGAGATTTCGTGGGATTGAAGCGATTGAGCCAAGGTCCGGGCGGCCGCCCGGACCTTGGCTTGGCGAAGTCGCCCGTACCACCTGAGGTTACAGCCGCGGGAGAGCTTGG
>NZ_SRTH01000035.1:0-7635 GCF_004792065.1 Mesorhizobium sp. M8A.F.Ca.ET.165.01.1.1 | reverse complement strand
CGGTAAGCAACCAAAGGTCGCCATCGTCGCCGTGGCCCGAAAGATTATGACCATCCTCAGCGCCATGCTTCGACACAACCAACCCTGGTATCCAGACAAAGCCTGAAAACACAGTTGCTCATCCGTCGCCTTCGGCGACACCTTCTCCCACAAGGGGAGAAGGAAGGTCGCTTCTGGCCCCGCCTTCTAAAAATACCTCCTCTTGCGGCAACCTGCCCGCAACCATTCGCCAAATTGCGTGCCGCCGCTCAACATCGACAAGAAATTTCGCGGACATATCTTCATCTTGAGCGCGGGAGGCCGGATCGGCCGGCGTGGCCGGAACCGATGCCGAAGGGCTTGCCGGGCGAATTCGCACTGGCCTGGAGGCAGGGATGTGCAAATATCCGCACCCAAGCAACATTGGAGGATCTGAGGTCATGGCCGATGCTGGGATGTTGCGGTTCCACGTTCCGGAGCCGGAAGTGCGGCCGGGCGGCACGCCTGATTTCTCCAACGTGACCATCGCCGGGGCCGGCTCGGTGCCGCGCCCCGACATCGATGTCGATCCACGCACCATCCGCGACATGGCCTTCTCGATCATCCGCGTGCTCAACCGCGATGGCGAGGCGGTCGGGCCGTGGGCCGGGCTGCTTTCCAGCGAGGAATTGCTGGAAGGCCTGCGCAACATGATGACGCTGCGGACCTTCGATGCGCGCATGCAGATGGCGCAGAGGCAAGGCAAGACGTCCTTCTACATGCAGCATCTCGGTGAAGAAGCGGTGAGCTGCGCCTTCCGCAAGGCGCTGGCGCCCGGCGACATGAATTTTCCGACCTATCGGCAGGCCGGACTGCTGATCGCCGACGGCTATCCGATGGTCACGATGATGAACCAGATCTATTCCAACGAGGCCGACCCGCTGAAGGGCCGGCAGCTGCCGATCATGTATTCGTCGAAGGAGCACGGCTTCTTCTCCATCTCCGGCAATCTGGCGACGCAGTATATCCAGGCGGTCGGCTGGGCGATGGCCTCGGCGATCTCGAACGATTCGCGCATCGCCGCGGCCTGGATCGGCGACGGCTCGACGGCGGAATCGGATTTCCATTCGGCGCTGGTGTTCGCTTCCACCTACAAGGCGCCGGTGGTGCTCAACGTCGTCAACAACCAGTGGGCGATCTCGACCTTCCAGGGCATTGCGCGCGGTGGCTCGGGCACCTTCGCGGCGCGCGGGCTCGGCTTCGGCATCCCGTCGCTGCGCGTCGACGGCAACGACTATCTCGCCGTCCACGCGGTAGCCAAGTGGGCAGCCGAGCGGGCCCGCAGCAATCTCGGACCGACGCTGGTCGAATACGTCACCTACCGCGCCGGCGCCCATTCCAGTTCGGACGACCCCTCCGCCTACCGGCCGAAGACCGAGTCCGACGCCTGGCCGCTCGGCGACCCAGTCATGCGGCTGAAGAACCATCTCATCAAGCTCGGCGTCTGGTCGGACGAGCGGCACGCGCAGGCCGAGGCCGAAATCCTCGACACGGTCATCGCGGCGCAGAAGGAGGCGGAAAGCCACGGCACGCTGCATGCCGGCGGCAAGCCGTCGACGCGCGAGATGTTCGAGGGCGTGTTCGCCGAGATGCCGCCCCATCTCAGACACCAACGCCAGCAGGCGGGAGTCTGACCCATGCCAAGACGGACCATGATCGAGGCCATTCGCGACGCCATGGACGTGTCGATGGAGCGCGACAGCAAAGTCGTCGTGTTCGGCGAGGATGTCGGCTTCTTCGGCGGCGTCTTCCGCTGCACCCAAGGCCTGCAGGCAAAGTACGGCAAGAGCCGGTGCTTCGACGCGCCGATCAACGAATCGGGCATTGTCGGCTCGGCCATCGGCATGGCCGCCTATGGCCTGAAGCCGTGCGTCGAAATTCAGTTTGCCGACTACATGTATCCGGCCTACGACCAGCTGACCCAGGAAGCGGCGCGGCTGCGTTATCGCTCCAATGGCGACTTCACTTGCCCGATCGTGGTGCGCATGCCGACGGGCGGCGGCATCTTCGGAGGCCAGACGCACAGCCAGAGCCCGGAAGCGCTGTTCACCCATGTGTCGGGCCTGAAGACGGTGGTGCCGTCCAATCCGCATGACGCCAAGGGCCTGCTGATCGCGGCGATCGAGGACCCCGACCCGGTGATCTTCCTCGAGCCGAAGCGGCTCTACAACGGTCCGTTCGACGGCCATCACGATCGGCCGGTGACGCCATGGTCGAAGCACGAGCTCGGCGAGGTCGCCGACGGCCATTATACCGTGCCGCTCGGCAAGGCGGCGATCCGCAGGGCGGGTACGGCTGTCACGGTGCTCGCCTACGGCACCATGGTCTATGTCGCCCAGGCCGCGGCCGCGGAAACCGGCATCGACGCCGAGATCATCGATCTCAGGACGCTGCTGCCGCTCGACCTCGACACGATCGTGGCCTCGGTGAAGAAGACCGGACGTTGCGTCGTCGTGCACGAGGCGACGCTGACCTCCGGTTTCGGCGCCGAACTCTCGGCGCTGGTGCAGGAAAACTGCTTCTACCAACTGGAGGCGCCGGTGGCCCGCGTCGCCGGCTGGGACACGCCCTATCCGCACGCGCAGGAGTGGGAGTATTTTCCGGGGCCCGCGCGCGTCGGCCGTGCCCTCATCGAAACATTGGAAGCTTAGGGAGGCCTGAGATGGGCGAACACATCATCAAGCTGCCCGATGTCGGCGAGGGCGTCGCCGAGGCGGAACTCGTCGAATGGCATGTGAAGATCGGCGACATCGTGCGCGAGGACACGGTGCTTGCCGCTGTCATGACCGACAAGGCGACGGTCGAAATCCCGTCGCCGGTCGATGGCGAGATCCTGTGGCTGGGCGCGGAGATCGGCGACACGGTGGCGATCGGTTCGCCAATCGTGCGGCTGAAGGTGGCGGGCGAGGGCAATGTGAAGGCCGCCGGCAAAGAAGCGGAACCAACCGCAGAGGCCGAAGCGCCCGCCAAGCTGCCGAGCCCGAAACCCGAAACCGCACCGTCGCCCAAGGTGGCAAAACCCGCCGAGGCACCGGTGAAACCCGCATCGCCTGCCGAGAAGACCACTGCACGGGCCTCTGCCGGCGCGCCGCGCCCGGAAGGCGAGAAGCCGCTGGCGTCGCCAGCCGTCCGCTTGCGGGCGAAAGAGGCCGGCATCGATCTCAGGCAGGTTACCGGAAGCGGCCCCGCCGGCCGCATCGGCCACGAAGACATCGAGGCGTTCCTGGCGCGCGGGCCGCAACTGGCCAAGACATCGGGTCTCGCCAGCAACGATGCGATCGAGGACATCAAACTGGTCAGCCTGCGGCGAAAGATCGCCGAGAAGATGACGCTGTCCAAGTCGCGCATCCCGCACATCACCTATGTCGAGGAGATCGACGTCACCCCGTTGGAGGAATTGCGCGCCGCGCTCAACAAGGAAAAGCGGCCGGCCAAGGGAGGCGCGGAGAGGCCCAAGCTGACGCTGCTGCCGTTCCTGATGCGGGCGATGGTCAAGGCCATCGCGGACCAGCCTCAACTCAATTCGCTGTTCGACGACGAGGCCGGCATCATCCACCAGCATGGCGGCATCCATATCGGCATCGCCGCGCAGACGCCGTCGGGGCTGGTGGTGCCTGTCGTCAAGCATGCCGAGGCGCGCGACATCTGGGATTGCGGCGCCGAGGTCGCCAGGCTGGCCGAGGCGGCCAAGTCGGGCACTGCGACCCGTGACGACCTGTCCGGGTCGACCATCACCATCACCTCGCTCGGCGCCATGGGCGGCGTGGCGACCACGCCGGTCATCAATCATCCGGAGGTCGCGATCATCGGCGTCAACAAGATGATGGTGCGGCCCGTGTGGGACGGCACACAGTTCATCCCGCGCAAGATGATGAACCTGTCGTCGAGCTTCGACCACCGCGTCATCGACGGCTGGGACGCGGCGGTGTTCGTGCAGCGGATCAAGGCGCTGCTGGAAACGCCGGCGCTGATTTTCGTGGATTAGAGGGGCGGCGGAATGACCGAGATGACTGCGGGACAGCGCCCCCCTCTGCCTTGCCAGGCATCTCCCCCACAAGGGGGGAGATGGGACGTCACGCCGGGTTTCGCCAATCTCTATCATCGCAAGAATGAGCGAAGCGACGAAGCTGCCAATCTCCCCCCTCGTGGGGGAGATGTCCGGCAGGACAGAGGGGGGCGTGAAGAATCTCGACGGAGCATTCCCTCGGGTCGAAGGGTCACATCATGAAAGAAATCTCCTGCAAGCTGCTCGTCATCGGCGCCGGTCCGGGCGGCTATGTCTGCGCCATTCGTGCCGGTCAGCTCGGCGTCGATACGGTGATCGTCGAGGCCGGCAAGCCCGGCGGCACCTGCCTCAATGTCGGCTGCATCCCCTCAAAGGCCCTGATCCACGCGGCGGAGGAGTTCGAGAAGGTCGCGCACATGGCCGGCGGCAAGAGCCCGCTCGGCATTTCGGTCACGGCACCGGTGCTCGATCTCGCCAGGACCGTGGCCTGGAAGGACGGGATCGTCAGCCGGCTCAACAGCGGCGTTGCCGGCCTGCTCAAGAAAGCCGGGGTGAAGACCGTGCAGGGCTGGGCGACCTTTCGCGACGGCAAGACCGTCGAGGTCGAGACCGAGACGGGAAGCCAGGTGATCCGGGCCGAGACGATCGTCATCGCGACGGGCTCGGCGCCGGTCGAACTGTCTTTCCTTCCGTTTGGCGGGCCTGTCATTTCCTCCACGGAAGCCCTGGCGCTGAGCGAAGTGCCCAAGAAACTCGCGGTCGTCGGTGGCGGCTATATCGGGCTGGAGCTCGGCATGGCCTTTGCCAAGATGGGCGCCGAGGTGACCGTGGTCGAAGCCCTGCCGCGCGTGCTGGCGCAGTATGATTCGGAACTGACCGGGCCCGTGGTCAAACGGCTCGCCGCGCTCGGCATTGAGGTGATGACAGGCGCCAAGGCCAAGGGCCTGTCGACGAAGGGCGACGCGCTGCTGGTCGAGACATCCGACGGCAAGAGCGGCAAGGTCGCCGCGGACAAGATCCTGGTGACGGTCGGCCGCAAGCCGGTGACCGAGGGCTGGGGGCTCGAGCAGATCGATCTCGACACGGCCGGAAAATTCATCAGGATCGACGACCAGTGCCGCACCTCGATGCGCGGCGTCTTCGCCATCGGCGACGTCACCGGCGAGCCGATGCTGGCGCACCGGGCAATGGCGCAGGGCGAGATGGTTGCCGAGATCGTCGCCGGCCACAAGCGCAACTGGGACAAGCGCTCGATCCCCGCCGTCTGCTTCACCGATCCCGAGCTGGTGACGGCGGGCCTGTCGCCGGAAGAGGCCAAGGGCCAGGGCGAGGTCAAGATCGGCATGTTCCCCTTCGCCGCCAATGGCCGCGCGATGACCAAGCTCGGCGAAGACGGGTTCGTCCGCGTCGTGGCGCGCGCCGACAATCACCTGGTGCTCGGCATCCAGGCGGTCGGCCAGGGCGTGTCGGAACTGTCGGCGGCGTTTGGGCTGGCGCTGGAAATGGGAGCGCGGCTGGAGGACATCGCCGGAACGATCCATGCCCACCCGACGCAGGGCGAGGGGTTCCAGGAAGCGGCGCTGAAGGCGCTGGGGCACGCGCTGCATATTTGAGCGCGGCGTTGGTCTTTCCTTCTCCCCTTGTGGGAGAAGGAAGAAAGGCTGGCGCTCTTCACCCCGCCAGCCGGCTTACCATATCGTGCTGGGCATAGGCGCGGCCGAAGCGGTTGGCGAGGAAGGCGTCGAGCGCGATCTCCTCCTGCTTGACGAAGCCTGTCCCCGGCAGCGAGCCGTCAGCCAGCATGTCGAGCACGGCGCAGATTCCGGAAGCCGTGGTGATCTGGATGGCGCTGCGCACCGTCTGGCCGACCCGCCTGGAGTAGATCTTGTTGGCGTAGGTCTCCTGCAGCAGACGGCCTTGTCTGCGGCCACTGACGGTGACGAAGACGATGACCACGTCCTGCAGCGTCGCCGGCAAAGCACTTTCGAAAATGTCCTTCAACACGTCGCGGCGATGGCGCAGGCCGAGATCGTTGAGCAGCGCCTTCATGATCGCGGCATGGCCGGGATAGCGGATGGTGCGGTAGTTCAGCGTGCGCACCTTGCCCTTCAGCGTCTCGGCCAAGGTGCCGAGCCCGCCGGAGGTGTTGAACGCCTCGTAGGTGACGCCGTCGAGCGAGAACTCCTCGCGCTCTTCCAGCGGCGGCACTTCGACCAGCTCGCCTTCGACGATCGCCTCGCAAGGCTCGCAATATTCGTTGATGACGCCGTCGGTGCTCCAGGTCAGATTGTAGTTCAGCGCGTTGGACGGGTATTGCGGCAGCGCGCCGACGCGCATGCGCACGCTTTCCAGCGTGTCGAAGCGGCTGGCGAGGTCGTTGGCGACGATCGAGATGAAGCCCGGCGCCAGCCCGCATTGCGGGATGAAGGCGCTCTTGGCGGAACGGGCCAGTTCCTTGACGCGCCTGGTCGAGACGACATCCTCGGTGAGGTCGAGATAATGCACGCCGGCGCTGGCCGCCGCCTCGGCGATGCGCGTGGTGAGATGGAAGGGGGCGGCGCTCAGCACCGCGAACTTGCCGGTGAGCGCCGCCTCGAGCGCACCGACCGCCGCGATGTCGAGTTCGAGCGTCTCGACGCTATCGGGCACCTCGGCAGCAGTGAGCTGTGCCGCCGAGCGGTCGACGAGGGTGACCTGGTAGTCGCCCGTTTCAGCAAGCATTTCGGCGATGGTCGAGCCGATCTTGCCGGCCCCGACGATAACGATTTTGTTCATGGTCAAATTCCCCTGCGATCCGCGTTTGCCGGAATCATCGCAGCTTGCCTGTCGAAAGGAAGCGTGGAATCCTGCAATGTGAACCCTATCTTTTGTCGAATTGCCGAAAGGATTCGTCGAAATGCTCAGTGATGCCGAACAGGCCCTGCTTTCGCTGCTGCGCGCCAACGCGCGCGCCTCGACGGCCGAACTGGCGCGCCAGCTCGGCGTGTCGCGCACGACGGTGCAAAGCCGGATCGAGCGGCTGGAGCAGCGCGGCATCATCACGGGCTATGGCGTCAGGCTGTCGCCGGACTATGAGCAGGGGCTAGTCAGGGCACATGTGCTGCTCACCGTCACGCCCAAGCTCGCCGACAAAGTGGTGCGCGCCCTGCAGGCGCTGCCGCCGGTCAGGACACTGCACTCCGTCAGCGGCAATTTCGACATGATCGTCATCGTCGACGCGCCGTCGATCCGCGACCTCGACACGCTCCTCGACCAGATCGGCGCCATGGAGGGGGTCGAACGGACGTCGTCGTCGATCATCCTGTCGACGCGGATCGACAGGTGAGTACTCAGGACTCGGGCTCCTCGCTCCCGCCAGAGGCGCTAAGCATGCGCGCATTTCCGGGCGGCTGGTAGCGGCGATCGCGTGGCATGACGGCTTAGCGCGTGAATTGTCTTGTGCCGCGCTGGTCGACCCCCACTCCGTCTCGGCTTCGCCGAGCCACCTTGTATCTACACGAGAGAGATTTCGTGGGATTGAAGCGATTGAGCCAAGGTCCGGGCGGCCGCCCGGACCTTGGCTTGGCGAAGTCGCCCGTACCACCTGAGGTTACAGCCGCGGGAGAGCTTGG
>NZ_SRTH01000034.1:0-10384 GCF_004792065.1 Mesorhizobium sp. M8A.F.Ca.ET.165.01.1.1 | reverse complement strand
TCGGGCGTCATCGACAGAAAGGCGTCGTCGACCTTGACCTTTTGGCCCTGGATGTTGAGCGTTGCCATCAGGGTTCGATGCTCCAATTGAGGCCGTTGCTGGTGGTGCCACCGTTGCCGGACGGAGGCGCCGCCGTTCCACCGCCGTTCTTGATCGCTTCAACCATCGCACGGACACGCGCCTTCTTGTCATCAACCGATGCCTGGGCCTCACCCGGCTTCGGCGTGAGGATGCTGGCCTGGTTCTCGACTTCGGCGGGAGCCGCTGTGGCACCGGACACGCTGTAGAGGTAGGAGGCGATGATGGTCTTCAGCGAGTTCGAGGCCCGCTGGTAGTCGGTTGATTTCAGATAGTCCGCTCCATAGTCGGAACCATGCGGAATGGCGGACAAAGCCTGATCCCTCGTGTTGGACAAGGCATCAAAGTTCTTCTCGACAATGGCCAATTCCGGCGCAACGACTGAATAGAGCTTGTTGTCGCGCTGCTGCTGCTCATTCGGCGGCTTCGTCTTCGGCCCTGTCAGCGGCATGATGCCGGCGTTCTGCCCCTGTGCCGGGCTTTCCGCGCGCGGGCTCACAGGCGCTGCCGGAGTTGGCGCGGGAGCAGACGGGACCGCAGGAACAGGAGCAGCGGCTGGCGGGGTTGCCTGTGGCGCGGGAGCCTGTTGCGGAGCGGCGGCGACGGGCGGCGCAGGGCGAGGCGCTACCGGCACGGCAGGAGCGTCCTTGCCGGCCTGACCAAAAACGCCCTGTGGCGTCAAGAAGAGCATTTCGCCATTCGGGCCGGTGATCGTCTTGCCGGCGCCTAGCTGCTGGGCCTGCTCTTCGGTCAGATCCCCGGTATCCATAAGGCCATTGAGCGACTGTGCCTCAACCGAATTGCCCTTGAACCGGAACTGGCCGGCGTTGGGACCGCCGCCGCCGATGGCCTTCGATTCCCCCGTGCGCTTGTTGTAGAGCGTGTTGTCGTCCAGCTTCTCCCAATCCGTCTGCTGGCCGGTGTAGACGGCCTGATGCGTGTTCGGGTCGACCAGCGAGCCGCCGACTTCGATCAGCTTTTTCTGATCGGCATCGAATTTCTGCTGGTCGAAATCGAGCCTCGCCTTTTCGGCCGGCGTCATCTGCGGGTTGCGCAGTCGTTCGGTCTCGATGCGAGTCTTCTCCATGTCGAGACGGTTCTTTTCGAGTTCCAACTGAGTGGCAGGGCTCGCCTCGTCCAGCTTCTGCTTGAGCATGAGGTTGACCAGGCCGCGCTGCTGTTCGGACAGGCGCGGATCCTGTGAGGCCTGCATGAGCTGCTGGACGCTCGGGCCGCCTGCCACCTGAACCGGTGCTGCTGGCGCGGCCTGAGCGATAGGAGCCGACGGTGCCAGCCGAGACACGGCAGGAGGCAACTCCGCAGCGCGCGCCGATTGCGGCGTGCGGGCAAGTGCCTGTGCGGCGGTCGTCGGCGCTGGCTGGCCGCCTGTGGCCTGTGCGACGCCGGCCGACGGGTCGACGCTCGCGACCTGGACGGGCGCGGCATCAGTGCTTGCGAAGCGAGGCGCAAACGAGTTGGCCGAAGCGATACGGCGCGCGGCCTCTCCACCCGGCCGGTCATAGCCCGCGAATTTCCAGGCGTTGTTCATGAGGCGTTGCGCATCCTCCGGCGATTTGGCCGCGTTCAACGCGTCGATCAGCGCCGGGTTCTCTTGTAGGAAGTATTGCGCCTGAAGCTGCGGCGACGGTGCGCCGCCATCGCCACCGTTGTTGCCAGCGTAAGCGCGCATTGCCTCGAAACGAGGCCCGCGCCACGACAGGATGCCGCCAGCAGTGCCTGCCTGACCGCTTTCGCTCGGGTCGGACCACGATCCGAAGGCGTTCTTCGGGTTGAACCGGCTTTCGGCGTTCGCCGTCGATGCGACGGCGGCAAGGCCATTGGGGTTGGTGATCTTCGTTTTCACCGTGTCCATAAAGCCGTTGTAGATGTCATTCTTAGACAGGTCGGGCGCCGGACCCATCGAGCCGCCGCCGAGAGCGCTTGCAACGGCATTGGAAGCCGGCGCCGACGCTGGCGAGGAAGATGCAGCAGCAGCCGGCGAACCGCTGCCGAACAGTGCGGAGAACACACCATCCCCGCCCTTGCGCCAGTCGGTTTCAGCCTGGGTTGCCCGGTTGTTGGCGATGCGATAGCCGAGCGCTTCGCCAATGGCGTTCAAGCCTTCGCCGACATTGCGCGGGGCCGCCGGTCGCGAGAGCGCATCCGCGATGGCCCGGAGGCGCGCCAGGTCTTGCGGCGATTTCACACCGGTATCGCCGCCGAAGATGAACGAGGGCTGCACGGTCATGCCAAGGCCTCCCCGTAGTTGACGGCGTCGATGCCGCCAATGTTGATGACGGCATGCGGCCGGAACGACCGCACCTCGTCAGCCATGACGCCGACCTGTTCGCCTCCGCCCCAGATGTATTCGAAGGCGTATTTCGTGAGGCCGTTCGCGAAGGTGCCGACCCGACGAATGTTCTGCTTCAGCCGGCGATCGGAATATTTGATCAGGTTCGCGCCGAGACCGAAGAGGCCGCCAAGGATGCCGCTGGAATTGGCCTGATCCTGCTGCCACGCCTGGAGCTTCTGATTGTAGTTTGTGTTGATCAGCCCGGCGGTGTCCGTGGTCGGGATGGTCGGCATGTTCGCGTTGACGAAATTCGGCTGACTGACCTGTGAGCCGGACAGCAGCGCCGTCAGGTTGTTGATCGGTGCCGAGTTCTGCGCCAGCGCTTCCTGCACCGCCTGACCGCGACCGGAGAGCAGTAGCGAGTTATAGGCGTCGTTCTCGCCCTGGTTCTCGATGTTCTGCGCCTGCGCATAGTTGTCCGAGCCGGGGCGAATTCCGCGGTTAATCAGGTCTGCCTCATTGGCCTGCCGGCGCGCATCGAGTGCGGGCTGAAGCCGCTTCATGCCGAGATCCATCAACCTCGCTTCGGTGGCGTCGTTCGAGAGGTCGACCGGCTTGGCAAGGAAGTCGTTCAGGAAGGCGGATTGCGAGTTGGCCAGCTTGCTCAGGTTCAGCTTGGCAGCGTCCGTCTGGCCCTGGATCGCTTGCCCGGCGTCCGACAGGGTCTGTGTCGCGGTGTAGGTCGGGATGTCGTAGGATTTGCCCGTGTAGGGGTCATTCCACTTGTAGGAGCCGGATTGCGAATAGCTCAGGTTGCCGTTCGGCGTGACCTGATTGACGTTGCCAAGGTTCGCATTGGCAATCGCGGTGCCTACGTTCGTCGAGGTCGACGCGGCCGAGGTCTCTTTCGGATCCGGCGGTTCCGGGGCGGAAGGTGCGCACATTTCAGGGCTCCTGCAGGAAATATGTCATTGCGATTGCCGACCGCTTGAAACCGACGCGCTCGCACATCTTGGCGACGCGAAGGTCAGTTGCGATGGTGACGTGCGCTCGCTGACACCCGCGCGCTTTGAGTTCGGCCAGGATATGCTTGGTGAAGCGGCGGCCGATGCCGTTCCTATGGTCGGGGCGGATATAGATCGTGTCTTCCATCCCGATCAGTTCGGAATTGTGCATGTCTTCGGTGAACCAGATAAAGGCGTAGCCGATCGCCTCGCCTTCCGTCCTGACCACGAAGCAGAGCAGATGCGGTGCGCTGGCGTAGACGTTCACGCGCGGCTTGAAGTCGCCGATCCGCATACCCTCCGCCGCCATGCGCGCCTGCATCTCGCCATAGTGGGTCCGGCAAAGCGGCTCGAGCTCGGGCCAAGCCTCGCTGAATTTCTCGATAGCGATTGCGTAGCTCATACGACCACCCCGCCATTTTCAAAGGTCGCGTCGAGCTGTACGTATTCGACGTCGGGCCGCTGGTTGAGGAAGCCGGTGACTTGCAATTGCGGCTGCATCACGTAGCCGGTCTTGCCGATCGAAATCCACTGGCCGCCGCTGACTGTCGCCTCCGGTGCAGCCTGGTCCCACTTCGCGACGTCCCACAGTCCCGAATCCCACAGGTCGGCAGTGCCGCCGTCGGCAGCATCGGGCGCCGTCGGCAGTTCGACGCGGTAGTTGACGGAAAACGAGATTTTCGGCGTGAACGGCGTTGAACTGAGAAACGTCGGGCGCGCCTGGTGCACGGTCTTCAACCGGCCAAGCGTCTTCATGTGATCGGGGTTGCCGACATAGGTGTAGTAGATCGGCAGGCCGTTATCGTTGCCGTTGATCTCGGCTTCGAAGACCACGCCGTCATTGGTGCCGAAGAACAGGCGGCTGTCATGCAGTTCGAGGCAGCGCGTGGCCCAGCCGACGAACTTGCACCATGCACCGGTTTCGAGGTTGACGACGAACGACCATGCGTCTTGCCCGGCCGCCGTGACCGGCAGCGAGACGATGGCGTAATTCATATCGGGCCATTTGATGATTTCCCAAGGCAGGGAGATGCGCGCTGCGGCCTCTCGCTTCCAATCCGGCTCGATGTTGCGCGAGACCGCAGCCAGCGACAGGGCCGCTGCATCCTTGTTGATGGCGGCCGAGATCGGAACCAGGCCTTCCTTGGTCGCCACGATCAAATCGCCGCCCGCGCGCATCGTGCCGCGCTTGCCCATCGGGGCCGTGAGGTCATAGCGGCCGACAAGGTTCCATTCGGCCTGTGTCGAGCCGGCAGGGTTGCTGCCTTCGAAAATCGCGGCCTCGCCCTCCGTAGTGACGAACACGCACTTGTCGTCAATGCCATCGCCGGCATCGAGCGACCAGGTGGCGCCGAACAGCAGTGAGCCGCCGCGCTGGAAGATGCCGGAAAGGTTGAGCGAGCCAAGCGCGCCGGTGACGCTGTCAACGTTGAGGTAGCGGGCGCGCATGGTGCCGCCCTCGATGAAGAACAGCCGATTCCGGTAAAGCCAGACATGAGACAGGGCCGAAGTCGCAACGCCGGTGATTGCAGCAGAGACCTGGACCACGCCGCCGGGGATGTTCGCCAGCGCCGATCCGCCGCCCGCTCCGGTGATGGTTTCGTTGTCGACGAACGTGCCGGTAATCGACTGGATCATCAGCGAGCCGGTAGTACCGTTGTCGACGTTCTTGACCACGGTCGCGGTCGCGCCGCTTGTGCCACCCGTGACGACCTGGCCGGTGATGAAGTTGACCGTCTGCGCATCGAAATTCATCCGATAGGTCGGCAGGCCATTGACCGCCGTCCAGTCGAACGTGGTGCTGTAGAGCTGCAGAAAATCGGTGCCGTTGACCGCGACGACGAACGAGCCGCCCGACGTCGTGAAATTCACATAGGAATAGTACCCCGATGTCTGGCCGGACACGGAAGCAGCCGGCGGCGTGATCGGATCGGCCGGCGAGGTAACATCGCGGATGGAGTTGATGTCGCAGGCCCAAATCTTCTTGGTGCCGCCGGCATTGTAGGTGATGAGGCTTTCCACCGGGTTGGCAGAAATTGTCGCGCGCTTGACCGACCCGCCGCGCATGATGATGCCGGTCGAGGTCGGGAGGAAGTTTTCAAGGGTCTGCGCGGTGAACGGCTGGGACTTCACCAGGCTCTTGTTGGTGACCCAGCCGCCGACCGGCGCGCCAAAGGTGTAGGGCTGCGCCACGGCCCGCGCGGGGGCTGGGACGGCCTTGCGGCGGCCGGGAAAGCGTTCGTACCTCACGCTGCACCTGTGACCGTGCCAGGCCATGCGGTGCCTTTGCCGCGCCAACTGGAGGGCGCCCGGCCCGAGACAACCGGCTTGGAGCCGGCGTCATCGTCCATGCAGCGCAGAAGCTGGTCCTGATAGTCGTCGAGCGCCTGCTCGTAGGCCAAGCCCTTGTTCTCTTTCCAACGGTAGATGATCGCCTTCTTCAGCAGATCCTCTGAAAGTCGGAAGCTGTCGGTATCCTCGCTGAACTGCGCCTTTTTCGAAGCGTCGCCGGCCGCAACAAGCAAGTTCGACACATAGAAGAACCTGACCGTTTCGGATGCCGCCATCACGGGCCAAATATGGAACTGGTCGCCGAAGATGATCCAGTAGCCGTTTACCGTGGCGATCGGCGTCACCTGAAGCTCAAGCCATTCGTCGGTGCTGGTCAGGTGTGTGGTGGCCCACAGCCAACGCGACGACCACAGCGACGATGTCTTCTGCATGCGGCGATAGTCAGACGGCATGTCAAACGCATCAGCCACGCCGTCACCGGTAAACGTCATCGGGATCAGAAGTTTTTGCCAGTCATGAGCCCTGGCGATTTCCAGGGCCATGACGTTGGCCAGTTCCTGCATCTCGACCATCTCTCGACCGGTCGCGCCATAGACCAGCGTCGGCACGTCCATGCCAAGCACTGTCGTTGCGCCCTTGACCACGTCGAGAATGGTCATTTAGGCGGCTTCCTTGGCCTTGCCCTTCGGCTTGGTCAGTTCCTCGATCATCGCTTCCATCGCCGCCTGGCGCTCGACCAGCTCGGCAATCGTCGCATCCTTCGCGGCTTCACGCTCGGCGGCCTTGGCAGCGTCCGAGTTGGCAAGGAACAGGCCGGCCTGCTTGCGCAGATCGCGCATGTTCGGGAGGCGCACCCGGTCAAGGTTGCCGTCGGTGAGGTCGCGGACTTCCTCGACCGTGCGAATGCCGGCCGCGCGCAGGACTTCTGCCTGATCGGGCGTGACGCCGGACCAAGCCGCAAGCGCGGTGCCGTTGATCGGGATTTCGCGCCCGTTCTTGAAGGCCTCATAAGCCGGCTCGATCTGCATCCAGCGCGCCGTCATGAAACGCAGCTTTTCGCCGTCCTGGTCCTCGCCCATCAGCGACGGGTCGGGGATGAGGTGGCGAACGCGGTCGGTGGTGCGCGTGTTGAGCGGCGAATGCGATGGCGAATATGTCACCCAATCCTCGGGCTGGAGATCGAGGATGCGCCGGCCGCTGGCATCGAGCTTGAAGCCTTTGAGGTCGCATTTCTCATTCACCGGGTCGCCTTTGACCGGCAGCTTTTCGTAGCTGGTCTTGAAGCCAATCACCCGGATCATCGGGGTTTCGTTTTCGGCCATCTTGTTCGCTCCTGGCGGGGCAGCGCCCCTTAGCTGTTGAGAATTTCGAGAAGGTCGGGGAACTCGCCGAGCAAGGCCGCGACCTCGTCTTCGGCGAACTCGCCGGCTCGGATCAGTTCGGCCGCCAGTCGGTGTTCACCGCCGCGCCAATGCATACGGAAGCGGGCAAAAGCATCGCCTTCCGGGACGACCGGGACAGGTTCAAGCGACAACGATGCCGTGTCGATCGATGCGATTTCGTCGGGCATGGTTTTTCTCCATGGAATGAGGATGCGGGCGAGGCTCTTGACCCCGCCCGTCATGATCAGTGCGGGAATGCGCACATGATGATCTTGGCCGAGGCCAGGATGCAGTAGGCGCAGACGGTTTCGGTGACAGCGGCAGCAACCTTCAGCGTGCCATCGGTCGTGACGGACAGGGCAAGAGCCTGACCGGACGCGCCGGACACCAGAGCGGTGTTGAGCGTGGCCGGCCCCTTGACCTGGATCCAGCCATACTCGCCATTGCCTGGCGCGCCTGCCAGTACACCGGCGCCGTTGGCGGCAGTGTCCGAAACGTCCGACGTGACTTCATTCCAAACGCCGGTGGAGGTGCCGCCGGGAGCGTAGAAGCCCACGACGTTGTTGGCGACGGCGGCAATCGCGCCAGCGCCCTGGTTGTACTTCACGAAGCGATACGACTTGCTGTCATACGATTCGTAAAGGTCGCCGACCTTCGGAGCCTTGCCGGAGTTCGCTCCGGTGAGCTGCGCGGCGCTGTACGTCTGGGTGACGTCGATACCGACAAAAGAGGTCATGTTCTTCGCTCCTTAAGCCACGTCGAACAGGGTACCCTGTAGGGACCGGTTCGAGCAGACGAGGTTGCCCATCCAGTAGAACGGGATGACCACTGCATCCTGATTGACGGGCTTCTTCTCGTCGTCCTGCGTCCACTGCGCCTCCTTGTGCTGGTCGACGTAGAGGTAGTCGGAGTTGAGGAAATAGCCCTTCTCGGCCGTCGTCGTGAAATTCGTGTTGTCGTCGAAAATCACGTCGGCGGTTTTGTACTTGAGGCCGATGAAACCCGATTGGGCCATGTCGGCATCCATGTACCGCTGAAGCTGCTGTTCGCCGGTCTCGTAGAGCGAATAGAAGTCGTGCGAGAACGTGATCAGGTCCGGCTTGTCGGCGCCACGGTTCAGCGTGAGCCACATCGCATTCATGTCGGACTTGAAGGTCGCAGCGTTGACCGCCGAAGGCGACGCGGCAAGGTTGGTGCCGGTGGCCTCGCGGAACTTGTTGCGCCAAAACGTCCACGTGCCGGCGTCGATGCCGCCGACGATGCCCTGACCGTTGGACTGGAGAATGTTGGCCAAGCCGCCGATCTGGTTGGACAGCGAGCCATCCGAATAGAGATCGACAGAGAAGTTGTTGGCGGCGGTCTTGAGCGCGTTGTTCTTCTTGGTCTTCACCAGGTTGATCATCGCGAACTTGCCGGCGTTCATACGCAGTTCCTTGCCGCTCGACACGACATGCAGGGCGACCTGTGCCCAGTCGAATTTCGCGGAGGTGACGACGTCCGAGCCGTTGGTGTTCAGCGTGTCCAGACCAGCGTAACGCTGGTAGGTGCTGTTTTCCGCGTACTCAAGCTGCACCTGAATTTCGGTGCCGCCGTCGAGGTTGCGGATCTTGTTCTTCTTCTTCAAACGGTTGAGGAAGGCGTTGTTCTTCGAAACGTTGTCCGCCACTTCCGTCGCGCTGTTGCGCAGAGTGGTGGACACCATTTCAGTGAAGGTGGTCGACGGACCAGCCATCGGATTTAACCTTTCTGATTGCGGTCAAAGACAGCGGCCAGTTCTTCATCTTCGGTGAGAACCCGAGCCTTGCCCGACGCTGTTGATGTGACGTTGACGGAATTGGCGCGCTTGGCCGCATCGACCTTTCCAGCGTCCCTCGGAGCGGCCGCTTTAGCGGCGGCTGCTTTGGCGCGGAGATCGGGATCGGCGTTCACTGCCATGTCATAGGCCAGGTTGAACACGGCCTCTTTCGAGGCGGTGGCTCCAAGCCGGTCCCATGCATCGTTGATGAAGTTGACCATCCGCTTTTCAGGAATTTCCGAGTAGAGCGGCTTGTCAGCTGACAAGCGGCCCAGCTCTTCATTGGCGGCGGTGATCCCGTCGCGCTCCTGAAGCCTCTGGTTTATGCGGTCGTCGATGTTCGCGGGGTTGTGGACCGATGCGAGCATGGTCTTCAACCCGGCGATTTCTTGCCGCAATTCGTTTTCGCCCTGTGGGACGGAATGACCGAAGGCTGCGGCGATTTTGTCGCGCACGCCGTAGCTGTCGATGATGGCCATGATGGATTCGACCGGTGCCCGGTCGAGGTTGGCCTGGGCGTTGAACAGGAAATCTATCGCCTTCGCCGGCGTGACCACCGTCCCATCGGCGAGCTTGCGGCCCTTCTGTGGGTCAAAGTAGTGAGAATGCCGATCGATGACTTCCTGGATGGGCTTGACGGTCGAAAGCTGCCGGCCGTGATCGGACAGGCGGCCCTGTAGCTCCTGCTCACGCGCTGCGACAAAGGCGCGGATTTCTGCTGGTGTCTTTTCCCATGCGCCCTTGACAACATCGGCACCCTGAAGGCCCTTCCAGTTGTCAGGCAGGGGAACCGAACCGGCGCCAGGCGTCAGACCATCGCCGGCCGGTTCCCCGCCTTCACCGCCCTTCGGCGATACCGCGTCAGCCTCTTCGGACCTGTCGGCGCTGACAAACCTGCCGTTCTCGCGATCCGCTCCGTTGTCGCGTTCGTTCTTGTTCCAGATCGCCTCCAGCGCGGCGTCATCGGCTACTGTCGCTACCGTATTGCTGTTGGCCGCCGCGTCGGCTATGGCGCCGGCAGGCGGGGCATTATTGGACAGGTTCTCTGCTACTGCAGCGCTCATCGAAATTCCTCAGACACCTGAAGGCCCCGCTTCTTGCAGAACTCGGGGTTGCGAAATTTTCCCTTCGTCGGTGACAGGCTGGGCTCGTACTCGACGCAGTTGTGCTTCTTCAGATCGTCGCGGCGCTGGGAGCGCGACCCGATCAGCGCGCCGTCTACCGGCGAGCGATAGTCGGGAATGTCCGAGATGACGTGCGGCATGACGATCTGACCGGCGAACGGCTTTTCCATCGGAACACCGGTCTGCCGATCGACAAAGATGCCATTGCGAAAAACGAAGCGAGCCATTGCCTGTCCCGATTTGAGGGCAAGGCGATGGTGCCGTGCGTCAGTGCGAAATTCTAAGCCGCTTGAAAACTAAGCCAGGAGCAGAAGCTGAATTGCGTCGTCATCAGCCATCGAGGCGATTTCGCGCTCAATCATGATGTGGCCTAGTTTGGCGTCGAGTGCGCCGACCTTGCCGGGCAGCGGCGATGG
>NZ_SRTH01000033.1:0-10674 GCF_004792065.1 Mesorhizobium sp. M8A.F.Ca.ET.165.01.1.1 | reverse complement strand
TCGGGCGTCATCGACAGAAAGGCGTCGTCGACCTTGACCTTTTGGCCCTGGATGTTGAGCGTTGCCATCAGGGTTCGATGCTCCAATTGAGGCCGTTGCTGGTGGTGCCACCGTTGCCGGACGGAGGGGCCGCCGCAGCACCGCCGTTCTTGATCGCTTCAACCATGGCGCGGACGCGCGCCTTCTTGTCATCCACCGATGCCTGGGCCTCACCCGGCTTCGGCGTGAGGATGCTGGCCTGGTTCTCGACTTCGGCGGGGGCCGCTGTGGCACCGGACACGCTGTAGAGGTAGGAGGCGATGATCGTCTTCAGCGAGTTCGAGGCCCGCTGGTAGTCGGTTGATTTCAGATAGTCCGCTCCATAGTCGGAACCATGCGGAATGGCCGACAAAGCCTGATCGCGCGTGTTGGACAAGGCGTCAAAGTTCTTCTCGACAATAGCCAGTTCGGGCGCAACGACGGAATACAGCTTGTTGTCGCGCTGCTGCTGCTCGTTCGGCGGCTTCGTCTTCGGCCCCGTCAGCGGCATGATGCCGGCGTTCTGCCCCGGTGCCGGGTTTGCCGCGCGCGGGCTCACAGGCGCGGCCGGAGTTGGGGCCGGGGCAGACGGGGCCACCGGGCCAGGAGAAGCGGCAGGCGGGGCTGGCTGTGGCGCTGGAGCCGCTTGCGGAGCGGCGGGAGCCGGCGGCGCCGAGCGAGGCGCTACCGGCACGGCAGGAGCGTCTTTGCCGGCCTGTCCAAACACGCCTTGCGGGGTCAGGAACAGCATTTCGCCGTTCGGGCCGGTGATCGTCTTGCCGGCGCCGAGCTGCTGGGCCTGCTCTTCGGTCAGATCCCCGGTATCCATGAGGCCATTGAGCGACTGTGCCTCAACCGAATTGCCCTTGAACCGGAACTGGCCGGCGTTGGGACCGCCGCCGCCGACCGCCTTCGATTCCCCCGTGCGCTTGTTGTAGAGCGTGTTGTCGTCCAGCTTCTCCCAATCGGTTTGCTGGCCGGTGTAGACGGCCTGATGCGTCTTGGGATCGACAAGCGAGCCGCCGACTTCGACCAGCTTGTTCTGGTCGGCCTGAAGCTTTCGCTCATCGAAATCGAGGCGGGCCTTTTCGGCCGGCGTCATCTGCGGATTTTGAAGGCGCTCGGTCTCAATCCGGGTCTTTTCCATTTCGAGCCGATTCTTTTCCATCTCCATTTGCGTGGCCGGGTCGGCCTCGTCCATCTTCTTTTTCAGAAGCATGCTGACGACGCCGCGCTGTTCAGGGCTCAACCGGGGATCGGTCGCCGCCTGCATGAGCTGCTGCACGGTCGGGCCACCACCCGCGACCTGAACGCCACCAGTCCGGGCGGCCGGCACCGACCCAGTGTTGACCGGAATCCACCCGAAATCACCGGTCGCGCCCGCCATGCCTTTCGTTTCGGCATACTGGTAGGTCTTGCCGTCCGGACCTTTGCGGATTGCGCCAGGCGTCGGGTTGGCGCCAAGCATAGGCGCGCCGCCACCATCGGCGGCACGAGGGTACTGGGCACTTGCTCGTTGAGCCGGAGCGCCAGAAAGAGCCTGTGCGGCGGTCTGAGGCTGAACGGGCGCTGGCGAACCGCCAGCAAGTGCCGCGACTACACCGCCAACCGGTGCCGGAGGGAGGCCAGCGGATGGATCAAGGCTCGCTACCTGACGCGGCGAGGCATCGTCCGGCGTTGCAAAGCCTTGCTTTTGGTAAGCCAACGCGTTGGCGAGGCGCGTGCCTTCGCCGCCCTTGTCGTAGGGCGAGCCATAGCGAATGAAACCCTTGAGCGCCCGGTTCGCGCCCTCGATGTCGGTGGCCTTAGCGAATGCCGAGCCGCCTGGATCTACCCTGACCGTGCCAGTCGTGTCGGGAACGATACCGGCCTCCCGCACATAGAAATCCATCTGCGCTTCGGGATCGCTGGCTGTGCGGCCTGTCGCCTTGGCGAAGTTCTCCAATGATGTCTTGCGGCCCTCGCGCCACTGGGTGAAGCCCACAGCGCCTTCGCCTGGGTTGATCGCACCGGGGCGAAATTCGCTTTCCTGCTTCCAGTTGCCGAGGGTGGCATAGGCTTGCGCATCGTTCAAACCGCGCGCCTTCAGGCCGGCGAAGATTGACCCCGGATCGACGCCGCCCGAAACCGTCTTGCTGATATCGACATTCGGCAACGTACCGGATGCAGGAGCGCTTCCGCTATCGACCGAGGGAGCCCCGCCAGCAGCGGCCGGCGTCGACCCGGCAGCGCCTGAGCCGAACAGCGCCGAAAACACGCTGTCGCCGCCCTTGCGCCAGTCTGCTTCCGCTTTGTTGGCCCTGCCGTTGGCCAGGCGATAGCCCAGAGCCTCGCCGATGGCGGAAAGGCCCTGCCCGACAGTCTTCGGCGCCACAGGCCCGCGCAAGGCGTCGGCGATGGCGCGAAGGCGCGCGAGTTCTTCCGGCGTCTGGACGCCAGTGTCCCCGCCGAAGATGAAACCCGGCTGTGCGGTCATGCGAAGGCCCTCCCATAGTCGACGGCATCGAAGCCGTTGACGGTCGACACGGCATAGGGTCGATAGGCTCGCACCTCGTCAGCCATGACACCGACTTGCTCACCACCCCCCCAGAGATATTCGAACACGTACTTCGTCAGGCCGTTCGCGAAGGTGCCGATCGCTCGGATGTTCTTCTTCAGGCGGCGATCCGAAAACTTGATCAGGTTCGCGCCCAAGCCGAACAGGCCGCCCATCAAATCGCTGCTGCTGCTCGCGTCCTGCTGCCACTTCTGGAGCTGCTGGTTGTAGTTGGTGTTGATCAGTCCCGCCGTGTCGGTGGTCGGGATGGTCGGCATGTTCGCGTTGACGAAATTCGGCTGGCTGACCTGTGAGCCCGAGAGCAGCGCCGTCAGGTTGTTGATCGGTGCCGAGTTCTGCGCCAGCGCTTCCTGCACCGCCTGACCGCGACCGGAGAGCAGCAGCGAGTTATAGGCGTCGTTCTCGCCCTGGTTCTCGATGTTCTGCGCCTGCGCATAGTTGTCCGAGCCGGGGCGAATTCCGCGGTTGATCAGATCGGCCTCGTTTGCCTGCCGGCGAGCGTCCAGCGCCGGCTGAAGCCGCTTCATGCCGAGATCCATCAACCTCGCTTCGGTGGCGTCGTTCGACAGGTCGACGGGCTTGGCAAGCCAGTCCTTCAGGAACCCAGATTGTCCGGCCGCCAGTTCGCCCAGGTTCAGCTTTGCCTGGTCCGTCTGATCCTTGATCGCCTGACCGGTTCCCGACAACGTTTGCGTGGCCGTGTAGGTCGGGATGTCATAGGACTTGCCCGTGTAGGGGTCATTCCACTTGTAGGTTCCCGTCTGGGAATAGTTCAGCGAGCCATCCGGCGTCACCTGGTTGACGTTGCCGAGATTGGCGTTTGCAATCGCGGTTCCGACATTCGTTGCGGTCGACGCTGCAGAAGTCTCTTTGGGGTCCGGCGGTTCCGGTGCAGATGGCGCACACATGGTCAGGTCTCCTGAAAAAAGTAGGTCATGGCGATTGCCGATCGCTTGAAGCCCACGCGCTCGCACATGGCAGCTACGCGGAGATCCGTTGCGATGGTGACGTGCGCCCTGACGCAGCCGCGCGTTTTGAGTTCGGCCAGGATGTGCTTGGTGAACCGGCGGCCAACGCCGTTCCGGTGATCCGGCCGCATATAAATCGTGTCTTCCTGGGCGATCGGCTCGCTGTTGTGCATGTCCTGGGTGAGCCAGATAAAGGCGTATCCCACGGCCTCGCCGTCGATCCGCACGACGAAGCAAAGCAAATGCCCGGCGCCGCCGTAGACATTGAGGCGCGGGTTGAAGTCGCCGATCTTCATCCCTTCGGCCGCCATCCGCGTCTGCATCTCTCCATAGTGGGCGCGGCAAAGCGGCTCGAGTTCGGGCCATGCCTCGCTGAAATTCTCGATGCTGATGGCGTAGTCAGACAACGACGCCTCCCGTTTCAAAGGTGACATCGAGCTGAACGAATTCTGTGACCGGGCGCTGGTTTAGGAGGCTTGTGATTTGCAGTTGGGGCTGCATCACGTAACCCGTCTTGCCGATCGAAATCCATTGGCCACCGCCAACCGACGCCACAGGCTGCGCCTGGTCCCACTTCGCGACATCCCATTGGCCGGAATCCCATAGGTCCGCCGTGCCTCCATCGGCCGCTGTCGGTGCTGGTGGCAGGCTGACGGAATAATTGACCGAGAACGAGATTTCCGGGTTGTAGGGTGTGGCGCTGAGGAAGGTCGGGCGGGCCTGGTGAACGGTCTTCAGGCCGCCCAACGACTTCATATGATCGGGGTTGCCGACATAGGTATAGTAGATCGGCAGACCGTTATCGTTGCCCGCAATCTCTGCTTCGAAAACCTCGCCGTCATTGGTGCCGAAATAGAGGCGGCTGTCGTGCAATTCGATGCAGCGCGTGGCCCACCCTACGAACTTGCACCAAGCGCCGGTTTCGAGGTTGACGACGAACGACCACGCCTCCTGTCCATCCGCCGTGACCGGCAGCGCGACAATCGCATAGTTCATGTCTGGCCACTTGATGATTTCCCAGGGCAGGGAAAGCCGCCTGGAGGCTTCGCGCTTCCAATCCGGTTCGATGTTCCTGGAGATGGCGGCAAGCGACAGGGCCGCCGCGTCCTTGTTGATCGCCGCAGAGATCGGGACAAGGCCTTCCTTCGTCGCCACGATCAGATCGCCGCCAGCTCGCATGGTGCCGCGTTTGCCCATCGGGTCCGTGAGGTCGTAGCGGCCGACAAGGTTCCATTCTGCTTGCGTGGTGCCGGCCGGGTTCGACCCTTCGAAGATAGCGGCCTCGCCTTCGGTGGTGACGAACACGCATTTGTCGTCGATGCCGTCGCCAGCATCCAGGGACCAGGTTGCACCGAACAGCAGCGAGCCGCCGCGCTGGAAGATGCCCGACAGGTTCAGAGAGCCCAGGGCACCGGTCACACTGTCGACGTTTAGATACCGGGCGCGCATCGTGCCGTTTTCGATGAAGAACAGCCGGTTTCGATAGAGCCAGACGTGAGACAGGGCCGAAGTCGCTACGCCGGTGATTGCGGCCGAGACCTGGACGACGCCGCCGGGAATATTCGCAAGCGCCGACCCGCCGCCCGCTCCTGTGATGGTTTCGTTGTCGACGAACGTGCCGGTAATCGACTGGATCATAAGCGAGCCGGTTGTGCCGTTGTCGACGTTCTTGACCACTGTCGCGGTCGCGCCGCTGGTGCCGCCGGTAACGACCTGGCCCGTGATGAAGTTGACCGTCTGAGCATCGAAATTCATCCGATAGGTCGGCAGGCCGTTGACCGCCGTCCAGTCGAACGTGGTGCTGTAGAGCTGGAGAAAATCGGTACCGTTGACCGCGACGACGAACGAGCCGCCGGACGTGGTGAAGTTCACATAGGAATAGTAGCCGGAAGTCTGGCCCGAGACGGACGCGGACGGCGGCACGGTCGGTGAAGCCGGCGCCGTGACATCGCGAACGGTGGTGGCGTCGCAAGCCCAAACTTTCTTCGTGCCGCCCGCGTTGTAGGTGATGAAACTTTCCACGGGAACGGCGCCGATCGTGGCGCGCTTGATCGAACCGCCGCGCATGCTGATGCCCGTGGAGGTAGGAAGGAAATTTTCGAGCCTCTGAGCCGAAAACGGCTTGGATTTCACAAGGCTTTGATTAGTCACCCAGCCCGCGACGGGCGCGCCGAAGGTGTACGGCTGGGCCTTGGCCGCTGCCGGCACAGGAACAGACTTGCGGCGACCGGGGAAACGCTCGCCAAGCCTCACGGGGCACCTGTGACAGTCCCAGGCCACGCGACATTGCGACCGCGCCAGCTAAGGGGCGGCTGGCCCGACACGACCGGCTTTGAACCCGGATCTTTGTCGATCAGGCTGAGTTTCAGCGTTTCGAAGTCGTCTTGCGCCTGCTGATAGGCAAGGCCCTTGTTCTGCTTCCACCGGTAGATGATGGCGAGCTTCAACAGCCGCTCGGACAGCCTGAACGTGTCTGCGTCTTCCGTGAACGCCGGCTTCAGCGAATTATTGCTGGCTTTGACGATCTGGTTTGAGACGTAGAAGAATTTCACCGTCTCGCTACTGGCCATGACCGGCCATTGGTGAAACTGGTCACCGAAAATGATCCAGTAGCCGTTCACCGTGGCGATCGGCGTCACCTGAAGCTCAATCCACTGATCCGGGCTGGTCAGATGGTTCGTTGCCCACAGCCACCTGGACGACCAGAGCGACGAAGTTTGCTGCATCCGCTCGTAGTCATCCGGGAGATCGAAATCGGCCGTGGTGCCATCACCCGTGAAGGTCTTCAGCACCAGCAGCTTTTGCCAGTCGTAGGCGTCGACGATTTCCGACGCCATGACGTTGACGAGTTCCTGCATCTCAACCATTTCTCGATTGGTGGCGCCATAGACCAGCGTCGGCACGTCCATGCCGAGTACGGTCGCCGCACCCTTCACCACATCGAGAATGGACATCAGGCGGCGTCCTTAGCCTTCGTCTTGGGCTGGGTCCGCTCTTCAAGCAGTGCTTCCATGGCGGCCATCCGCTCGACCAGGGCGGCGTTCTGCTCCGCCATTTGTTCGATGATGGCGTCCTTCTGGGCCTCACGCTCGGATGCCTTGGCGGCGTCGGTGTGTTCGAGGAACATCTTCGCCTGTTTGCGCATCTCGCGCATGTTCGGCAGGCGAACCTTATCCATCTGGCCTTCCTGAAGGTCGCGGACTTCCTCCACCGTGCGAATGCCGGACTGCCGAAGCACTTCGGCCTGCTCGGGCGAGACGCCAGGCCACGCTGCAAGCGCCATGCCGTTGACGGGAATGTCCTGCCCCTTCTTGAAGGCATCATATGCGGGCTCGATCTGCATCCAGCGCGCCGTCATGAACTTCAGCTTCTCGCCGTCCTGGTCCTCGCCCATCTTGGACGGGTCGGGCAGCATCAGGCGAACGCGTTCGGTTGTCTTGGTGTTCATCGGCGAGTGCGACGGGGAATAGGTCACCCAGTCTTCCGCCTGCCGCTCCAGAATGCGCCGGCCGCTCGCATCGAGCTTGTAGCCCTTCAGATCGCATTTCTCCGTCACCGGATCGCCTTTGACCGGCAACATCTCGTAGCTCGTCTTGAACCCCATCACTCGGATCATCGGGGCTTGGTTCTCGGACATTGTGCTTTGCTCCTGAAAGCGTGGCGGGCGCCGAAGCGCCCTTTAGGTGTTGATCAGTTCAAGCAGGCCTGGGAATTCGCTGTGGAGTGCCGCCCATTCATCTTCTGAAAGGTCGGCCGACTGAGCGAGTTCAAGCGCTCGCCGGCGCTCGCCGCCGTTCCAGAGCTTGCGAAACTGGTTGATGCCGATCGGATCGACGGATTTTCCTGCACGAGGCATTTCGTTTCTCCTGTTTTGAGGATTTGGGCGAGGCCGCAGCCCCGCCCGTTCATCAGTACGGGAATGCGCACATGATGATTTTCGACGCCGAAAGGATCGAATATGCGCAGACCGTTTCCGTCACGGCGGCGGCAACCTTCAGGGTTCCATCCGTGGTGACCGAAAGAGCCAAAGCCTGACCAGATGCGCCGGAGACCAGGGCAGTGTTCAGGGTGGCCGGCCCTTTGACCTGGATCCAGCCATATTCGCCGTTGCCAGGCGCGCCAGCGAGGACGCCAGCGCCGTTTGCAGCCGTGTCAGACACGTCCGAAGTCACTTCGTTCGTGACGCCGGTCGAGGTGCCGCCAGGGGCATAAAAGCCCACGACGTTGCCGATGACGGCCGCGATAGCGCCCGCACCCTGATTGTACTTCACGAAGCGGTACGTCTTGCCGTCGAACGATTCGTAAAGGTCATTGATCTTCGGTGCCTTTCCGGAGTTCGCGCCGGTCAACTGGGCCGCCGTGAACGTCTGAGTGACATCGATGCCAACAAAAGAGGTCATGTTTTTCGCTCCTTATGCCGCGTCGAAGAGGACGCCCTGAAGCGACCGGTTCGAGGTGACGAGGTTGCCCATCCAGTAGAACGGGATGACAACGGCGTCCTGGTTGACGGGCTTCTTCTCGTCGTCCTGCGTCCACTGCGCTTCTTTGTGCTGGTCGACGTAGATGTAATCCGTGTTGAGGAAGTAGCCCTTCTCTGCCGTGGTCGTGAAATTCGTGTTGTCGTCGAAGATCACGTCAGCGGTTTTGTACTTGAGGCCGATGAAGCCCGACTGGGCCATGTCGGCGTCCATGTACCGCTGAAGCTGCTGCTCGCCGAGTTCGTACAGCGAGTAGAAGTCGTGGCTGAAGGTGATGATGTCCGGCTTGTCGGCGCCGCGCGTCAGACCCAGCCAGAGCCGGTTCATGTCGGCCTTGAACGATGCCGCGTTAGCTGCCGAAGGCGATGCGGCAAGGTTGGTGCCGGTGGCCTCCAGGAACTTGTTGCGCCAGAACGTCCAGGTTGCGGAATCGATGCCGCCGACCGTCCCCTGACCGTTGGTCTGGAGAATGTTGGCAAGACCACCGATCTGGTTGGACAGCGAACCATCCGAGTACAGATCGACCGAGAAGTTATTCGCGGCGGTCTTCAGCGCGTTGCCCTTCTTGGTCTTGACGAGGTTGATCATCGCGAACTTGCCGCTGTTCTGGCGAAGCTCCTTGCCGCTCGAAACGACATGCAGGGCAACCTGTGCCCAGTCGAATTTCGCGGACGTGACGACATCCGAGCCGTTGGTGTTCAGCGTGTCCAGGCCGGCATAGCGCTGATAGGTGTTGTTTTCCGCGTATTCGAGCTGCACCTGAATTTCGGTGCCGCCGTCAAGGTTGCGGATCTTGTTCTTCTTCTTCAGCCGGTTGAGGAAGGCGTTGTTCTTCGAAACGTTGTCCGCCACCTCGTTCGCGCTGTTGCGAAGAGTGGTGGACACCATTTCAGTGAAGGTGGTCGACGGACCAGCCATCGGATTTAACCTTTCTGATTTCGATCAAAGACAGCGGCCAACTCTTCGTCTTCGGTGAGAGCCCGACCCTTGCCTGATGCTGTTGATGGGATGTTGACGGCGGCGGCTCGACGAGCGCCTTCGACCTTGGCGGCACCATTCGTAGCGGCTGGCTTGCCAGCGGCTGCTTTGGCCCGAAGATCGGGATCGGCGTTCACGGCCATGTCGTAAGCCAGACCAAACACGGCCTCTTTCGAGGCGGCATCGCCAAGCTTCCTTCGCGCCTTGTGGATTGCTTCAACCATGTCGACTTCAGGGATTTCCGAGTAGAACGGCTTATCGGCTGACAAGCGGGTCAACTCATCGGCGGCCGACTGCTGATCGGTCCGCTCCTGAAGCTTCTGGTTTATGCGGTCGTCGATACTTGCGGGGTTTCCTACCGTTGCGAGCAACGTCTTCAACCCGGCAATCTCTTGCCGCAATTCGCTTTCGCCCTGCTGGACGGTCTGGCCAAAGAGTGCAGCGATTTTGTCGCGCACGCCGTAGCTGTCGATGATGGCCATGATGGATTCGACGGGCGCCCGGTCAAGGTTGGCCTGGGCGTTGAACAGGAAATCTATCGCCTTCGCGGGCGTGACCACCGTCCCATCAGCGAGCTTGCGGCCCTTCTGTGGGTCGAAGTAATGCGAATGCCGATCGATGACTTCCTGGATGGGCTTGACGGTCGAAAGCTGCCGGCCGTGGTCAGACAGGCGGCCCTGTAGCTCTTGCTCGCGCGCGGCGACGAAGGCGCGGATTTCTGCTGGCGTCTTTTCCCATGCGCCCTTGACGACATCGGCACCCTGAAGGCCCTTCCAGTTGTCAGGCAGGGGAACCGAACCGGCGCCAGGCGTCAGACCATCGCCGGCCGATTCCCCGCCATCACCGCCTTTCGGCGATCCCGTGTCGGCTGCTTCGGACCTGTCGGCGCTGACGAACTTACCGTTCTCCCGGTCCGCTCCATTGTCGCGCTCGTTCTTGTTCCAGATGGCTTCAAGGGCCGTATCGTCGGATACTGCCGCTTCCGCGTTGCTGTTGGCCGCCGCTTCGGTGACGGCGCCGGCAGTCGAAACAGTTGTTTCGAGCGTCATTTGCCGACCTCCGCCAGTTCGCGGGCCGTGATAACCCACTGGTGATTGAACCGGAAGCGCAACAGGTCAGTGTTGAACCCTTGGACCCATAGCGTACAGGTCGGACTTGCCCGAACAATCAGTCGTCGCAATGCGGCAAACATTTTCATCGAAATTCCTCTGACACCTGAAGGCCCCGCTTCTGGCAGAAGTCGGGATTGCGAAATTTGCCCTTGGTCGGGGAAAGGCTGGGCTCATACTCGACGCAGTTGTGTTTCTTCAGATCGTCACGGCGCTGCGAACGCGACCCGATCAGCGCGCCGTCGACCGGCGACCGATATTCGGGAATGTCCGACATGACATTGGGCATGACGATTTGGCCGGCGAAGGGCTTTTCCATGGGAGCGCCAGTTTGCCGGTCGACGAAGATGCCGTTTCGAAACACGTACCGAGCCATTTCAAGTCCCGCTTGGAGGGCAGGATGAAGGGTGCGGTCGATCGATGCGAAAAGATAAGCCGTTTGAAAACTAAGCCAGGAGCAGAAGCTGAATTGCGTCGTCATCAGCCATCGAGGCGATTTCGCGCTCAATCATGATGTGGCCTAGTTTGGCGTCGAGTGCGCCGACCTTGCCGGGCAGCGGCGATGG
>NZ_SRTH01000032.1:0-26841 GCF_004792065.1 Mesorhizobium sp. M8A.F.Ca.ET.165.01.1.1 | reverse complement strand
CCCAGCTCATCCACGGTTTAAGCCACCTGAGGGGTGACGGGCTCTCGACCGCCGCCACGGATCAGGCAAGCACCTGGTCCGTGGCACCCTCAACAATGCACGATTCCAAACACACAAGGGGTGTTCCAGGGAACGCCAACGTCTCACTCCGCTGGAACACCCCTCATCCGTCTCGGCGCTATCGCGCCGATCCACCTTCTCCCACAAGGGGAGAAGGCAAGATCGCGCTTCTCACCCCTTCGCCGCCGCCTCCAATTTGGCGATGTCGATCTTGCCCATCTGCATCATCGCCGACATCACCCGGCCGGCCTTGGCCCTGTCCGGGTCCTGAAGCAGCCTGGGCAGTTGCTCCGGCACGACCTGCCAGGAGACACCGAACTTGTCTTTCAGCCAGCTGCATTGCGACGGTTCGCCACCGCCTTCGATGAGCCTGTCCCAGAAATAATCGACCTCTTCCTGCGTCTTGCAGTCGATCGACTGCGACATTGCCTCGTTGAACTTGAATTGCGGTCCGCCGTTGAGCGCCTGGAACTGCACGCCGTCGAGTTCGAACGTGGTCACCAGCGCCTTGCCTTCATTTGCATGACCCTCTGGCCAGCGCATCACGCTCAGCACCTTCGAGTTCTTGAAAATGGAGACGTAGAAATTCATCGCCTCTTCGGCCTGGTCGTCGAACCACAGGCAGGTGGTGATCTTTTGCATGTCGCGCTCCTCGGTTGCTTCTTGCTGCTACGGTGAAACGGCTGGCTCCGGGAATGGTGCCATTCCCTTGCCGTTGAACCAAGGACGGGCGTCCGGCGCGCGATCCGACAGGGCATGCAATTTTTTTGCAGACGCCGATTTTCGGTAAGACTCTGGCGCATTGCAAAAATGTGGCCAGACCATACTTGCCGGTCTATAAACCCTGCGATCAAAATTCAGCGCCGCCACGCTCCTCACCGAGCGCAGCCAAGCCAGCCAAGGAAAATTCATGCCCGCCTATCGTTCCCGCACCACCACCCATGGCCGCAACATGGCCGGCGCCCGCGGCCTGTGGCGCGCCACCGGCATGAAGGACAGTGATTTCGGCAAGCCGATCATCGCGGTGGTTAACTCTTTCACCCAGTTCGTGCCTGGCCATGTCCATCTGAAGGACCTTGGCCAGCTCGTCGCGCGTGAGATCGAGAAGGCCGGCGGTGTTGCCAAGGAATTCAACACCATCGCCGTCGATGACGGCATCGCCATGGGCCATGACGGCATGCTCTATTCGCTGCCGTCGCGCGAACTGATCGCCGATTCCGTCGAATACATGGTCAACGCCCATTGCGCCGACGCCATGGTCTGCATCTCCAACTGCGACAAGATCACCCCCGGCATGCTGATGGCCTCGCTGCGCCTCAACATCCCGACCGTCTTCGTCTCCGGCGGACCGATGGAAGCCGGCAAGGTCGTGCTGGCCGGCAAGACCCAGGCGCTCGACCTTGTCGACGCCATGGTCGCGGCCGCCGACGACAAGATCTCTGACGAGGACGTCAAGGTCATCGAGCGCTCGGCCTGTCCGACCTGCGGTTCGTGCTCCGGCATGTTCACCGCCAATTCGATGAATTGTTTGACCGAGGCGCTGGGGCTTTCGCTGCCCGGCAACGGCTCGACACTGGCCACGCATGCCGACCGCAAGCGGCTGTTCGTCGAGGCCGGCCATCTCGTCGTCGATCTCGCCCAGCGCTATTACGAACAGGATGACGAGAGCGCATTGCCGCGCAGCATCGCTTCCAAGGGCGCCTTCGAGAACGCCATGACGCTTGACATCGCCATGGGCGGCTCGACCAACACCGTGCTGCACATCCTGGCCGCCGCGCATGAGGGCGAGGTCGACTTCACCATGGAAGACATCGACCGGCTGTCGCGGCGCGTGCCGGTGCTGTGCAAGGTGGCGCCGGCCAAGTCGGACGTGCACATGGAAGACGTCCACCGCGCCGGCGGCATCATGGCCATCCTCGGCCAACTCGACGAGGCCGGACTGATCAACCGCGACCTGCCGACGGTGCACACCGCCAGCCTCGGCGAAGCGCTCGACCATTGGGATATTTCGCGCACCTCGAGCCAGAATGTGCGCGACTTCTTCCTCGCCGCTCCCGGCGGCGTGCCGACGCAGGTCGCCTTCAGCCAGGACCGCCGTTGGGACGAGCTCGACACGAACCGCGAGACCGGCGTCATCCGCTCGGCGAAGACGCCATTCTCCAAGGACGGCGGCCTTGCCGTACTGAAAGGCAATCTGGCGCTCGACGGCTGCATCGTGAAGACGGCCGGTGTCGACGAGTCGATCCTGAAATTCACCGGTCCGGCTCGCGTCTTCGAAAGCCAGGACGCCAGCGTCAAGGCGATCCTCGCCAATGAGATCAAGGCCGGCGATGTCGTCGTCATCCGCTATGAGGGCCCGCGCGGCGGCCCCGGCATGCAGGAGATGCTCTACCCGACCAGCTATCTGAAGTCGAAGGGCCTGGGCAAGGCCTGCGCGCTGGTCACCGACGGACGCTTCTCCGGCGGCACGTCGGGCCTGTCAATCGGCCATGCTTCGCCGGAAGCGGCGGAAGGCGGGCTGATCGGGCTGGTGCAGGAAGGCGACACGATCGAGATCGACATCCCCAACCGCACCATCCGCCTGGCTGTCAGCGACGCCGAACTCGACGCGCGCCGTGCGGCGATGGAGGCCAAGGGCGCGAACGCCTGGAAGCCGGAGGAAAAGCGCAAGCGCAAGGTGACGACCGCGCTGCGCGCCTACGCCGCCTTCGCCACCAGCGCTGACAAGGGCGCGGTGAGGCACGTGCCGGAGTAAGGTTCGCGCCGGCCCCCTCATCCAGCCGCTTGCGCGGCCACCTTCTCCCCGTTGGGGAGAGAGGCTGACGCCCGCGTTGACGACCTCTTCTCCCCTCGGGGAGAAGGTGGCCCGGAGGGCCGGATGAGGGGGTCTGGCACCTACATTCGAAGGCACCCTCACGGCATCAGCTGATATTCATAAAGCTTCTGGTAAAGCCCGCCCTGCTTGAGCAGGGCACGATGCGCCCCGCTTTCCACCACCTTGCCGGCTTCCAGCACCACGATCGTGTCGGCCTGGTGCACGGTGGACAGGCGGTGCGCGATGACGATCGTGGTGCGCCCTTCCGTCAGTTGTTGCAGCGCGTCGCGGAACAGCGCCTCCGACTCCGCGTCGAGCGCGCTGGTCGCTTCGTCCAGCAGCAGGATTTCGGCGTTGCGCAGCATGGCACGCGCGATGGAAATGCGCTGGCGCTGGCCGCCTGACAAAAGGCCGCCATTCTCGCCGACATCGGTTTCGTAGCCTTTCGGCTGCGCGACGATGAAGTCATGCGCGTTGGCCGCCTTGGCCGCGGCGATCACCTCGTCGTCGGTGGCGCCCTCGCGCCCAAGACGGATGTTATGCATGATCGTGCCGGCAAACAGGAACGTGTCCTGGCTGACATAGGCGATCTTTTCCCTGAGCGAGGCCAGCGTGGCATGGGAAATATCCTGGCCATCGAGCAGCACCCTGCCGCTCTTGGGGTCATACATGCGCATGATCAGGTTGAGGATCGTCGACTTGCCGCCGCCGGAAGGCCCGACCAGCGCCGTCATCTTGCCGGCCTCAAGGGTCAGGTCGAACCCTTCCAGCACCGGCGGGCCGTTCTGATAGGCGAAGCTGACGGCGTCGAACCGTATCTCGCCGGGCCCGGCTCGCAGCGGCTTGGCATCCGGCTTCTCCGCCAGCGTCAGCGGCTGGTCGGCGAGTTCGAACATCATGCGCACGCCGACAATGCCGCTTTCCAGCGATACCCGCACACGCGCAAGGCGCTTTGCCGGCTCATAAGCAAATAGGAGCGCTCCGATGAAGGTCATGATGTCTCCGGGCATCTGGCCGCCCTGCAAGACCAGGAAGCCGCTGACGAAGATGGCCCCGGAAATTGCCATTCCGGCCAGCGTCTCCATCACCGGGCTTGTCGCCGCCTCCAGCGCAGCGATGTTGTTGGCTCGGGTCTCGACATCGGACACCGCCTTGTACATGCGATTGCGCATTGAGCCTTCAAGATTGAAGGATTTGACCACGCGCACGCCGATCGCGGTTTCCTGCATCACCTGGACAATCTGGCCGACAGAGCGGAACTCCATCGCGGCAATCTTGCGGACGCGCTTCAGGATGCGGTTGACGCCATAGATGGCGAGAGGCCCGACGACGAAGCAGATCAGCGACAGCGCCGGCTGCTTCCAGACCATGACCGCCACCAGGGCAATCAACGTCACCAGATCGCGCACGTAGGATGTGACGACGAGGTCGAGCACATTACGCGCCGCCTGTGCATTGTTGGTCATGCGGGTGATGAGGTCGGATGACGAGGTCGAGTGGTAGAATTCGATGCCTTGCGCCAGGATGCGGTCGTAGATCTTGCGCTGCCGGTCGGCGATGATGGCGTTGCCCACCCGGCTCATGAAATACGCCTGGACGAAGTTGGCGATGCCCTTGGCGATGAAAATCGCGGCGACCGCCAAAGCAATCCAGTTAACGCGCTCGACTCTTTTGTAGATCACGAACTCATTGGTGATCACGCTAAGGATCCAGGCGCTGGCGGCGGTCGTGCCAGCGACCACCAACATCGACAGGATGGCGGCGGCGTAGCCGGCCCGGTGCTGCCGGAACGATTCCCTGAGCAGCCTTGCGACGAGGCGCTGGTTTTCCGTCGAACGGAAGAAACGAAACAACGGCTGATCCTTGATGCCGGGATGACGAAGGCGGCTTATAGAGGGAGTTGCCGCCGGAGGGAACCTTTCGCGACCATGGAAAGAAACCCGCTGCGGCAGGCTGTCTTTTGAGACACGATGCGACTGTGATTCTTCAAGCGGGATGATGAGAAATGGATTTCGACCTAATCGTTCGTGGCGGCACGCTGCCGGATGGCGGCATCGCCGACATCGGCATCAGCGGCGAGACGATCGCGGCGATCGAGCCGAAGCTCGAGGGTTCCGCGCGGACCGAGGTCGACGCCCGTGGCAATCTGGTGTCGCCGCCCTTCGTCGATCCGCATTTCCATATGGACGCCACGCTGTCCTACGGCATACCGCGCATCAACGCATCGGGCACGCTGCTTGAAGGCATCGCGCTGTGGGGCGAACTGAAGCCGCTTTTGACGCACGAAGCGGTGCGCGACCGGGCGCTCGCCTATTGCGACTGGGCGGTGTCGATGGGGCTGCTCGCCATCCGTACCCATGTCGATGTCTGCGACGACCGGCTGCTGGCCGTCGAGGCCCTGCTCGACGTCAAGAAGACCGTCGCCCCCTATATCGACCTGCAATTGGTGGCCTTCCCGCAGGACGGCTTCTATCGCTCGCCGACGGCGCGCCAAAACACCATTCGCGCGCTGGACATGGGCGTCGATATCGTCGGCGGCATTCCGCATTTCGAGCGCACCATGGCCGACGGCACGCGCTCGGTGACCGAACTGTGCGAAATCGCGGCAGAGCGCGGCCTGATGGTCGACCTGCATTGCGACGAGACCGACGATCCCCTGTCGCGCCACATCGAGCAGCTGGCCTATGAAACGCAGCGGCTCGGCCTGCAGGGCAGGGTGGCCGGCTCGCATCTCACTTCGATGCATTCGATGGACAATTACTATGTCTCGAAGCTTCTGCCGCTGATCGTCGAGGCCGGCGTTTCCGCGATCCCCAATCCCTTGATCAACATCATGCTGCAGGGCCGCCATGACACCTTTCCCAAGCGGCGCGGCATGACGCGGGTCAAGGAAATGCTGGCGCTCGGCATCCGTGTCGGCTGGGGTCAGGATTGCGTGCTCGATCCCTGGTATTCGCTGGGCACCGCCGACATGCTCGACGTCGCCTTCATGGGCCTGCATGTCGCCCAGATGTCGAGCCCCGCCGACATGGCGCGCTGCTTCGACATGGTCACCAACGTCAACGCCGCGATCATGGGCCTCGATCATCTCGGTCTGGAGGTCGGCAAGCGCGCCAGCCTGGTGATCCTCGATGCCGGCAATCCGATCGAAGCGCTGCGCCTGCGCGCCGAGCGCATCTGCGTCATCGCCAAGGGCAAGGTGGTGGCGGAAAGGACAAGGCAGGATACCAGGCTGTCCATTCCCGGCAGGCCTGGTCAGGTGAACCGCAGACATATATCCACCTAGATACAGCCGATTCCCGACGCTGGTCTTACTCATTTCCTGATTTCTCCTCGTCAAAGCCACCGCTTCCGTCTACGACGCGGCCCAGGCGAGGGAGGAATCGGGGTCGGCATGACGCAACCCGTGGCGCGGAATTCCCCAATCAGGAATGTTCTCCTGGCCGGCATCCTGCTGATGCTGGCCGGCGACTTCCTGTTTGCGCTGAACGACGCAATGGGCAAGTGGCTGGTCGCCAGCTTTTCCGTCGGCCAGGTGGTGCTGATCCGTTCGATCGGCGCCTTTATCGTGCTCGGCCCGATGATCGCCAACCAGGGCGCCGGCAGACTGTTCCAGATGGAGCGGCCCGGGCTGCAGATCCTGCGCGTGGTTGCGACTACGCTCGACACCGCTTTGTTCTACGCCGCCGTCGTCTATCTGCCGCTTGCCGATGTGATGAGCTTCTACATGGCCGGGCCGATCTATGTGGCGGCGCTGTCGCATTTCCTGCTTGGCGAAAAGGTCGGCTGGCGCCGCTGGGTGGCGATCCTGCTCGGCTTCTGCGGCGTGGTGATCATGCTGAAGCCATCCTCCGCCGCGTTTTCGCTGTCGTCGAGTTTCGCGCTTGTCGGCAGCCTCGCCTTCGCCTTCGCAATCATCCTCAACCGGCGCCTGCGCGGCACCAGCGACACCAATCTGGTGACATGGCAGACGATCGGCACGCTGGCGGTTGGCGGCGTGCTGACCATTGGCGCCTGGAAGACGCCGTCGCCGCTCGATCTCGGCGCCATGCTGCTGCTCGGCATCGTCTCCTGCGGCGCGCATCTGATGATCACGCGGGCGCTGAAACTGGCGCCGGCCTCGACGCTGGCGCCGCTGCACTACACGCTGCTCCTGTGGGCGGTGGTGTTCGGGCTGGCATTCTTCGGCGACGTGCCCAGCCCGCGCATCCTGACCGGCTCGGGCATCATCGTTCTCGCCGGCCTGTTCATCTTCCACCGCCAGAAGGTGGTCGATACCACGGTGCCGCCGGAGAACGTGCCGAAGGGTGTCAACTAAAGCCCGGATTTCGGGTGACTAGCCCTGGCGTATCGCCGCAAGGTGCCTGGAAAACTCTGGCGTCTCCATCAGCGCCTTGCAGCGCGCGAAGCGGCCGTCGGCATAGGCGCGGAAATCGTCCACCGGATTGTTGTTGGCGAGCTGGATCAGCCCCCACAGCGTCCACAACAGGTCGCACATAGCCTTGTAGATGGCGACGCGGCCGCGCTCCGCCGGCTTCGCCTCGCCGCCGAAATAGGCGCGCATCAACTCCTCGTCCTGGGCGACGTCGAACTTGCCTTCCACGCTGAGATCGCCGAGGTCCCAGAGCGGATCGTTCATCCCGGAATATTCCCAGTCGACGATCCACATCCGCTCGCCCGTATCGAGGAAGTTTTCGCACAGCGGGTCGCAATGGCAGGCGACGAGAGGCAAGGGGCGGACGGCCAAGGCCTCGCGCACGCCGCCGGCCTCGCGCACCACGTCGTGATAGCCGGCGGGCAGGGCGACATCCCTGGTCGACAGCACCTTGAGATAGTCGTCGATCATCGAAAACAGCTCGAAGCGGAAGGGGAAGACCGCGCCGGACGCGTGCAGCTTGCGGAAGGCCTCGGCCGCCCGGGCCGGACTGCCCTGCCGGTCCCTGAATTTCTCCGGGGACATCGTCTCGGCACCGGCGATGTAGCGCGTCACCATGACTCCAGTACCGGGATCGACATGCAGCACCTCGGGGCTAACGCCGGCTCTTGCCGCCTCGCGCGCGGCAACCGCTTCGTTGGCGCGGTTGATGTATTCCTCGGTGCCTTTGCCTGGAATGCGCAGGCAGTAATCGCCGGCCCTGAAGACGAGATTGGTCAGGCCGCCGAGCCGTTCCAGCGGCCCGGTGTAGCCGGCCAGCACCGGAATGGCGGCAAGTCTTGCCCGCGCCTCGTCTGTCCCCATGCCTGCGTTCCCACGCGTTATTTCTTCGCTGCAACGGTTCCACAATTTTCGCCGTTTGGCTATCATTCCGGCAAGACGAAGGAGTTGGAGGGCACGTGGCGGACAGCAAACATCATGGCGCGCTCGGCGAAGTCTACGCGGCCAAGCGCCCGGAAGAGGTGGCGGCACTTTATGATCGCTGGTCGCAGACCTACGACGCCGACATGTCGGCGGCCGGTTACCGCCACCCGACGATCTGCCTGGCTTTGCTTGCCCGTCATCTGCCGCGCGGTTCGGCCCCGTTGCTCGACGCCGGGGCAGGGACCGGGCTGATCGGCGAATGGCTCGACATTGCCGGCTATCCCCAGGTCGAGGCGCTGGATATCTCGCAAGGCATGCTGGATCAGGCCGCACGCAAGGGTGTCTATTCGGCGCTGCATTGCCTGGCGCTCGGCGGCGCCTTGCCTTTTACCGACGACGCCTATGCCGGCATCATCTCGGCCGGCGTCTTCACCTCGGGTCATGTCGGCGCCGAGGGCTTGGACGAATTGATCCGCATCTGCCGGCCGGGTGGGGTGATCGTGCTGACGGTCAAGAACACGCTATGGGATCAGGGCTTTGCCGCGCGCATCGCCGAACTCGAAGCGCAAGGCCTCGTCACCCGCGCCGAGGAAACCCGCCCTTACGTCTCCATGCCTGGCGAGGCCGATACCGTGCCCAGTCGTGGCCTCGCCTTGCGCGTAAGCTAAGCCTTCACGCGCTCCATTGCCGGGTCGTATAGTGGCTCGAGATGGATATTCGCCGGCGTCCGCTGCATCGCGACCACCAGTTCATAGCTGCCCGAGGCGAGGAAATCATCGCTCACCCCGTCGGCGCTGCGCACATAGCCATAGCCGATATTCTTGCCCACCGTGTAGCCATGGCCGCCGCTGGTAAGATAGCCGACTGGCTCGCCGTCGCGCAGAATGGTTTCGCGGCCGAGCAGCACGATCTCCGGATCGTCGACCGTGAAGCCGGCAAAGCGCTTCTTCAGGGACGCGCCGCCAACCTTCTCGAGTGCACGCCGTCCGACGAAGTCGGTGTTCTTCCTGAGCTTGACCGCCCAGCCGAGCCCGGCCTCCAGCGGTGTGTCGTTGGGCGTGATGTCGGAGCCCCAGGCGCGATAGCCCTTTTCCAGCCGCAGCGATTCCAGCGCGCGGTAGCCGACCGGCCGGATGTCGTGCTCTTTGCCGGCCGCCATCAGCGCGTCGAAGACTTCGCCGGTGGCGGCGATCGGCACGTGCAGCTCCCAGCCCAGTTCGCCGACATAGGTGACGCGCAGCGCCCGCACCGTGTGACCGGCGATGACGATCTCCCTGATATGGCCGAACGGGAAGCTGGCATTCGACACATCGCTCCCGGTCACCGCCGAAAGCACGTCGCGGGCACGCGGCCCCATCAGCGACAGCGTGCCGAAATCCTCGGTGACGTCGGTCAGCCTGGCATCGAGGCCCTCGCCAATATGATCGCTGATCCACGAGGCGTCATGAGTGCGGAAACCGGTGCCGGTGACGATGTAGAATTTCTCCTCGGCAAGCCGCGACACGGTCAGGTCGGCCTCGATGCCGCCGCGCGTGTTGAGAAGTTGCGTGTAGGTCAGCCGGCCGACCGGCTTGCTGACGTCGTTGGCGCAGATCCAGTCCAGCGCCTTCGCCGCGTCGGGGCCGCTCAGCTCGTACTTGGCGAAGGACGACTGGTCGAAGATGCCGACATGTTCGCGCACATGCCGGTGCTCGTCGCCGACGGCAGCAAACCAGTTCTGCCGGCCCATCGAATAGACGTCCTTTGGCTCGACGCTCTCCGGCGCGAACCAGTTCGGTCGCTCCCAGCCGAGCTTCGAGCCGAACACGGCGCGCTGCCGTTTCAACCGCTCATACAGCGGCGAGACGATGCGCGGCCGGCCGCTGGCATACTCCTCGTGCGGAAAGCCGATCGTGTAATGCTTGCCATAGGCTTCCAGCGTGCGCTCGCACACCCAGTGCCGGTCGCGGTGCAGGTTGGAAAAGCGCCTGATGTCGACCACCCACAGGTCGAGCGGCGCCTCGCCGTCGACCACCCATTGCGCCAGCACCCAGCCGGCGCCGCCGCCCGAGGCGATGCCGAAGGCGTTGAAGCCGGCGCCGACGAACATGTTGGCGCATTCGGGCGCTACGCCGAGGATGAAATTGCCGTCCGGCGTGAAGCTTTCCGGCCCGTTGATCATCTGCTTGACGCCAACGGTTTCCAGCGCCGGCACCCGCGCGATCGCCTGAATCAAGTGCTGCTCGAAATGATCGTAGTCGTCGTCGAACAGCCGGAACTCCCAGTCATTGGGCACCTCCCCTGTCGTCCATGCCTGTGGGTTAGGCTCATAGCCGCCCATCACCAGGCCGCCGACCTCCTCCTTGAAATAGGTGCGCCGATCGGGGTCGCGCAGCGTCGGCGCGTCGGTTGCCAGCCCCGCGATCTTCTCGGTGACGATGTACTGGTGTTTCACCGGCTGCAGCGGCACGTTGATGCCGGCCATGGCCCCGACTTGCCGTGCCCATTGTCCGGCGCAGTTCACCACCTTGTCACAGGCAATGTCGCCCTGGTCGGTCTTCACCGCCGTGATGCGGTCGCCCTTCATCTCGAAGCCGGTGACGCGCACGTCCTCATAGAGCTTGGCGCCATGCATGCGCGCGCCCTTGGCCAGCGACTGCGTGATGTCGGAAGGGCTCGCCTGGCCGTCGGTCGGCAGCCAGGAAGCGCCGACCAGATCGCCGGTCTCCATCAGCGGCCACATCGCCTTGACCTCCGCCGGAGACAGCAAGTGCATGTCCATGCCGAAGCTCTTCGCTGTCGTCGCCAGCCTTTTGTACTCGGTCCAGCGGTCGGCATTGGTGGCGAGCCGCAGGCAGCCGGTCATCTTCCAGCCGGTGGCGAGCCCGGTCTCGGCCTCCAGTCCCTTGTAAAGGTCGACGGAGTATTTCAGCACTCGCGTGATCGAGGCCGAAGAGCGCAATTGCCCCACCAGCCCGGCGGCATGCCAGGTCGAGCCCGAGGTCAGCTTGCCCTGTTCGAGCAGCACCACGTCGACCTTGTGGTCGCGCGCAAGATGATAGGCCGTCGAACAGCCGATGATGCCGCCGCCAATGACGACGACCGCGGCCTGGCTAGGCAAGGTCATGATTTCAGGATCCCGTATTTTGTCCGGTAGTTTTCCAGCGCCGCGTCGAGCCGCACCAGGTTTTCCTCGGTGTAGGCGACGTAGTCGATGCCGGGCGCGTCGAGATAGAGCTCCGACACCATGCTCCACATCGCCTCGCGCAGCAGCGAGGCGCATTGCATGGCGGCGTGCGAGCGGCGGATCGCCTCGTCCGGCTCCTTCATGAAATAGGCGGTCAGGAAGGCGAAGGATTCCGCGTCGCTCATGCCGGCGTTCGAGGCGACGCCGGCAAGGTCGAACATGGCAGTATTGAAGCCGGCATATTCGAAATCGATCAGCCACAGCCTGCTGCCGTCGTCGAGAATATTGGCCGGCAAGAGATCATTGTGGCCAAAGACGATCGGCAGCAGTTTCTGCGCACGCTCCAGTTCGTCGGCCAGCGCTAGGAAGCGTGGCAGGTCACCGCGCTTGCGGCTGCCCCCTTCGTCAAGCGTGCGCGCATAGTCGCGGATGACGTGGAACACCCAGAACATGAAGCCGGCGCCGGAGATATGGTTGGGCATCTCCCGGTGAAAGCCGCGCATCAGCGCCGCGACGCGGCCGAGATTGGCGCGCACGTCCTCGGCCAGATAGGTTTTGGCGCCAAGAAACGCCGTTACCAGGATTCCTGGTTCGGCATAATGGACCGCCGGCGCGAAGCCGGCGGCGTGAGCCGCCCGTGCGGTCATCACCTCGCGTTCGCGGAAGACATGGTGGAACGGATAGTCCTGGCCGAAGCGCACCACATGTTTGCCGGCCGTGTCGGTGACCACATAATTGGCATTGCTCAAGCCGCCGGGCAGCGGCGCGATCTCGATGGCGCCCGTCCAGCAGGGCAGGGCGCGGATGCGGTCTTCGGCAATCACGGAATCATCCCTGGTTTGCTGACCTGGTTTGCTGGGCTTCGACACGGCGCCACGGGCAGCGCAACCACGGCGGAGGGAAGTGCAAACAATCTCGTCGGTGCGGGACGCCAGGATTGGTATCCCGCACCGCACCGACGAGCCCCTTGGCCAGGTTTTTGAACCCGGCATCCGCCCCCGCGGATCTGAAAATTCCTTGCGCCAGGCACGTTACAGGCTGCCTGGTCAGTGAGTTGCGGCCCTGCCAATTACCCTCCCGCGCAGCTCCGAACCCCTGTTGAGGTTGGATTTCACGCCAGGGTTGCCCTTCTGTCAATAAAAAGATGTGACTTTTTTTGGGTATTTTGCCCGAAAGCAATGGGCAATTCCTTTAAAAACGTTAGGAATGCCCTAGAATCGGGCAATTTTCCGGGGCGCGCGCATATGATCCACTCGAAACGGCATGGCGAAATCCTGCGACTGCTGCAGGAAGAGGGAACCGTCACCATCGCCAGCCTGGCCGACCGGTTGGGCGTGTCGCTCGAAACCGTGCGCCGTGACGTCAAGCCGCTCACCAGCGACGGCTCGGTTCTGAAGATGCATGGCGCCATCGGTCTGCCGTCGATGATCGGCGAAGCGCCGTTCGAACGGCGCATGCGTGAGCATGCCGACGCCAAGCGCAGCATTGCCCGCGCGGTCGCGGCCACCATCCGTGACGGCGAATCGATCATGCTCGACACCGGCACCACGACGTCGTTCCTGGCGCGCGAACTGCTCGGCCACCGGCGCCTGACGGTCGTCACCAACTCGTCCGATATCGCCCGTACGCTGGCCACCATCAACGGCAACAAGGTCTATATGGCCGGCGGCGAGTTGCGCAGCGATTCAGGCGCCGCGTTCGGGACGTCGGCCATCGAGTTCGTCAGCCGCTTCTCGGTCAGCCACGCCATTATCTCCATCGGCGCCGTGGATGCGCTGACGGGCGTCATGGACTACGATCTGGAAGAGGCGGAATTCGCCCGCATGGTGCTGTCGCGCGGCCAGCGTTCTCTGGTCATCACCGACCACACGAAGTTCGGCCGCCAGGGTCTGGTTCAGGTCTGTGGCTTCGACGGCTTTTCCGAGCTCGCCACCGACCGCGCGCCGCCGCATGACATTGCCGCCGCGCTCGCACAGGCCGGCGCGCGGCTCAGCATCGCCCGCGGCGAAGCCGGAATTTAGCCGAACACCAAGGATTGATGGGCGCACACGCCCGCGAAAGTGCCACCCGACACGGCGAAGGCGATGTTATGCATCGCGCGTGCCGCGTCTCCGGCGGCATACACGCTGGGTATCGTCGTCTGCTGCCTGTCATCGACTGATATCATCGGGCCAAGCAGGCCGTCCTTGAAGTCGCAACCGAGCTGTTCTGCCAGCGGGCTCGCCATCGTGTTGCGGGGCGCGGTGAACATCGCCTTGACGCCCGCCTTTCGGCCGCCGTCGAGGTGGACAACCAATCCGCCGGCGCCGTCTTCCCCGAGTTCGCTGACCGGCGCGGGCTCAAAGCTGACATTCTTGCCCTCCAGGGCAAGCATCTCCTCGGCGTCGGGCTCGATCAGGCCGTTGCCGAACAGCGTGACGTCACCCCAGTCGGAAATCAGCTGGGCCTGATGTATGGACATCGGACCGGTCGCGAGCACGCCAAGCGGCCCGCCGGAAACCTCGTAGCCATGGCAATAGGGACAGTGCAGCACGGTCCTACCCCATTGTCCGGCGAGCCCGGGAACCTCCGGCAGGATGTCGCGAACGCCGGTGGCAAGCACCAGCCGGGCGGCGCCGAATGTGTCGCCGCCATCGACGGCGATTTCGAAATCGCTTGTGCTGTTGGCAATGGCTTTGTCCGCACGTGCGGTGACAAGCCTGGCCGTCGGATAGGCAAGCAATTGCCGCCTTGCATCGTCGAGGATCGCGCCGGGCGTTCGCCCGTCCTGGCCGAGGAAGCCGTGCGAATGCGTGGCGAAGCGGTTGCGTGGCTGGCCGGCGTCGATCACCAGCACGTTGCGCCGCGCCCGCGCCGCCTGGATGGCGGCGGACAGGCCGGCGAAGCTGCCGCCGACGACGGCAAGATCATACTGCATGGCTGGAGACTCCAATGAGGGCGTAACGGCGGCGGAAATCGGCGGTCAGGTCGGCCAGCGTGATGCGGCTGAGCTTCTCCGCCAGCAGCTTCTCGGCCGCGACGCGAAAATCGTCGAGAACGGCGATCACCGCTTGCTCGACCAGACAGCCTGGGCTTTCCGGCTCGGTGCTGAAGGGCAGCAGCGTCTCGCCAAGAGCCACGCTGATCTCGGCCAGTGAAATGTTTTCGGGCGCGCGCCCGAGCAGCCAGCCGCCGCCATGCCCGCGCGACGAGGTGACGATGCCGGCATCGCGCAAGCCGCCAATGGTCCGGCGCACCACCACCGGATTGGTGTGGATGAAGGTGGCAAGCTGCTCGGAGGTCAGCGCCTGTTCGGGCTTCTCCGCCATGTGGACGAGAATGTGCAGGGTGGAAGACAGGCGACTGTTGCGTTTCATGTAACTTAATTAGTTACGATTCTTCGCGATGTCAAACACGCGAAGGTCGCTTAATGATTTACGGCGACGCTATGCCGGCAAAGCGCGAAAACTCATCCTGAAGCAGGCGCCGCTCGGTTTGCCGTCAAGGATCTCGATGCGGCCGCCATGGAGATGCATGATTTCCTGCACGAGGTTGAGGCCGAGGCCGGCGCCGTGATCCTGCGGACGCAGCCGGTAGAAGGGCTCGAAAATGCGCTCCCGCTCGCCCGGCGGCACGCCGTCGCCTTCGTCCCGGACCTCGATGATGGCGGGCATTGTGACGCTGACGGTGATCTTGCCGGCGCGGCCGCCATGCTCGATGGCGTTCTGCACGATGTTGGTCACCGCGCGTTCGATCGCGGTGCGGTCGCCGGTGGCAAAAAGCGTGTCCCGTTCCGGCTCGAACGACATTTCGTAGCCGGCCGAGAACGCCATCGGCGCGAGGTCGACGATGACGCCGCGCGCGATCGCCACGAGGTCTACCTTTTCGAAGGCCGTTGTCTGCCGGTCGAGGCGCTGCAGGTCGAGCAGCTGGTCGGTCAGCGTCGAAAGCCGTGCCGCATCCTGCAGCAGCCTTGCCCGCTCCGGCGTCGCCGGCAGCGAGGCAAGGCGCGTGTTGAGGATGGCGACCGGTGTCCTGAGTTCATGGGCGGCGTCGGTCAGGAAGCGCTTGTGGCGTTCATAGCCCTTGTCCAGGCGCGCAAGGGCGGCGTTCACCGCCTTGACCAGCGGCGTCACTTCCTTTGGCACATCTTTCAGCGGCAGCTGCACGCCACGCTGGTCGATGTCGATGCGTTCGGCCTCTGCGGCCGCATGGCCAAGGCCTGACAGTGCGCCGCGCACCACCCATGGTGTCGCGACCAGCGTGGCCAACGCCATCAGCCCGGCGAGCGGCAATATGCCTTGCAGGAAGAATTGCGGCGCCCGGCCGAGCAGGCGCAGCAGCGAAAGCCCGCCCTTGGTGCCGCTGAAGATCTGGACATTGCCGGCCGCCGTATCGGTCCAGCGGATCTTTCCCTCCGGCGGCGCGGCTTGTCCGATTGCGTGGTCGATACGGGCGTCGCTGATAGTGTCCAGCAGTCCGACAAAGGGCTGGAAAATGGCCGGCACCCTGCCTTCTTCCAGTCGCTGCCCTTGCTTGTCGCGGATGATGAACCAGAGGTCCGGAACGTTCGAGCGCAGCTTTGCCATATCTGGCGTCTCGGTGATGACAAGCTTGCCGCCGGCATCGCGTGTCACTGCATCCGCCAGCACGTCCATTGTACCGTCCTCGTAGTCATGCGGGATAAGGCCGGTGGCCAGCATGGCGCCGAGAATGCCGACGATGATCAGCGTCAGCATCGCGCATTGCAGCAAGGCGATACGCAGCACCAGGCTCCATTTGAGCGAACGCGGGCGCTTGAGGCTCATAGCTCGGCGCTCATGTCGTTTCGCGCAGGAGATAGCCGACGCCGCGAATGCCATTGATCGTCACGCCGGCATCGGCATCGGCGAGTTTGCGGCGCAGGCGCGAGACGTGGGTGTCGAGCGCGTTGGACTGGATCTCGTCGTCGAGGCCGAACACCGCCTCCATCAGCGCCTCGCGCTGCACCATGCGGCCGGTCCGGCGCATCAGCGCCTCCAGCACCAGGAGTTCGCGCCGCGGCAGGCTGAGCGGTTCGGCACGGATCGACGTTTCGCGATGCCCGACGTCGAGCACCAGGTCGCCGGCGCGGATGAATTGCGACTGCATCGGTGCCGGGCGCCTGAGCAGCGCGCGCAACCGGGCAAGCAATTCCTCGAAGGCGAATGGTTTTGCCAGATAGTCGTCCGCGCCCATGTCCAGCCCATCGACCTTGTCCGCTGTGTCGCCTCTCGCCGTCAGCATCAGCACTGGCGTGGTGTTCTTGGCCGAACGCAATCTGGGCACCAGCGACAGCCCGTCGCCATCCGGCAACTGGCGGTCGAGCAGGATCGCGTCGTAGCTGTCGGCGGCGACGAAGCCTTCGGCTTCGATGAGCGTGCCGGCATGATCGACCACCATGTCGTGGCGCTTCAGCGCGGCACGTAAGGCAGAGACCATTTCGGGCTCGTCCTCGACCAGCAAGATTCGCATCGACAGTTCTCCAGCAACGGCAACAGCTTCGGGCGCTACCGCGCCAACATTGCGCAAACATGGCAAAGCCGAACGGCCCGGGGTCGACAGGCGCTTTCTTTGGCTCTCCGAGATTGCGCAATGTCTATGCAACCCAGTCGCGGCAAACAGCGCCGGTCGGCACGAATCGCCCATGCCGGCGTGAAGGCGTCGGGCCCGAATATGCAACAGGTCGGGCCCGACGTTGAAGCGAAATGACGCTGAAGCGAAATCAGGTGGCACACCAGACTGGTTGGCGTGCTGTTGTCTCGGATTGAGGTTACCATGCCCGCAAATGATGCTCTGTCTTTTCTCATGGCGTGGACCGTCGCGCCGTTCAGGGTCGGCTCCGTCACGCCGTCCAGCTCCAGCCTGGCGGCATTGATGACCCGTGACATCGGACCTGAGACAGGCCCCGTGCTGGAGCTCGGTCCAGGAACAGGTCCTTTCACACGGGCGCTGCTGTCGCGCGGGGTGAAGGAGGAGGATCTGACGCTGATCGAGTCCGATCCGGATTTCGCCGCGCTGCTCATGCGTCGTTTTCCTGCCGCCCGGATTTTTGAAATGGATGCTGTCGGCCTGCGCCATCTGTCGCTCTTCCACCGGCCGGTGATTGGCGCTGCCGTCAGCGGCTTGCCTTTCCGGCTGATTTCGCCGCGGAAGACGCTCGCCATTCTCGAAGGTGTTTTCGCGAACCTTCGTCCCGGCGGAGCCCTCTATCAGTTCACGCTCGGACGGCGCTGTCCGTTCGACCAGTCGCTGCTCGACCGGCTCGATCTTGAGGTCACGCGGGTTGGTCATACGTTCCGCAATTTCCCGCCGGCGACGGTCTATCGCATCGCCAGAATCAAGGCAGCCGGAACCTATGACTGGCGCTTCGCATGACGGGACCATTGTCGGTCATTCTCGGCTTCGGCCTGTTCGGCGTCTTTTGCCTTGCCTTCACCGAGAAGATCCTGCCGGTTCCGCCCTCGCACGTGTTGCTGCTGTTTCTCGGCATGACGGCGGCGCCTGACGGTGCGACGCTGGCGATCCTGTTGGCGGTGACGACTTCCGCCTCCTTCGCCGGCTGCCTTGTCTGGTATGGGGTCGGCCGCCGGATCGGGTTCGACCGTGCCGACAGGCTGATCGGACGAGCCGGCAGATATGTCTTCCTGCGCCCCGAAACCTATCGCAAGCTTGGCCAGGCCTATCGCCGCAATCATGTCAGGGTATCCTTGCTGGCGCAGTTCATCCCGACCGTGCGCAATTACCTGCCGATCGCAGCTGGCGCGCTGTGTCTGCCTGCCTTGCCTTTCGCGGCCGCGACGCTGCTTGGCGCCACCATATGGAATGCGGGCTTTCTCCTGACCGGCTATCTCATGCACGGCAGCGGCCAGGATTCTTTCACGGTGGGCTTGCGCATCATCGTTATTGTCGTGGCGCTGGAGGCGGCCTTCATGCTTGCGTTGCGCTATGGCCCGACATGGCGACGCCGCATCAGGCTGATGCTCGGCTGAACGCGCCACCGGGTCATGGGATAAGCTCCGCGATCCGCTTTCCTTCGCTTGCCTGCCGGTGTTTAGTCCGGCCATGGCCTTCACCATCCGCCAGTTGCAGTTCTTCGTCGCCGTTGCCGAGCAAGGCACGGTGTCGCGCGCGGCGCAAAACCTCTCCATCTCGCAATCGTCGGTCACCGAAGCGATCAAGGAACTTGAAAGCGATCTCGGCGTCGAACTGTTCGAGCGCCATCCGCGCGGCCTCAATATCACCCACAAGGGCCACCAGTTCCTGCGTCACGCGACAAAGATCCTCGCCGACGTGTCCGACGCCCGCCGCTCTTTTTCCGGCGAACAGGCCGTGGCGGGAGGCCGGCTGCAGCTCGGCGTCACCTCGCTGGTCGCCGGCTATGTGCTGTCGGATCTGCTTTCCCGCTACCGCCGCGCCTATCCCGGCGTCGAGGTGTCGGCCATTGAGGACAATGGCGACTACCTCGAACATTTGCTGATCGGCGGCAAGCTCGACATTGCCGTCATGGTCACCTCCAATTTGCGCGACCGCACTGCCCTGCAATCGGAAATCCTCGAAGTCTCGGCCTATCGGCTGTGGCTGCCGCTCGGCCATCCCTTGGCTGGCGCCGACATCATCGGCATCGGCGATATCGCCTCCGAACCGCTGATCATGCTCACCGTCGACGAGATCGAGGAGAACACCGGCAAGCTGCTGACGGCGATCGGCGCCAGGCCGCATGTCGCCTTCCGCACCCGTTCCGTGGAAGCCGTGCGCAGCCTCGTCGCCACCGGCGCCGGCGTGGCGCTGCTGCCCGATCTCGTCTACCGGCCCTGGTCGCTGGAAGGCGACCGCATCGAATCGCGCGACATTTCCGGTGCCTTGCCGGTGGTGCAGGTCGGCATGGTCTGGCGGCGCGGCTCCAGCCTGCCGCAGGCGGCGCGCGACTTCATCGGGCTTGCCCAGTCGCAACGGACGGTCCGCCAGCGGACCTGATTCGCGGCGATCTATCGGAAAAACCGATATCACCCTTCTGACAAATGAATTTGCGAAACCGGTATTTTCCAAGCACCTTCGGTTCAGCGACCAAAGCCGCCATCAGAGCGGCATCAGTCCATTGGACGAACTGGCACGTTTTTCAGTCCGCGCGTGATCTGGCGAAAACCGGAGCGGTTTCAGGGTCACGCGCCAAAATGGGAGATCGATGATGAATTCATTCCTGAAGTCATGCACTGCGCTGACGGTCGCGCTGACCTTCTCCGGTCAGGCGGTTGCCCAGGTCAAGGAACTGGGCAAGGGGGAAGGCCAGGTCAACATCGTTGCCTGGCCGGGCTATATCGAGCGCGGCGAGACCGACAAGGGCTATGACTGGGTCACCGCCTTCGAGAAGGAGAGTGGCTGCAAGGTCAACGTCAAGACCGCCAACACATCCGATGAGATGGTGTCGCTGATGAACGAGGGCGGCTTCGACCTCGTCACCGCTTCAGGCGATGCCTCGCTGCGCCTCGTCGCCGGCAAGCGCGTGCAGCCGATCAACACCGATCTCATCGCGAGCTGGAAGACGGTCGACGACCGGCTGAAGGACGCGCCCTGGTTCACCGTCGACAAAGTGCATTACGGCGTTCCCTACCAGTGGGGTCCGAACATCCTGATGTACAACACCGAGGTGTTCAAGGAAGCGCCGAAGAGCTGGAATGTTGTTTTCGAGGAAATGAAGCTGCCGGATGGCAAGTCCAACAAGGGCCGTGTCCAGGCCTATGACGGACCGATCCACATCGCCGATGCCGCCAACTACCTGATGTTCCACAAGCCGGAACTCGGCATCAAGGATCCCTACGAATTGAACGAGGACCAGTACAAGGCGGCGCTCGAATTGCTGCGCGTCCAGCGCACGCTGGTCGGCCGCTACTGGCATGACGCCGCCATCCAGGTCGACGATTTCCAGAACGAAGGCGTGGTTGCTTCGGGCTCGTGGCCATACCAGGTCAACACGCTGGTCGCCGCCAAGAAGCCGGTCGCCTCGACCGTGCCGGAAGAAGGCGTCACCGGCTGGGCCGACACCACCATGATGGAAGCCGACGCGGCGCACCCGAACTGCGCCTATATGTGGCTCGAGCATTCGCTGGCGCCGAAGGTGCAGGGCGATGTCTCGGCCTGGTTCGGCTCGCTGCCGGTCGTGCCCGCCGCCTGCAAGGGCAACGAGTTGCTCGGCGAGGAAGGCTGCAAGACCAACGGCTACGACAATTTCGACAAGATCAAGTTCTGGAAGACGCCGGTCTCGAAATGCGTCACCCAGAATGATCAGTGCGTGCCTTACTATCGCTGGGTGTCGGATTATATCGGCGTCATCGGCGGACGGTGATTTTCGCCGCGCATCTATTGATAAGTTGACGCTGCCCCTCACCCTTACCCTCTCCCCGTGAAGAACGGGGAGAGGGGACCGTCAGCGTTGAAGCGCGTCCCTTCTCCCCGTCTCTATTACGGGGAGAAGGTGCCGGCAGGCGGATGAGGGGCAGCGCCAACGCCCGAGATTTTGACGAGCCTGACAGATCAGGACACCCAATGACCCCAGCCGTTTCCTTTCAAAAAGTCTCGCGCCATTTCGGCAGTGTTCGCGCTGTCGACGCGGTCGACCTCGACATTGCGCCCGGCGAATTCTTCGCCATGCTGGGGCCATCGGGTTCGGGCAAGACGACGTGCCTGCGTCTCATCGCCGGCTTTGAGCAGCCGACGGCGGGTTCCATCTCGATCTTCGGCGAGCGCGCCGAGGGCGTGCCGCCCTATCGCCGCAACGTCAACACAGTGTTCCAGGACTATGCGCTGTTCCCGCACCTCAATGTGCTCGACAACGTCGCCTACGGACTGATGGTCAAGCGCGTCGGCAAGGCCGAGCGGCACAAGGCGGCGGAAGAAGCCTTGTCACTGGTGCGGCTGCCCGGCTACGGCGCGCGCCGGCCCGGCCAGCTCTCCGGCGGCCAGCGCCAGCGTGTCGCGCTGGCGCGTGCGCTGGTCAACCAGCCCAAGGTGCTGCTGCTCGACGAGCCGCTCGGCGCGCTCGACCTCAAACTGCGCGAAAACATGCAGGAGGAGCTGAAATCACTGCAGAAGGCGCTCGGCATCACCTTCGTCTTCGTCACCCACGACCAGGGCGAGGCGCTGTCGATGGCCGACCGCGTCGCCGTTTTCAATGACGGCAGGATCATGCAGATCGGCACGCCGGAAGACATCTATCAGCGCCCAAGCACGCGCTTCGTCGCCGATTTCGTCGGCTCGTCCAACGTGCTGCCGCCGGACTTCGTCCAGCGTTATTCCGGCCAGCACCGCTGGGGGAGTCTCAGGCCCGAATCCATTCGCGTAGGCCGCGCCGCGAGCGGCGAGGGCGTGGCCGCGCGTCTCGTCTCGACCAACTATCTCGGCGCCACCACCAGGCTGGCGCTCGATGCCGACGGGTTGAAGCTGCACGCCGTGGTGCCGGCAGGGACAGTGCTGCCTAGGGAAGGCGAGGCTGTTGTGCTCACCTTCAATCGCGAGCATCTGCATCTGATGGACGAGCCGGCATGATGAAGGTTTGCGCGATTAGAGTCTCCAGCGTGGCGCTCTACGGCGCCCCCCTCTGGCCTGCCGGCCATCTCCCCCACGAGGGGGAGATTGGATGTCGCGACTGCTTTCGCCAATCAGCAACGTTGCGGGAATGAGCGAGGCGCTGAAGCTGCCAATCTCCCCCCTCGTGGGGGAGATGTCCGGCAGGAGAGAGGGGGGCGTGAAGGATCGCTGCCTCTCCTATAAGCCCCACTGCCACAGGGTGGTCCCATGACCATCGCCGCCCTCAACGCCAATTCCGCACCCGCCATCCTGCCAGGCAACGGCGGCATGCGCGGTGCGCTGTCCGACCTTTTCTGGCACCGGCCGAAACTGCTTCTCCTGCTCATGCTGCTGCCGCCGGTTCTGTGGCTCGGCATCGTCTATATCGGCTCGCTGTTCGCGCTGTTGGCGCAGAGCTTCTTCTCCATCGACGAGTTCTCCGGCCTCATCAACCGGCAGTTCACGCTGAAGACCTATGGCGACCTGTTGCAGGCTGCCAATCTCGACATCATCCTGCGCACGGTGACGATGGCGGCACTGGTCACACTGGCCTCGGCCATCGTCGCCTTCCCCATCGCCTACTACGCCGCGCGTTACGCGCGCGGCCGCTGGAAGGCGCTGTTCTATCTCGGCGTCATGCTGCCGCTGTGGTCGAGCTATCTGGTCAAGATCTATGCCTGGAAGCTGATCCTGGCCAAGGAAGGCATTTTGACCTGGCTGCTCGCCAAGCTGCATCTGCTGTGGCTGCTCGATGGCTGGCTCTCGCTGCCCGTGGTCGGCGGCAATTCGCTGTCGGTGTCCTTTACCGGCACCTTCATCGTCTTCGTCTATGTCTGGCTGCCCTTCATGATCCTGCCGGTGCAGGCGGCCCTCGAGCGCGTGCCCGGCAATCTGGTCGAGGCCTCGTCCGATCTCGGCGCCTCGCCCGGCCAGACCTTCCGCAACGTGCTGTTCCCGCTGGCGCTGCCCGGCATCGTCGCCGGCTCGATCTTCACCTTCTCACTGACGCTGGGCGACTACATCATCCCGCAGATCATCGGCACCTCGCGCCTGTTCATCGGCCAGGCCGTCTATTCGCAGCAAGGTACCGCCGGCAACATCCCGCTCGCCGCCGCCTTCACCGTGGTGCCCATCGTCATCATGGGTTTCTACCTCTGGGGCGCCAAGCGCATGGGGGCCTTCGATGCGCTCTGACCGCGGCCAGTCGGCTCCCCTTGGCCTGAAGATCGCGGCCGCCTGCGGCCTGCTCTTCCTGCATCTGCCGATCCTCCTGATCTTCGTCTATGCCTTCACCACCGAGGAGAAGAGCTTCGTCTGGCCGCCGCCGGGCTTGACCACGCAATGGTTCGCCGTCACCTGGAACCGACCCGATGTCTGGGAAGCGCTGTCACTGTCGGTCCGCGTCGCCGCCATCTCGACCACGATTGCGCTGGTGCTCGGCACGCTGTGCGCCGCCGCAGTGTCGCGAACGAAATTCTTCGGCCGCGAAACCATCTCGCTGCTGGTCATCCTCCCGATCGCGCTGCCCGGCATCATCACCGGCATCGCGCTGCGCTCGGCCTTTGCGCTGGCCGACATTCCGTTCTCGTTCTGGACGATCGTGCTCGGCCACGCCACTTTCTGCGTGGTCGTGGTCTACAACAATGCGGTCGCCCGGTTCCGCCGCACCTCGGGTTCGATGATCGAAGCTTCGATGGATCTCGGCGCCGACGGCTTCCAGACCTTCAGGCATGTCGTGCTGCCCAACATCGCCACGGCACTGCTTGCCGGCGGTATGCTGGCCTTCGCGCTGTCCTTCGATGAGGTCATCGTCACCACCTTCACCGCCGGCCAGCAGCAGACCGTGCCGATCTGGATGCTGGAGGAACTGATCCGCCCGCGCCAGCGACCGGTCACCAATGTCGTGGCCATGGTCGTCGTGCTGGTGACACTGCTGCCGATCCTTCTTGCCTACTACCTGACCCGCGACGGCGACCAGATCGCCGGAAGCGGGAAATGAAAAAAAGCGAATAGGGAGTAGCGAGTAGCAAAAATCGACAGCCAAACCCTGCTCGCTATTCGCTACTCCTCATTCGCTCCTTCCAAGGGAGAAATCTGATGGACACCCAGATGCTGATCGGCTCGAAATTTGAAAAGGGCACCGAGACCGAAGAGGCGATCCTTAATCCGAAGACCGGGGCGACCATTCTCAACCTGCCGGAAGCCAGCCAGGCACAGATCGAGGCCGCTGTGGCGGCCGCCGAACAAGCGTTCGTCTTGTGGTCGCGCACCACGCCGGCGCAACGCTCCGGCTATCTGCTCAAAATTGCCGACCGCATCGAGGCCGAGGCCAGGGAGTTCGCCGCGCTCGAAGCGCTGAACTGCGGCAAGCCGATCAATGCCGTGCTCAATGACGAAATCCCGGCCATCGTCGACTGCTACCGCTTCTTCGCCGGCGCGGTGCGCTCCATGCCCGGCGTCGTCGCGGGCGAATATCTGCCGGGCCATACCTCGATGGTGCGGCGCGACGCGATCGGCATCGTCGCTTCGATTGCGCCGTGGAACTATCCGCTGATGATGATGGCCTGGAAGCTGGCGCCGGCGATTGCCGGCGGCAACACCGTGGTCTTCAAGCCGTCGGAACAGACACCGCTGACGACGTTGAAGCTGGCCAGGATTCTGGCCGACGTGCTTCCCGAGGGCGTCGTCAATGTCGTGCTTGGCCGGGGCGACAGCGTCGGCAACACGCTGATCAACCATCCCAAGGTCAATATGATCTCGATCACCGGCGACGTCGCCACCGGCAAGAAGGTGCTGCAGGCCGCGGCCAAATCGGTCAAGCGCACGCATCTGGAACTTGGCGGCAAGGCACCGGTCATCGTCTTCGACGACGCCGACCTTGGCGCCGTCGTCAACGGCCTGCGCGCCTTCGGCTACTACAATGCCGGCCAGGACTGCACAGCGGCCTGCCGCATCTATGCCGGCAAGAAAATCTACGACAAGCTCGTCGCCGACCTCTCCTCCGCCGTCTCGACCATCAGATACAACCAGCCCGACGACACCGAGAACGAGATCGGGCCGCTGATCTCGCGCCGCCAGCGCGACCGCGTATCGAGCTTCGTCGAGCGCGCTTCGGAACTGAAACACATCGAGATCACCACCGGCGGCAAGCCGGGCGAGGGCACCGGCTTCTACTACCAGCCGACAGTCGTCGCCGGCGCGCTGCAGGAAGACGAGATCGTGCGCCGCGAAGTGTTCGGCCCGGTCGTCTCGATCACTCGTTTCACGGATGTCGACGAGGCGGTGAACTGGGCCAACGACAGCGATTACGGCCTGGCCTCGTCGGTGTGGACGAAGGACGTCTCGCGTGCCATGGCGACAGCGGCACGCCTGCAATATGGCTGCACCTGGATCAACACCCACTTCATGCTGACCAACGAGATGCCGCATGGCGGCCTGAAACAGTCCGGCTACGGCAAGGACATGTCACTCTACGCGCTGGAGGACTACACCGCCGTGCGCCATGTGATGGTTGCGCATGGGTGAGGAGCGGTCCGCGCAGCGGACGAAAAGCCCCTAAATGGGCTTTTCGAGCGACGAACGCCCGGAGCCATAGCGAAGGGCCGGGCGGTCGCCACTTTCCCTTCTCCCCTTGTGGGGCTGTTGCGCAGTTAGCTGAGAGATTGCTGTGGGGAGCGGATCGCCGCTTTTTGAGCGGGAATGGGTTCTGGTTTGGAGTTTCAGGCGGCAATTCAGCCCATTGGGCTGGATTGCGGACGCACCTATGGCGTGATGGCAGCCCATCGGCGCATGTTGAAGGCGATCGCCGCCATCATCACCTGGGCCGTGGCCTTGGCCAGTCCGACATAGCGGATCATCGTCAGCCTCATGCGGTTCTTGAGTGTGGCGAAGGTGGTCTCCACTGCCGCCCGTCGCCTGGCAATCAGCTGGTTATAATGCTTGAGCCGCGCCGGCAGTGGGTGGTGCTTGTTGGGACGGCGTGCAATGCGCGGCCTCTTGCCTTCGGCCTTGAGCCGGGCACGGCGGGCATGCGTGTCGTAGGCAGCATCCGCCCATACCGTCTTCTCGTCGCCGCAGATCAAGCGATCGGCCACGACTGTGTCGTTGACGTTGGCCGCTGTCGTGATCACCGTGCGGATCAAACCAGAGCCTTCATCGACCCCGACATGGGCCTTGTAGCCGAAGGTGAAGCCCTTCTTACCCTGCCGTACGGTCGAACCGGCCTCTGCATCCTTCGAGGGCCGTTCGCCCGTCGGGGGCACCGAAACCGTATTGATCAGCGTGGCATCCAGCATCGTGCCGCGCTTGAGGATCACGCCGGCCTTCTCCAACTGCCGGTCCAGTTCGCCAAACAGCTTCTCCAGCAGCCCTTCACCGACAAGCAGGTTGCGAAACCGCGAAAGCACCGTGTGGTCGGGAATGCTCTCCTCAAGACCGAGCCCGACGAAGCGCCGGAACGACAGCCGGTCACCCAGCGCCTCCTCCAGTTCGCGATCCGACAGCCCGTAAAGCGATTGCAGCAGCAATGCCTTGAAAAGCAACAGCGGCGGCCAGGCGGCCCGACCAGGTCCCCCATCGCGCAACGGTGCCAGCAGCTTTTCGAAGCGGTACCACTTCACCAGGCCGGACAACCGGTCCAACGGCGAAGAACCGCCAGCCAGCCTGTTGCCCAGGAAAGCCTCCGCCAAGCTCAACTGACCCGTCTGCTTCACCGCCATTGCGATTCCCTCCGAGCTTTCATCTCAGCGAATCACAACCAGCCAATTACGCAACAGGTCCCTTGTGGGAGAAGGTGGCTTGTCGCGAAGCGGCAAGACGGATGAGCAACTGTGTTTTCAGGCTTTGTCTGGATACCAGGGTTGGTTGTGTCGAAGCATGGCGCTGAGGATGGTCATAATCTTTCGGGCCACGGCGACGATGGCGACCTTTGGTTGCTTACCG
>NZ_SRTH01000031.1:0-40811 GCF_004792065.1 Mesorhizobium sp. M8A.F.Ca.ET.165.01.1.1 | reverse complement strand
CACAGTTCACGCTTGGCCCGTGACTGCTCCGGCCCTTCGGGCTCCAGAAAATATGCGTTCGAGGAACTCGTGGCAGAGATCAACGCTGCCTTCTGCTGCGCAGCCTTGGGGATCGTGCCCACGGTACCTCGGGAACACGCTATGTCAGGTACATATTATACCAGCATACCAAATAGGCAAGTGCTTTGCTGCCCGCTCGGGTTGCTGGCTGAGCAAGCGTGGGCCCACCAATTCCGTTGAATTGGCATGTCGTCTGGTCCGATAGTTCCGGATCCCGAGGGTCAGGCGGGACTTCCAAGCCCCCCATGCGAAACGTCCGCTATCGCCATCCCGAAGTCGCGAACTGTCATTCGGCTTTCGGCGCCGTTCATGCCATTGCTGATGATCAGGGAACTGCGGAATGGGCAGGCTTGTTGACGTCAAAACACAGAACGCCCTCTCAACGTTCGCCATTCGTGTTTCGAAGGTCGCATAAAAGGGCAGTCTGGAACGTATCCGAGGCCGACGAGCCCAAGACAATAAGCTTCAAAGGACCGTTATCTTCGAGTAGCGGACCACAATTTTATCCTGCCGGAAGCGGCGCTCTAGATCGCTGCGTCGACGCTGCCATTCCAAAGCGTCCACCTTCGGCGTCATCACCTCGAAGACGACGATATCGTCCCGGTCTGTTTCTCCGCCGTCCTTCCAAAGACCCTCCGCAGGCGCCTGGAGATAGGCGGTCACCCCATCGAAGCGGGCGGCCAATTCTTCTTTCACGCGGTCGAAATCCGTTCGGGGGAAGGGTTCACCCTGGTTGTCTGAGCGGGGCAACAGTATTTGGACAAGATACATAGCAAGCACGCTACGCTGCGGATCTCAGCGGACCACTTCCGAGGAACATGCTCGGCAGCTAGCTCCATGAGGCAAAAGGAAACGAGCGACGCTCGCCCGTTTTTTCACGGTTGGCGATCTCAGGTCCAAAATACCGTCGGTCACGTGCTTGGACCTTTTCCGACCGCTGCCTCTTTCAGTTTCCTGAGGCGTCTCTTACTCACTTGCGTGAGTTAGGATGCGGAATACTGGCCAATGCGCCATGGCGTCGCGCAATTTGCTGAAAGCCTTGCCTTCCTTGTCGATGGCAGATCGGACTTGAACTGCGGCCCATCCGGCTTTCATCGTCCCGCCGACATGGCAATGGCAAACTATAGCGTGCAACTGCCAATCCGCTAGGTCGAAGAAGCGCTTCGCTTCGCCATACGTATCGTTCTTCAATCCTTGCGCGCACAACATTGGATCGGCGAAAGCGATGCTGATCGCGGAGCCGAGGGACTGGGCTTTCTCGCGCACACCCAAGGTCATGTATTCCGTCCCGGGGAAGGCGGCGAGACACCGCTCGGGATTTCGTTCGAGCAGCATGGCCCAATGTTCCAAACGCTCACGCCGCGTCATGGCCGGGAAGGATTCTTCGACTTCCGCGACCCCATGCAGTTCTTCAAGTGTCTGATGTTTCATGGACGTCTCCTGTTGGCGAGGCGCTTGCCTGCAAATTGCACAGGCCGGAATGGGCCTCAGTCGTCCCTATACCGGCGAACCCGCAATCCGTCGGGAAGTTCCATCGCCGAGAAAATTTGACCGTGCGCCTGCCTTGATTTCCACCGTCTCGCTGGCCTTGGAAGTGACCTTGCGCGGCCATCTCGCCTAGGCCGCCTTTTTGGGGACGGCCAAGAGACTGGGTCATTGGCTACGCCAGCGCCGCCGGCCACCGCGTCGTTGCAAGCGCCACATGAGAGGCTCCCGCAGCCTTCTCGGTCTGCTTAGGTTTCTACTGCCTGGGGTAGATGATCGCTTGGCTCCCCAAATGGTGCACAAGCCCTTCCTCGCCATCGATGATTACGCAGAGTTATCCGGGGGCACCGTACGCCTACCGGACAGCAACGACCGGCCGACTGATGGGCAATGCCGCTATTCGACGGTCGCGACCATTCTTCTCATGGGACAAAAGCGGCGCAGGGGTTGTTCACCGAGTGGCCGAGGAAGTCGTGCAGGGAGGTTGACTACTGCTTTGTGGAATGCGTAGGTGACGGGCTCGCAACCCCGCGTCCAGGGTGCGCTTTCCACCGATAGAGGCAAAATAATGGGCGACAAATATCCGAACGTCGAAAGGCTGGCCGGTGTTGTCGGCGCGGGCGAGAAGGATCCGATTACAAAGCTACCGCGTTCCTTAGTTCAGAGCCTCTACTGCGCTTAGCCGTGCTTACGGAACCTTAAGGGTTTGCGCTCTCCTACCGCATCAGGCCCGCGGCACGCAGAGCGTCCTCGATGACCTTCCTCACCGCTCGACCCTTCGATAACCCCACATCTATGCGATCTGGTTCTGCAAGCCTGGCCTTAGCCGGCTCCACGGCCGCTGGCCGAAGATCAAATGCTGATGGCTTTCTCTCGACCCTCGGCTCAGCAGGCCTCGGCGCGGACCTAGCCCTCGCTGACCCTCTCGCGTCAACGGCATCGCCGAGAGCCCAGAACCGCGCCAACTCCTCGGTTGATGAAATTCCTACATCGAGCATGTAAGGCCCGGCCGTGCCAACGCCGTTGCCGATGGGGGTACCGTGGCCCATACCTGCAATCATATTGATCTCGATCTTCGCCTCGCCTGCTTCGTCAGCCCAGACCCGCCGGCTTCGTGCGCGCTCGCTTGTCGAATGCGTGGGCGCCGTGTCGAGTTTGTGCACGTCGCGCCACTGGGCCGCGATGGATTCCGCGTTGGTAGAGGCCACAATATGATCGCCGGAGCCGTGCCAGATCGAAATCTTGGGCCACTGCCCATTGTGCTTGGAAGCTTTTCGCAAGAGCCGCTGCAACTCCTTATCAGAAGGGATGCCGTGGCCACGCATCCGATCGAACGCTGCCGGAATGGTTGTCGCGCAGCTGAAGGGCATCCCGGCAATGATGCCGCCGCCGGCGAACACCTCAGGATAAGTAGCGAGCATCGCGGCGGCCATTGCGCCGCCGGCTGAAAGACCGGTGACGAATATTTGCTTTCGGTCCAGGCCGTGGGCAACGACCACTGTCTCGATCATCTGCCGGATCGAGAAGACCTCGCCACGATCGCGCGTAATGTCTGCCGGCAGGAACCAGTTGAAGCAGAGCTTCGGATTGTTGGCGCGTTGCTGCTCGGGGTAGAGAAGCGCGAAACCGGCCTCGTCAGCGAGTTGCGACCACCCCGACTGATGGTCGTAACTGGCTGCATTCTGGGTGCAACCGTGCAGCACAACGACCAGCGGCGCCCCATCCGGGAGGTCAGCGGGCATATAATATTGTGCCTGCAAGACACCAGGATTGGAGCCGAAATTTACTAGGGGGGAGAGGCGATCGGCGGATGTGAAAGAGGTGGGATGTGTGCCTTGTAGCCCGCGCAGTGCTGCAAGGCGCGCGATCTTATCGGAGACTTTTCGCAATTGAGCCGTCCTTGTTTTTGACGCCCGGGATTGGACGGCGTGTGTGCAACGCACTCGCAGCAATATCGTTGCTGCACTGCACAATAACAATGGAGACAGACTTGAATGGGACAATGGCCGGCCCTACGGACCGGCCGATCTGCAAATCAGTGTCGAGAGGTTTATGTGCGCTGCCGTTCACCGAGTCGTGAAGAGCATGCTCAACAAGCGCCCAGCGAACCAAAAGTTCCGAAACGTTCAACATGAGGGCCGACCCCCGAACCGACCATTTCCGCCCGCAACGCGCCCAGTTTTCCTAGTCGGTGGTCGCAAGATAGCGGTGCATGGCGACGGCGGCGATCGCCGCGTGCCCAAAGGCCACCGCGATCTGGTTGATTTCGTCGACGACGTCGCCTGCTGCATAGAGGCCCGCTATGCCGGTGCGCTGGTGTGAGTCCACGACCAGATTGCCGGCCTCGTCGAATGCCGCGCCGAGATCGATGGCGAGCTTTGAGCGCATGGTGCAACCCATGGCGGGATAGATCGTGTCGAAGGAAAGCGTCCTCCCGTCTAGAAGACTTACACGAACCTTTTGGTCCTCTGCGCGTATCGAATCCGGGAGGCATTCTTGCACCGTGACGTCAGCCCCGTGGAGCAGTTCACACGCGGCGGGGTTAAGGTCAGATATCGGATCAGTCACGAGCAAAGTGACGTCTCTGGAATAAGTCCGCAGGAAGACGGCCTCCTTTGCAGCCCGGTCTGCAGGGCCGATTACGGCGACGCGTTTATCGACAACCTCGTAGGCGTCGCAAATCGGGCATAGCCGCAGCGCGCCACTTGCGATCATGTTGGCCACATCCGGAATGGGAGGAAGCGTATCGACTATGCCGGTGGCGATGAGCACCGCGCGCGCCCGAATAGGAAAGGATGCCGCGGCGACGAAATCATCTCCTTCGCGCAGCAGCGCCGTCACTGTATCGTTGATGAGGTCAACGTTACACATCAGCGCCTGCTGCCGCAGGCGTTCAAGCAGGTCGACGCCGACGATGCCGTCGGGATAACCAGGACAATTGTAACTGACGGGAATCCATTTCGCGCGGCTTTCCCCGGCGTCGACGACGATGACCCGACGGCGAAACCGCCCGAGGTATGTCGCCGCCGCCAACCCGGCCGGGCCGCCGCCGACTATGAGACAGTCGCACCTCATGTTGTAGTTCGAATCCTCGTTGTCTCGGGGACACGCAAGAGTCGGCGGATTGGGCTCACGCACTAGTCGTCAGCCGAACCGGGCTCGGCCATCTTCCGATGCTGCTCGGCAAGCAGGCGCGCTGGCGTACCGTTGGCGACTGCGGACTGGATTTTGTTTCAGGCCGCTGACAGTGTCGCCATCGCCCCGCATCATCGCGTCCCAACCTGCTTTCGACATCGGCGGGATCGACTTTCTCCTGCTGACCGACGTTGGTATCGAGCATATCGGCCCTTTCGAAGAAGCGAGAGCCCGGCATGAAACCGGCAACCGAGCCGGTGAGAAGTATTTTGCCCCGGTTTGGTTCGCGCATGTCACATCCGACCTTTTGCGTTAGGTAGATCGCGACGATGTTGATGTCGACAACGCGCTTGGCCTCGTCAATATCCTGGTCGAGAAAGGCGTGGCCGAGGCCACATCCGGCGTTTGCGATCAGGATTTCGACCGGACGCCCTAGGTCGCGCGGGGCATCATAGCGTTGGTCGACACCCTCGGTGGTGGAAGCCTGAACGGCTTGAACCTTGGCTCCCTGGGCCTTGAGCGTCCTGGCGGCCTCGTGGATATCGCGTTCGTCGGCAGCGATGGTAAGATCATATCCCTGTTCAATCGCGAGTTTCGCAAGTTCGAGGCCAATGCCGCTAAAGGCGCCGGTGACGATGGCGAGGGGTCGTGAGGGATCAGACATGTGCTACCTCCGTCGTCAGGGCTTGAGAACGACTTTGATGCAGCCGTCCTTCTTGTCGTTGAACATCTTGTAGAGGTCAGGGCCCTCCTCGAGGCTCGCCGTGTGGGTGATCACGAAGGATGGGTCGATGTCGCCGTTCTCGATATGAACAAGAAGTTTCGACAAATAGCCCTGTACCGGCGTCTGGGCCATGCGCATCGTCAGACCCCGGTTGATGGCGGATCCAAATGGGATCTTGTCGAGAAATCCGCCGTAGACGCCGACAATGGAGACCGTGCCAAAGTTGCGCGTGCAGTGGATTGCCTGACGCAGGACATGCGGCCGGTCCGTGCCCATGAAGGTCGCGACCTTCACCCGGTCGACCATCGCGTAGAAGCTGGAATTGGCCAGCGGCTCGGTACCGACCGCATCGATACTGGCGTCTGCTCCGCGCCCTTTGGTCAACTCCTGGATGCGGTCGTAGACATCTTCATCCAGGAAATCGACTGTGATGGCGCCGGCGGCGCGCGCCAGTTCCAATCGCTCCGGAACCGTATCAATGGCGATAACGCGCTCTGCCCCAAGCAGAAACGCGCTCCTGATCGCCATCTGTCCCACCGGGCCGCAGCCCCAAATGGCGATCGTGTCACCCTGTTGGATGTCGCAGAAGTCCGCCGCCATGTAGCCAGTTGGAAAAATGTCGGAGAGGAATAGCACCTGTTCGTCGCTCAGGCCTGCCGGCACCTTGATCGGCCCGACATCGGCGTAGGGTACGCGAAGATACTCCGCCTGGCCGCCAGGGAAACCACCGAGGAGGTGCGAGTAGCCAAAAAGGCCAGCTGGCGAATGACCCCACAATGTCTGAGCCTTTTCCTTGCTTTTCTGCGGATTGGACCGCTCGCAGCCGGAGAAGGCGCCGCGCTTGCAGAAGAAGCACTCGCCACAGGCGATGACGAACGGCACCACGACGCGGTCGCCAACCTTTAGGTTGGAGACGCTGGATCCGACTTCGACAACCTCGCCCATGTTCTCGTGGCCGAGCACATCGCCGCTGTGCATGTCGGGAATAACGCCATTGTAGAGGTGGAGATCGGAGCCGCAGATGGCGCAGGAGGTGACCTTGATAATCGCGTCCGTAGGCGCTTCGATCGTGGGGTCGGGCACGCTCTCGCAACGAATGTCATGTTTGCCGTGCCAGGTGAGTGCGCGCATCGTAACCTCTCGCTGAATTCAAAGCCTAAGCTCTGGCGCGCCTCGTTGTTCCGAAATCCTAGTACAGAAGTGACATTCGCCGCTGCGAGAATTGCATCGGTCGCCCATTGCCGGGGGCGTCCGTCGTCCACTTCTTGGGGCAAAGGTGTGCGGGTTCGCGGTAAATGCCGGCTTTGATCAGGCAGAAGAGGGCAGGCGGATAAGCGCGACCGGAAGCGCGCGCTTGTGTGAGTTGCCCGAAGCATGTGAAGTATCCGACTGTAGTCGGCGTCGTCGACCTCTCGGCCTTCCAGGCGCTGATCCGGGCGCGCCGGCCAGCGCGAATTGGGCAATCATGCGCTGACGCGCTTTGATGTTGCCGAGCACGAAATCCTAACGGCCGGCATCCTAAGATGAGCGCCGGCGAACCTTATAGACGGCAACATCGCGTCGGTAGCCGGCCGGATGTCGATGCGGAGGACCTCGTCCGCCTGTATCGTGTCCGCTGTGTGTGGCTCTCGTCAGCCTGGGTTCCATAAGGAAGCCGAACGGCCAGAAACTCTGCCTCGTTTCCGGCCAGCCGTGATCATCGACGGCGCGTTGCGCCAGGAACGCAGCCAACGAATCAACTCCGCCGCTGATCCCGAGCACATAAGTGCCGAGACCCGATGCCCGCAGATAGGAAGCGAGGAAGTCGATGCGCTGCCGGCCTTCCTGTGCGAAATCGAAACGGGACGATACTCCTAGCGTCTCGATGATGCACTGCTGCTTTCTCATGCGCGCTCACTCCTGCTCAAAGCATTCCATCGATTCCCGCCGCCACGAGATCGGCAGGGGTGACCGTCTCCACTTGCATCCCAAAGCGGCTCTCGTAGATGGCCAGCATGGCGTCGTGCAGTCCGCTCCGGAGCAGATCGCGTCTGCAACAATGACGCGGTTGCCCGAAATCGCAAAAGCTTCATGGGACGCTTCGTGACAAGCCGCCAGCAGACAGGCGCTCGACCGCGCCAACAAATTGCGCGATCTCGTCGAACAGGATTGGTTGACGCCCGAACGATAGATTCCACGCAGGCAAGTGAACGGGGATGCAATCAGCCGCTGACCCGCACCGACGCTTCCTCGATCGCCGGCTTGAGCTCGTGAGCTTCATATAGCTTCTGGAGGGTGAGTTCGTCCTCGAACTCACCCTCCAGGCCGTCGGAACCGTAGGACCGAGGTCCGAGTGCCGACCCTTGTCGACCAGCTGCCCGACGGCGAGAACTGGCTGCACGAGGTGAAGTTCGACGGCTATCGCTCGCAGCTCGTCATCGACGAGGATGGCACTCGTATTACACGTGCAACGGTCTCGACTGGACCTCAAAATATCGCACCCTGGTCGAGGATTTTCGCACAGGGCGGCTCACGAAATTCTCGCTTTCAGGAAACTTTTTCATGGTTGTGAGATTGAACGCCTATGGCGCTCTATTTCTTCGACTTTTTGGATAATGGCGTAGCTCAGCCCGACGAGGTGGGGACAGACTTATCCAGTTTCGATGCGGTCAAGCGTGAGGCCGCCAGGTGATAAAGGAAGTGTTGCCGGATGGCCCCCATCGGGAGCTGCCATTCAAGGTCCGGGACGAGAGGGGCCGCCAGCTTCTGCAAGTGGCTATGACTTTTCATATTCAGATTGATTCTTAGGCCGTGACACACAAATGTTGTGTCCGGGATTTCCCAGATAGCGTAGGATCCTTAAGTCGCCCGCAACTGCACGGCAAACGGTCGCTTGGAAGCCAACTCCGGTGCTTTCGCCCAATCTTGGGAGGAAGCATGGCTTCAGAAATACCCCCCGATTCCGTCGAAATAACCGAGAACCTCGGCGAGTGGTTCGTTCGCGTTGTGCGGAATGGCAACGCGACAATCAAGTCGTTCGAGATCGAATCGTATGCGCGGGCCTTCGCAGAGGGCCAACGGATCGGCCTCGGCCTGCATAAACTCTCAGTGGAGGGTGAGGGTCCGCGAAGACGCCTGGACCGAAGGCCACGGCAATAACGTTTGACATTGGACGGCTGAATTTCGTGTTGAACCTTTTCAGACTCATTTCTTTCTTGGCTTGTCCTGCCAAAGGAGGCTGTCATGACGCAACGCAAGGTCGATCGCGAAAGGATCGAAAGAGCCGACCGGGAAAGCAAGCTTGTGCTGGATGCGGAGCGGAAGGCAAGGGCCGATAAGACCGCTCGATTGAGAGAGCAGCGGCTTAAAGCCGCGCAATTGTCCTCGCAGGAACCAAAGCCGGCGACGAAGCTTAAGCGTCAATGAGCGCGCGCGGCAGCAACTTCCTGGACCAGTGGATCGCCAACACTGTTCCCGAAACTGCCCATGCGGAGGTGGACGAGCTCGCCCACAAGCTCATTGCCAACGCCAAGGCGATCGGAATTAAGCGGGCCGAAATAGACGAAGAGGTCGACAGTCTCTACCGCACGATCCTCGACGCGATCATACATTTCGAACCGGGGCTCCCTGAGTGAATCAGCAGGTTGCGCCAACCTTCGTAATTTACCCACCACCCATCAAGGGCCTGCCTTTTTTGGCAGTCCAGATGATGCCGGACGGATCGATAACGGCGCGGCAGTTTCCCTCGCTGGAGGAAGCGGTTGCGTTCAACAACGAGCAGTCTGAGGCTTGGCTGCGAAGGCAATCGTCGCCTTGACTCGTTCCCATTTTGGTCTTCCCTGACGGCAACGATTGAGCATGACGTAATCTGTGTGGACGCGTTTTCGTAAAGACGACAATCCCCGACATGGTTCGTCGGTTCGAATTCGCCCATCCGGGCGATGTCGAACGACTGAGCAACAGCTTCCCGCTGTGAAACAGCGCGCCGAGCCTGACCTATCCGATCATCATGCGTGAGGAGTTGTCGACCAGCATGGGCGGCCTTGTCTCGGCGCGCTGGGGCCTGGTTCCCGGTTGGGCTCGGGAAGGCGGTGGTCGACCGCCGCCCGTCAACGCGCGGTGCAGCGATCGTCAGGGGGCTCGCGCATGGGGGCTGCGGAGCGCTATTGACCTCGCTTCGCTGTTGGCGATACGCGGACGACACGAGGCCGCCCAAGCACTCCTTCGGCCAATTTTCGCCCGATTCTGGGAGAGGGTTTGGAGACAGCTGACCTGCAGCTAGCCACACGTTTGCTGGTTACGCCGAATTAGCGTGGCTTTGACAGCGTCGCGGGCAGGCAGCATCGCGATCCCGGCTGCTGCTCCCGATGTGACCGTTCGCGATTTGAACCTAAGGAGATAGCCATCCCTGGACCGCTTGATACCGTGAAAATAGCCTTGCAGGCTAAAAGCCCGCTCACTGTATGGGTCGGCTACCCGCCTGTTTGTGCATATTGTTCTCTTCTGTTTTAGATGATTTCCCCGGCATTGTTCCAACCCGAGTCACGTAGAGCGTTCCCGCCGCTATTTCGTGATGATCCAGTCGGCTGAAGGGTAGGTTGCTGAGAACCTTGAAGCGCTCACGGGTTACGGCCGCTGTGGCGCTGGAGCTCGACCACTCGATCGGAACCCTGTGCGCCCGATCGGCTGTCCATTGCACAGGACCTCAGTGTCGACCCGGTCCCGAAAGAAAACAGACAGGAGGCAACCCGGACGCGTGTCTTGCCGTTAGGTGTCAGTTGCTGAATTTCAGCCGGCGGCAAACGCCCGCGACTCTTTCCGGGAGCACAGTCCATGCCTCCACTGGTGCTTTTTGTGATCAAAAACCTTGCTGCAGGCGCGATCATCGGATTGACGGTGGCGGGCTGGCTCGTGGCCTTTGGCGCTATCGGCAGCCATATACCGGCAGGCAGCGGCGCTTATCTGGCTGTTGGGATGATCGCCTATTCGATGGCCTCTTGCTTCGGAATGGGATTTCTGGCCACAGCCCTGATGTTTCTGGAATAAGGGCGATCCTGCCCTAATCAAAGCCGAAGCGGACATACCGTCCTCTTGAAGAGTTTCGGCATCGACAGGGGTGGAAAGTCCAAAGAAATCCGCGGGCCGCAGGCGAAACGGGGTTTGCCGCTTTCGCTTGTAACCGGAGTGGCATTGACGTCCTAGAGGCGCAGAAGGACAGCACAATCGTCTATGAATCGTCGGCAGTTGGCCAATTGCTACGCACGACGGTCAGGTTCGCACCGGACGGATCCATGCGACGGTCGTCACGATCGTCGATTCGAGTTTCGAGCTGGATGAGGAAGGCGTGAAAGTGGTGCCCGGACTTGCGGTGCCGGTGGAGATAGACCGGGATTGCATAGCATTTGCTCACGGGACGCGCTGGCTGACGCTATCCGCTAGATCCGGGAAGATACCGCCCTTTGGCCTGTCAGTAATGACGTCTGCGTATGGCGTGGTCGTCTTTGTTGGTTGCGACGGTGAGGCAGTCGATCCAGAGATCCTTCATGCTTGCTACGTCGATATCTTATTGGCGTAGTCGCGCGCAAGCGCATCGACCGCTTTGGAATTGGCTCGATCGCAAAAGTTCTCCGGCACTGCCAAAGCGTGATCATAGTCGGGCAGATCGAAAAACATCGGGTGACGCACGCAATCAGCGCCGCGATCTAGTTCGGCGGCTGGTTTCGACTACCTGAGGCAGTGCAAGGCGTAGTAATGCTGCAAGACCCGCCGCCCTTCCGACGAATGCTACAAATTTCTGACAAAGAGTGGCGAAGTTAGCAGCCCGCAGCAACGAACGCCGTCTGAATCGCTGGCGGGATCGCCTCGACTCGGGCTACTCAAGCTCTATCCACGCCGGCGCATGATCGCTCGGCTTCTCCCAGGCCCGGGTCTCTACATCCACCCCGGCATCGCCAAGCCGAGGCGACAGCGAGGGACTGACCAGCAGATGGTCCATTCGCAGGCCCGAACTCCTGTCGTAGCCGCCGCCATAGGTGTGATTCCAATAAGTATAGACACCCCTTTGCGGATGGATGCGCCGGACCGCATCGACCCAGCCATCCTCAAGCATCCCGGCATAGGCTTGCCGACTCTCGGGAAAGTACACTGCATCGCCAAGCCATCGTCGCGGCACCACTGCATCAATCGGGGTTGGGACGACATTGTAGTCGCCACACATCACGGTCGGTGCGCCCTCTTTGAGGAGACCCCGGCCGTAGCTGATCAGGCGGTCGAACCAACGCAGCTTGTAATCAAACTTGGGACCAGGGGCGGGATTTCCGTTTGGCAAGTACAGGCAGCCGACAACGAGCCCACTAACCTCCGCCTCGATATAGCGGCTATGGCTGTCGTCAGGGTCGCCGGGAAGCCCGCGCCGGCGCTCAACGGGGTCTGCTCCGCGAGCCAGGATAGCAACACCATTATAGGATTTCTGGCCGTGCCAGATCGCGCCGTATCCCGTCTCGCGGATCGCCTCAACCGGAAAATTCTCGTCGGATGTTTTCAGTTCTTGAAGACAGACGACGTCATAACGCGTGGCCCTGAGCCACGCGAGGAGGACCGGCAGCCGACCGTTAACACCGTTTACATTGAAGGTGGCGATACGGATCATCGCTTGCGCACCCAGCTATTTCTTGAGCTTGTCCTCAACCTTCTTGCGGCTGTTACCAACCGATTTCACGGCCGACTTCACCTCGGGCTTGCTTGCTCCGGTCTTGCCCGCCTCATACTTGACTTCATGATCCTGCCCACCAGCGACCTTCGCGCGATCCTGGCTGCGGCCGCGAGTTGTTTGAGTAGTTGCCATTTTCTTGCTCCAAGGTTGCGTTCCAGTTCTGAACAACGCAGCCGGACTCTTCCGGTTCAATTCAACGACGCGCGTGTGGAACAAAATCCCAGGGCGAGGATTGAATCGCACCATGTATTCGAGTTCGGCATGTCGGCCGTAGAGGCCGCCCTCGGCAAAAAGCGTACACGGCGCAGAGACTCAGACTCTACCCCGCGATACCCACTCCCCACGTTTCGGCCATTTCAGCTCTGCACGCTGACCGACGACATTCCGGTGGGCGCCGATTGGCTCTTCGAGATGAAGTTCGACGGCTATCGAGCCCAGGTCGCTGTCTCCGGATCGGAAGTCGTCGTCTACACCCGCAACGGTCACGACTGGACCCGCCAGTTCAAGGTGGTCCTCCCACCGCTGCGGAAACTCACCAAAGGCTCGGCGCTGATCGACGGTGAAATCGTCGCAATCGACAGCCAGGGCCGCACGAATTTCTCCATGCTCAAAACTGGCATTGCTGCCGGCATGCCGCTCAAGTTCTACGCCTTCGACCTGCTCGAACTTAACGGCGGCGATATCTCGAACCAACCGCTCCTCGAGCGCAAGGAGCGGCTTGCGGAGCTTTTGGGCGAACCCGACCCGGATGAAGCTCTGCAGTTTTCCAGCCATATTGCCGATCATGGAGAGAAAATCCTCGAGACCATGTGCGCCGGGGGCCACGAGGGAGTGATCGCCAAGCGCGCGGACAGCCGCTATGTCGGCGACCGAACTGCCACCTGGCTCAAGATCAAGTGCACGAAACGACAGGAATTCGTGGTCGGCGGCTACCGCCCGAGCGACACTGGCCGCGGCATGGCATCGCTGATCCTGGGCACATACGAGAATGGCAAGCTGGTGTACCGGGGACGTGTTGGCACCGGCTTCACCGAGGCGATGCGCAACAAGATCCTTGCCCAGCTTGAACGACGGCGAATGGAAAAACCGGCTTTTTCCTCTGTGCCGCTCGACATCGCGCGTCGCGCCCGCTGGGTGAAGCCCGAACTCGTTGCCGAGGTAACCTATTCAGAGGTGACACCAGATGGCAGTCTGCGGCATCCCAGTTTCGAGGGGATGCGTGAAGACAAGCGAGCCGATCAGGTCGTCATGGAAGTGGCGAAGACGTCTGGTTCCGCCGACCTCGATCCGGCAATCGGCAAGGAGATCGCCGCTGCGGTTGGAGTCAAACTCACGCATCCGGACAAGCTCATGTACCCCGGAACCAAGGCGACAAAGGCGACGCTCGTCGCGTACTACGCAGCGGTTGCCGAGAGGATGCTACCGCACATCCAGGATCGGCCCCTTTCGCTGGTGCGCGACACCGACGGCGACCTGCAGCAGAGCTTCTTTCAGAAGCACAAGTTGCCTGGCATGCCGAAGGCCATCCATGACGGGCAGCTGGAGAAGATGTCCGGCAAGGAAAGCCGCATCCTCTGGGTCGACGACCTGGCCGGGCTGATCGCCGGCGTACAGATGAACGTGCTCGAATTCCATGTCTGGGGCAGCCTGCGGCAGCAGCCGAGCCTGCCACATCGCATGATCTTCGACATAGATCCGGACGAGGGCCTGAACTTCCGTGACGTCAAGCAGGCAGCGCTTGATATCCGAAGCATTCTGGAAGCGCTCGGCCTGCAGTCGTGGCCGTTGCTATCCGGCGGCAAGGGCGTTCACGTCGTCGTTCCGATTATTCCCGAAGCAAACTGGGAGAAGGTCAAAAGCTTCTGCCAGGACTTCGCTGAACTGCTGGCTCGCACCGACCCTTCGCGTTTCGTGGCCAACATGAGCAAGGCGAAGCGCAAGGGCCGCATGTTTCTTGACTACCTACGCAACGGACAAGGCGCAACGGCAATCTGCCCCTGGTCGACCCGTGCGCGGCCCGGTGCCTCCTGCGCCGTGCCGGTCACCTGGGACGAGTTGCCGACTTTCAAAAGCGCTACCACGTTCGACGTCCTTGCCGCTGCCGCGCGGGCTCAAGAGCCCGACGCCTGGCAGGGTTACTTCGATGTTGAGCAAACGCTGACTGACCGCATTCGCAAAGCAATTCGATAACGATGCTGCTTCCTAGGACGTAGACTCATTACCGCGTAGCCAGATGCGAATTGAGACGAGTTTGAGTGCGGCTAGGTAGTTCTCGGCCAGCTTGTCGTATCGAGTTGCGATGCAGCGGAACTGCTTGGCTTTGTTGAAGAAGCGCTCGACGAGGTTACGCGCCTTGTAGAGGAACGGGCTGAAGCAGATCGGGTCTTGGCGATTGGCCTTTGGCGGGATATTTGGCCCAAGCATTTTGTTCGGTGATGGCAGCGCGCAAAGCGTCGGCATCATAGCCTTTGTCGGCGAGCAGCATGGCCCCTTCAGGCAAATTCTTGATCAAGTCCGCTGCGGATGCGATGTCGCTCTTCTGGCCTGCCGTCAGTAACAGCTTGATCGGCCTGCCTTGCGCGTCAACAAGAGCATGGATTTTAGTTGTAAGCCCGCCTCGGGAACGACCGAGACAATGATCTCGGCCCCCTTTTTTGCCGTCGCACCCTGCTGGTGGACGCGAACAATAGAAGTGTCGATCTTCCGAACTTCGCCGTCATAGGTCTTGGTGACGGCCCTCATCGGGCGGTCCCAGACCCCAGCTTTGCGCCAGCGGTTGAACCGATTGTAGATTGTCGCAGGCGGCCCATAGCGGGCGGGAAGATCGGCCCAGCGAGCGCCTGAGCGCAACACCCAGAAAATACCGTTCATCACACGGCGGTCGTCCACGCGCGGGACGCCCCGCAACTTGTTGGGCAGATGTGGCTGGATCGCTTACCACTCGAACTCAGTCAGGTCATATCGGCTCATGCCGAGCGTGAATCAGATTTCACCGCAACATGAAAGCCGCCAGTCGATAGACGACCCATTCGGACATTCAACAACGAAGGCAGAAAGACTAAATTTCGCCCATGAGCGAGAACTCTTACACCTACTTTCGTGGACGCTGGCCGGATGACATTGTGCCGGAAGGTGAACCGCTCTGGCTACTGTATGAGGTAGATGAGGCGGCTGACAATGTTTTGCGGTCTGTGGAGATCTTTCCCAACGGGCAGGTCACTCGCAACAGTGTTGGACTTGAGCAGCGCAACGGAGACCACTGTCCGTCGCTGATTGATGTCAGCTGGCGCGAAGGCATGGCTGAGGCAAAGCTCGAGAAGATCAGTGCAGATATGTTTGAAGAGCTATATCAAATTGGAGCAGATACACCCTTTTGGTTTGTCCGTTAGCCACCCATCCCGGCCATCTCGTATTTATGAGTTTACGGCCTAGATAGTCAGGGAGATTTGCCGACCTGGCCCGGATCAGGTGTCGCCCAAATTCGGTTAGCGTCACTCCGAGCAAACGGATTCCGGACAGGGAACACCCGATCGGGGGGAGTGCCGCCAGCGGGGGATTGCTGATGCACGCGATCGTGCGGCTGCGCGGGTTTGCTGCAAGTCGGCGTTTTTCACCGTCAGAGCCACCCGTACGGCTCCTCGATGCTTGGCACTCCATCGCGCAAGCCTCCAAACGCTTTACTACCTGAATCGGATCGGGCTTTTCAGCTGAGGGCCGTGGCTAGTGGCCGGGAGGTCCAGGTGATCAGTGATGACATGGCGGCACTGCCGGGAGTCTATCTTGGGTGGGACAGCTAGGAAAAGCTCCTCAATCTTAGGATGGGCGGTGGCGTTGCGAAACGCTCAACCAAGTCAGTCAGGGCGGGCGGCCATGAATCTTCCCACCTTTCTCACTGAATTACTGGCTGGCCAGCGCTGGCGTATACGGTGCCACCGCGATTCCGCGATATCGCTACCGCCCGGCGTCGGTGAGTATTCAACCCTCTACTTGCTGATGGCCGATGACGGTCGCCAGGACGGAGATCACAATATTCGGCAGCGCGATCCCGATGCCCAAGAAGGTGAGAATTTGAAGCCAAACCCAGCGCGACGAGGGACGAAGTCACCATTGTCTGCAACGGTCGACCGCAACCGCCGGCTATTGTTCGGCTTGGCGCAATTGCCCTTGGATTTGGTACTCAAGAAAATCGAGTTGGCCGAAAGTTTGCAAGGAGCGGATGTTCTTTTCCGGTGGCGATCTCGCCGGCAAGCAGTTCGCCGGCAATCAGCCCAAGCGTCGCGCCGCTGTGGCTGAAGGCGACGTAATATCCCTGGATGTCCTTCAGCTGGCCGAAGACCGGCTCGCCGTCGCCGGGGATCGGCTTGGGGCCGACGCCGTAGCTTTCCAGTTCCAGTTTCGGATGACCCTCAAGAACCTTCGAGGCTTCATCGAGAAGGCCCTGTACGGTCGAATCCTTCACACCATAGGTGCCGTCGGAATCGACGGCCACCTCTTCTTCCGACCAGGCGGAATCGAGCGCGAGAGCTCCGTCCGGCGTCGGGCGGATGGCGACGCGCGGTGTGTTGAGCACGGCCCGGAGGGGCAAATCGACCGATTTGGTCCTGACCAGCAGAGCGATCGGCGATCCGTCGTCGATATGCTCCCCGGTGACCGCGACCATTCGCGGCACGTCGCCGCCGGTCGCCAGCAGGACCGCATCGGCAGCGAAGCTGGCGCCGTTTGTCGTGGTCACGCCGGTGGCGCGGCCGTCAATGACGGTGACCGCGGCGCTTCCGGCGTCGGTGACCAGTTGCCCGCCACGCTGCAGGAATTCCGCGATCAATATCTCGATCAGCGACGGCAGGTCGACCCACCCCTCGCCAGGGTTGAAGATCGCACCTTGAGGCGTGACAGCGCTTGCGGCGATGCCGGGGGTAGCTGAAGCGATGGCACCCGCGGACAGATGTTGCGCGTCATAGCCGAGGCCCTTTTCATGGGCGAAGATATCCGCGATCTCGTTGGAGGCGTCATCGGCATCCCATGTCAGGCCGCCGTCAAAGCGCAGCCAGGCAACATCCGGATATCTTGCCGAGAGCGTGCGGTAGCGGTCGATACCGATCATGCGCAGGCGATGATACTCCGCTGATCGCCTGCGCGCGGAATTCAACCAGGCGAGCGAGCGGCCGGAAGCTCCATTGGCGAGCGGTCCATCATTGACCAGAACGGTTTCGATCCCGAGCCTCGCAAGATGAACCGCCGAGGAGACACCGAAAATGCCGCCCCCGACAACAACGACCTTTGAGACCGAACGTGAGGTAGCCATGGGATATTCTTTCGATTGGTGGAGGTTGGTGGGGCGACCGTTTCAGGGGGCCGCGATCGTGGGATCAAAGCACTTCGGCTAGGAAGTGCTTCAGGCGTGCGCTTTTCGGTGTATCGAAGATCGCAGCGGGCGTGCCGGCCTCGATGACGCGGCCCTCATCCATGAAGACGACCTGATCGGCCACCTTGCGAGCAAAGCCCATTTCATGGGTGACGACAACCATCGTCATGCCGCGCCGGCCGAGATCCGCCATCAGATTTAGGACGCCCTTCACCAGTTCGGGATCGAGAGCGCTCGTAACCTCGTCGAACAGGATGACCTCCGGGTCCATTGCCAGCGCGCGGGCGATTGCCACCCGCTGCTGCTGACCACCGGATAGGCTGCCGGGACGATGGTTCTTGCGGGCAGCCAGCCCGACATCGGCAAGGCGCGCCTCGGCGATGCGCTCGGCCTCCGGCACCGGGAGGCCTTTTACCTTCGTCAGCGACAGCATGACGTTTTCCAGGGCCGTGTGGTCGGGAAACAGATTGAACTGCTGGAACACCATGCCGACACGCCGGCGCAGCTTTTCAGTCTTCATCGCCAGGATGCTCGCGCCATCGAGCAACACGTCGCCGCCCTTGGGCTCGACCAGGCGGTTGAGGCAGCGCAGCAAGGTCGACTTGCCCGAACCTGATGGACCAATGACGCATGTGACCGTGCCAGGCTTGACCGTCAGGCTGACGCCTTTGAGAACATTGAGATCGCCGTAGGCCATGTCGAGATCGGTGACGGCAAGACTGCCGCCCTTGAACCGGGGCAGCGCCGAGCGGTCTTCAGGGCTGGTCTCCGAAGGCGGGCCGCCGATGGCGCTTTCCAGTTCGCTGACTTCGGCAAGGCCGCTGGTGACGAGGCCAGGCCTTTGCTTGCCGACCCGCAGCGAGTTGTCGATGTAGTTGACCACATGGGTCAACGGCACGGTGATGACGAGATAGAAGACACCAGCCAGAAGCAATGGCGAGAGGTTTCCGGTGACCACCGCCTGGTCCTGCCCGACCCGGAAGATCTCACGCTCCGACGCGAGCAGGCCGAGGAAGTAGACAAGGCTCGAATCCTTGACGTTGCCGATGAACTGGTTGACCAGGGCCGGCAAGACGCGGCGGATGCCTTGCGGTATCACGATCAGGCGCATGCCCTGGCCGTAGCTCATGCTGAGCGCCCTGCAGGCCTCCATCTGCCCACGCTCGACGCTCTGGATGCCGGAGCGGAAGATTTCGCCGATATAGGCGCCGGCGATCAGGCTGAGGGCGAGGATGCCGAGCGGAAAGGGCGACGGCCCGAAGATCTCACGGCCGACGCGGGCAAAGCCCTGGCCGATGAGCAGAATCGTGACAATCGCCGGAAGGCCACGGAAAATATCGGTGTAGACGCGAGCCGGAATGCGCAACCAGCGCGATTGCGAGATGCCCATGACCGCAAGGATCATGCCCAGGATCATGCCGAGCACCGTGGATGCGGCGGCGAGGATCAAGGTGTTCTTCAATCCGATGGTGATCATGCTTGGCAGCACGTCCGCCATGGCTTGCCAGTCGAGGAAACTGCGCCGTAAGTTTTCAAGCCAGTCCATTCGGTCCCCTTTCCGTTGCGCTGTTGGCACCGGCAGACATCAAGCGCGGCAGGTAAGGTCCGGCCGCCGGCACCCAGGCCGACGGCCGGGCGCGGCTACTTCTTGGGGAGATATTGGTCAGGCATCGGCGAACCGGGGAACCATTTTTCGTAGAGCGTCTTCCAGGTACCGTCCTGCATCGCAGCGTGAAGCGCGGTGTTCAATGCATCGCGGAACTTGTCGTTGCCCTTGCGTATCACGAAGCCGGCGGGAGCGTCGAAGGACGGAATGTTGATTGCGATCTTCAGCCCGGGATACCGCTCGCCATACTGCTTGGCGGCCTCGTAGTCGAGGAAATGAGCGTCCACCGTGCCATTATTGAGCGCCGAGACGGCCGAATTGTTGTCAGGAAATTTGACGAGATCGGTTCCGACAAAATTCTTCGCGGCGTAGATTTCCTGCAGCGTACCCTGGACGACGCCAAGACGCTTGCTCTTGAGCCCATCCGCCGACGTGATGGCCTTGTCGGCGGTCAGCACGGAGAGATAGCCTGCAAGATACCCGTCAGAAAAGTCGACCGTCTGCTTGCGCGCATCCGTCGTGCCGATCGCGGCGACAGCGACATCGAATCGCCCGTTGGCAACCGAGGGCATAAGCGCCGAGAATTCCTGGCCGGTGAAGATCACCTGGTCGGGTTTGAATCCAAGGCGACCAGCGACGTTGCGAAACAGTTCAAGGTCGAACCCTGTGAATGTGCCATCCGCCTGGGTGAAAGCGTATGGCTTGGCGTCTCCCATGGTGCCGACGCTGATGACCTTCGCATCAATGAGGCCAAAGGGATTGTCATCCGCCGCGGAAGCCCGCGAAACCAGACCCGCTCCGATGCATACAACCATAAGAGCCATTGCGCCGGCCCGGACCGGCGAGATCAACGGCTTGAGAATTCCAATCCTGCTCATGTCTTCTCTCCACTCTGAAAGTTGTTCTTCTGGTTTTGTCTGTTCCGGAAAATTTCACGCGGCACATCGTTCGTCGGCGCACCGCACGCTAGCTGTCACTCCGTGTCAGGAATCACCTTTCGTTAGAGACCGGTCTCTTATTGCGTGAGACCGGTCTCTTTGGTAAGGGTTACCGTCAGATTGACCTTCCGTCAATAACTCTTGTAAGTCCTCATTCGATGAAAACAACCGCGCCGAAACGGTCGATAACAGTCAGCGATGTCGCCCGCGCGGCAAACGTGTCGAAGGCGACAGCCGCGCGCGTGCTGGGTGGATACGGCGTGGTCAGCGAAGCGATCCGCGCTGAGGTTATGGCTGCGGCCAAGACACTGGATTACCGCCCTAACGAGCTGGCCCGTAGCATGACGACCGGCAGGTCCGGCATCATCGGAGTGGTGGTTGGCGATATTGAGAACCCCTTCTTCAGCCTGGCAGTGCGCGGTATCAGCGATGCGGCAAGGGCGGCTGGCTTCAATGTCATTCTGGCCAACTCCGGCGAGAAGATCGAAGTTGAAAAGGCAGCCGTGCGGCTTTTGATCGGCAAGCGCGTCGACGGGCTGATCGTCACACCGTCGGAATCGCGCGACATCTCGCACCTGCGCGACATCCATCGTTCTGGCCGGCCGCTTGCCCTGCTCGACAGGGCGCTGCCCGATCTGGATGTCGATACAGTCACGGTCGACGATCGCGGCATCGCCATGCGGGCGACCCGCGTTCTTGTGGATGCCGGACACCGCGACATCGCCTATGTGACCGCGGTCGCCTCCGAGGGGCGTGAGTACCGCGATCTCGGGCAAATCTACACCTCGTCGGTTCGCGAGCGTATCGACGGGTTCCTCGCCGTGTGCCGAGATGCCGGAATTGACCGGCCGGAACGTTTTGTTCGCCTTGGGGCGACTAGCCATGTCGAAACGCGCAGGGTTGCCGACGAAATGTTGTCAGGGCCGGATCGGCCGACGGCGATCCTTGCTTCCGACAGCGTCATAGCACTGGAGATATTCAGGGTGATCCGCCAGCGTGGCCTGCAGGTCCCCGAGGATATCTCCCTGATCACCTTCCATGATGCGGATTGGACGAGCGTGACAACCCCGCCAGTTACCGTCATCGATCAGCCCGTTTATGCGCTCGGCAACAGTGTCGCGGAACTGCTCATCCGGCGGTTAAAGGGCGAAATACGATCGCCCGAAAGGCTCATCCTGCCGACCACGATCATCGAACGCGGATCCGTTGGGCCGCCGTCGAGCTGAGGATCCTAGACGCCTAGCGCCAAGCGCAGGTACCGCAGCGGCGATCGGCCGATTGGTCCAGCCATGGCAGCGTCGAGCCGCGCCTGACCTCGACATTGCCCGGCAGCTTGGTCACCAGCGGAAGGTCGGCACGGCCGATGTCGATATAGACCAGCTGGACCTCGCCGAGCTGCTCGACATAGTCGACCGTCCTCTCGAACAGATAGTCCGTATCACTGGCGATCGCGAGATCTTCCGGCCGCACGCCGAAGCTGACCCCACTCCCTTTGCCGAAGCAGGCGTCGCGATCGGCACTGTCGCCTTGCGGCCATGGGCGTGCCGACCTGCCCGATGTGGCTCCGTGTCGCCTTTGTCACCAACCGGATACCCTCCAGCCCAGCCTGGTCGACCAGGTGAAAGATCGCTTTGGCATCGCCCGGCAACGGCTCGCTGAAATGGATACGGCGGCCAGGCTCGATCATACCGGCCAGGATTTCACGACGTTCCTCCAGCGCCATGTCGCGCAGATCATGACCATTGAGGTGCAACAGGTCGAACGCGACGAAATAGAGGTCGTGCTGCCGGCGGGTTATCGCTTTGCATCGTTCAGAACGATGATCTCGCCGTCGATAATGGCGCTTTCGGCGCCGAGCTGCGCGGCTTCCTCGACCAGGGTGCGATATTTTGAGGTCCAGTCGAGACCGTTGCGCGTGTAAACGCGGGTGCCATCCTCATCGATGACGAGCTGCGACCGATAGCCGTCGAACTTCACCTCGTGCAGCCAGTTCTCGCCGTCGGGCGGTTGGTCGACAAGGGGCGGCATCAAAGGCGCGACGAATTTCAAACGCATACTAACGGACTCGCAAACCGGCGATTCAATCAGCATTTGCTAAAATAGTTCCCAAATTGGCAGTGCCGGCCGAAACAAACTGGCGCACAGCACGTTGCGCTCGATCTCAGACGGGAGTGAAAACGATGACTGACGACAAGAACAAGCTTGGCTATCAGGATCGCGGCCGCGTGAGCGGAGATGAGGAATATGAGGTCGGCTACTTCGCCAGCAAATTCGGCCTGTCTATCCCGCAGGTCCGTGAATTGATCAAAAGGCACGGCAACGATCGCGACACCCTTGAGCGGGAGGCGAAAGCTCTCAATGCACGATCAAATGGAGCAACGTCTTGAAGCTTGAAAACGAAGTCCGCCACAAATCTGAGGAGGTGGATGATAGGGTCTTAGCGGACGCTGTCACGGCGCTTCAGAGGCGAGTTACGGTTAGTCACGACTTCGACATCCCCTACATTGCTGGCTATAGCGAAGATGCGAAAACCGTCTACATCGATCGGCATCTACCGCGCACGATCGCATGGAAGGGCGTCGACATGCGACTTACGCCCTTCCTGGTCACGCACGAGATTGTAGAGAAGGCACTCCTCGACGAGTTGAGGTTGCACTACCTCCATGCCCATCAGATTGCGTTGCGCGCTGAGCAGGGAGCTGTCAGAGGCGCCGGCCTGACTTGGCGGGCCTACCAGTCGGTGATGAAAGCTCACGAGAAACAAATCGATGAAGAGGCGCTCAAGCGCGTTCCCGGCGATCTGGATCTCACACCATATAGGGATCTAGATGACTTCGCTGTTTTGGAGCACTTGATCAAGGGCGCCTGTTAGAATTGCACCGGGATCGATGGCTCGGAGTATCTCCGGCTCTTCCAGGGTTGGCCCGGATAAATCGGCCATCTGTCCACCTGAATCGTTCGTCTGGCAGGCGCCTTATCCCCAACGCCCCTCGCCCAAAAAGGCGTCGGCCATCCTTCATCCTTCCCGCGCGAATGTGGGCTTCCAGTCCCGGTTGCGCGCCCGCTGCTGGCCTTCGCAGTCGGGAATGCCTGTGAAAAACACCTGTCGCCGATCGCGGCCGGCGGCTTTGCAATCCGGACACGAGGTCCTGACGTAATGAGCCATAGCCGGCCTAGGCGGTCGGGCAATGCTCGTAAGCGTTCAAATTCCGTGGGTCATCACAAGGTAGACAACAGGGACTAACGCCAACCAGCCGCCCATTCCCAGAAGCACCCACATAGCCGTGCGCTCGGTTCGCCTGACAAGATCGGCAATGTTTTCCTCGTCAGTCAAAGACACGGCGTTCGGCAAACCAGGCTCAGGCGAAGGATTGTCATTCGCTGCGTCGTTAGCGTTCGCATGCACCTTCGATATCTGGGCCAATGTCATCGTTTCCATACTCCAAATAGAGGACCCGCCAGCCTGCCGGAGCGGCTCGCGGGTCCTATCAGCACAGGAAGGGACGTAGCTGTGCCGATCCATGAAATGTCACCCGAGGATTATGCCCATCACCAAAAAGGTGACGGCCGTCGCGAAAATCGGCGCTAGCAACCAGCGCGCTTGCCCAACGCTTCTATCCATCTGCTTTCTCCGAATTTGGAGAAGCAACTACCCTGGCTCGAGGCCGTTCCGCCGTGTCGAAGAGGCACGACCATTGCGCATCTGCGAAGGGACCTTGGTCATGCAGAAGATCAGACCGAAGTCCCGGCAGGGAACGTCTGGCCTGCCGACAGGTTTGGATTTTTGGCGCACAGGCGGTCGTGCCGTTCGCCAGGTCAGAGGAGAAAAAGTATGAGAATGCACCTAACCAGCGGCGCCGCGGCGCTCGTTCTGCTTGCCGGCGTCGGCGCGGTGGCAGCGCAGGATGTTGTCATCACACCCGAACAGGACACTGTAGTGCGCGAATACGTGAAGAAGCAACCGCTGGCTTCAGTCAAGATTCCGGGAGTGGAACTGAACGTCGGCACGGCTCTACCTGACACGGTCGAGCTCCACGAAGTTCCGAACGTCAAGTATCGTTATGTAGTGGTCGACAAACACACAGTTCTGGTCGACCCGGGCACCCGCAAGATCGTCAAAGTCTACGACTGAAAGTTCGAACGAACTCGCGCCCCGCCGCCAACCGTGGCGGGGCGTGTAAGGCGTGCATCGCACGTCACACCTCAACCGGACAAATGAAGATGAAGAACCCTGAGCTTGAGACGACCGAGGCTCTAGTGGCGCGCTTGGCAGATCTGCAGGCGAGAATGCGGGCAGCGCGTATAACTGAGGCCGAACTCAAAATCTTTCACAAGGTCGTGGCCATCATGGATGTCGGTCACGGTCAGATTGCTGGCGACGACCTGATTGCTGCATCTTTCCTCACCGAAGACGCTGGTCAATGAGCGGCCGCCCGAAAGTCGTGGAAAGAAGCATGCCGCCTTGGCTTCGCCCGGCAGCGGCTCGGTAAACTGAATCCGACCGCCGTCCCGATCATGCTGGCCAGGATCGCGCGACGGCCTTCCAGCGCCATGTCGCGCAATCATGCATATTGAGATGCAGCAGATCGAAGGCCACGAAATAGAGGTCGTGCTGCCGGGGGGAGGTGGCCTTGCGCAGCCCGCGAAGTCAGACAGACCAGCATTGTTCAAAACGATGATTTCGCCGTTGACTATGGCGCTCTCCGCCCAAGGTATGCGGCTTAAGCCTCTGGCTCGCGAACTTGGACGCTCCAGTCGAGACCGTTGGGTGTAAATGCGGGTGCCATTCTCGTCGATAATGAGTTGCCAGCGAAAGCCGTCGAACTTCACCTCGTGCAGCCAGTTTTCGCCCTCGGATGGCTGAGCGATATGCGTCGGCATCAAAGGCGCGACAAACCTCAAACGCATGACTGGACTCGCAAAAGCGCGATTCCATCAGCATGTGCTAAAATAGTTTCGGGTAGGCTTGATGTTAGACACATGCGCTGACTCGCAACTGTGATTAAATTAGCATATGCTAATATAAGTCCGGAACTCGTGACGGCTTGTTTCGATCGCCATGACAAAGCTATCAGACCTCGGCCCACCGATTCCAGGCAAGGTGCACAGCGCGGTCTTCATTCGCGAAGCAGATCATTTCTATAACTGTCCGACATGCGGTCAGCCGGTCGATCAGCGCGACTTGCGCCAGATCATGTGGCACGAGGAGCCCGGCCACGAACCTTTGGAACCGGAGCCATCTGCGACGATTCTTGAATTTCGCCCGCGCAAATAGGCTCGCTGGCCCCAGCTGCGCGCGCTGCCGCCTTGCGCACGGAATCGCTCATAGGCTTCGTCTGCCGCGCGTTGCCTCTCGATCCGGTTGACCTCGGGAAGCGGCGGGGGATCGGACGGCGGCTTGCGCATGCACCATCTGTCGCCGCGAAAATCCCAATGCTCGATCGCAACAAGTTCAGAGCCGGAAAGGAGCACGCTGACGTTCAACAGAGCAAAGTGCAGCTTCCGCGCATCCCACCAGACCGCTGCGGGCCCGTGTTCCCATGGCGTCCAGCCCTTGCCGGGCCGCTCGGTCAGTTCGTGGTCGCGCAAGGATGCCTCTTATTTTCGTTCGTTCGGATGCTTCGGATCTATTTCAGGAAGAGCATAACCGCCCGTAGCCGGCGGGATGCTCATATCATCCCAACCTTGTGTCCCACCGGTTAGGCTCGGCGCCGCCTCCTCTCGATGCCCCCGGCGCCGAGCCGCCTAGATCGAGCGTGAGAATTCCTTTTCCTTAAAACGGCCAAGCAACGCTATGACGACGCCAGCGGCCAGGGTGAAGGCCAGGACGGCATCGGGCCTGCCCCTCCGTTGGCATCGCCCTCAAGGCCGCAGCGATTCGCCGGTCATTCATGTCGTCAGTCGCACCTGCAATCCCGACTGCAAACCTGGCACCCATTCGGCCTGCAGCCTGAACCGGACAGCCAATTTTTCAGCGAAGGCTGCCAAGCGTACTTCGAAGAGCAAACTGATGACACTACGCTGAACAGCCTTACGCGATCACGCCACATCCTCTGCTCCGACACATCGCCCATACTTACAACGCGGCGGAACCTGATCGGCTCGCCCGGCCGGCGCCTTGTCCCCAACGCCCCCGCCAAAAGGCGACAGCCATCCTTCATCCTTCCCGCTCGAACGTCGGCTTCCAGTCCTGGTTGCGCTCGCTGCTGGCGTTCATGAACTCCAGCCGGGCCATCCGCAAGCGCCTATAGAAGCGTGTCCAGGAGCACGCTGGACCGGCGCCGAAGGGCATGAAGCGGCCGGCGACGCAATGGGTAAAGCCTGGGCACATTGGCCGCGTAAAGCACCTGCGGGGCGAGGAAGACCTTCGTCACGCCCCGCTGCAGGATTTCCGAGAAGAGGAATAGCCTTGCCTTTAGCCGGCGCCCTGGTTTTATAGCGGCCTCGCTGTTGGAGTTGGGAGCATGCCAATTCGACACAAAGCTGCTGAGGCCGGCATTCTTCAGCCACCGGAACTGGCCCTGCTTGCTCGCGTTTTCATCGCCTCAAGAGCGATGATCAATCACCCGGTAGTCGTGACGCCCTCGCATCCCGTATCATTGCCAATTACATGGCCGGCATCAAAGATGAAGCCGAGCTGACATCGCTTTCGAAGCAGCCCCTGGGCCGGTAGGAGGAACCTAAGAGCCGTCCTGAAATTATGGCTTAATGAGCGCGCGTGGCATCGATTTCCTGGACCAATGGATCGCGAACAACGTCGCGGAGACGGCAAAAGCAGATGTCATCACCGTGGACGAACTTACCCATAAGCTAATTGCCGATGCGAAGGCGCTCGGCATTAAGCGTGGGGAGATCGACGAAGAGGTCGACAGCCTCTACCGCACCATCATCGAAGCCATCATGCATTTCGACCCCGGTCTTCCCGAGTGAGTTTGCGCGGCCGCTGGTTCCTTGACGACTGGGTCGTAAATCATTTGCCGGACGAACCGGTTGGCAATCCGATCGCTGCTAGCGACGTGGCCGATCAAATGTTGAAAGCTGCTGAAAAGCTGGGGATCGCACCCAGCGAGGTGACTGAAGAAGTGGGGAGCGTCTTCGAAGTGATCTTCGAAGCGATGGCGCATCGCCGTGGCGGCTGACTCGTTCGCAGTCCGTTCCCATTTTGGTCATCCCTGACGGCAACAATTGAGCATGACCTAAAATGTGTGGACGCGTTTTCGTAAAGCCACAATCCCCGACATGGTGCGGCGCTTCGAATTTGCTCATCCTGGCGATATCGCGCTTATAGCAGGAATTGCGCCCCGACAGTGTCTTGCTGCGACCCCGGTCATTTTATGAATCCCTGGTCGCCGGGAACCTCGGAGGTTCGACGACGTTCCGCCTTTTTCGAACAATGGAGGTCGTCATGGACTGGAACCGCGTCGAAGGAAATTGGAAGCAGGTGAAGGGTAAGGTCAAGGAACAGTGGGGGAAACTCACTGATGATGACCTTGATCGCATCGCAGGTAAGCGCGACCAGCTCGAAGGCAAAATCCAGGAGCGCTACGGCATCGAAAAGGATCGCGCGCGACGCGATATCGATGACTGGTATGGCAGGCAAGGTTGGTAAAACCGAAAGCGAAAGATGGCCCGGCGGTGGGCGGCGCCGGACCTACCTGCGCTCCCACGTTGATAGTTCGTCCTGACTTCGCTTCACCAGCCGAATGACAATTCAGCAGGCCAGCACATCGACCCCTTGCTTGGCCGGGGACTGCCTTCAGTCGACGCTCAGCTCCAGACTAATTCGCGCGTATAACGGTCTTCTCGCAGCAGCGCCCGCATACTCCTTTATCGCGGTCGAAGTCGGACGTGGTTCCAAGGGCCCCGGTGATCTGGCCGACTTGAGCTGGAGTTACATTCAATTCGTCCACGATGCAGCTGTCGCAGATAGCGATTGGCTTCTGAGCAGTAATCCACGAATTGACGCGCTGGGCAGTGTTCATTCACGAGCATCCACTGGGGCTTTTTCAGTTTTCCGATGCTATAAACAATTGGCGACTTCTAATGTTCCGTAGCCTCTTCTTTCCCGGCCACGACGCAGTCCGCGCCCCTCGCTTCTCCGCGGGAACCATCGCCGCCATGCAGAAAATCCGCTGGTGTGCCCATCGAGGGAATCACGAAGGAGAAGTCGGCCTTCGACCTGCCAGCGGAGAGTGGCCAGAGCTTTCAAGCTTTTAAAGGACCTGCCCACAGGGGCCACGAACAAACGCCGTAAGCGCGTAAAGTATCATGCCGATTCCGACGGGGAAGTCGTGCGTCTGAACCGTGTGTGCAAGGGTGCACCCGCCTAACGCCCGGGAAGGCGCGACCAGCATGCCGCATGACAGCGGCATTGGTCTTGTCCGATAGTATCTCGACGTTCTCGCTGCGCATCAGTGTCTTGCGGATCAGTTTGCAGCACCGTAAGAGCACGAGCCCGCCCACCCCGACCCTTTATGAGTTCACGGTCAGGGGCGATTTGCGCAACCACGTATCCGCGGTGAGTTGCTGAACGACGAAATCCGCGACATCGGCTCGCGCGATCGTCCCGCCATGTACCCCTGAAAGGTCGGTCACTGCCTTGATGCGGCCGCGCGCTGGCTTGTCGTTGAGCACCATCGGTCGAACGATGGTCCAGTCGAGCGTGCTGCCCCGGATGGCATCTTCCTGGCGATCCTTGTCTTCATAGACCTTCCGCAGCATCAGGGGCAGGAGCAGTCGGTCGAAGAAGAAACCGCCATGGCCGCGGCTGTCACCGGCGCCGAGGCCGGTGATGCATACCAACCGGCGGATGTTCTGCTGCTCCATGACCGACCAGCGCGCGCGTCGCCGTCGAGAGCAGGGTCACCTTGTGGAATGGGCTCATGGCAGGTGCCAATGAACTGACAACGGCATGCTTTGCCATTGATCAGCTGCCTCTCACCTGTTCGATCAGAGGCTTACATAGTGCGGCTTGTCTGCACAGACACTACAGCTGCGAGCGCAGTCTGCTCGACAACCAGTCCGTCACCTTTTCAGTCCACGGCCGCGCTTGCCACTCCTCAAGACTGATCTGCCTCGACCGCCCAAGGTCCTGGTTGAACAGATCGATCTGCGTCTGTGCGAAATCCTTGCCGTAAATGTTCAGATTGGCCTCGTCGTTGAGACGCAGCGACCGCTCGTCCAGGTTGGCCGAGCCGAAGCTGGCCCACACATCATCCACGATCAACAGCTTAGGGTGATACATTGTCGGCTGAAACTCGTGGATGCGCACCCCGGCTTTGAGCAACTCGCCCCAGAAATAGCGCGAGCCTTTTCGAACGATGGGGACATCCGTCAGCGAGTTGGGGACAATGACGTCGACCGCGACGCCTCTTTTCCTGGCGTCCAAGATTTGCTGGATCGCAATGTCGTCCGGAACGAAATAGGCCATTCCGATCCGCAGGTGATCCTTGGCGGCAGCCATGGCGGCCAACATCATCAACTCCATGTTTACAGAGCCATTCGGCTGGGAAGCCAGGATCAACTGCGCGCTGAGTGATCCTGCGGGTTCAGGTGGCGGGTAGAATTTTTCACCTTGCAAGGTCTCGCCTGCCGCCTCGAGCCAGTTCTCGGCGAACGCCGCCTGGAAGGCGGATACGGCGGGTCCTTCTACCTGATAGTGGGTGTCTCGCCACTCATTCGGGTTGCGTGCGTCTCCCAGCCAGTTGTCGGCGATCCCGACGCCTCCGGTAAATGCGATCTTCCCGTCAATTATGAGAAGCTTGCGGTGGGTTCGATTGTTCACCCGATCCATTGTGTACCAATGGACGGGTCGATAACGCTGAAACCGCACTCCGGCGCTCGTCATGACGTGGACTAGATCTTCGTCGAAGGGGAGGCTGCCGGCCCAGTCGACAAGTACGCGAACCTCGACGCCGTCTCGCGCCTTCGCAGCCAAAGCGATGGCGAAGTCGTAGCCGACCGTACCCGACCAATAGATGTAGGTTTCCATATCGATGCTGGAATGAGCAGCATGGATCGCTCGCAGCATCGCCGGAAAGATATCGTCGCCATTGACCAGGGTCTGTACGGCATTCGCATCGTACATCTGTCCGTTTGAATAGCTGCTCATGCTCCTTGCGAATGCGGGATCTTCAGCATTGAAAACGTGTGGGACGATCGTGCGCATCGCGCGTGGATCCGGCATCAGGTTAATCGCCACCAGCGTGACCAGGCCGGCCGTGATAGCAACGGCAAGATATTTGAGATTATCGAGCCAACGCCCAAGCCTTGGCCGGACGGCGACCGCCTTTCTGATAGCAGATCGCATTCCAAAGTTGCTCAGCCGCACGTCTCTCGCCATGTTCAAAGGGTGAATTCGCCCAACAAGAACACTCGATTGGGATGAGGGTTCCCGGATGGAATGCACCGGGCTGGGTCCAGTCTGCACGGTGTCGCTTCGCGCGATTGACTGGAACGTGGAGACCCTCCCGGAGTTGTAGCAAAATCACCTTATCCCGAAGGACAACTCATGACCCACGATCGAGAGCAAGATAGCGACCTCACCCCGGCCCAGGCCACGGACCGGATCTGGGGACTCGCCACGGATATCGACATCTGCATGTTTGTGACCTGGGACGGGAAATACAATCGCGCCCGTCCTCTCTCGGCTCGCGTCAGGAGGGACGAGGATGCCGTCTATTTCCTCGTCAATGACGACGGCGCCAAGAACAAGCAGCTGGCGAAATATCCCAAGGTGACATTGGCCTGGAGCGACAGCAGCCACTACAAATACGTTACGATCTCGGGGTCGGCCGCAGTGACAAACGACAGAGGGAAAATCGCGGAGCTCTGGGAAAAGACCGACAAGGCCTGGTGGGAAAGCGCCAGCGATCCTGAAATCCGGCTTATCAAGGTGACCCCGGACGAAGGCGAATTGTGGGACAGCCCGGGGCTTGTCGTCGCTACTGCAAAGATGGTTTTCGCTGCAGTTACCGGGGCCAAACCTGATGTTGGTGACAATGCCAAGGTGCAACTCTGAAATTCCCGGTGAGGCTTGTTGCAGGGGCAGGCAAGAGTGAACCGGAGCACCTTGCCCAGCAAGGATCCGGGATATTCGGCTAGTCTATTTCGATAATCTTCCGATGCGCTTCCCGCAGCTTGGGCCGCAGCCTTGCAACATCCCGCACGAACATTCGCAGCCTGGCTTTGGACGCTGGAGTGCGAGGCTGAGGCGGGCAGGCTCGAGCGCCCTAGCTAGGCCGATCGCTTGCGCGATGCCGTGGCTTTGCCTTTCTCCGACTTGCCGTCCGCTTGCGCCAGGCTCTTGCGCAAAATCTCGGCCAGGTTGACGACATTTTCCTTCGGCTTGGGCGCCGGTTTTGGCGGCGGCTTGCCTTTGCGCTTGGCCTCGATCATCGCGATCAGCGCGTCCTCGTAGGTGTCTTCAAATTTCGACGGATCGAAACGGGTCACTTTCTTGTCGATCAGCAGGCTGGCGACCTCGATCAGGTCCGCATCATATTCTACCTTCTTGATATCGGCGAACACGCTTTCCGCAGATATCATCTCGCCGTGGCTGCGCAGCTCGGTCAAGAGCATGCCTTTGCCGAAGGGCTGGATCAGCACTTCGCGGCCACGCTGGTAAAGCACGACGCAGGAGCGGGCCGCGACCTTTCTCTCCTCCATGGCCTTGCGGATGATTTCAAAAGCTTCGGCCGCTGCGCCGTCGGCCGGAATGAGGTAATACGGCTTTTCAAGATATCGCGTGTCGACATCGTCGAGGTCGACAAACTCGCCGACTTCCAACGTGTGCTCCGAGGTAAGCTTCAGCTTTTTGAGTTCATCGGGCTCGACATGCACGTAGTCGTCCTTGTCGATCTCGAAACCCTTCACCTGGTCCTCGGCGTCGACTTCCTCCTCAGTCGCTTCATCGATGTAGGCGCTTTTTTCCGGCAAGCCGTCCCTGCGATTGAGAATTTTGAAATGGATCTTCGACGCCTCGCTGGTCGCGCCGACGATCTTCACGCCACATGTAACGGATCCGACTTTCAAGAAGCCCTTCCAAACGGCTCGTGGTGCGGTCATGCGGGTTCCTCGATGGCTGATAGCCAACAAACGGACGCCACCTGCAATTGTTCCTACGAACCCCGGCCATCTGGCGCCGGACGCGACTCAAGGCATCCCCGCCGCCAGTTGATGGGCTGGACAGATTGTTCCGGTCATGTTGGTGTCGACGATGCGACGGGCCTTTTTTCCAGTCCTGGTCGAGAAAACCGTGCCGAGGCCGCGCCCGGCATTTAGAAAAAGAAGATCGATACGATCGCCGATCCGGGCGATCAATTTTTCGGCGCCCTCTAGGGTTGCCAGATCGACTTCAAGCGCTTCACCGCCACGTCTTCGACGAAAGCGCCCTCGGCCGCTTGCCTGATCGCCGGCTCATCGGCCGCGATGATCAAGTTAAAACCGGCCCTCGCCCAAAGTTTGGCGAGTTTCTTGTCTATCTCCTTGAGGCCCCGGTAACCACCGCCAGTTTTGTTGCTGCCGGTCATATTTTGCGCTCCTGGTTGCGCCCCAACCACCGCGCGGCAGGATTGTCCCTTGGATCCGTGCGCCAGCGTCAGATGGTGCGGCGGCCCGGAAGCGAAGTTTTCTGTACAGGTGGAACAACACTCGTGTCCGGAAGTTCGGCAGCCAAGGAGAAGCAGATGCAGTATGCCCAAGACATCGCGCTGAAACGGGTTGGTATTCTGATCGAACACTATGTCGTGGCCAGAAGCACTTCCTGCGATTTTGTCTCGACGGAGTCGGCTTGCCAGGCTGTCCGTCCCTTCATGCGCAGTCCGGTCGATGACGCGGCACTCGATCTGGTGCTGGCCAGAAAAGCATCACGGCAAGGCCTATCGGTTCGATTTGACCGGGTGGGTCACTGGTCTAACGTCTTGCCAGTGGCACGGAAGGGAGGCTTGGAATGAGAACCATTCTGTTGGTGACGATTGCGCTTGCTGCCTTGACGGGATGCAATGAGGATCCCGCCAAATCCAAGACGGATACGGTCAACAGCCAGCCTGTCGACAAGAACCCGAAGATCGACAGCAATCCGACGCCGCAGAGCAGCACCGGCGGCGACCAGCAGGGCACGCAGCCCACTCAACCGACATTGCCCAAACCCTGAGGGCTAGGTCTAAGCCCTGAGCTGTGAAGTAAAGTGCGGGACGAGGTCAAATCGGTTCGCAGCAGTATTCGGCGTCTCTGCCTCCGACGAGGAATGCCTGCCTGGCAAATCGCGCCGGCTATTCACCGCGCAGTACCGCGAGGCAGCCCCTGAGTGCCGCGAGACGAACTTCCGAGGCCGGCGCCGGCCAGTCACGCAACAGGAGTTGCGCTGAATCGGCCACCGTAATCACCACCCGGTCCCGGTCAATCCGGCCGGGCGCCCTCGCTTCCACCCAGCGCCGTCCAACTCTGCGTTCGCCAAATTCTTCCTCCGTTAGAGTGGACAAACGAAGTGCTCTGCGTCCGCGTCAGCCTTCGTTGAGCAAAGCCGTACAGACTTCGCCAAGGACGCGTGGCAGCACGTTGAACGAGTAGCCGATGTGCAGCCGTTCCAGCGGCGTGTGATAGTCCCGACCCCACGGACCGATGTTGATCGTCGGAATGTTGGCCAGGCCACGATGCAGGGGCCACCGCACACCGTCGCGCCACATAGGTGTGTTGCGGGCAACAACGTCGAGCGAAGACTCGACCGCCTCCCCAAAGAAGCTCATATCAGAGATGCCCGCGAAATAGTCCGCGCAGCCGATTGCACAGCCGTAGCGTCGGGTTGCGTTGGCGGCGATCTCTAAGGCAATTTCGCGCAACCTCTTTGCAGCCGGTGTTTGGTACAGATTTGTCGGCAAATAGGGGATCGAGCCAAAGCCGACGACGATCGCCGGCTCGGAAAGATGGCTCAATCGCCACGCTTCTTCCGTGACGAGCCGACACTGTTCAGGCAGCGAGAGCTCTCCGTCGGCAAGCGAAGCGCCGAGTTCGCCCAGCTTGGACTTGGCGTCCTCGTCGAGGCCGGCAGCAATAGCCTCAAAGCGGTGTAGCGCAACGCTATCGACCAGGTTGACCGCAGCGGAGCCATTGCCTGGGCCGAGGCGCAGCTTGAGATCTCCCAGGCAGGCCGAAACCGCATCGGCGCAAAGCCGCTCGAAACGGTCGAGCATCTCGTCTGGCGCCCAGCGATAGCTCAGCACGTTGAAGGTGACAAAGGCGCTTGCCGGCGTTGTCACGTCATAGCCGGCCTTGCTGTCGTGGATGCTGAGCAGGCTAGCCGGCGTGCCAGTCCCCAACTGGGACTGGTCGGTCAGTTCCGGCGCCCATTCCACGCGCTTGGCGATGGCGGCGGCCAGCTGCGGCGTTCAAGCCGTTCAACGGAAAGCCGCTGTGGGCAGGGATGCCGATCACATAGGCGGTGGGCAGTAGTTTGCCGACGGTGCCCAGGGCGATGATGCGACCCTTGCTGCCGTCGCCATCGTCGGCGATCGCATCGAGATTGATTGCCGCGGCCAAGTCGAGATCGCGTTCGCGCGCGATGAATGGCAGCGCCTGCGCGGCTTTGCGCGCGCCGGCCGAATTGTTCTCCTCGTCGGGAACGGCGAGGAAAAAGATGTTCCCCGGCGGATTGGCGCTCTCGGCGAATTGCGTGCAGACGGCCAATCTCGCCGCGAGGCCGGCTTTCATGTCGAGCAGGCCGCGGCCGGCGAGAAATTCCCCCGAGGCAAAATCGGCGCGCGCGCGTTGGGCGGCCGCTGTGCCACCATCTGCGAGGCTTTTGCCGAGCGCCGGCGTGAGCAGATGGTCGGTTGGCGATATCCTCCAACGCGCCATAGTCGCGGGTGGTGACCGTATCGTAGTGTCCCGTCAGCACGACAGTGGCTCGGCCGCTGCCGCGCAGCAGCATCGCCACGCAGTGTCGGCCATCTCTGGGTTCGACCTCGATGGTCCATATTTCCGCTTGGCGAAAAGCGGTCTCCTGGCCCAGCTTGCCCGCCAGCCTAGTGTTTGCGAGCCCGTTCCTTCAAGAGCGCGACAGGGCTGGACCAAGCAGCGCGAGCAACTGTTTCCACGTCGCTCTCCGGTCGAAGCTACCGCGACGCAAGGCTGCGCGAGCTCGGCCGAAGATAGTGGACCGAGCAACCGGAAAACCCTGCTGCGTGACACCAACGGTGACGGCGTGCCAGAATATCAGGGCGTGTTCCTCGATTATCTCAACTCGCCGTTCGGCGTCGCTCTGATCGGCAACGATCTGTACAGATGACGGTTCAATAGGCTATTCGCGCCTATGGTCCTGGGTGCGATAGGCTGTCCTGTCATCTTTTGCCCACTTGCCTGGGCTAGGCTCATCTCGCGGCGGGCAGGAGGAGGTCGATGTGACGACGACAAGCCTTGCCGGCACCCTGAAAAACCGCAGCAAACAGGTGGCCAAACGCCTGCTCGGCTATGATTCGCGCAACTGGCTGCGCATCCGCCAGATTGAGGCGTTCACGCTTTTCCTAGAAGCCGGAAACCGCAAGGCCTCGGACGTGATCGAGATCTCGCCCGGCTGGAACCGATACTGGCGGACAATGTGCCCAAACTACCGGTCGGTCGATTTCCCCGCCTTCGACATCTGCCGGGACCGTACGGAAGAAGAATATTCCATCGTCATCGCCGATCAGGTGCTGGAACATGTCCGGCGGCCGGCGGCGGCCGTGCAAAACATCCACGCCATGACCAGGCCAGGCGGCTGGGCGATGGTGGCGACACCGTTCCTGTTTCGCGTGCACGCCAGGCCACACGACTACAACAGGTGGACGCCCGCCGGCCTGAAGCAGCTGATGGTCGAGGGCGGCTTTGCCGAAGCAAATGTCAAGGTCCATGGCTGGGGCAACAAGGCCTGCGCCAGGGCCCACATCGGTGGCCCTGTGCGCGCCTACGGTCTGTGGCGGGACCTCAGCAACGACGAGGAATACCCGCTGATGGTCTGGGCCTTCGCAAAGAAGGGGGCGGCAACGGCTCAGTAGTTGCCGTTGTAATAGCGGTCGTCGCAGGGTGCGGTGTAGATGCGGCCGTAGCGGTCCTGGTAGCGGCAGAGCTGTTCGCCGCGGGGCTGCTGCGGGGTGGTGGCGGAACCGACGACGGCGCCGAGCAGCGCACCGCCAGCCGCGCCGATGACAGTGCTCTTGGTGTTGCCGCCAATCGCCTGGCCGACCAGCGCGCCGCCGGCGCCGCCGAGGAGCGCACCCGTGGTGGCGCGCTGCTGGCCTTCGGTCTGCGACTGGCAGCCGGCAAGTGCTGCGGTAACCAGCACCGCGAGAATAGCCTTCTTGATGATCATCACTGGAACTCCACTCAAAGCCCCGGGGACTGACGGACAGGGGCGAATGAAGCCCGAGTGCGGTTGCATTGCGGCGGAACGGCGGCGCGGATTCTCACGAAGTGAGTCAGGGTTTCCCATGAGTTGAAAGCCATGGTTTCCAAAGCGGAAAAGAAACGGGCATACCCGCTGATCTCAACGGCCGATATAGTTGCGCACGGATATATATCTGGATGCGGCCGACGGCTCGCATTCGAAGCAAACTCGACATGTTTTCCTAACCAAATCGCAGGCGGTACAGGCCTCTATTATCAGGTCTGAGTACCATGGCCCGCGCGATGGACAAAGCAACCACCCACCCCGAGTTTGAAAGGCGAAGGGCTCGCGCTGCTCAATACCTGCGCATGTCGACGGATAGGCAAATCTACTCCATCGACAATCAGAAGGACGCGATCCGTAACTATGCAGATGTCATGGGTTATGAGATCGTTGCCACGTATGAAGATCCGGGCCGAAGCGGGCTCAACATCTGGGGACGCCCGGGCTTGAAGCGGCTGATCGAAGATATCGAAAGCCGGCGGGCCGATTTCGAAACTGTCGTGGTCTATGACGTCAGCCGATGGGGACGCTTTCAGAATACTGATGAAAGCGCCTCTTATGAATACCGATGCCAAAGAGCCGGAGTGCGGATCGAGTTCTGCGCGGAACTGTTCGTCAACGATGGGAGCGTCGGGTCCGACGTGCTGAAGGCTATTAAGCGTAGCATGGCAGCAGAATACAGCCGAATGCTGTCAGAGAGGGTCTTTGCTGGCCAAAGCCGCATAGTCAAACTCGGTTTCAGCGGCGGTGGCCCCGCGGGCTATGGGTTGAGGCGCCTTCTTGTCGACGGCTCTGGAAATCCGAAGGGAATCCTCCATCACGATGAGCGAAAAGGCCTGGCCAGCGACCGCGTCGTTCTCGTTCCCGGGCCTGAAAATGAGGTTTCAACCGTCCGATGGATATTCAACCAGTTTGTGAAAAGGAGAAAAACGGCAGTCGAAATTGCGGCTGCTCTAAACGCGCGCGGCCTGGTCACCGAGTTTGGCCGGCCTTGGACCGGAGAGTGCGTAGGCACGATACTGGCCAGCGAAAAATATATCGGCAACAGTGTTTGGAACCGGATATCCCACAGGCTTCTGCAAAACCGGGTAAGAAATCCGCCAGGCGCATTTGTGCGCGCCGACAACGTCATCAAGCCGCTCGTAACCCGGGCGGTGTTCGATCGTGCGCAAGCTATCAGGCGGGGGCGCACCTACCTCAGATCCGATGAGGAGTTGCTGGCCGATCTGACCAAGCTTTGGAAAGAGCGGGGACGGCTGTCGAGTCCGATAATTGATGCAGCTCCAGGCTGTCATTCAGCCAGCATTTACGCGCATCGCTTTGGAAGCATGAACGCCGCCTACCAGTTGATCGGATACGACGGGTCGGCGAACTATCGGAAACTCGACATCAGAAGGCGGCTCATTCAGATTCGGCAGCAAACAATCGAGAACTTGATCTCGGACATCGGCGGGGTCGGTGGCTCGGCGCTGTACGATCCCCAAACAAAGATTATGCGTGTCAATGATGAATTCTCCGTGGCGATTTGGACTGCGCAATATCGGATGAACGTCGCCGGGTTTCCACGCTGGCCGTTCTGGAAGCGGGGTCTCATCGGGCCAGAGGTGACGATTTTGATCAGGATGGAGACCGATAATCAGACCGTTCGTGACTTCCTAATCGCACCCGCTCATGAAGCGCATTCTGCCCTTCACATGCTCAAGGCCGACAATGGCGTGCGCCTTGATGCCTTCCTGTTCGCTTCGCTTGATCCTGTGGTTGAGATGGCGAGACGAGAACCAATGCCGGCAAATATATGAGAACTACGAAAGCCGGGCTTCGCGACTTCGTCACAAACAATCGGCATGCCATTCGGCTGACGGTAGATTCGCGGGCGCCGATGAACCCGCTGCGTGTCTCCGGTTTGTTGAAGACCTACAGGCGCCAAGTCGACAATATGCAGGAATTCATCAGGGAAGCCGACGCGGTGAAACACCAGATGGAAAGCGTCGTCGATGCCTTTCGTCATGTCCTGCGCATCGCTGCATTTCAAGGATTGCTTCAATCGAATGGCTTCGCAACGCTTCCTTCGATCTTGATGCAAAATTCGCCAGAGGCCGGGGTGAAAGCGGGTATCTGCGAAGACCGGCAGATTTCCTTGCCGCGCGTCGACGAGCCGCTTGTCGAAGGCATCTGCCTCGAAGCTCTCGACATGCTGAACGATTTCGGCGCCCCCTTGAAGATTTTCGGCTTGTTACGAGAGGTCGTGCCGGGCCGGCAGGTTGAGGTTGTCCGGTTGATGCTCGCGATGAACCGCGTGGAATTTCGAGTAGCGAGGCTCTTGATCGAGCTCACCCCACGATCACAACTCACCAATCCCTTGGCTCGCAGAAAAAGATACGAGGGTATTTCCCCGGCGCAAATGGCCGCCATGGAAGCCAACATTGCCGAGGTCAGCCATGACTATCTGAGCGCTGCCAGCACCCACGGCTCAGAAATGCTAAACCTGATCGCCGCTACGAGCTATTTCGACCGACTGCTGAACAACCCCAAGCTGGTTCGATATCTGGCGCGCAATTTCGCGGGGCAACTGGAGGTGTTTCAGAACTTGCTCGACTTCCGCGAGGCTCGATACAAAGAAACACCCGCCGCAAGCCGGGTCGCAAGCGATCGGTCATCACCCTTAGTTTCGCGGCATGCTGTGGACCTCGAGCCGGACCGGCCCGCCCCGGTCGCAGCTCGTGCAGAGAAGCGCTCGCTCAACAGTGCTGAATAGCGCGTCCCTCCCGTATCGGCGGATAAGTCCGGCCGCCTTTACCGGGGCATGGTGGGAGCAATTCTTGCACCAGGCTCGCAGAGTGTGCCATTCTCGCAGATCGCCGAGCGAGACGTCGAGTCCGGCGTGTATGCTGCCGTCGATGATCGTTTGAGGCGGAAGCTTTACTTCGCCCGGCGTGACCATTTTCTCCATGACGTGGCGGCTGTTGTAATGGATCAGCAGCATGCCGGGCCGGCGCCTGATGGCGGCATGCCAGGCAGCTTGGCTCACCATCGCATCCGGCGATCGACAGATGGTTTCGAGATGCGTCTTCTCCTCCCGATCCCAAACCTCGATCCGGAAATTGTCTTCGGCGGTGTCCACCATCTATGGGCGCGCCTTAAGCCAGCCGCGAGAAAACCCATTCGAGACCGCCGCGCGTGACAAAACGAGTTCCCGCTCAAGTTTGGCGTTCCTGGCCAAGACGGTCAGCAAGGCGACCACAACGTCGCCACCGGCTGCAGCTATGGCCTGCTGGGCAGTAAACTCCAAATCGGACATAGCTTCGCCAATCGGCGCATTTTGGCGCTTTCCCATGGCCTTTTTCCTGCTCAGATACATCAGGAATAAGGAACATATTCCTGTCAGGTCAAGAGGTATTGACTCTCATGTTCTCATTTTGTTCACTGATGGCAAATTGGTGACAGGAGATGAGCTTTTCCTCTCGCTCGGCGTGGACTACACCCACATTGACCTCGGTCATAAGACGAGCACGGGCAACAACGTGTTCGATAACGGCAGCCTCGGTGCTAATCCTGAGACCTATCGCACCGACGCAAAAGTTGATGCCGTGATGGCTAGGCTGACCTACAAGTTCGGGATGGGTCAGTAGTTTTTAGCCACAAAGCCAGCGAGAAGAAAGCCCGGCAGATTGCGGTGCGCCCGGCTCGAGCCTTTCAATATAGCGGAGCCGGGCACGCACGCGGCCTAGTCGTTGCCCTGATCGATGACGACATGTCGATGGTGATGGCGACGGTGACCCATCGTCACGATGACCGTATCCCGGCGGTGATGGCGGTGGCGCCACGCACGCTCGCCATTGTCATAGAATGCGACATGCCCATGATGGCGATGATGGAGCCGACCTCCCTCGTCATTATAGACAACGGCGCGATGGTGGTGACGGTGATGCGACGTGATCACCACATCAGCCTCGGCGGCCGTGGCGATAGCCGGGATGCCAAGAGAAAGCGCTACGGCGCTCAAGATCAAAGCCTTCATGTTTATAGTCCTGTCTGCTGATTACGGTGTCCCTTCAGCAGATGAATGTGATCATTCGCCTTTGTTCCGACCCGCAAAAGGTTGATGAAAAGCATTCCGCTTATGTTGTGGACAATGAATCGCCCGGACGCGGTGGTCCCCGGCCGGGATGGAACCGCTACGTTGGGGCAGGGTAGACGTTCGAACCTGACAGGCCAGTGACCCGACGGGCCACGCCATCAACTTCTGCAAGGAAGCTAGCTAGTTGTGGAGCCTCAACAGGTTGTCCTCGGTTAGAGCGAGGCGACTGATAGGTGTTTTGGACTTTAGGCTCCCGTGGGGACGGTGCCAATTGTATCTGTGCAGCCAGACCGGCAACTCTGCGGCGCGGTG